>CAUGOD010000034.1 GCA_959601025.1 uncultured Oscillospiraceae bacterium
TGCGTTTCATTACCTTGTCGGTGCCTTTCGCAGAAAGGCGGTTTATAAAAATGAAAAAGTATGTCTGCCTGATCTGCGGCTATGTCCATGAAGGGGATTCCGCCCCGGCCGTCTGCCCCGTCTGCGGCGCCACCGCTGACAAGTTCAAGGAGATGGGCGAGGCCGCCCCGGCCGCCGCTCCCGCCGCCCCGGCGAAAGCCTCCAGCGAGCGCGTATGGGCCGATGAGCACCGCGTGGGCATCGCCAAGGGCTTGGATGCCGAAGTGGTGGAGATGCTCCGCGCAAACTTCAACGGCGAATGCTCCGAAGTGGGCATGTATCTGGCCATGTCCCGCGTCGCGCATCGTGAGGGCTATCCGGAAATCGGCCTGTACTGGGAAAAGGCCGCTTATGAAGAGGCGGAGCACGCTGCGAAGTTTGCCGAGCTTCTGGGCGAAGTGGTGACCGACAGCACCGAAAAGAACCTTCAGATGCGCGTGGACGCCGAATGTGGCGCCACCGAGGGCAAGATGCAGCTGGCCAGGAGAGCCAAGGAACTGGGCTATGACGCCGTGCACGACACCGTCCACGAGATGGCCAAGGACGAGGCCCGTCACGGCAAAGCCTTCGAGGGTCTGCTGAACCGGTACTTCAAATAAGCGAAAACCCGCATAATTACTAGACTTTTGAGGCGTCCGTCGTTTTCGGCGGGCGTCTCTTTTTTGCCGTTTTGCGGGTTGGAGTGGATAAAAAGTGGATATCCGACTGCTACATACTATAAAAACACAGGAAAAGTGGAATAGTCAAAAGTGGATATTTTGGTTTTCCTAAATTCCCATTTCCTTTACCCTGCGGTAAAAGGTGTTGGGTTTTAAGTTTAACCGCTTCATTGCTTCTGTTGCTGTGATTTCTCCCGACCGCCACAAAGCACATTCTTTTTGAAAATGTTCTTCATCAACGGCTATCGGCTGTCTGCCCTTGTATTTGCCTTCTTCTTTGGCAATAGCGATTCCTTCTCTCTGTCTTTGAAGAATACAATCCCGTTCCAACTGTGCCATTGCACCGAATACCGTCAACATGAATTGCCCTTGCGGTGTTGCGGTGTCAATCGCTTCTTTTAAGCTGACGAAAGCAACGCCCTTTTGCGTGAGTTCTTCCACCAAAGAAAGCAAATCCTTTGTGTTGCGTGCAAAGCGGGAAATGCTTTCCACAACAACCGTATCGCCTTCCCGAATATACTCCATTAGTTTTTTGAGTTCCGGGCGTTGGGTGGACTTGCCGCTGACCTTTTCCATAAATAGTTTGTCAAGGTCTTGCATTTGGTTTTCCTGACGTGCGGTATTTTGTTCTTCGGTAGAAACTCTGATATACCCGATTCTTGCCATGTTCTCACCCCCTTTTCTGTAATTCAAGTATATCATATTTTAGGAAATGTGTCAATAGGGTATTTTTAAGTTTTTGAAACATTTCAAATAAAAATAATAATTTATATGACACATAAAACATTGTTGTTTTCTTTGTTTCAATAGGGCATACCCTAATGAAACAACAACTATCTAACAACTTTTAAGAACTTCCAGCAAGTATAAGAGCCTTTGCTTCATCTTTTGACAATTATATAAGAAGAAACAGCAACAATAAAGCAGATTGAGAAAGCCGCCGCACACATTGATTGTTCGGCGGCCTTGCTATAAAGTTTCCCCTTATGATAAGAGAAAAGACGGCCATACCCGCAAAGCCCGTATTTATGCGGTTTGCGGGCGATATAGTGGGATATGCCGTGATTTTAGGTGGTCTACAAGGGCATATTTCTGCGTCCTCCCTCTGCTATAATATAGACACAGTAAAGGGAAGGACACCTTCCCAAGAAAACAAAAATAAAGGGTAGCGACCGACCGCTGAAAGGAGAAATCACCATGAAAAACGCGAACTACACTATCGACATTATGACCAGCACCATTACTCTGTCAAAGACATTTTACAAGAAAGCAACCAGCAATATCAACAATCCCGAATACAAAGAATTAAAGACCTTGCTTGCGGATTATTCTGAATACGAAATGAAATTTCGGGAAATCAAAAAGAAGGACGGCAAAAAAACAAACCGCAATCTGACCTATGGCAACATGAAGGTATATATCAGTGAAAATTCTGAAAACGTAAAAACTGACCTTGCCGAATTTGAAAAAGTAAAAAGAACTTCCTGTATTTTCCCTTCCCCTTATGCCTATGTCAAAGAATGGTTTACCGAGAAATATCCAGAATACGAAGAATGGTTTAAGAAATTAGAAGAAAAAGAAGAACAGAAAACAGACAATATTGTATCTATGGAAGGGAAGGTTGCGTAATGAAAAACGGATATAAGATTGACTTTGTAAGCAAAACAATCACTGTAACAAAAGCCTTTATGAAGAAGGCAGAAACCTATGACAGCACCGCATACCAAACCCTTATGACCTTGCGTGCTGAATTACCCGATATGCGGATTGTAGCCCCAAAAACTAACCGCAAGGGCAAAAAGCGGGACAACCTGACCTATGCGAATATGATTACCTTTATCGGTTGCCAGAACAATGCGGAAATCCTCTTAAAAGAGTTCGAGCAAGTCAAAGAGTTAGCGAGCGGGCAGGGCGGCAATGCCTATCAAAATGTAAAGAAATGGTTTTTGGCTACCTTCCCCAACTATAAGGAAATTCCTTCTTTTGATGAAGCGGGCAATCTGATAAGTGATTTTGGAAGGAGAACAGAAACAAGGCTGTTGTCTATGGAGCAAACAAGCAAACAGGAAGAACGGAAAAGTGCATGAACACGAATCAATAAGAGAGAGAAAGTCAAAATAGGCTTTCTCTCTTTTCTTTTTGCGAAAATCTGTTCTATATATAGAAATCCTACCACTTAGCGATTTTCGCACAAGACTATTTCCTTTCCCGTTCCCCTTTGCCGCCGCTAACAGCGGCGTAGCCCTTGATTATACTCGCCCCCCGTGCGTGCTGTCGCACGCACGCCCCCGAGGGGGTTCAGCCGCACAAAAGAAAAGAGCAACAAGAGAGCAAAAGCGAATTTTGCGAAAATCATTCTTATATATAGAAATCATAGCAGATTACGATTTTCGCACATTTATATAAGCCGTATTTTCTTTCATATGTGCGGGGAAACAGTCTTAAAGATAAGAAACGGGTAGGAGCCGAAAAGTGAAAGACGAAAATCCGCAAACCGTTGGTATCACTCACTTTGTCGGTTGTTCCGACCTTGTCAAATCTTTGCCTTTTGTCGAAAAGTGCGGTATAATTATTATAGAAAGAAAAAAGGAAATAGAAAAAATATTGCACCAAAATATTAAAGATTTTCCTCCCGAAAAACACTAATATATAGGCGGTTAAAAACCGTTTTTCCATCATTACCCTTGTGCTACGGGGAGCGGGCTTCCTCTTGCTTGCTCCCCTTTATTGCACCGATAGGATGGACAAACTATTGCACCGCCGTAAGGAGGAAAATCATACTATGGTAGATTATGAGCAAAACAAACGCTTGCGGGCGTTTGTCCCGATATGGCTGCGGGAGAATGAGAGAAGCTGGAACTGGCTGGCAAGAAAAGCGGGCGTTTCCCGTTCCCTTTTGTCGCAATGGAAGCGGGAGGATTGCAATATCGGAAAAGAACGCCTTGACCGCATAGAACGCCTTTTAGAGAGGTGAGCGGGCAATGGGTAATAAGGAAAAGCTGTATTTAGCCGCCGCAATTCAATACGATATGGAAGATATAGGGGCGGAAACAATAGAGGAACTGGCGGGATATAACCGCCTGATGATAAAAGCCCCTGTGGGAGCGGGTAAGAACTACTTTTGTCTGCACGTCCTGCCGCAAATGGCGAGCGGGCGGCCTGTCCTCTTTATTACGAGCCGCAAGGCCACGGTGGAGCAGTTAGGCCGCCAGTTACAAGAGAAAGCCGACAAGGAGGGCTTTGCCCCCTCTGTTATCTTCTGCCGCATAGGAGAGCCGCCGCAAGGCCGCAATTTCTTCTATGGGCATAGCTGGGATATAGGAAACCACCTTGCGGAATATAGGGAACTGGCCCGTAGTGGATTCTTCCGCTATATCGTGATGGATGAATGCCACTCCCTGATGACCGACACCTTATTTGCGGCGGCCCCGCTGGCCTCTCTGGAAGTTTTAGAAGCCGCCGCCCCGGAAACCACCGTTATCTTAATGAGTGCCTGCCCGGAACGGATATTTAAGAGCGGGCTAACCGTGGATTATAAAATGCTGGATTACAGCGATTGCCACAAGGCGGAGCCGCAGCACGTGGGAATTATCCCCGGGAATACCGCCGCCACCCTTTTGAAGCAAGCCGGAGAGGATAACAAGATTCTATACTATGTGGCGGACACCAAACACGCTTATGAACTGGAAAAGCAGTATAACGAAGAAGGCTTTCGGGCTACGGCTGTTACCAGTCAGAGAGAAAAGCGGAAAAAGGTCTACACCTCTACGCAGGAGATTAAAGAGCGGGAGAGAATAGAGGGGCTGTGTGAGCGTTCTCTCCGTGAACAGGAACGCTTTTCCGAAACTGTGGATATTGTCATAGCTACTTCCAGACTGCGGGAGGGTATCAATATAAAAGATCGCCGCGTGAAAACGATTATAACCGAATTGCGGGATTCCGTTTCCCTTATTCAGTGTTCGGGCCGTGTGCGGCACGGGGTAGAAAATTTCTACATAAAAGACGGAAACGGCCATTGTTTGGTAAGAGGGTATCGAGGCTATTATAGCAACGGGCAAAAACAGAGAGAAAACCACAACCGCACCTTGCGAGGCTATGAAAATCCAGAAGAAAAAAAGCAGTATATTGAATTTGTCAAGAAGCAATACGGCGGCGTTCTTTACTACTCCGAGACACAAGACGCTTTCCTCCTTAACCGCTTCTATATGCCCGAGCAGGAGCAAAAATGGGCGGACTATGAGGAATGGAGAGCCGACCGAGCGGGCTATGTCCGCCGTGTGATGGAGCGGGAGCAAGTGGCCTATGAGGTGGAAGAAGATAAGCTGATAGAGATAATAGAGCCATACTGCGGCCGCCGTTTAGACGATACAGAGAGAAAAGAGTTATTGAATAAGCTGAACGCTGTTTTACCGCATAGAAAACAGATTTCCAGAAATCTAAAAACCTTTGTAGAGAAATGGGGCTTTGTCTATACAAGGGAGCCAGACAATCGCCATTACTGGATAGAGAAAAAATGAAAATCGGATTAGTATATAGAAATTCTACGATTTAGAGATTTTCGCAAAGAAATAAAAAATAACCGCTGCCCCCCGCAAGGGGGAGCAGACGGAAAATATATTAAAGGAAGTGCATGACAATGAATAATGCTATAGCAGAAGTATTTGCAAAGACAAATGATGATATGAGACTACGAGAAATTATTTCTGACGAATTAAGGGGGGTTAAATCCATGATAATCACACAACTGAAAGAGATTCAAATGGATATGATGGTAAGTCAAAATAATACGCATATCGACTATGGGGCTATCAAGGAGTTATCGAAGAAAATAGACCAGTTACATTTAGATGTTCGGAATTTAGATAAAAGCTGTGATTCTCTTTATAAGGCCCTATG
Source organism: uncultured Oscillospiraceae bacterium (assembly GCA_959601025.1). Classification (GTDB taxonomy): domain Bacteria; phylum Bacillota; class Clostridia; order Oscillospirales; family Acutalibacteraceae; genus Avimonas. The sequence goes on from CAUGOD010000034.1 coordinate 5,595, forward strand.
TAAATTCAAGTAAACGAAAAGCAGACAGGAAAATCCCTGTCTGCTTTATTCTTTGATATGCTTGATAATGTCTGCTACTTCACAATTCAAAACAAAGCACAAGGCGTCAATCGTCTTTGTGCTTATATCGTGGCCGTGTTTCATTCGGTGGATTGTATTGGCGGAAAATCCCTCTTTAAATATTAGTTGATATTCTGTTATTCCTTTTTTCAGAAGAGTGTTATAGAACGGTTCATAACTAATCAATGCTATCACCGTATTCAGTGTAGCATACCCAAGCTCTTGACTATACTTAACAAATTGAGTATAATTGAAAATAGTTAAAAAGTACTTCGTCGTTTTCCTATTTAGAGAGGTCTTTATATATGTAATCGCCTATTGTGCGGCCTGGCCGCCGCATAGGAAATATTAAGTTAAGGAGCGGGTAGAGTATGGCGGTAAAACCATTGCGGTGTCCCCATTGCGGTGGAGTGATAGAAACCTTTGACGAAACCATGAAAAAAGGTTTTTGTCCATTCTGCGATACATTGATTGAAAATGTACAGGAACGACAAGCGGAAATGGTAGAAATGTTATCACTTGAAGCAAAGCAACCAAAGAAAAAGAAATGGAAAATTATCCTACCCGTTTCAATTATTGCAACTTTAGGAATTATTACAGTAATGGTTTTTATCTTGAATCCTACAATATTTTTTAGTGGAGAAGAAAAGGTAGTGTATTCAGCAGTAAAAGAAATTCAAAAAACCTTACTGCGGCCCGAAAGTATGCGGCTTTCAAATATATCTATGGGTAATGAGGAAAACGGAGACACCTTTATTTTAGTAGACTTTAATGCTGACAATAAAGGCGGTGGTATTACAGAAGCAACGGCGTTGGTTATTTACAATTCAGTTGGATACAGGATAGCGACGCGAACGGATGAAGATTATAGTCTTAACTATAATGATGAGGATTATCTGGAAAAAAAGGCAGAAATGGAAGCAAAGAAAAACTTTTCTAATTTTATGATTGAAGTTCGACGGATAAAATCAACTACTTCTTTTGATATTGATGACATAAACAAAATTCAAAAAGCCATTAAATAAAGGAGCGGGTAAGGTTGAAACATTGTAAATCAGGCCGAAAACAGGCAAAATTGAAAAAAGCGTACAAAAAATAAAGCCCAGTTTCTGGACTGTTTTTGCACGCTATTCCGTCTTAGATAAAGAATAGGCCAAGGCTTTTACCACAACACCTGCATGTCAGGCATAAAATTGACGGTAAATTCTACGCCAAACACCGGGAGGTCACTATTCTAAAACAAATTATACCATGCTGCGTTGCACAGGTCAAGATGGTTTCATTCCCCTTTGGTGCCTTGGAGCGTAGCGGAAAGGAATGGTCATAACAATGAAAATCAAAAGTATTTTTTGCGGTTTGGTATGCCTATGTCTGTTAAGCGGGTGCAGTGGTCAGCCGCAACAGGAAACAGAGAGCAGTAAGCCAGAGAATATAACGGTATCCAGTAACCAGAGTCAGCCGGTGTCAACTCCCGCAGTAGCTGAAGAACACTCTTCCCCGGAAAAGGCCATAGAACAGTACTGTAAAACATTTTCAGCGAAGAATATAGATGCCTGCAAAAAAATTGTGCCGCCAGACTATCTGCATCTTTTAGAGGCCGTTAATCAAGAAAATACTGCTTGGACTATCGGCGGCGGTGAAAATAATACCGATATAATAAGGCTTGCAGAATTTAAAGAAAAAAATGAACTGGCTAAGGGCGAAGAAATGTACGAATGGTATTTGAATAATTGTACTGCAACAAAATCGACTAATGCGGAAAAGATAATGATGTATACCATTTCCGCTTATACGCCATCTCCGCTTGAGGTTCCGGGTGATGAAGGAGAAGCACAAGATATACCGTTTATCTGTGTACTTGAAAACGGAAAATGGTACGCCATAGCAGTTAGCTAATGCAGATAAGACGGGTGGGAATACTACTTCATTCACTTTTTATACCCAGGGCTATACGTTGTGAAACCACTGGAATTTTCCTAAAAAAACACCCCATGCACCCCAACAAACCCGTATAAAATGGGCTGGCAGTTATTACGCTGTCAGCCTATTTTCTTTATAAAGTTGCATTTTCCAGAATATTCCGATATGATTATGATATACCTCAAAAAAGAAGGTGAAGCTATGGCAAGCAAACAGGAGCGGCTGTTGTATTTACGCCGCTTATTCCTAACCGAAACAGACGAAAACCACTATATCACAATGGAAGAAATCGCCCGAAGGCTCAAAGCGGACAGGCGTACCATAGAGCAGGACATTTCCGCATTAGAGCAAGCGGGGCTGGATATTGAGAAGAAACCACGCCCCAAGCTGGCCTATGCGGTGTTATCCCGTGAATTTACTTTGGAAGAAATCAAGCTGTTGCTGGATTGCGTGCAGGTGTCAAAGTTTCTCTCCGAAAAGAAAACCGAGGAATTGACAAAGAAGCTGTGCGGCCTGTGCAGTCGATACGAAGCGGAGCAGTTAAAGGGGCAAGTACACAGAAACCACGTCAAAAGTGGGAATGAAGGGATTTACCGCTACATTGACATGATACACAGAGCGATTGCAGACAAACTGCTGTTGTCTTTTCAATATATCGAATATTTACCGTCAAAGGAACGGCGGGCACGCCATGACGGGAAAGAGTATGTTGTTTCTCCCTGTGCGTTAATCTATGCGGAGGAAAACTACTACTTGCTTGCGGTGGAAGCGGATGAAGTTCATTCCCCAGATTATAAAGTCAAGCATTTTCGGGTTGACCGCATGGAAAAGGTCGATACGCTGAACAAGTATGACGGGAGAAGGGCAAAGTCCCTTTGCCCGCCGCAAATTGAAGATATCGAGAATTACACCAAGCAAAACTTCTCCATGTACGGCGGGAAGGTGGAGCGGGTAACCATTCAATTTCCGAACTACTTAGCGGGGGTAGTCCTTGACCGTTTCGGCCTTGATGTGCGTATCACGAGAGCGGGCAAGGGATATTTCCAGATAACCGAAAGTATTGCGGTCAGCCCGCAGTTTTATGGCTGGCTGTTCGGTCTGGGGAAGGAAGTAAAAGTCATAGAGCCGCAGGAAGTGGCACAGGAAATGAAGGCGTTGCTCAAAGATACCTATGGAGTTTATACCCTGAAACGCAACCGCAAAAAGAAGTCGGAAAGTTCTCAATAGTTCTTGCTTTATGGTAGGAAGATGTCAAAAGTTGTTCGTTAGTTCTTGAAAGTTATCAGGAGTTCTTAAAAGATGTTAAAAAGAGAGGGCAAGCCGCTTGTTTTTCGGCTTGCCCTTTTGGTTTATATGCGTGTTAAGTTGTTCATCAGCAGGTCAATTCCTATTTGCGAAACGGCGATATAATATCGTTGTGTGACGTTGATATTTGCGTGTCCCATTTGATTCCGTAAAATATGGGACGGTGTGTTCATCTCCGCAAGCCGTGTGCCGTATGTATGACGCAGATAGTGGTATTTGAACTCTATTTGCAGTTGCTCCTTTATCGTGCGGGAATGGTACTTCATGGAATTGACCGTCTGTATTTTGCCGTTTGGAAGGGAATTGACCAGTTCCAAAGAGGAAATTTTCTTCCCGTCTATATCCGTGATAAAGGTTTGATTCTGTTCCCGTTGTGCCGCAAGTTCTGTTTGTGCCGTTTCCCTTTGCTTTTTCAGTTCTGTAAAGTGTGCCTTCAAAGCGGGGGACAGATACAAAGTGCGGCGGGCGTTCCGTGTTTTGAGCGGGACTAATTTAATCAGCCCTTCCTGATACTGCATTTGCCTGTCTATGGTAATTGTACCCTTTTCAAGATTGACATTTTCCCATTTCAAGCCGTAGCACTCGTTGATTCTAAGGCCGCAGTACCGTCCCAGCATATAAGCGGTTTCGGCGTTTGTGCCTGTGAAGTATTCATCTAACCGCTGAATTTCTTCCCTGCTGAAGGATACAATGTCGGTATCTTCGTCCACCTTCATTTTCGGCATATGGATTTTGGTATCCTTATTGATACATAGCTTATTATAGGTGTCAACGTCCAAATAATTGCGGGAATAGGCTTGACCGAAAATCAGATAGAACATTTTCAGGAAGGATTCCACATACTTATAAGCACGCCCTTCGGTGTAATAGAGGGCGGAAAGATAGTCATTGATTTCCGCAACGCTGATTTCATCCAGCAAGCGGGAACCGAATCGTTTTTGCAAATGGTTTCTCCATAGGCTGTCTTGCTTCTTGATAGTGGCATACGCCTTGCCGCTTCTGCCATGTTCGCAATATTCTTTATAAAGTTGTTCTACCGTTTTTCGCTCAATAGGAGAGCGGGGTGCCTGTTCCTTTTCCAAAGCCGCTTTCCTTGCGGCAATCGCTTGTCTTTTGGTTTTTAAGGGATTCCCGAACTCATCTTTTGCCTTGCGGACTTCTTTCCGCTTGCCCTTATTCGTTATTGTATAACGGTAAGCCCAGTGACCGTTTGAAAGCTGATAAATACCTGTAGTATCTTGTTTCGCCATAGTTTCAGTACCCCTTTCCAGTGGATAAAAAGTGGATACTTTCAACTATTCCAAAGTTACGTTTTTATAGCAAAGTGGATATTCAAAACCGCCGCAAACCCGCATGAAACCTATGTTTTAAGGAACTGGGCTATGACGCTGTGCACGACACTGTGCATGAGATGGCCAAGGACGAGGCCCGTCACGGCAAGGCGTTCGAGGGCCTGCTGAACCGTTACTTCAAGTAAGTCCGCCTTGCAGCTTTTAAAAGGGTATGCTATCATGACGATAGCATACCCTTTTTATTTTTATGCTTGGAGATAGGAGGTAAACAATGCAACTGATAAAGGTAGAAAAGGGTAAGCCCTTTACAACGCTGTATTATGAACTGACTTGGCCGATCGGCTGGGAGCAAATGCTTTCGGCGTGTTCTTCGTTGTTATTAACTGCATTTGTTTAAGTTTTATGCAAATACACACCTGTTTTTACTTTAATTACATCATTTATTATGGCTTGCTGATTTTCTGTTGCCAAAATGTTGCCATGCATTCATTATAACAAATCCCTGCAAATTGGCAACCCATTTTGAAGTATTGCACAATAAAAATCTACTTTAAAACCTTATAAGATAGAGTTTCCAATATACCTAAAACGTAATCTTTTCCTTTAATTATTCTTGCTACATGGTGCTAGCACCATGTCTTTCGTATCACCAAGTAGTAATCAGCAAAACATCCTATTCCCATACTAACCGGAATTGAATAAATACCTGCTCTACAATTTCGCTAATTCAAACTGTTCATAACTGTCATATTGCTTTATATATCCCCCATGATCTGTAATCAGTTGTACAAAATCACTTTCTACTTTTCGAGCCGTTTCGGATAGTTTATAAAGTTCTTTATAGTTAAAGTTACTTAACAAATCGTAAACGGGACACCCCGCTTCTTTCGCATCATCCAATTCTCTTTGAAGACATACTGCGGAAAGGAACGCTAATATATAATTTCCTGTTTCACAACACACATATATTTTATTGAATGTGGAACTAATCTCTTCATATAATGACGCAAGCCATGAAGCATCTACCTTATTTACTATTTGACTTTTGTGTTCAGATACCTCTTGCAAAGTAAATGTTACATTCAGGTATTCGCATACATCTTCAAATAATTTCATCGCATATTTTATAACATCACCAATATCAATTGCTTTAACTACATTCTGATATCCATCTACAATATTGCGAGGAACATTTGGAATATTATTTTGTAAATCTTCAAATTGTTTCTTCAATCCAAAATGATAATAATCATGATTATATACAGCCACTGCATCAGCAAGTGTCATGATAATGAACCCTGCTATTTTCCGAACCTCTGATGCACTATGATTTTGATTCAGCATAGTGCAAAACCTGCCCGCTTCTTCACATCGCCTTGTAGCTATCTCTTTGACATATTTATCATTTAATAGATTACTTTTCAATCTTGCCTGCATCGTTTTAAAATGTTCTACATCGTCTGCACTATTGGAATAAATGATATTAACATCACCAACTAGTGGTGACATATTTTCAAACAAATCGGCAATTTTTTCTACTCTTTTCCACGATATCGGAAATATATCATATGCTACACCTTCTATAATAAAATCAACTGCTAAATCATATCCACGCTCTGATTTAGGAATATAATAACAATCAACATCTGATTTGCTATTAGCAGTACCATTAACATATGAACCATATATTAATACAAGGCTGACATCATTGGCATATTCTGTACTTACTTTATTCACTATCCACTTAACTAAATTGTCATTTATCTCTTTTCGTTTTTCCACAACCAGTTCTCCTATTCTTTAATAGACCTTCAAACTGATGAATCAAATTTGATTATACTACTTTCTAATTCTATTTACAACTAAAATATAGGGCATAGCAATCTCCATGCCCCACATTCATTATCGTTCCAACGATTTCTCTATTTTCTGCTTCTGCCCTTTCAAATCATTCTGCTTTTCATACAGATTATTTCGCTCTCTGCATAATTCTTTCATGCGCTCCAACTGCGCCCGCACTCCCTCTCAATGGTCAACGCTGTCATTGAAAATGACTTTTCCAAAGTCTCCATACAGGCTCTGGAGGTAGCAATGGGCCCGGGTGAGAAGCTGAAAGATGTGACAGCGGAATTACAAAGAGCGCACAACGAAATTTTTTATACCGCAGCCGCAAAAAAAGAAGGCAGCGCTTTAGCGATTTCGGGTAGGTCCTCCCTTATGGAAGCGTCCATGAGGATCATGTTTTGGAATCAGACGAATCAATGTATGGTGCAGGTCGTTATGGACAAGGCAATTAAACGGGAAGGCAAGCATGCGTATGATAAATATATGGACAGCATTGAGCTGTCGGGCCATATCGATTACACGAAAAGGCAAGCCGAAAAGCCGGCCGATTCGTTTCCGTCCCCTTTTTCAGCGAATCCCCTGAAATAATTTCCGGGGAAACAAGGTATAACAGAGCTGTTGCGTACCCCTCTCGGCTTCGCGGGCCTTATTGTTCTGGCGGTATGTTTGGCCGTGTTCCTTCTCTCTCTGACGGTATTGCTTCTCCGCCGTTTCCGCCGGAAGTGAAACCGATTCCAAACGACCCTTATCCAGCGTCTCCTCTCAAGGCATACCTTGTTTCGTTTTTTCATAAAATGAACGGGGCGAACTCGTCAATCTTCAGGAAACGGGGCTATCCCCCGTGGGCGTGAATCCGCTTTTAAGAAACGCGCCAGAAGCAGAATATGTTTGTCCGTTTACTTTTTCCAAAAAGTATGGTATCTTATATGTATGCGGCCATTAGCTCCATTGCCATTTCATTTGTCACGCGTCGCATGGAAAGGATGGAACGCCTTTATGAAAAAATGGATTGCTGCCCTGCTGTCCGCAGCGATGCTTGTCTCTTTGCTGACTGCCATAGTGTCTGCGGAGCCTGGCGACGATACGGAACCGACGGAAAGCACCTCTTCTACCGAAACGGCGCCTACCTCTCTCCCTACTTCGCCGGCAAAGGAACCGACCTTTTCCTTTGTGAACCACGACGGCAAAAGCCTGACGATCAGATGGAACGCTTCCGAGCTGCCCGGCGTATCGGTGGTTGTGGTGATTGACGGAACGGTGCGGGGCGACAGCGACTCTACCGGCGATTTCTCTGTCCCGTTGGGCGATTTAAACCCCGGCATTTATGATATGACCTACCAGCTCAGCGACGGACGCACGATCAACGCCGACCGGCCGGTGGATGTAGCAGGCCAGTTGACTACCAAAATGACGCTGACTATTGCCAACGGCCAGGTCAGCGCACAGATTCAGGACAATTACGGACGTCCGATTAAGGACTATCCCATCAACCTGTTTTACGCCAATGTCAAACAGGCGACGGAGAGCACCGCCGCGGACGGCAGGGTTACCTTCCGCATCGCCGCGCCTTCGGATCAGACGGTCATCCTCTGCACAGCGGAAAACCGGACGGTCAATTCCGTCAGCTATGTCGGGTGTACGGCGTCGCTCGGCGAGCCGATCATTACTCCCACTTCTCCCAACACCACGACGGTGGACAGCACCACGACCGGAACAAATCCGAACGGCCCCACCACAGCTTCCCACTCCGCTTCCCAGACCACGGCGACTGCCGTGTCCACCACCGTTCCAACCTATGCGATGATACAGGGCGCGGGCACCACGGCGGTTGTGGGCGACCGAATCGCGGTCAACACCAGCTTCGATACCCAGGTAGCCAAGAATTTCGGCCTTTCCTCCGACAATTTTGCAGGAAGCGCCAGGCTGCTGCTCGGCAAAGAGCTGTACAACGCCCTGGTCGGACAGAGCAACGCCGTCCTGATGATGGAGGCTAGAACCTCCGCCTTGACGGTCACTGACCAGCATATTTCGGCGGCGATCAGCGGCCAGTCGAAATTCAGCATCTATTCCCCGCAGGACACGCTCCGTATTCCGCTTGACCTGTCTCTGCATATGGTCAACACGGCGGAAAACGTCGATACGACGATTGCAATGCCGGGCGGCCAAGTCACTGTGGAGCTGCCGGTTCCGAAATCCATGAGCGACGAGGATAAGTATCTGGTGGTGGCCGCCGTCATCGGGGAAAACGGCATCACCCGCTTTATCGACACCACGGTGGAAAACGGCTCGCTTTCCTTCCAGGTTACCAGCCTGTCCTCGGTGGCGATCCTCGGCTTTGAGTCGCCCACCTCCAAAAATTTCTCCACTGGTGGGATTCCCTGGCTTGTGATTGTAATCATCCTTGTCGGCGTCCTGATGCTCGGCGGCGCGGGTGTGCTGCTCTACTTCTTCTTCCTCCGGAAACCGGCGGATGAGGATGGGGACGACCCGGAGAATCCCAACGACCCGGACGGCGGCCCGGACAGCGGCCTGGACAGCGTCCCTCGCCCCTTCCCCCCCGGTCCTTCCGATGGGGATTTCCGCGGAGGCCCTTCGGATGAGGATAGCGCAGCGGCGGACTCGGCGGACGAATGGAAGCGAACGGAACAGAACACGGAGGGCGCTTTGTCCGGAGAAGCGCCGGTGCCCGGCGTATCCCTCGGTTCCCTCGCGAACCAGCCGCAGGAGCGGGGTCCCAGAAAAAAGAAGCCCTCGGATTACGACATTGAACTGTAAACCAGCGAAAAAACGCCTCGCTTTTAGCGAGGCGTTTTTTCTTATAGATAGTAGATAGAACAAGGAAATTCAGATTCCTTTTTATGTAAAGCCTTCCGTCGCGGATCGTCTCATTTCGCCTGAATAGACAGGGAATACTCGCTGGGCGTCATACCGGTCGCCTGTTTGAAATACCGGGAAAAATAATGGACGGAGGCATAACCCAAGCGGTCGGCAATCTGGGTGATATTCCCATCCCCTTCCCGCAGCATGGTTTTCGCCGCCTCGATCTTGAGCATCCGGTAATACTCCATCACACCGTAGCCGGTCACCGATTTGAAAATCGTTTTCAGATTGGTCGCGCTCTGCGCGGAAAAGCGGCAGACCTGCGAAAAGGTCAGGCTTCCGGCCGCATTTTCCTCCATGTAGGCGATCACTCGCTTGACCAGATCGTTATCCGACCGCAGCTTAACCGAGGAGGAAATCTTTACTCCCCGCGCTTCCTCCGCGCCCCGGCGGATCAGGCGGATCAGCATTTCCTCCAGCAGGATACCGATCATCTGCTCGCTGCCGAACGCATGAGAGGAAGCCCGTTCCAGGCAGGTCAGACGAGGGTCGTCCAACGGGGAGGAAAAGGTGTCCCGCGCCTCCCGGACGATGCGGGCAAACAGGGCGCGCTCATCCTCTCCCGCAGCAATCACCTTGCCCTCAAAATACGTCATTGCGGGAGCGCTGCATTCGAAGGAAATCACCACCAGATTGGGCGCCACCACGCCGTTGGCGAATACATTATGGAACTCGTTCGGCTTGTGGAAAATCATTTCCCCCTGACGCAGCTTATAGCCGATCTCGCCGGCCATAACCTCTACCTCACCCTTGTCGACATACAGGATTTCCCAAAAATCGTGCCGCTCTCCCTCAAACACGTAATCCTTGGCATATTCAAAATAATGCACCGTTACAATTTTCTGAATCGGAATCGACCGCTCCAGCGTTGTCGCGACATACTCCGCCATCCGATCCCCCTCCTTTCACTTTCCCGTACTTTTCTATCCAGGTTGCGCCGCCGTATCAATTCTCCGGCACGATATAATTCAACTGCCCTACCGTGCGGCCCCCGCTCTGGAATATCCGGGGCACCCGCTTACCGATCAGACAAATGGACTCATAATTAATAGTACCGGAAAGCGCCGCGAATTCCTCCACCGGAAGGCTCGCTTCGCCATCCCGGCCAAACACAGTCACCACCATGCCCTCCCGTACGTCCGCTATGTTGGAAACATCCAGCATACACTGGTCCATGCATACCCGGCCGGCAACCGGAACCCGCCGGCCGTTCACCAGCATCTCCGCCCTATTGGAAAAGCAGCGGGGATAGCCGTCGGCATACCCGATCGGCACCGTTGCCAACATCGTAGCGCTTTCCGCCGTATAGGTCCGGCCGTAGCTGACAACCGACCCGGCAGGGACGGTTTTCACCATGGACACCACGGTTTTCAGCTCCATTGCCGGCTGCAGGGGCAAACGGCCGTCCAGCCAAGAGGCGGGCAGCAACCCGTATAGGATAAGACCCGGCCGCACCAGATCCATATGCATTTCCGGATACAGCATGGTCGCCGCACTGTTGCAGCAATGCCGAAGAAGAAAATGGACACCCCGCGCCTCCAATTCCCCGATCGTCTGCCGGAAGAGGGAAAACTGAAGCCGGGTGAACGCCTCCCCGCCTTCTTCGTCCGCAGAAGCAAAGTGGGTGAAAACCCCTTCCGGGATCAGGCCGGGCAGCCGGCAGACCGCGGCCACCTTGTCCGCCATTGCCGCCAACTCGTCCTCCTTCTGGCAGAGAAAACCGATACGGGACATCCCGGTATCCAGCTTCACATGGATACGTACCTTCACCCCGGCGGCGGCGGCGGCCCTGCTCAACTCCTCCCCGTATTCCCGGTCGAATACCGTCTGGGTAATACCGAAGGCGGCGAGCCGCGCCGCCTCCTTAGGCGGGGTATAGCCGAGAATGAGGATGGATTCCGAAATACCGGCCTTACGGATCTGCAGCGCCTCGTCGAGGTTGGAGACCCCGAACCAATCCGCACCTGCCGCCCGCAGCGCGCGGGATACATAGCCCGCGCCGTGTCCGTAAGCGTCCGCCTTGACGATGGCCATCGCCCGGCATCCCTCAGCCAGGGAACCGGCGATTGTCCGAAAATTATGTTGAATGGCGTCGAGATTGATCTCCGCCCATGTCCGCTTGAGGAAATCGGTCATTGCTGTCAGTCCTTCCCGTCACACCGCAGGGGAACACAACCCCATACTGAGCTTTTATTATAGGCTTTTTTTGCTATTGAATCAAGACGCAAACGACAGAAACCGGATTAGAAACCGGATTTTCAACGACTTTGCGGCGTCCTCATTCCTTTCGCCGTTTTGTATCCGGCCATTTTCCTCTTCTTTTCCTGTCTCCGGTCCCCTTATCCTACCGATTAGTACAAAACCCATTCGGAAAAAGCCCCGCTTTTTTCGTTCTTTCCCCCTTTTTCTTCCCTGTAATTTATGATAAACTATTCCTGTCTATTGGCTATTAATGTTTATAAAGTGAGGAATCGGATTATGTCAAACGTGATTCGGGTTTTCGTCGAAAAGCGGGACGGCTTCGACGTGGAAGCGCGCCACATGCTGGACGACCTGCGGGACAATCTCGGCATGACCGCCATTGAGTCCCTCCGTCTGCTCAACCGCTACGATGTGGAAGGGCTGACGGCCGGGGAATTTGAGCGGGCGCTGGTCACGGTGTTCTCCGAGCCGAACGCGGACGACGTATACGAAGAGACCTTCGACGCCGGCGAGGATTGGCGCGTTTTCGCCATGGAATACCTCCCCGGGCAATACGACCAGCGGGCCGACTCGGCGGCCCAGTGCGTCCAGCTGCTCACGCAGGGCGAACGGCCCCGGGTGGCGACGGCCCGCGTGATCTGCCTGAAGGGCGAACTGACGGACGACCAGTTCCTCCGTGTGCAGCAGTATCTGGTCAATCCGGTGGAATCACGGATTGCTTCCCTGGACAAGCCGGATACGCTGGATATGACCGCCGCCGCCCCGGAAAACGTCCGGCGGGTGGAGGGCTTCACCGCCATGACCGACGCGGAGATCGAGGACTATTGGAAGTCGATGGGCTTCGCCATGTCGGCGGCCGACCTGAAGTTCTGTCAGTCCTATTTCCGGGACGAGGAGCATCGTGATCCCTCCCTTACCGAGCTGAAGGTGATCGACACCTATTGGTCCGACCACTGCCGGCATACCACCTTCCTCACCCGGCTGGAAGAAATCGAGGTGCAGAGGGGCGCGCTCACCGCAGCGATCGAGGCCGCCCTCGCCGCCTATTATGAAGCGCGTGAGGAAGTATACGGCGAACGGATCGCACAGAAAAATGTCACCCTGATGGATATGGCCACCATGGGGATGCGGCTGCTGAAAAAGCGCGGCATGATCCCCGACCTCGACGAATCGGATGAAATCAACGCCTGCTCCATCGAGGTACCGGTGGAGATCGACGGCAAAACCGAGCAGTGGCTGGTTCAATTCAAAAACGAGACCCATAACCACCCGACCGAGATCGAGCCCTTCGGCGGCGCGGCTACCTGTCTCGGCGGCGCGATCCGCGATCCGCTGTCCGGGCGGGCCTATGTCTACCAGGCGATGCGGGTCACCGGCTCGGGCGATCCCCGCGTCACGCTGGGAAACACACTGGAAGGCAAGCTCCCCAGCCGGAAAATTACCACCGGCGCGGCGGCCGGCTATTCCTCCTACGGCAATCAGATCGGCCTGGCGACCGGGCAGGTCGCCGAGCTGTATGATCCCGGCTATATCGCCAAGCGGTTGGAAATCGGCGCGGTGATCGGCGCCTCCCCCAAAGAGAACGTGGTGCGGGAGGTTCCGCAGCCCGGCGACGTGATCGTCTTGCTGGGCGGTCGGACCGGACGGGATGGCTGCGGCGGCGCGACTGGTTCCTCCAAGGCCCACACCTCCGAATCCATTGACACCTGCGGTGCGGAGGTCCAGAAAGGCAACCCGCCCACCGAACGGAAAATTCAGCGCCTGTTCCGGGACGGCAGGGTCTCCCGGATGATCAAGCGCTGCAACGACTTCGGCGCGGGCGGCGTCTGCGTCGCCATCGGCGAGCTGGCCGACGGACTGAAGATTGATCTGGATAAGGTGCCGAAGAAATACGAGGGGCTGGACGGCACCGAGCTCGCGATCTCCGAGTCGCAGGAGCGGATGGCGGTCGTGCTGGACCCGAAGGACGTGGACGCGTTCATCGCCGCCGCCGGGGAGGAAAACCTGGAGGCGACCGCTGTGGCTGTCGTCACCGAGGAAGCCCGTCTGCGAATGAACTGGCGCGGGGACGGCGTGGTGGACGTCAGCCGCGATTTTCTGAACACCAACGGCGTGACCCAGACCGCCAAAGCGGTCATCACCGCCCCGAACCCGGATGCGGAATACCGCACGGCTATCCCCTCCGGCCTCGCCGTGATCCCGCTGGCCGACGCGTTCCGCGAAAACCTCGGACGGCTGGAGGTCGCCTGCCAAAAGGGGCTGGTCGAACGGTTTGACGCCAGCATCGGCGCTTCCACCGTCATGATGCCCTACGCCGGCAAATACCAGTTGACTCCCGAGGAGGGCATGACCGCCAAGCTCCCCGTGCTTTCGGGCGAGACCGACGCGGCCACCGCCATGACCTACGGCTTTATCCCGGGCATCTCCCGCTGGAGCCCGTTCCACGGCGCAGCGTTCGCCGTGACCACCTCCCTGGCCAAGCTGGCCGCCATGGGCGCCGATCCTTTCCGCGCCCGGCTGACCTTCCAGGAATATTTTGAGCGTCTCCGGGACGTGCCGGAACGTTGGGGCAAGCCCGCCGCCGCCCTGCTCGGCGCGTTTGTCGCCCAGAAGGAGTTCGGCGTCCCCTCCATCGGCGGCAAGGATTCGATGTCCGGCAGCTTCAATGAACTGGATGTCCCCCCCACGCTGGTCAGCTTTACCTGCGATATAACCTCGGCGAAAAAGACCGGCACCGCTGCATTCCAGCACACCGGCTCCCTGGTTGCCTTCTTGCCGATGCCGGTGGACGGGGAAACCCGCCTGCCCGACTGGAAAAAGGCGAAAGAGCTGATGGATGAAATCTCCAAGCTGGTACAGTACGGCGTGGTCTGCTCCGCCTCTGTGGTACGGGAGGGCGGCGCCGCCGCCGCAGTCGCCCGGATGTGCTTCGGCAATAAGATCGGCTTCGCCTTCAACGGCGGGATCGACCGCACCACCCTGTTCGCCCCGCTTGCCGGCTCCTTTGTGGTGGAGCTTAAGGAGGGCGACATGTGCCTGGAGGGGCTGGATTACCGTCTCATCGGCACCACGGTGGAGGAAGAGGCGATCATTCTCGACGGCGAGGAACTGCCGCTGGATGAGCTGATTGACCAGTGGATGGCCCCGTTGGAGCCGGTGTTCCCGAGCTTCCCGAAGGAGGAGCCGCCGATGACCCCGGCGGTACCGCTCTACACCCAGCGCACCGGCGGGTCTCCGGCAATCCATACCGCCCAGCCCCGCGTGTTTATCCCGGTCTTCCCCGGCACCAACTGCGAATACGACACCGCCCGCGCTTTTGAGCGGGCTGGCGCAAAGCCGGAGGTGCTGGTGGTCAAAAACCTGACGCCCGCCGCGATTGAAGAAACCATCGTCCGGATGGAACAGGCGATCCGGAATTCCCAGATCGTCATGCTTCCCGGCGGCTTCTCCGGCGGCGACGAACCGGACGGCTCGGGCAAATTCATCGCCACCACCTTCCGCAATCCCCGCATCGCGGACGCCGTCACCGAGCTGCTTGAACAGCGGGACGGCCTGATGCTCGGCATCTGCAACGGCTTCCAGGCCCTGATCAAGCTGGGGCTCGTCCCCTATGGCCGGATCACTGAAATCGCGGACGACGCTCCCACCCTGACCTTCAACACCCTCGGCCGCCACGTCAGCCGGATGGTTTATACCCGGGTGACCTCGGTTCATTCCCCGTGGCTTGCGGGCTGCAGCGCCGGGGATATCCACTGTGTGCCGGTCTCCCATGGCGAAGGCCGCTTCTACGCGACGGAGGAAACCCTCCGAATGCTTGCGGCAAACGGGCAGATTGCCACCCAGTATGTTGATCCGGACGGCAATCCCTCCGCGTCGGTAGAATGGAACCCGAACGGCTCTTTCTGCGCGGTAGAAGGCATCACCTCCCCGGATGGCCGGGTGTTTGGCAAGATGGGCCACAGCGAGCGGCAGGGCAAGGACTTGTATAAGAACGTCCCCGGTGAAAAAGATCAGAAGCTGTTCCTCAGCGGCGTGCGGTATTTCGCCTGATGGTTTCTGGCTTCCCCTGCAGTCAGGACCCCCGGCAAAGCCGGGGGCTTGGGAAAGCCCTGAAAGGGCATAATACAGACAATGCCCCTCAAGGGGCTGCGAAAAAGTCGGCCAACTGCATTGCTGACTCATGGCAGCCCCTAAAGGGGCATCCTTTTTATGCCTATTTATTCTTACTACCCGTAAACGGGTCAATAAACTCTTTTAGACTCATCTGGTCCGCTATCTTATCCTCCTCTAATTGGTGTTTGATGTATTCTTGTATTTGCTTTTTGTTCCGTCCCACTGTATCCACATAGTATCCTCTCGCCCAAAAGTGCCTATCCCCATATTTGTATTTCAGATTTGTGTGCCGATCAAATATCATCAAACTGCTTTTTCCCTTGAGATATCCCATGATTTGTGATACGCTGTATTTGGGTGGAATACTTATCAGCATATGTATGTGATCCGGACACGCTTCTGCCTCTATTATTTCCACACCCTTCTGCTCACACAATCTTCTCAATATTTCCCCTATATCCTTTTTGATTTGCCCATATATCACCATTCGACGGCATTTCGGTGCAAATACTATATGATATTGGCATCTCCAAGTTGTGTGTTGCAAACTCTCTATTTCTTTTTCTTTCATTGATTAAACCTCCTGATATCTTGTTGTGCAGTTGACCGACCGCACTTCCATTATATCACGAGGTTTTTTCACTATATAATTCCTTTACTCTCACCGGCATAGCCGGTGGTTCTCTTTTCGCTTATGCTATACAATAGGACAACAAAAAGGCTTCCCCTCGCGGGGAAGCCTTTTTGTTGTCTTGCCGTCTCGTATTATCTCACCGTCAGGCGCATCAGAACCCGCGGGAGCTTCCTCCACCGCCGAAGCTGCCGCCTCCGCCGCTGAAACCGCCCCCGCTTCCGCCGAAGCCTCCACCGCCGCCAAAGCGGCCGCCGCTTCCTCCGAATCCGCCGCCATGGCCGCCGAAGAAGATGAACGGCGGACCGCCGCGGTGATGCCGCCGGCCGAAAAACAGGGCGAGAAAAATCACCACCACCACAATCGTACCGACCGCGCTGAACACATCCTCACTGTCCACCGTATCCTCCGGGGAAACCGGAACATAATCCTCGTCCGGCGGCTCCAGCCCGTATTCAATATAGACCTCGTTGATCAGGGCGCGGTACGCTTTTCGCATCCCCTCCGAAAAATCATCATTCCGGAAATCGGGCGTGGCGTACTGATCCAGAATCCGGCCGGTTTTCGCGTCGGGGAGGGCGCCCTCCAGTCCATAGCCGACCTCGATATCGACCTGCCGGTCCTCTACCGCCAGAAGCAGCAGGACGCCGTTGTTCTTATCCTTTTCGCCGATGCCCCATTCCCGTCCAAGCTCCAGCCCGTAGCTGCGGATTTCCTCCCCGTCGGTGGTCGGTATCGTCACAGCCACCACCTGCGCTCCGGTTTTCTGGTCCAGCTCCGCGCCGAGGGCATAGATTTCCTCCGCGTCGGATGCCGAAAGCACGCCGGCGAAATCGTTGACAAAAAAGCGGTCGGTCGGCTGATAGACCGCGTTGGCCGCCGCACCCGCTGCCGAAAGAGCTGTCAAAAGCAGCCCCAGGCACAGCAGGAGCGATAGCAGTCGTTTTCTTCTCATGGGCGTCGCCCCATCCTCTCCCCTCGCGGTCAGAAGCTCACGTTCGGAACAGAAGCGGCGCCCTCCGCGCTTTCAAACAACGCGGCTTTTTCAAAGCCGAACATCCCGGCGATGATATTGGTCGGGAACCGGCGGATTTTTACATTGTATTCCTGCACCGCCTTGTTGTAATCCTGACGGGCGACAGCGATGCGGTTCTCGGTTCCCGCCAGTTCGTCCTGCAGGCCGATAAAGTTTTCATTCGCCTTCAGATCGGGATAGTTTTCCACAATCACCATCAGCCGGTTCAGCGCGCTGGTCAGTTCGCCGTTCGCCTCCTCCATTTCCTCCACCGTGTTTGCGCCGCTCAGCTTGGCGCGGGCGTCCGCCAGCGCGGTGTAGATTTCCTCCTCGTGCTGGGCGTAGCCCTTTACGGTGTTCACCAGATTGGGGATCAGGTCGCTGCGGCGCTGCAGCTGCGTTTCGATATTGCTGGCCTGGGTTTCCACCGCCTGCTCGCTGGTCACCAGCCCGTTATAGGAGGAAATCCCCCAGCCGACGATCCCGATTACCAGAACCACGATCACGCCAAGGACGCCCAGAAGAATCCCCGTACTTTTTTTCATATTTTTCGTCTCCTTTTCTCAAACATATAACCCATGCATAAGACCCATGATTTCCACCTAATCATAGCGTATCTTGCCTTGGGAGGCAAGGGATATGCGAGGAAATTAAACGTTCGTTCATAATGTGCGGAAAATCACGGCCTTTTTCAAGTAGACTGAATGGTTCAAATGGATTTCCTTCCGTCCGACTCATAACCGTTTCCCCGAGTCCATAGAATGTAGGGAAAATAGGATGCTTCCGCCTTTTTACGGCGGAATCTGATCCTCTGCCGCGAAAAGCGCTGCGGAAATTTCGACCGTTGATCGAAGCTACCGCAAATTCAACAAGGAATGGAGATTTTTATGCGTTACGGTATTGCTTTTGCAGGGGGTGGGACGCGGGGAGCCGCCCATGTCGGCGTGTTACTGGCTCTGACTGAGGCGGGATTGCTTCCTTCCTCCGTGGCGGGAACCAGCGCGGGCAGCCTGATCGCCGGCCTGTACGCAGCAGGCATTTCCCCCGAGCGCCAGAAGCAGGTGCTGCTTTCCATGTCGCGGAAGGGGCGTGAATTTATTGATCCGGACTTGAAAGGCCTGCTTCGAGCGTTGTTTCAGCTCCTTACCCTGCGGCCGGTATCGGTAAAAGGGCTGATTAAAGGAGATCGGCTGGAACAGCTGCTCTGTTCCCTGACCGGCGGAAAAGCGATGCACGACCTGACGATACGCACCGTCATCCCCGCCGTAAACATCCGCACCGGAGAAACCATTGCCTATACGAATACACTGGCTGGCGTGCGGCCGGTTCCCCACGTCCGCTGGACGACCGAAATGCCCCTCTGCCGGGCCATGCGGGCCAGCGCCGCCGTTCCCGCCGTTTTCCGGCCGGTAATGCAGGAGGACATGTGCCTGGTGGACGGCGGGCTGACCGACAACCTGCCGGTCAGCCTTCTGCTGGCGGCGGGAGAGCGGAACGTTCTCGCCGTAGACGTTTCGGAGGAATACGAGCCGCCGAAAACGGAGAACATCATCGAAATCGCTTCCCATTCGCTGACCATCGTCACCAGCCGGCTGAAGGAACGGGTTGCGCGGGGTGAAAGGCTGCTGCTCCATCCCCGCCTGCCGGAAGACGCGGGATTGCTTACCTTTGGCGCTATGGCGGAATGCATGGAGGCGGGATACCAGGAAACCCAGAGTCAGCTTCCGCTGATCCGCGCGGTGTTCGAGGCCTGAAGGAACGGAACAGAAGGAAAGAAAAAAGGTAAAAGCCGCACCGATAAAATACGAAAATGCGGACCATCTATGATGGCCCGCATTGATTTTTCCAGGAGGGAGCGTGAACGATTCGCTCAAGCAGGGAAAAAGCAGGTTTCGCGTCTATTCGCGAAAGACAGGCCGCGGATGGTTTTCCAAGGGGAGGAGTCCCTGTTTTTATTCGGAAAAGGTAATATGATCCGGCCCGGAAAAACGACCGTCTTCCGGGGCCTCCGGCAACAAAGCGGAAAAAAAGGGAGGATCAGAACCGGCAGCAGGGGAAACATCGGAAGCAGCATGACAGCGCCTTTCCACCGCTTCCGCGTCGGCGTTCGAGAGCACTCCCTGCGCCACATAATCGGCTGTACAAAGCACGGTCTCCGACCAAGTGTGCTCTCCCGTCCGGTATCCCTGGACGATCCCGTCGATCAGCCATTCCCGGAATTGAAACAAACCGCTCTCCCCCTTTGTTATCGAATAGGGCTAGTTTTTCCGGGAAAGGGGTGGAATATACGGCGTCGCCCAGACAAGGCTGTAAAAGCATACCCTTCCCGGCGACGCCTCTGAAAAACGCCCTGCGGCGTTTTTCCCAAACGGGCTCTCACGCATGGTCGCCCAGACAAGGCTGAAGACATGCCCTTTCCGGCGACGCAACCGGGGGGGAACCGGCAATCAGGCGGCGCAAAGCTCCTCCAGCGTACCGAAGGTATATCCCTCCGCTTCCCATTTAGTCAGCAGCTCGTCGAGAATCTCCGCATTGGTTTTTGATGTGCTGTGCAGCAGCACCACCGCGCCGGGATGGATACGGGTAAGCAGCTTGGAAAACGCCTCCTCGTGCGTCGGTTGTTTGTCTACATACCAATCGACGTAAGCCAGGCTCCAGAAGATGGTTTGATATCCCAGCTCCTGCGCCTGCTTCAGATTGCTTTCACTGTATTTGCCCTGCGGGGGGCGATAAAACTTTTTCATCTCCTGTCCCGTGGTTTCCTTATACAGCGTTTCCAGCGACTGT
Organism: uncultured Oscillospiraceae bacterium; assembly: GCA_959601025.1. Lineage (GTDB taxonomy): Bacteria > Bacillota > Clostridia > Oscillospirales > Acutalibacteraceae > Avimonas. The sequence continues at coordinate 25,645 of CAUGOD010000034.1, forward strand.
ATCTCCTCAGTAAAGGCGGCCATATCCGAAATCTTAGACATATCCGGATGGTGGAAGGTATGATTCCCCACAATATGCCCCTCATCCGCCATCCGCTTCACCAGCTCCGGCGCGGTCTGGATATAGTTGCCCACCACAAAGAATGTCGCCTTTACATTATGCTTTTTCAGCGCGTCCAGAATGGCCGGCGTATACCCGTTTTCATAGCCTGCGTCAAAGGTCAGGTAGATCACCTTTTTCGCTCCGTCCGCACCATCCCCGGCATAATAAGCGTCGTATTGTTTCAAAAACTCCGCCGTAGCGTTTCCCACCGGCGTCTTTCCATTCTCCCGAAAGCTCAGCCCCCAATTGGTATTGGCCGCCGCGGTCTCCGCCGCTTCCGGCGTGGAGCCGGCTGACACACAGGCAACGCCGACCGGGATCACCAAAGCAAGACAACACGCCAGCGCTCCAAGCAAGTGCTTTCCCTTTACAACCGCATACAATTCTCTCACCCTCATTTTCTCGGTATGGCAGCTCCGTAACCGGGGCTTTACTCCATCCTTATGCAACTTCGGAGAACCGCATACCGAACGGACAGGCGGAAAGCGGCGAAAAATAAATATCCCGGCCGGAAAAAACGCTCTCCGGCCGGGATGAAAAGTCTATTCCCTTTACAGAATGCCTTCAAACAGGCGAGCCTGCTCCTCGTCCTCCTCAAAGTCCTCACAGTCGTCCTGCTCACAGGAAAGGAGCTCCGCCGGGATTTTCCCCCGCCGCTTGCACTCCAAAGGCTTGCCCGGATCGTCCAGCAGGTTCTGCCGCCGATGGATACAGCGGTTGCACAGCGGCGCCTGCAGATGAAAGCCGAAATCCTGCAGGATATCGCGCATCGCCAAAATCCATCACCTCCCGTTAAGCCGTTTTCTGCCGGCAGAATTTCCGGACAAATCCGCCCCCTGGGCGGCGGACCGCCGGCTTACAGCTTCTCAAGAACCAGAGCTGCCATCTGGCGGGCGGCCGACAGGCAGGCGTCCGCATCCTTCCCCGCGATATCCGCGGTCACGCTAAGCATATATCCCTTGCCATATACAAGGAGCTGCTTCATTTCCGCACTCCATATCGCGGCTTCCCCGAGATTCGGCGTTTCCACCGCGTCCTTATACAGGGGAACGGTCGCGTCATAGATGTCCCGTCCGCATTCCTTCAGGCTGATTTCCGCCGCGGTCTGGGAATCGGCGGAGGAATAATGCGCTACCGTACCGGACTCGTATTCCTGCGGAGCGCCCACCTCTGCGCCCAGAGCGGCTCCCACCTGCTCAGCCGTCAGCAGGCCGGTAATCTCCACATTGAGAAGGGTAGGCATCGTGGCGGTCGTAGTCGGCGTAGGCGAAGCGGAGGATGTCTCCTCGCCGTTGCCGCAGCCGGGCAGAAAAGTCGCTGACAGCAGCAAAGCGCCTGCCGCCAGAAGCGTGATTCCCTTTCGTTTCCGCAGCATCGAATTCTCGTCTCCTTTCGACGTCCCACGGGCGGGACGGACGCCGCGCCCATGGATGGATAAGCTTATCGCTATACTACCACAAAAAGCCGGAAGGAGCAAGCAAAACCAGCTTTCCCCAGGGTCTACCCTCCCGCCTATTGCTCCCCGTTTTGCCGCTTCAGGAAGCGCTGTACACGCTCCCACAGCAGAGGCTGGATAAGCGGATAGGTATTGGGCAGCGGCAGCGTTCCTCCCGCCGCGGGCATAGCGCGCACCTCCGCGATCTCGCTTTCCGGAAGCGCTCCCCTTCCGGTCACCCGGGCGTAAAACAGCATTCCATAATTGGGCACGGCCTGTTCCGGCCCGTCCGCCCCGAAAACCGAGTACAGGCAGACCGGCGTCAGCTCCATTTCCAACGCGCCGGTTTCCTCCCACAGCTCGCGACGGGCCGTCTCCCGGATGTCCTCGCCCGGCTCCCGGTGGCCGCCCGGTAATTCCCAGGTATTTCGCCGCCGATGACGGCAGAAAAGCCAGTTTTCTCCTTCCTGCGCGGCGATTACCGCGTATTTCAGGCCGTCGTTCTCCACCGCCTCCAGCGAGTGAAACGTTACCTCCACCATCCTGTTTCCCTCCTCATTCTTCTCCGTCTTTCCGCCTCTCGTGTAAAACGGAAGAGGTACGCCGGAACGCGTCTTTCTCCAGCCAGCCCATCACACCCGACTCATTCCGCACATAGGCAAAGCCCTCGCAGGCGTCGTCCAGCACATGGAGACGCTCCCCCTTCCTGACGGAGAGAAAATGCGAGGTGCTTCCTTTGGCATAGGCGGGTCGTCCTTTCCTTTCACCGATGTGTTCATTTTTCACCAGGCCGGTATACGGCCAACCCTCCCGCCGGCAGAGCGAGAAATAGTGGCCGGTCTCCAGAATCTCCAACCGGTTATTCGGCCAATCGTCCCGCATCCGCTGTCCGGACGACGGATGCGGAGCATCCCGCAGGGCCACGGCAGACGGCGCGCCGTCCTCAAACAGAACGGTGACGCTCCCATCCGGCGCGATGCAGAGAGCATTGAGCTGCGGGAAGCTTTTTGTTCCCAGCCCGCCGTCAATCCCGATGATCCGCCGGTCACAAAAAGCCACGGGATGGCAGGAGGCGCCCTTCCCCTCCTCCGGCGGTAGCCCGGGCAGCGTTTCCCTGCCCCGGAACGCCTCCGGCAATATGTTGTATGTCGGCCAGTGGCCGGTCACGACCCATTTTCCCGTAGGGTTGACGCCTTCCTGGAGATACCGGCTGTAGGTCAGGCAGACCTCCTCCCCGCTGTTTTGCCAGTCTGGGCGATCCTCCAGCGCGGCATGGACGAAAACGAATTCACCGGTCTCCGCCATCAGCGGCAGTGAGGCGAGAAATTCCATAGCTTCCGCATGGTTTCGGAGAATGGCGCGGCGATAACAGGAAAACGTTTTCTCATCGGGCAAACGGCTGCCCGTCCAGCCCAGCTCGGCCATCCACTCTCCCAGAAGGCACTGCGGGTATTGCCCCAGATAATGCAGCGCCTCCCCGGTTTCCGCTTTCTCCAGCAGCCAGCGCGAGACGAGGTCGTTATTTCCCTGAAGCAGGAGGGTATTCGGCCGTGCGGCCAGCGCTCGTATGCGACGGAGGACACGGCGGTTCTCCGGCCCCCGCTCCACATAATCCCCCAGGAGGACCAATTGATCGTCCTCCCGAAGCTGAAGACGCCTTAACAGGGTGGAAAACAGCCGGTCGTATCCGTGGATATCGCTGATACAGATCAGCCGTCCCGTCCGGCAGCGGGGGAAACGGACGATACGGGAGGCGCCGCTCTTTTTCGCCGCTTCCAACGTCTCCCTGTCACGCGCCGTCACGGCCGTTTTCCCAGGCGCTTCGCCATCAGGATATCCGGCCGCCCGTAGCCATTCGCATCCGGCACCACGCCGATAACGGTATAGCCGCATTTTTCATAAAAGCTATAGGGATGGTCGTGCAGGTTCCGGATATGGGCAATCTGCTCCCACAAATTCTCATACAGGTCAACTCCGGACAAGCTGGTCCCGCCGACTTCGTCGTCGGTACCGAGCATCATGGTAATCGCTCCTTTTGCACGGACTTCCCGCTCGATGGCTTCCACCAGGCGCCGGCCGATTCCCCGCCCCTGCTCGGATTTTTTCACCGCCAGCGGATGAAGCTCCCACACGTTCCCTGCGTAATCGGGCAGGCCGCCCACCAGGCCGACTACTGTGTCGTCCCTGTCCAGCGCGACAAGGCAGACGCGATTTTTCGCCAGAAGAGTAGAAATCTCCGCCCGGGCGATCTCCATCGCCGGCCACGCCTCAAAATTTTCCACCAAAAGCTCCGCTGCCTGTCGCCGGTGACGGCGATTCTGCGGGTCCAGAGCCCGGATCGTCAGCGCGGTGTTCTTTTGGATTTTTCCGGCCATTCCGTATTCCCTCCCATCTGCGCCGAGGCTCAGGAAAAGGTGTTCCCTTCCTCATTCCTCCGGCAGTGATGCGCTTGATTCTTTATCTTCCCGCTTCTTCCGCTCCGGAATTTCCGAAAACGAAAAGCTCTTTCCGCACCGAAGACAGCGGTACCGTTCCTCCGCTGCCGTTTTGCGGACTGCCTCCGCTCCGCAGCGCGGGCAATACGGGACGGCCGCCGTCCGCAGCCTGTCCAATCTTCGCGTATGAAACAGACGCTTCGGATAAGCGGAACGATACATCCGGCCGCTGTCCGGTGTTTTTCTTTTCTTATCGTCCATAACGTTTATGGCCTCCGTAAAATGCAGCGCCGCCTGCACGGATTCTCTGCCAGCCTTTGCCGGCGGCGCAACGAAAACACTGGCGCGTTTTTCCCTGACAACATTATACCAATAATTTACAGGGTGTGCAAGCAGCAACGCCGTTTCTCCGAAGCACTCAGCGAGAAATCCAAAAATTTTCTTAACTTTCCAAAACCCAAAAATTTAGGATACAAAACCATCGGGAAATATAGTATACTAGCAATGTCTCTGTCCGGCTTACCCGGATAAGCCGTCCGGGCAGAAAACTGTCTACAGGAAATGGGGTCTTCGTATGAAAAAGAAACCAGTGCGGGCGGCCGCCGGCGCCAGGCGAAAAAAACGCCTCTGGAAACGGCGCGCCCTGGTGATTGGTTTATCACTGGTGATCGTCGCCCTCCTGGCGCTGTTGGTCTGGCTCATCGCCGGCGGTATTGCCAATGTCTTCTCCGCCGGAAATGACCCGGTGTCGGACACACCCGCTGCGACAACAACGGCATCGACCACCACTACCGCCAAGCCGACCTATCCCACGATCGCGGTGTCCGCGCCCCTCACCACGCCGCGGGTGGTTTTATACGACGTCACCCACGACACGGTCCTGTACAGCAGGGACGCGGATGAACGCTGTTATCCCGCCAGCCTGACCAAGCTGCTGACCGCCGCCGTCATGACCGAGCTCTGCGGACCGGAAGAGGAATTCACCGTCGGCACGGAGCTTTCCCTTGTACAGAAGGGGTCCAGCCTGGCGAACCTGCAGTCCGGCTATCGCCTGACCCGGGATATGCTGCTGGATGCGCTGCTTCTTCCCTCCGGTAATGACGCCGCGTACGTCATCGCCGCGCATCTCGGCCGAAAAACCGCGGGCGACGATACCCTGAACGATATGGACGCCGTGCGGGTATTCATTAACAGGATGAACGACGAGCTGGTGAAGCTCGGCGCTTCCAACAGTCATTTCAGCAATCCGGACGGTTTCTATTCTCCCGACCATTACACCACGGCCAACGACATGCTTCTCATCGCACAAAACGCCATGAAATATGAGAACATCCGGGCGTCCATCGCGAAAGTCTCGGTCAGCTATACCCTTCCCTCCGGCCAAAGCGTAAGCTGGACCAATTCCAACGCGGTGATCAATCCCTCCAGCTCGTATTACTTCGAAGGGGCGACCGGGATGAAAACCGGGTTTACCAACGAGGCCGGCTACTGCGTCGTGGTCAGCGCCACCCGCAACGGGGCGGAAATGATGGCGGTCGTCATGGGCGGCGTGTCCAGCGACCAGCGCTGGGTCGACGCGGTTGCTCTCCTGAACGAAGCCTTCGCCGCTGAAGCATCCCATCAGTAGCAGAGGAATTCTGGCATAAAAACACCTGTCAAAAGCGCAGTACGCGTCTCGACAGGTGTTTTTATGATCCCTTTTCGCTGAATCGCTCCAACCCGGCAAGCTGTAGCTTTTCCGCCAATTCACGCTGAGAAAGGCGCGGTTCTTTTCGGAATTTTGCAATATTTTTGCCGCTGAATGATTTCTTTCTTTGGTTTTATTCAAACATATCTCATTCTCCAATTCTTTGCTTTTTTGACATGGCGTAATTATTGACCGGGCAGCCATTCTTACAAAGCCCAATCCGTATTATGTGTGAGAGTAGGATAATGGATTGAACTTTAGTGTAATCGTTCCGCTTACCGGACAGGAAACGGGTTCTTCCATAAATATAAATCAAAACCACCCGTTGAACGGGTGGTTTGAACAGGCCCTATAAGGGCCTAAT
>CAUGOD010000035.1 GCA_959601025.1 uncultured Oscillospiraceae bacterium
TTTCGTGGGTCCTTTTTTTGGATGGGGCCGAAACCGGGGCCAAACCACGACGGGCCGCGGCTTAGCGCCGCGCCCCTTCTGTATCCTTAAGATGCCGAGAGAAAAAAGACGGCGTGTTCAGCATCCGGTTTCCTATACCGCGTCGGCGGAATCTCCCATCGCTTCCTCATATACCCAGGTGTCCCCCAGGTCGGAGGAGGAAAAGAACAGGATTTTCGTCCCTGACGGTTCGCTGTTGATCCGTACGGGAAGATAAATCGTCCTGTCCCGGTGGTACGGTATCAACACGCGGGCCGATATGTCGGCGTCGCTTGCAGGAAGCGGCAGCCGTTGGACGTCGGCGGTCTTGCCGCCGTCCCGCGTCCGGCAGATTCGCGCCGTATTGACCTCCGCGCCGGAATACCCGCATAAAAAGCCAAGCTCCTCATTGACAAAGAATATCCGGTCGATCACGCCCGCCCCCTGAAGAACCGGTATGGCCGAAGAAGAAGCCGATCCGGTTTTCCAGGCGCCGTTGTCCTCCACAGCGAGGCTAGGGTCGACAAGGCTCCAGGTTTGCCCTCCGTGTCTGATTTTACTGTAACGATCGCATCTCCGGTATCCGACGCCGAGGCTTTCCGAACCGGTTGGCTTTCCGCCTCGGAACTCCCGCTGCCGCTGCTTTCGGCCGTTCTCTGTCCGCAGGAGGTCAACAGCAACGCGCATGTTGCCGCCCCCAGCCATCCCGAAAGCAGCCGCCTGAAAAAGACCTTCATAATCTTCCACCATCCCTTCACCGATTTTGGACATTTGGACCTATTATCAATACTGAGGAGAAAAGCGCCGCCGCGTTATTCCTCGACGATAGTCTATCATAGCGTCAGACGGAAAAGCTACCGTTTTTGGTTACAGAAAAATAACAGTTTTGATATTTTCCCCTGGTTTTGCCATAGAAAAAGTCCGCCGCAGGATCGGGCGATTCCGCGGCGGACACAGGCTGTATTCTGTCTAGTTAGTGGCTTCCGCCAATACGCAGCGAACGGTAAGCGTACGGGTGGTATTGGTGCGGGAATCGACCCGAACCAGGGTCAGCTCCACCGTATCCCCTACCGAATGCTTGGAAAGCTCGGTGCGCATAGTGGAATAATCGGTTACGGACACGCCGTCTACCGCCGTAATGATGTCGCCTACCTGCGCTTCCGTGCCTGCCAGGCAGGAATCCGAATTGATTTCTTCGATCCGGAAGCCGGTGCCGGTAATCGAACGGCCGGTAATGCCCAGCATCACGCGCCCTTTGACGTAGCCGTATTTCACCAGGTCATTCAGGATGTCCTTCGCCTCGTTGATCGGGATGGAGAAGCCCAGCCCTTCATAGCCGGAAGCGACGATTTTCGCTGAGTTGATGGCGACTACCTGGCCCTGTCCGTTCATCAGAGGGCCGCCCGAATTACCGGGATTGATCGCGGCGTCCACCTGCAGACATTTAATGGCGTAGCCGGTATCCTCGTATACGTCCCGGGCGAGACCGGAAACGATCCCCTGCGTGGTGGTGAAGTTCAGCCCGCCGGCATTGCCGATGGCGACCACCTTATCCCCGAGCTGGAGCTGGGAGGAATTGCCGAATTCCGCCGTGGTCAGGCCGGTCGCCTTTACTTTGATGACCGCCAGATCGGTATACTGATCGTAGCCGACGACTTCCGCATTTTCATAAACGGTGCCGTCATACAGTTCCACATTAATTTTGTCGTATTTTTTGCCGGTTTTTTCGTTGACAACCACATGGGCGTTGGTAATGATATATCCGTCGGCCGTCCATATAATGCCGCTTGCGGCCCCGGCTTCGGTCAGGCTGCTGGCCTGGCCGAAATAGCCGTTGCTGGATTGGGAGTACATGGTAATGACCACGGTAGAATTCAGGTTCTTCTGCACGATGGCGCGGGTACTGAGTCCTTCTGTTTCATCCGGATCGGTAATATCCAGCGTGGGCGCGTTATTGTTGACGTCCCGTGTCGGGGAGGTGGACACCGAATTATTATTCGTCGACGTATTGGTGTTCGGCAGCTCCTGATTCCCCACAGCTACGGCGAGAAGCACCGAGAGGGTGACGATCAGCGCCGCACAGGCGACGCTCAGCGCAGCGATGGCAATGGCCGCGCCCTTTTTCTTTTTCGGCTTTTTAGGGGGCGGATAGCTGCCGCCCGGGCCGCCCGGCTGAACAGGAGAGCCGCCGCCCGGCTGCTGTCCGTAAGGCGGCTGTCCATAGGACTGCCAGCCATAGGGATTGTAGTTCCCCTGCGGCTGATAGCCGCCCGACGGAGCGGCCTGCTCGGCGCGGCGCTCCGCCTCGTTGGCAGGAACCGGGTCGGGCGCGTGAACGCCGTAGCGATAGGTCACCGTTTCCGGCACCTCCGACTGGGGGGAGGCGGCGGATGTCCCGCTGCTTTCCGGGGAGGCATCCGTCGTGCTGCTCCAGGAGGAGAGAGGGACAACCGGGGAAACGGGGGAGGACCAGCCGGAAACCGGCCGGTTTTCCTCCGGAGAAGTATAAGAAGAGGCGGAGGAGGAAGGCGCGGAAGAGGCTGCGCCTTCCGTGGGGGTAACTTGCGGAGAACCCGGAGTATCCGGAATTTTCTCGTTTGTTTCGGGCGTTTCCCGTCCGTTTTCATCAAACCAGTTGGCCATATCGGATCATTCCTTTCGAATGGTTTTCGTCGTTGGTTTGTTGTCCTGTCTGACTATGGCTTTATTCTACCCGCCTTTTGTGTACATCTCTTGAAGAAAAAAGCGGGAATTCATAAACAAATTTTTATCGTGCTGTGAATGACCGAGGCAAAGAAGACCGGAGCCGTCAGCGCTTCGGCGTTTCCGTATCCGGAAGCCAGAATTCAAATTCGGTGTATTCTCCTTCCGCCGAGCGGACAACGATCTCGCCGTGATGCAGGTTTATGACGGTTTTGACGATATACAGCCCCAGCCCCATCCCGTTTTTATCCAGCGAACGGGAACGGTCGCTCTTATAAAATCGCTCAAAGATGTGGGGCATCTCCTGCGCGGGGATGCCGGCGCCGGTGTTGCGGATGGCGCAGTATACCCGGCTGTCCCGCCGCTCGATCCGGACGGAAAGCGTCCCGCCGACGTCGATGAATTTCACGGCGTTGTCCACCAGATTGTAAATTACCTGTCCCAATAGGTCGAAATCAGCCGAAACCTCCGTCCGGGTACAGTCTTCCAGGCCCTCCACCCGGATGTTCTTATCCTCGATCCGCTGTTCGAAGGAAAGGAGAACATTGCAGGCCTGTTCCGTCAGGTCGTAGGCGACCGGCTTGAGGTGAAGCTCGCCGTTGTCGATCCGGGACAGATCCAGCATGGATTTTACCAGCCGGGAAAGGCGTTTGACCTCATCCGATACAATTTTCAGGTAGTAATTCCGCTTTTCATCCGGAATTGTCCCATCCAGAATTCCGTCGATAAAACCGGCGATGGTGGTCATCGGGGTTTTCAGCTCGTGGGAAACATTCGCAACGAAGCTGCGGCGCATCCCCTCTACCGAGGAAAGGGAGACAGCCATGTTATTGAGAGAGGTAGCCAGCTCGGCTACCTCGTCCTTCCCGTGGACAGGAATGCGGTAGCTGAAATCCCCCATCCCGAAGCTGCGGGTAGCCGCCGCCATCTGTCGGAGAGGCCGTACCATCCGGTAGGTCATCACATACAGCACGATAAAGGTCAGAGTCAGCACCCCAAGGGCCGACAGAAAGAAGACCTGCAGGTTGTTCATCAGATATTCGCTCAGCCCGGCGGAGGAGGTGGAGGTAAAGACATACCCCAGCTGGATCTGTCCGCTGTTCAGCAGGATCGGTTCCCCGGTAGTATACTGGCGGGCGGTATAATAACCGCCCAGCTTTCCCACCTCGAAAAAGCCGGTTCCGTCCATCTTGCCGACGATCGTATCGGCCAGCGCTGCGCCGGACGTATATAGCGCCGCGTCAGAGCAGAGGATAACCGTACCCTTGTTGCTCACCACCAGCACGGTCGCGTCGATCGCATCCGCCATCAGAGAAAGATAAGGGGAAAGCTGGTCGCCGAGAATCTGGTAATGTCCCGCGTTTTCGGTATCCTCCACCGCCAATTGGGAGGTCATTTCCGCGATCCGCAGGGTGTTTCCCTCCAGCAGATTCCGCTTTTCATCCACCCAATACCGCGTGGAGAACAGCATCTGCATACCACCCATGGCGACGAAGCTGACGACGATGATCAGCGACATAACGGTGAAATATTTCGTAAATATGCTTTTGAACACAAAAGCTCACATCCTTACGACAGGGGATGGGTTTCTATACAGGGGAGGAAAGGGTACTGCGCCGATATTTTTCGCAGTACCCCGTGTCTTTTTATCCGGCGTTTCTATCAGGTGCGGGCGCCCACGCCGCCGTTCTGATCCCGTACCTCAAATTTATAGCCGACGCCCCAGACAGTCTTCAGAGTCCACTGATCGGAAACGCCGTCCAGCTTTTCACGCAGGCGCTTGACATGGACGTCCACCGTCCGGCTGTCGCCGTAATATTCGAAGCCCCAGACCTCGTCCAGCAGCTGATCCCGGGTATATACCCGGTTAGGATTGCTGGCCAGGTGGTAAATTAACTCCATTTCTTTCGGCGGGGTATCGATCTGCTTGCCCCGCACCCGGAGCTCATAGTTTTCCATATTGATGTACAGCCCGTCGTAACTTACTTCTTTGGTTTTCTGTTTGTCCTGGGCGCCGCTGCGGCGGAGAACGGCCTTGACCCGGGCGACAACCTCCTTCGCCTCAAAGGGCTTGACAACGTAGTCATCCGCCCCAAGCTCCAATCCCAGCACCTTATCGAATACCTCGCCCTTGGCAGTCAGCATGATAATCGGGCAGGAGGATTTTTTTCGGATTTCCCGGCAGACCTGCCAGCCATCCAGCTGGGGCATCATGATGTCCAGCAGTATCAGATCCGGTTTCTCCTTATCGAATATTTCCAGCGCCTGCGCGCCGTTGCCGGCGATGCATACGTCGAATTCTTCCTTTTCCAGATACAGTCTCAGCAGCTCGCAGATATTGCTGTCGTCGTCCACGACCATGATTTTTCCGTTTGCCACGCCGCGTCCCTCCCGTTGACATTTTCACCGATAATCCCCCTGTACACGGAGGGGATTATTATCCTTTATTTTAGCAGACTTTCCGTCGGTTTTATGAACAGTATTTGAAAGTTTCCGCTTTTTTTCGCTTTTACCGATTGACGATCCAGCGGGCTCTCCGGAAAAGCGGCGGAAATACATCCGGTGGTATAAAGTTTGCCAGCGCGGCCATACTAGAAGCGGAAAACAAAGGAAAGAAAGGAATGGTCGACAGCATGGAATTCAAGGGAAGCCGCACCGAAGCCAATCTGATGGCCGCGTTTGCAGGAGAAAGCCAGGCGCGTAACAAATACACCTTTTATGCCGCCCAGGCGAGGAAAGACGGCTATATCCAGATCGCCAATATCTTTAATGAAACGGCCCACAACGAAAAAGAACACGCCGAGCTGTGGTTTAAAAGGCTGAAGGGCGGCTCTATCCCCGGCACGCCGGAGAATCTGGCGGACGCGGCTGCCGGCGAGCATTACGAATGGGTGGAAATGTATAAGGAATTCGCCGAGGTGGCGAAGGAGGAGGGCTTCCGGGACATTGCGGCGGTCTTCGAGCTGGTTGCTTCGGTGGAGAAGGAGCATGAGGAGCGCTACCGCAAGCTGCTGGACAATATCGAATCGGGGAAGGTGTTCAAGAGGGAGCAGGGAACCCTCTGGGTCTGCCTGAACTGCGGCTATGTGTACTGTGGGGAGGTTCCGCCCCAGGAGTGCCCGACCTGCCGGCATCCGCAGGCGTATTTCCAGATGAAGCCGCAGGATTATTAAGGAGCGGGCCATGGAAAAGAAAAACTGTGGAAAGCGGAAAAGACCGGATCGGATACCTTCGTCTTCCGCCTCAGCGGTACGGGAGGACGCCCTCACCATGCAGGAGCAGGGGCGGGGGGATATCCCCTCCGATGTGCTGGGAAGCTACACCGGCACCCCCGAGGCGGGCGAAGTCCCCGAGCAGGACGCTGACGATCTGTAATGAAAACACCGCGCCCTGTTTCCGTATTGGACGGAGGCAGGGCGCGGTGTTTATTAGAGTGTGAACACACTCTGGAATGATTGCGAATCACCGCGCCTGTCAGCGGAAAGACCGACGCCGGAAACAGTATGTAAGCAACGAGGCTATTTAAGCCCAAACCGGCGCATACAGCCGGTGCCCGGAGGAAGCGGTCACGGAATAGTAGTGACTGAGGATACGCCGGTAATCCCAGTTTTCATACTTTGCGTATCCGACGGCGCCCCACTGGCTCATCCCGACTCCGTGGCCGAAGCCCTGTTCCTTCAAAACGATCTCGCTGCCGGAGGAGACAACGGTAAAAGCATGGGAACGAAGTCCCAGTATGCTGGCAAATTGATAGCCGGAAACGGTTTGCTCATACCCATATTTATTGGTGTAGCAAAGGTTGGTTTCCACCGTATACTTGCCGTAGGGATCATATTTCGTGACGGCGAATCCGTCCCCCTTGCAGACGATTGTTGATCCCAGCGCAGCCTCCAGATCGCGGAGCACTTCGTCCCGGTTCAGGGTCAGTGTCTTTTCCCAATACGGATCCCCCACGTACTGTGCGGTGTCGTAGGCGCTGACAACGCTCTTGAGGTAGGGAAGATCCGCCCCGAACACGTTTTTGTTGTCCGCTGTTACGCCGGCGGAAGAAGAAAAATAGGTGGCGCAGATTGGCGCGTTGTTCTGCAGAATTTTGATGCCTGCGACCTCACCCACCGCATCGTAAATCAGCTTATCGGTTCCGCTGGTTTCGTTAAAGGCCGGCAGGCTGCAGGAATACGGATTGCCGCTGCTCCGCGTATAGTACAGAATGTAGGTATAGGAAGCAATCGCCTGCGCCTTCTGCGCGGCCATATAGCCCGTGGCGCCGGGCGTGCCGTAGGTGCTGCTGCTGCCGAGCTCTTTCTTTACGATCCGCGCCAGCAGAAGCTGGAGCTCCTGTTTATTGGACGGGACGATAACTTCACCGGTGGCGGTGTCCCGTACCTTACAATCTTTCAAATAAGTGGACTCCGCCGCTTTGCCGGCCAGCACCGCCGGTACGTCGTCCACCGGAGGAGGCGGTTCCGCGGTCGGCGGCGTGGTCGGCGTCCCGCTGCTCATCATTGGCGTTGTGGTCTGCGGGGGCTCCGGGTCGGGCTGGGTGGTCGGGCCGACGGTGTCCGGCTCGGTGGGTGTGGTGGAAGGGGTCGCCTTGGTAGTCGTAGTAATCGGCGGCGTCGGAGAAGCCGTCGGTTCTTCTGATGGCTTTTCCGTCGGCGTGGTGGAAGGAGGTTCTGCGGTTGTGGTCGTGGTCGTCGTCGTTGTTTCCCTCCCGGCGGCGTTGGGGCCGCGGGTGATGGCCGCGCCGTGAGCGCGGCTGGTCCTCGATTCGTCGGCGCCGGAGGAAGAGTCTCTCCATTTCTTCGGCATGACCGCGTTGCTGTTGAAGGTCACGCCGCCGAGGTCGACGTCCTCGCTTTCCCCGCTGCGGACCTGCCGGGCCGCTACCACGAGACGCGCGTCGGAAAAGCCGGCTACGTCGCTGAAATCGGTGGACAGCAGAAGAAGGGAATCCTCTTCCTGTACATCCACCACACCATCCGGGAAGGAATACAGCGAACGGATGCGGATTTCGCCCGCGAAACCGAGAAAATCGGTTTCGTTGTCAAATACGGCGCGGGTATAATCAAAATTGGCTCCGTCCGGGGCCTCGGCAATCATCACCGAAAACACCTTCCATTTGGCGTTATGGTAGATGGTGTTCATTTCGATCAGAGGATGCTTCCGCAGGAAGGTCAGGTCATCGTAATACTCCGTCAGGTCAGAGAACATCTGGCCGCTGCCGGCGTTGTTTCCGTAAATCACCAGAGACCGGTTTACCGAATCGGGGGACAGCAACGCTGTCGCGGGATCAAAATACGGAACGCCGAAGGAGGAGAGCTGCCGGTTGAAATTGTGCGTCGCGTAGAAGGAATCACCCGCTCCTCGCATTACGGGGTAGTTGATGTTGGTGCCGTCGATCTTCAGCCAGCCGCGGATGTCACGGTTGCGCGTATACAGCGCGTAAAACTGGGTCAGCATCCCCTCCGGATAGGATTCCGGGTCGGCGTCCACGCTCTGGGAGGCGCTGACGTCGTAGAGCTGGACCAGCTGGTTATACAATTTCTGGTTGTCTATCGGCTTGAGGATGTACATATACAGCATAGCCGCCAATGCGGCGATCAGCAGCAGGAATACTGCCAGGACGGCGCTTTTTCGAACGATCTCGCCCCGGCTGTCTCCCTTCCATGGAAGGATAGAGCGAAGAAAATGGCGCGGCTTCCCGGTCGGGCTGGCCTGCGGAATCTCCGCGGGCGGAGGAAGGGGAGGGGCGCTCAGGGTTTCGCCGCCCGCCATGACGGTGGGGAGCGCCTCCAGATACCGGCGAACCAGGTCCAGCGCGTGGGAGGTGGCGAGATAACGGATATATTCCCGATCCACCGCCCCTTCCCGCGTGTCGATTTTTTTGACCCATACCCGTTTTTCATCCGCCAGGGCGACATAAACGGTGCCGACCGGTTTTCCTTCGCTGGTATCGGGACCGGCTACGCCGGTGATCCCCACGCCGAGGTCGGCGTTCCCGACCCGGCGGGCCCCGACCGCCATGGCGCCTGCGACCTTCGGGCTGACCGCGCCGTATTGCTCCAGCAGTTCATTCGAAACGCCGAGGATGTTGTGCTTGATCTCCTTGGAGTAAGCGGCGACTCCGCATTCAAAAACGGCGGATACGCCGGCCACCTCGGTCAGGCGGCCGGAAAGCAGCCCGGCCGTGCAGGATTCCGCCGTGGCGATCTTCATCTGCTTATCCAGCAGCAGAGCGACGACCGCCTTCTGCAGGCTGCCCACGTCCACGCCGTAAACGTTCACGCCGAGCCGCCGGCAGATTTCATCCACCACCGGCGCGCAAAGGGCGAGCGCGTCCGCGCGATTCGCGGCATGGGCTGTCACCCGCAGAATGGCCTCGCCGTCCTTCGAATAGGCGGCGACATTGGGGTTGGCCTCACTCATCAGATCAGCCAGGCGTTCGGTCAGAACCGCTTCGGACAGGCCGAAGACCCCAACGGTGCGGGAAACGATGGTCCCGCCCGTGCAGTTGGAGAGGTACGGGGCGACGTAATCGCTGAACATGGGCATCAACTCCCGCGGTTCGCCGGGGAGCAGGAAAATCTGCTGACCGTTCCGATCGATTGCACAGCCAGGCGCGGTGCCGTGGTCGTTCGGGAACACCGTCGCGCCTTGGGGAAGCCAGGCCTGCCGTTCCGCATTTGCAGGCATTTCCCGGCAAGTATTCACAAAATATTCCCGAATCCGTTCCAGGCTGTCCTCGTGCGGTTCCAGCGGGAGGGACAGCACATCGGCCACCACCGGGAGGGCGCATGCGTCGTCTCCGTCTCCCAGTCCGCCCGCCAGCACCACCAGTTCGCTGCGGCCGAGGGCAAGCCGAATCGCTTCCCGCAGCGAGGACGGATCTGCCCCCATAGTGGAGATATGCGTTACCTCTATGCCGAAAGCAGCCAGATCATGCGAAAGAAACTGGCTGTCCGCGTTGGCAATATTGCAGAGCAAAAGGTCGGCGCCGACGGTGATGATTTCAGCGTTCATGAAAAAATCCTGTCCTTCCTGTCCTCTCCGGACTGGGAACGTCCGGTTCGAGGGTAAAGGGGTGGCTGTTTCGGCTTCCCGGTTTCCATAGCCGCCGCTGCACAAGATGGTCAGATCGAGCGGCGGCGGACGTTCTCCACCGCTTCGGCGATCAGAGCGTCCGCGTCCAGCGCCGCCTCAGCCTCCAGCACCTTTTCCAGCCTGGGACGGGTACGGGGATGGCGGGGAGTAAAGACGGTGCAGCAGTCTTCGTAGGGCTGGATGGAGATATCAAAGGTATCAATGCGGCGGGAGACCGCGATGATTTCGTCCTTATCCATGCCGATCAGCGGACGGAACACCGGCAAACCGGCCGCCGCGTCGGTACAGGCGAGGGCGGGAATGGTCTGGCTGGCGACCTGCCCAACGCTTTCGCCGGTGACCAGCGCTCCGCAGTCTTCCGCCGTTCCGATTTTTGTAGCGATCCGCATCATAAAGCGGCGCATAATGATGGTGAAGAGGTCCTCCGGGCAGGAGCGCTGGATTTCCTCCTGGATTCGGGTGAAGGGGACGATATGGAGTTCCATATGCCCGGCGTAGGCGGCCACCCGCTCCAGCAGAGAGATCACCTTCATCTCCGCACGCTCACTGGTGTAGGGTGGGGAGGCAAAATGGATGCCGCACAGCTCGATCCCCCGCTTGGCCATCATATACCCGGCGACGGGAGAGTCGATCCCGCCCGAAATCAGCAGGCCGGCCCGGCCGGCGGAGCCGACCGGCATACCGCCCGCACCCGGCTGCTGCCGGGCATGAATATAGGCGCCGAAGTCCCGAATCTCAATCATCACCAGCAGTTCGGGATGGTGTACGTCCACCGTCAGGTGGGGATATTGCTCCAAAAGATAACCGCCCGCCTGCTCACAGATGGCGGGGGATTGCAGCGGAAAGGACTTGTCGCTCCGCTTCGCTTCCACCTTGAAGGTTTTCGCGGCAAGCAACTCCTCCCGGAGATAAACGGCGGCGGTTTTCAGAATAGTTTCCATCTCCTTATCCGCCACGCAGGCACGGCTGTAGGCGGAGATGCCGAACACCTTGGATACCCGGTCGCAGGCCTCGTCCATATCGAAAGAGGGACCTTCCGGCTCCACATAGATCGCGGACTGGGCTTTCCGGAGGGTACAGGGGCCGAGCGGCTTGAGACGGTACCGCAGGTTTTTCATCAGGATCGCTTCGAAGGTACCCCGGTTAAGGCCCTTGAGCGCCAGCTCGCCGGTTTTAATCAACAGGATTTCGCGGGTGGGTGCATTCATATTGACGACAGGCCTTTCGAATGATTTTGAGGGACGGCGAAACGATATCAGGCCGCCGGCTCCGTCGGAGAAGTCGACTCCGCCGAAGAGGTGGAATCGGTCGGCGGGGGCGGAGGCGGATCGGTGGTGGGCGCCGGGCTGGTGGGCTCTGACGAAGCGGGGGGATCGGAGGACGCAGGCGGAGAGGTAGATTCGCTCGGCGTCGCCGACGAGGTGGTGGTATTGGAATGGGGGGACGTGGTTCCCGGCGTCGGCGGCGTGGTCGGCGGCGGAGTAGGAACGACGATCAGCGGGCGGGTGGTGGTGCCGGTCGGCTGATTAGCCGTGGTGGTCGATTTGGCAGACGAATTGGTCGGCTCCGGATCAGACCACAGACCGGGGATGACATAGCCCGATTCCGTGTAGAAGGGGTGCAGCTCCAGCCCCTGGTTTTCATACCATGCCCGCGGCATGATGACGTTTTCGTTTTTCACAATGGAGTTTATGTTGACCGAGCGGCTTTCGCCCTCCCGTACCCTCCGGGCGACCACGACGCAGCGGCCGTCTTCAAATTTTGCGCCGCTGGGAGCGGTACAGGTGGAAAGAATAAGAAGCTGGTCGTCCGGCTCCACGTCCACATCGCCGTAGGTGTAGAGGGAACGGGCGCGGATATTCGCCACGAAATCCATAAAGGATTTGTCGCTGGAAAAATCAGTGCGCAGGTAATCGAAATACGGGCCGTCCTCAGACCGGGTGTTCAGCAGCATGATGGCGAACACCTTATACTCCGCCCGCTCATACAGTGTGTCCAGAGAGATCAGCGGGGCGGAGCGGGCCTTCTGCAGGCTTTTGAGAAAATCGTTCAGTTTGGCGAACATGTGGCCGCTGGCCATGTTATGGCCGTACACGATCAGCGCTTTATTCTGAGAAGAGGGGGAGTCGATGTGGTTGCGTTCATCGAAAAAGAGCGCGCCGTCCTTCTGCTTGTTCTTATTAAAATTATGGGTCAGATAATAGCTGTTGTCTCCCGAATACATAACGGGGTAGTCGATGCTCAGCCAGCTTCCGTTGGTGTCGGTATATTTCATCCAGCCGCGGATATCCGAGTTCTTCGCATACAGCGCCTTGAACGCGTCTGAAATCCCTTCCGGATAGAGGGAAGGGTCGAATTCATCGTCTGACGGCGGGGCGGCCGGATTATCCGGATCGTACAGCTCCCGGACGGAATCATAAACGATGTCGCTGTAAATCGGCTGGATCGCCATGTCGTTAATAATATAAGACAGAGAGGCGATCAGGGTGATGAGCGCCACCATAAAGACGCATTTGCGTATGATTTCCAGGGCGGAATCCCCCCGGTGAGGAATCGCCCCGCCGAGTATGTATAGCACCCGGTCAAGAAAACGCCGTCCGGCGGAACGGGTATCCGGCGCTTCTTCCGCTCCTTCCGCTTCTCCCTCTTTTCCCTCTTCGGGTTCCGTTTCAACTGCCGCGGAGTTTTGCGGAACAGGGGTCAGCTCCTCCGCCGTTTCGGCCAGAGGGGCAGCGTCCGCCGTTCCGGCAGCTGCAGCCGCCCTTGCCCTCCGCTGACGCAGGATCTCCTCCAGCGTCTGTTCGGCCGGATCGACCGCCGGCTTGTCCCCTGTCGCTTTTTTCACAGGAATATCCCCCAGGCTGACCTGTGCGGGCTTCTCCGCCGAGGGGTCCGCTTCCATGGCGGCGCGGGTCTGGCCTGCCAAACGAAGCGCGTTGGGGTCGGCCTTTTCCCGTTCATTCAGCCGAATATCCAGCAGTTTCTTTTTATCTTCCGGGATGTTCGCCATCGTCGATCCTTCCTTTCATGCCGCCGAAGGGCGGCAGGGATGGTGGTGGTTATTATCGGGAGCTCCGGACCAGGGAAACGGCCGCCTCGCCGAAAGCGGCAAGGAACTGATCGATATCCTCCGGAGTGGTGGTATGCGTAAAGCTGAGCCGCAAGGCGGAATCAATCCGCGGCGCGGAAAAGCCGAGCGCGGTCAGAACCGGGCTTTTCTTTCCTTTGGAGCAGGCCGACCCGCTGGAAACATACACTCCGCGTTCGGCCAGAAAGTGCATCATCGTTTCACTGCGGATGCCCGGCGCCGACAGGTTGACGATATAGGGCACGCCGTCCGCCGGGGAGTTGACAACGACGCCTTCTTGTCCGGCCAGCCCGTCCAGCAGCCGCCGGCGAAGGGCGGTGAAGAGCGCGTCCTGTTCCACAGGAGACGGTAGGACTTCGGCGGCTGTGCCGAAAGCGGCGAGCAGGGGAACGGCCTCGGTGCCGGGACGCAGCCCGTTTTCCTGGCCTCCGCCGCGAGCGCGGGGCAGGATACGCGCTCCCCTGCGCAGGAAGAGCGCGCCCGCTCCCTTCGGGCCATGAATCTTGTGGGAGCTGACGGTCATCATATCCACCCCGAGACGGGAAGCGTTCAACGGCAGCTTGCCCGCCGCCTGCACCGCGTCGCAATGGATCAACGCACCGGGAGCCGCCCGCCGGACCGCCGGAACGATCCGTTCAATTGGAAAGCGCGCGCCGGTCTCGTTGTTAACCATCATGACGCTGACCAGCACGGTATCCGGCCGGCAGGCGGAAACGACCTGTTCGGCCGTTAAACCGTCCGGACCCGGAACCAGCCGGGTGATCTCGCAGCCCTGCCGCTCCAGCTCGTCGCAGGAGGCGGCGACGGAGGCGTGTTCCACCGCCGTGGTGACGATATGGCGGCCGGCGCGCCGCTTGGCTTCCGCCCCACCGAGCACGGCGAGGTTGTTGGCTTCGGTCCCGCCGGAGGTAAAAATCAGCTCTTCCGGCCGGCAGCCGACCAGACGGGCTACCTTCTGCCGGGCGGCGTTCAGTTCTCGTTCCGCCGCCGCGCCGAGGGTATGGAGGGAGGAGGGGTTGCCGTAGCAGGCGGTCATCATTTCCATCGCTTTTTCCGCGGCCTGCAGACAAACCGGGGTGGTGGCGCTGTTGTCGAGATAAGCGATTCTCAAAAAAATTTCCTCCCATTTCTGCAATCCGCTTTACCTGTAAAACAGGCCACACCTGCTTTACTTTACAGGTAAAGTAGTAGCACTTTATTATATACCATAATTGGCCGACTGACAACCGTCTTTTTCTGTTAAAAACGGAATATTCGTCCGAAAAACGGCGTGGAACGGCTTTCTGCCGTCGGTTTCATAAAAGCGGTTCCCGGATGTTGACAAAGCTGTAATTAATTCCGTCGGAAGGTTTCAGAACTGTAATTCTATTGTAACCAAAATCGGTAGTTTTTTCGTCTCTGGGCGGATAAAATAAAAGCATGAAAGGCAATCCACCCAAACGACTGTATAAAGGAGTGACCGTCGATATGAAAAAGAATTGTCTGAAGCTGTGCCTATCCGCCTGTATCCTTCTGGGAATGATGAGTCTGACGGTCGCCGCCTCCGCAGGAGCGCCCGCTTCCGCGGAGGAAAACGGCTACTGGACCACGAAGGTGGATGTTTCGGGCGAGACCGTGCAGATCTTTGTATACACGGAGCCGGTGGAGTGGGAAATCTGTGAAGCGCCGGAGCTCGGCCGCTGTAATATGGATGGCAGCGAAACGCCGACGCCGTCCTCCGAACGGATAGCGGGCGTCGGCCAGGCGGAAGCCCATCTGGCGGAAACGCCGGCAGAACCGGAGATTGTTCCGGCGGCCGGACTGGCGGAAACGGAAAGCGACGGCTTCGCCGGGACGGAAAACGTATTGATTTCCATCGCAGTGGTCGGCGCGCTGGCGCTGGCCGGACTCGGCTATGCGCTGTATCGGGCGGTGTGATTGCCTCCCGAGCCATACATAACAGGGAATGCGTCAGAAGCCGGTTTACATTGGAAAGGACTGTTGATACAATGAAGGACTGCTGTAAAACGTTTTTTAAGGTGGGCGGCGTGCTTCTGCTTTGTGCGGCGGCGCTTGCTTCCATCCGCTGCCTTATCGAGCATTGTATTCCCAGCTTCTCTCTTGGCGGTCATCCGATGAGCGAGGATTTTGTGGAATAGATTTCTCCTGCGATTGCCCCTTCTCTCCTCCTTCTTTTTCCCAACAAAAGAAGCGCCCGGATCGATTTTGGTCCGGGCGCTTCCGACGGTTACGGCCCGTCACGGCGGATTCTCTGCTGAGAAGAGCTGAGAAAAACAGAATTTCCTCTTTTTTCTTGACGGACGGCGGCGAGACGGATACAATAAATACCGGAGCGCCGTTTTCCCGGCGGAAACGGACGCCGTATCCCTGCTATTTTTGTTTCGCCGGAGAAATGGAGCTTGTCATGGCCGAAATCCGTCCTTTTCGCGCGCTGCGCTTTACACCCGAGGCAGGAGAAATTGAGGAGTTGACCTGTCCGCCCTACGATATCATCAGCGAGTCCCAGCGGCAGGCCTATCTGGCCCGCAATCCGCACAATATCGTGCGGCTGGAGCTTCCCCGCGACGGGCAGGACCCGTACCGGGAGGCAGGGGATACCCTGCGCCGCTGGATTGCGGAGGGAATTCTCCGACAGGACGACAAACCGGCCTTTTACGTTTATGAGATCGAATTTTCACTGGACGGGCCGAGCGATATCAGCGGCATGAGCGGCGGGGACCGCAGCGTGATGGGTCTGATCGGTCTGGTGAAGCTGGAGGAATTTGAGAAGGGGATCGTCCTGCCGCATGAGGAGACCCTCTCCAAGGCCAAGACCGACCGGTTTAACCTGATGAAGGCCACCAACTGCAATTTCAGCGATATTTATGCGCTGTACATGGATGACGGCGGGGAAGAGGAAGCGCTGGATATCCTGGCGCTGGTCTCCCGTGAACAGCCGGTGACCGAAATGACCGACGAGGCGGGGCTGGTCCACCGCCTGTGGGCTATTACCGACGAGGGAGTGATTGCCCGGATCAGCGCTCATCTGGCGGACACCAGGCTGTATATTGCGGACGGGCATCATCGCTATGAGACCGCGCTGAACTACCGTAACTACCTGCGAGAGCAGGGGGCGCCGGAGGGCACCGCCGCGGATTATGTGATGATGATGATGGTGGAAATGAGCCATCCTGGGCTGGTAGTGTTCCCGACCCACCGGATGGTACGGGGCCTTGCCTCCTTTGACGCGGAGGAGGTTCGCGCCGCCTGCGAGCCGTATTTTGAGATTCTGCGGGATGTGGCTCTTTCATCGGCGGACGAGGCGCTGGAGCACGCATACCGTGAGGGCCGGCACGCCTTCGGCTTCTATACCGGCGGGGATACCTTTACTCTCCTTACCCTGAAGGATCCGGCCGTGATGGACGAACTCCTGCCCGGCCTGTCCCCTGCTTCCCGTTCGCTGGACGTGACCATCCTGCACACGCTGGTACTGGAGCGGCTGATGGGAATCGACCGGGAAAATATGGCCAATCAGACTAACCTAACCTACACCCGCGACCTGCAGGAGGCGGTGGATGGGGTGAATGAGGGGCTGTTCCAATGCAGTTTCCTGCTCAATCCCACCCGCGTTTCCGAGATACGGGACGTGGCTTCAGCCGGAGAAAAAATGCCGCAGAAATCCACCTATTTCTATCCCAAGCTGATTACCGGCCTTGCTATGAACAAGCTGGACTGACCGCTGGGAGAAACGACCTGCATTCGACAAACGGGCGATGAGCGTGTGCTCGCTGCCCGTTTCTATTTTTCTGTCAAAGAGCGCTTTTCAAGGAGAAGTCCATTCTCACTTCTTTTTCGTTCTTCCATTATTTACAATTTGGAATTTGACAAGCGGCCTGTCCATGCGGTATACTTTAAAAATACATCATTGAGCGGGATAGCCCTGAAGCGCGAACAAAGCGTGAACCGCTGCGAAAAAAAGACAGGAGATAACCGGCGCAGCCGGCAAAACGGGACGGCGGGATGGCCCCGGTACGGTTCCGAAAAATGTAAGGAGGAGTTTGCCTATGGCCAGCATGAAGCCGAAACTTAATGAAAAATCCGGGCTGTTGGAGCTGGGTTACCAGTTCACGGACGTCAAGGAAGCCAACCTGTTTCGGAATATGTATCCCTATAACGATATTCCGAAGCTGATTTTCAACCACCGGATTGTGCCGATGAACCTTCCGGAGGATATCTTCATCACCGATACGACCTTCCGCGACGGACAACAGGCCCGTTCGCCCTATACGGTACAGGAAATCTGCGATCTGTACACCCTGCTCCACAAGTTGGACAACGGGAGCGGCATTATCCGCCAGACGGAGTTTTTCCTCTATTCCCCGAAGGATAAGGAAGCGGTTACCCGCTGCCGGGAGCTGGGGTATGATTTTCCCCAGATTACCGCGTGGATCCGGGCAAAGAAAGAGGATTTCGCTTTGGTCAAGGATATGGGGCTGAAGGAAACCGGTATCTTGGTCTCCTGCTCGGATTACCATATCTTCAAAAAGATGAAGTGGACCCGTTCTGAAGCGATGAAGAATTATCTCTCGGTGGTGGAGGCCGCATTGAACGAGGGGATTGTTCCCCGCTGCCACTTTGAGGATATCACCCGCGCGGATTTTTTCGGATTTGTCCTGCCGTTTGCGGAGAAGCTGATGGAGATGTCCCGCGACAGCGGCATCCCGATCAAGGTGCGCGCCTGCGATACTCTGGGACTGGGCTCCTCTATCCCGGGCGTGGTGCTTCCCCGCAGCGTCCAGCAGATCATGTACGGGCTGACCAACTATTCCGGCGTGCCGTCCGCGCAGCTTGAATGGCACGGGCACAACGATTTTTACAACGCTGTCCCCAATGCGGTCACGGCGTGGCTGTACGGCTGCGCGTCGGTCAATACCTCCCTGCTCGGCATCGGCGAGCGCACCGGAAATACCCCGCTGGAAGCGATGGTCATCGAATACTGTCAGCTCAAGGGGAACAATGGCGGCATGAACCTCAAGGTGATTACCGAGATCGCGGAGTATTTCGAAAATGAACAGCATTTTGAGATTCCGCCCCGTACGCCCTTCGTGGGCCGCGCCTTCAATGCGACCCGCGCCGGCATCCATGCCGACGGCCTGATGAAGGACGAAGAAATTTACAACATCTTCAACACCACCGACATCCTGGGCCGCCCGCCGATTGTGGTGGTGGACGCGCATTCCGGCGCGGCCGGCATTGCGGCTTGGATCAATACTTATTTTATGCTGGATGAGGAAAATAAGGTGGAAAAGCAGGATCCCGGCATCGCAAAGATCAAGGAATGGATCGACGCGGAATATGCGGACGGTCGCACCACTGTGATCGGCGACGCGGAGATGGAGCAGCAGGTCAAGCGCCATCTGCCCCGCCTGCTCACCATTCGGGAGAGCCGCTCGGAATAATTTCTTATGCTCGAAAAAAAGCGCCGCAAATCGGGTTTGATCGGTTTGCAGCGCTTTTTCTTTCTTTTGGACTCTCCTGGGCGTTTAAAACCCGACGTCGGCCAGCGCACGGCGGAGATTGGCAAGCCCGATACGCAGGCCGGTCAGGCAGTCCTCCATCCCCTCAAATTCGATGGCGATGCTTCCCTCATAGCCGGCGGCCTTGAGGGCGGACAGACAGTGACGCAGGGGAACGTCTCCCTGGCCGACAATCGCGCCGCGGAGGTAATTGCCGTTGCGGGAACGGAAAAACCCTTCGCCGGGATCAAAGCCGTTCCCGCTTTTGACATAAAAGTCCTTGGCGTGGACGTAAAACGCGTATGGGGCCGCCCGCCCGAAGGCAGAGGCCGGGTTCTCGTCGGCGCAGAGGAAATTACCCATATCGGTAAGCAGTCCGAAATTTTCATGGGCTACGGCGTTGACCAGCCGCTCCACCCGTTCGCTGTCCTGGCAGAAAAGGCCGTGGTTTTCCACCATTGTGCGCACGCCTTTTTCCGCCGCGTATTCGGTGATTTCCCGGCAGGCGGGGGCGATAACGGCCAGCGCGTCGTCAAAGCCATGATAAGAACGGGTTCCCGGCGCATAACCGTCGGTCGCGTCGTGACGCAGGGAATGTGCGCCGAGGACGACGGCCAGATCCACCATGCGTTTTATCCGTTCGATTTCTTCTTTCTGTCCGGCGGCGGGGTGGAGAAGCTCCGCTCCCACCGTGAAATTGGAAACCGGCATGTCCAGCCGCTCGCATTCCTCCCGCAGGCGGTGGGCATAGGCCAGCGGATCGGTTCTCTCCGGCGGGTGGACGTCCACAAACTCAACGGCGTCGAAGCCCAGCTCCTTTGCTTTGGCGATGCAGTCCAGCTGCGTCATTCGTCCGTCGGAAAGATATTGGGAAAAGCTGTAGGTACTGGCGGCGATTTTCATAAGGCGGCGCTTCCCTTCTGTTTTTGAATCTTTCGGTTTCTTTGGGAAACAGTATAGCGGAGGCACGACTAAAAAGCAATCTCCCGTGTAAAATTACACGGGAGATTGCGGGAAATCTGTTTTATCAGGGAAGCAGCTCACCTTCCGGCGTGGGGGCGACTCCGGCTTCCTTGGAGGCAAAGTAGGCGTCCAGCATGGTCTTGGCCAGTCTCGTGGAAGGACGGGAGGTGCCGTTTTCCAGCACTACGGCGATGGCGACCTCCGGGTTGTCATAAGGAGCGTAGCCGATGAAGACGCCGTGATCGGAGCGCCCTTCGATCCCCGTCTGGGCGGTGCCGGTCTTGCCGGCGGCCGTATAAGCGGTCACGTTTTTAAAATACCGGCTGGCGGTGCCGTCGGTCATCACCTGCCGCATACCCTGCCGCACGGTATCAATCGCTTCCTGCGACCAGGAAACGGTGGCCGCTACCTCCGGCTCTACCACGGTTTCGGCGCCGTCATAGCCGATCACGCTCTGTACCAGGTGAGTTTTGTACCGTACGCCGTTATTGGCGATGGTCATGCAGTAGGCGGCGAGCTGGATAGGGGTGAAGGCGTTGTCCGACTGGCCGATCGCAGCGGAGCAGGTATCGCCGGGGTTCCAGACCAGCCCCAGGGATTCCCGGTACGCGGGGCCGGCCAGCACGCCGGTGGATTCCCCCACCTCGATACCGGTTTTCTGCCCCAGTCCATACAGCGTGGAATATTCGTTCATTTTCTGGATGCCGAGCATTCGTCCAACGTCGTAGAAAAAAACGTTGCAGGATTCCTGCAGGGCATAGACGACGTTGGCCCGGCCATGAACCCCCATACAGGTTGGTTTATACCCGCTGCTGGCATAATAGGTGTAAACGCCTGTCCGATACCCGGCGATACGCGAGCAGCTTACCGGGGTGGAGGTAGGGGTAATGATTCCTTCCGTCAGGGCGGCCAGCGCGACTCCCGGCTTCATGGTGGAGCCGCAGGGGTAAGCGCCGTTCAGCGCACGGTTGAAGAGAGGCTTATCCGGATCGGCAATCAGCTCGTTATAATCGGCGTTATAGGTGGAAAGGTCGTAATTCGGCCAGGTGGCGCAGACCAGCACCCCGCCGGTTTTCACGTCCAGCATGACCACCGACCCGCTCTTCACGTCCTGGCCGTCGGAACCTTCCGGCTGCGCCCGCAGCTCGTCGATCATGTCCGCAATGGCGTCCTGCGCGGTTTTCTGCAGGCTGGAATCCAGCGTCAGGATTACGGAATCCCCGGGAACCGGGGACGTGGTCACCGACTTATCCAGCACGGTGCCCTTGGAATCCTTCGTGATGGTGCTGACGCCGTTTTCGCCCCGCAGGGCCTCCTCCATGGCGGACTCAATGCCGCTCTTTCCCAGAATGTCGTTGAGCTGGTAGCCCCTTTCCTTCAGCGATTCATATTCCTCGGCGTAAATCGGGCCGACAGTACCGATCAGGTGGGCGGCGATATCCTTGCTGACGTATTCCCGCACCGGGGTGGTTTGGACGTTCACGCCGGGATATTTGGCGCTGTTTTCGAGAATGCGGTTGTAGGTGCCTTCCGCGATATCGGAGGAGAAGGTGAAGGGGTTTTTCAAAGCGAATTCGCGGAGCTCCATCTCATACCGTACCCCGGCGATGGTCCTCTGTGCTTCCTCCTCGTATCCGTTGAGCTTATACCGCTCGATTAAAGCGTTCATGCATTGCTCCGCGGTGGCGTATTCCGCCATGCGGAGCTTGCTTTTCAGGGCGGCAATGCTGTTTTCCCGTCCCTCTGCAAAACGATAGGGCGCTTCCTCCGATATGGGCAGGGAGTCGCTCCACTCCTCGTCGGCGGAGGACAGTAGCTCGGTGAGGGAGAGGATGATGGCGTTCTGTTGACGCTGCTCTTCTTCGCCGCTCCCGCGCGGGAAAAAGGCATAGTCGAAAACGACCGAAAAGCTGGTGCGGTTCACCGCCATCGGTCGCATATACCGGTCGAGGATTTCCCCGCGGGAGGCGGCGATCGGCACCTCGACCGAGGAATTGCGGGAAGCGAGGTCGGCGTATTCGTCGCCGTCCACGATCTGAATCTGGAACAGACGCACCGAATACCCGGTGAAGATCAGCGCGATTACCACCGCGAGGGCGGCGGCCCGCCGTTTGGTGATGCCGTAATTGGGGCGTTCCATGGCGTGTTCCTTCCTTTCCGGAGGTCGGGGGAGTGCGTCGGGTCCGAGGGGAATGGGGCGCATCCGGTGGCGAAGGCTATTCGCGGTTTCGCAGCAGCCGGGCCGTCCCATAAACCGCCCCGTACAGCAGTGGGGAGAGAACCAGCGTATAAACGGCGTTGGGAAGAAGAATATGCAGCAGCGCATAGGCCGGTTCAGCCTGGAACGCCAGTACATGGTTGAAGAACCAGTCGAGCACCAGCTGTATCCCCACCGAAGCGGCGATCATCAGCATGGCGGAGAGCAGGTTGTTCCGCACCAGCAGGCGCACAAGCAGGCCGCAGCCGCAGCAAAGCAGCATCAGGATCAGCGCGTTGAAGCCAAGAAGACGGTCGGCGAACAAATCCCACAGGAAACCGGCGGCGATCCCGGCGGCCGCGCCGCCAACCGGGCCTTCGAACATGGCGATCGCTACCGCGAGGGGAAGCAGCAGCACCGGCCGTCCCCCCCCTATCTCCGGGAAAAGGCGGGGGGCGGACTGGAGCAAAGACGCCGCCAGCAGAAGCAGGCCATAGGCTGTCCATTTCAAATACCGGCGGCTGAGCTGCGGCATCGGGTTGTGCGAACCGATATGGTCGTGATCCTGCAAGGCCGAAGCCCCCTTCCTGTGGTAACAGCCGGTAACGGCAATTTACGGGACGTCCTCGCCCTGTCCGTCGAAATCGATGATGACAAAAACGTAGGACAGGTTTTTCAGGTCGGCAAAAGGCTTGACCACGGCGTACATGGTCAGCGCGTCGGATTCCGGCTGAATCTCCTCGATCGAACCAATCAGCAGCAGTTCGGGATAAATCCCGCCTTTGCCGGAGGTGACCACATAGTCGCCCGCCGCTACGCCGCTGTCCCGGGCGATCAGGTTCATCCGCAGCCTGCCCTCCTGCGCCAGGGAGACGGAGCCGCCGGTCACGCCGCCGCTCCGGGTCCGGCTGACATAGGCGCTGACCTGGGTCGCCGGATCGAGGATAGTGCGAACCTTGGCATAGTTCGGTCCCACCTCGTACACCACGCCGACCAGCCCGTCCGGGGTGATGACTGGATCGTCCGCCTTGATCCCCTTGAGGGAACCGGCGTTGATGGTGAAGTTGCCGTATTTATCCGCCGGGTCGGTCGAAATGACCCGGCCATCCGCAAACTGATAGTCGGCATGCTGGTCCTTCAGCTCCAGGAATTCCCGGTACAGCTCGTTCAGGCGGCGAAGCTCGTCGGTTTCCACTTCGTTTTTCCGCAGTTCGTTGATCTCATTTTGCAGCTGCTCGTTTTCCGCCCGCAGGGCGTTGGAATCGGTGAAAATCCCGATAAAGCTGTTAAAGCCGTCCGACACGGCAGTGGCCAGGGATTGCAGAGGGGTAATGATCGCGCCGGTAATGGTGGCGGGGATTGTGGATACGCCGCCGGTCGACGCGGCGTAAATCATGATGCCGATCAGAAACAGCGCTATCACCGCGAGGGCCTTGAAAGCCACGCTTTTCAGAAATTCTTTCACAGAGCCCCTCCTTTACGCAGAATGGGATACGCGAAACACGGCGAATACGGAGAAGCCCCGCGCCCGCGGGTGGCGGAAGCGGGGCAGCGTGTGTTCGGAAAGTTACCGCTTCTTGGAACGCATATCGCTGATCATGCCGCGGTCGAGGCATTTGCCGGTGCCGTTGACCACGCAGTCGAGCGGGTCTTCCGCGACATGGACCGGCATTCCGGTTTCCCGGTTGATTAGCACGTCCAGCCCGCGGAGCAGCGCGCCGCCGCCGGTGAGCATAATGCCGTTGTCGATGATGTCGGCGGAAAGCTCCGGCGGGGTATTTTCCAGTGTGGAGCGGATCGCGTCCACAATCGCGCCCACCGGATCGGCCAGCGCCTCGCGGATTTCCTCCGACGAAACGGTAATATTCTTGGGCAGGCCGTCCAGCAGGTTGCGGCCCTTGACCTCCATGGAGGACTCCTCCTGCCCCGGGAAGGCCGAGCCGATGCTGATCTTAATGTTCTCCGCCGTGCGTTCGCCGATCAGGAGATTGTATTTTTTCTTGATGTAGGAAACAATCGCTTCGTCGAAATCATCCCCTGCGGTGCGGACTGAGCAGGAGGTGACGATATCGTCCAGCGAGATCACGGCCACCTCAGAGGTGCCGCCGCCGATGTCCACCACCATGCAGCCGGCCGCGTCCCCCACGCGCAGGCCCGCGCCGATCGCGGCCGCCATCGGCTCCACGATCAGCTCCACATCCTTCGCACCGGCGCTGCGGGCGGCTTCGTCCACCGCGCGGCGCTCCACCTCGGTCACACCGGAGGGGATGCACACCATCACACGGGGACGGCTGAAAAAGGAGGAATGGGCGGTTTTCCGGATGAAATGCTTGAGCATTTCCGCCGTTACGTCAAAGTCGGCGATCACGCCGTCCTTCAGCGGGCGCATGGCGGAGATGGAGCCGGGGGTACGGCCGATCATTTCCTTGGCCTCGGTGCCGACGGCCATTACGGTGTCGGTTTTCACTTCCACGGCGACCACCGAGGGCTCGCGCATGACGATACCCTTCCCCTTGACATAAACGAGGGTGTTGGCGGTGCCGAGGTCGATGCCGATATCACGGTTAAAGAACATAGTGCTTTCTTCCTTTCCTCAAAGCGGCCGAACAGGAACGGAACGCCGCTGCTTTTCTCTTTTTTACTCTTTCATTTTTTCACTTTTTCACTCTTTATACATGTCCATCCTTTCCCCCTTTCCGTTGGAAAGGCCCGATTCTCTGGGAAAGTTTTGGAAGGAAAAACGCCGCTTATACGCAGCGGAGACAGCAAAACCGATAAAACCAGATAAATCCAGTAACAAGTATCTATTATATACTGGCGCGAAAATTTACACAACCGGGTAAAAGCGAAAAAAGACCAAAAAAGCTGAAAAATTTCTTAATCCTTAAAAAAGAAATTCTGTAATAAATCCCGGCAAAGATGGGCGTTTGGGGCGGGAAGGGGGAATAGGCCCGAAACGGGAATAGGCCCGAAGAAGGGTGCGGAGAGTATGAAAAGGGCTATTCCTCCGGCAGGCCGTTCAAAAACCGCCAGAGCCGTCCGCCTGGAAGGCCCATCACGGTATAAAAATCGCCCTCAATCCCCCGGATGTTCCGCAGCCCGCGTCCCTGGATGCCGTAAGAGCCGGCCTTGTCCATCGGTTCCCCCGTTGCGACGTACTCGTCGATCTCCCGGTCGGAGAGGGGGAAGAAGCGTACCCCTGCGCGGTCGGCAAAGCCGCATCCGGCGGCAGGATAGCCCGGTCCGAACACCCACACGCCGGTATATACTTCATGAAAACGCCCTTGCAGCAGGCGGAGCATCCGACGGGCGTCCTCCTCGTCCCGCGGTTTGCCGAGCGTCAGCCCGTCGACGGAAACCACGGTGTCCGCGCCCAGCACCGTCCGGCCGGGAAAGCGGGCCGCCACCTCCGCCGCCTTGCCCCGTGCGACCGCGCATACCGCCTGATCAAGGGGGAGAAGAGGATCGACCGCGGGCTCATTTTCCGCGGGAACTGCTTCGAACGGCAGGCCGAGGAGAGTGAGGATTTCCCGCCGTCGGGGAGAAGCGGACGCCAGA
Source organism: uncultured Oscillospiraceae bacterium (assembly GCA_959601025.1). Taxonomy (GTDB): domain Bacteria; phylum Bacillota; class Clostridia; order Oscillospirales; family Acutalibacteraceae; genus Avimonas. The sequence continues at coordinate 25,127 of CAUGOD010000035.1, forward strand.
ATCAGCGGTGTGGGGAGACGTTCCATCGGTATTCCGTCCTTTCCGAAAGCAGGCCGTCAGCGGACTTTTTTATACAGCAGCAGCGCCGCCGCGATGAACACGACCTGCAAAACGTTCACCTGCATATGGAAGGAAAAGCTCAGGTCGATGATGGAGAGATTGAGGTTGACGGCGTCAAAGCCGATGCTGTCTCCCCACGTCAGCCATTTCAGGAAGTCGATGTTCCGGGTCAGGGTTCCGACCAGCGCGGAGAGTACGATCGCGGCCAGTACCAGAAAGACCAGGATCAGGGTGTTCTTGGTTTTGTTCATGACAATTTGTCGTCCTTTCTGTGCGGCGGTTCCGGATCAGAGGATTACAGGCTTACCGGCGGCCGGTGGAGCCGAAGCCGCCCGCCCCGCGGACGGTCTGCTCCAGCTCGTCGGTCTCCACGATTTCGGGAAGGAGGACCGGCGCGATCACCAGCTGGGCGATTCGTTCCCCCGGTTCAATGGTGTATGTCGCGTCGGACAGGTTGACCAGTCCCACCCGGAGCTCGCCGGTATAGTCGCTGTCAATCACGCCGACGCCGTTGGAGAGCGCCAGCCCGTGCTTTACCGCCAGCCCGCTGCGGGCATAGACCAGCCCTACTGTCTCGGGAGAGGGAAGGCCGATGGCGATGCCGGTCGGTACGCTGACCCTTCCGCCCGGGGGGACGGCCAGTGGCTCGTCCAGCAGGGCGCGCAGATCCATTCCCGCGCTGCCCGGCGTGGCGCGGGAGGGAAGAACCGCCCGCGGATCGGTCTTTTTGATTTTCAGCTGCATGATATGTCCTCCTGAATGTCCCTCGGCTCGCCGGGGGATTGGTAAGGTATTGCCTATTCCACTCCCCGGCGGTAGAGCCCCCGGGTAAAGGAAGCGGGCGGTTCTCCGCCCTCGCGGTACTCTCGAATTACCGCGGCCGCCTGTTCGGGGGTCTCGTCGGTAAAATGAAGGAGAAGAAAATCGAGCGGCGGGAGCTCGTCCAGCCGGTCGGCAAGATAGAGCGGCGTGGAATTGAGAAGTTCCGCACAGGCGGCTTCCCCCCCGCCGTCTTCGCGGGCTCCGCCGCCCTCACAGGCGACGGGGAAAGACGTCCCTGTCCGGTCGGTCAGGGCGGCGTGTCCGCCGCAGCGGGAGCAGCCGGCCGCCGCCCGGTAGGGGCAGTTCCGCATCAGCATCAGCGGCTGGCGGCCGTAGGCGAGCAGGCCGACCGGGAGCGCCGCCCTTTCCGCAAACCGCATCTGGCGGAAGGTCAGTTCCTGCGACAGGACGGCGGCTTTCGCGCCCCGTTCGGCCATTACCCGAAGGCTTCCGCCGTTGAAAAGGTTCATGCCGAAGCCGGCGACCGGGGCCAGGCCGGCCTCCCGCGCCAGCGGAATAGCGCCGATATTGCCGCACAGGGCAAAGCGCGCCCCCGCCGCGACGGCGGTTTTGCACAGCCGGGCTGCCGTCTCTTCCCGTCCAAACAGCCCGCGCGGGATTTCCACCCCGACGACGGCCCGGGCCGCCCAGCGGCGGAGGGCTGCCTCCGGGGTATTCAGCGGCAGCAGGATGGCGTCTGCGTCCATAGCTTCCGGCGCTTGCCCAGCGCGGGCGAAGCGGACGACCAGGGAGGGCGGCTTTTTGTCCCGATCCGGGGGCAATTCCTGCGGCCCGGACGGCGGAAGACGGCGGTCAAAGGGGACGGGAACCAGCTCCGCCCGCAAAGCGTACAGCTGTTCCAGTACCTCCCGCCGCAGGGCGTTCAGCGCCGAGGCGGGGACGGTCAGTCCTTTGTCCAGCTCGCAGGCGACCGATGCGCAAAAGGGGGTGCCTCCGGTCTTCTTCAGTTGGGCGGCGGCCCGTTCCGCATCCAGCGGACGGTTCACCGCCGGTTCCGGGAGAGGACCGGCGGCCTCGACGGTATGTCCCTCCCGGTCAGCGGCGGTCAGCCGCAGGGGCTGCCCTTCCCGCATGGTCAGGGTCAGGGACACGTCTACCCGGGGCGTTTCCTTTTCATACAGCCGGGCAAGCCGGCTGAGCACCGGCGCGGCGGCAGTCACGTCCTCCTTCCGGCGGACGCCGAACATCCTCTTATTCCGCTGTGCGGTGTAGTATCCGTCTGTGAAGCCGGAGCGGGAAAACACCGCCTGCAGGTCGGCGGCCAGCTGCCCGGCGTCCTCCGGGGAGCGGCCGTCCCGTGCGGCGGCTATGGCGGCGGTGGCGGCGGCAACATATTCCGGCCGCTTCATCCGTCCTTCGATCTTCAGGGAACAGACCCCCAGTCCGGCCAGCTCGCCGATGTGCTCCCGCAGGGAGAGGTCCTTCAGGGAGAGGGCCGCGTCGGCTTCTCCGGGCCGCCTGTCTCCCTCGGCGGGGCGGAAAGGGAGGCGGCAGGGCTGGGCGCACAGGCCGCGGTTGCCGCTTCGTCCGCCCAGCATGGCGGACAGCGCGCACTGGCCGGAAACCGCCATGCAGAGCGCGCCGTGGACGAATATCTCCAGTTCTGCGCCCTGCCCCGCACAGGCGGCGATTTCCTCCCGGGACATCTCCCGGGCCAGCACCACCCGGGTAAAGCCGAGGGCAGCCAGCTCCCGCACGCCGGCGGGAGTATGGCAGGAAAGCTGGGTAGAGGCGTGCAGCGGCATCGCGGGCGCGGAGGCGTGGATCGCCCGCGCCAGTCCGAGGTCCTGCACGATCAGCGCGTCCGCGCCGAGAGCGCAGACAGCCTCTGCCAGCGCCAGGGCGGCGGGAAGCTCGTCCTCCCGAATCAGGGTATTCAGGGTGAAATGCACCTTCACTCCCCGGACGTGACAAAACGCCACCGCCTCTTTGAGGGAGGCGGCGTCGAAATTATGGGCGTTTCGCCGGGCGTTGAACCCGCCGCCGCCGAGATAGACCGCGTCCGCGCCGCAGCGCACGGCGGCGACCAGCGCGCCCATCGAGCCGGCGGGGGCGAGGATTTCCAGAGGGACGGACTGCCCGGTCGGGCGGTTCGTATTCTCCATTGCTCAGGGGCGCTGCTCCCCGACCGGATAGCCGGGGACATATTTTTTCCGCAGCTCGTTCAGCTCCCGGCGGAGACGCTCCGCTTCCCGGCGGGCCTCCTCCGCTTCGGCGCGGGCGCGGGCGTTGTCGCTGAGGTATTCCTTGATCTGGCTGCGGAGGTTGTCCGCCGAGGAATTGGCCTTGCGGGCGTCGTCCGCCGAGGTCAGGGCAGTCAGCACCGCCGCCATGGCGGTGGAGATGCGGGGATCGTTGCTCATCAGGGCGCGCATGGAGCGATCCAGCTCCGCCCCGAGCTCCAGCACATAGGATTCGGGTTCCTCCGTCGAGATGATATATTCGGTCCCGCAGATGTCGAGCTTCACACGGTTTTTCGCGGCCATTTTCATCGGCTCCCTTCCCAAATTTTATGGTTATTTTCGGTATGACGCCCTGCTGAAAGGCACAGCGTTTCCTTTGTAACGATTTTCCCATAGGAGGAATGGAAACATGTCACTGTTCCCGATTCTGCACAAATTCCACGAGTTGGGTTAAATTGCGGATCGTCCAGCGATCACTGGCGACGGCTGTATTGATCTCTCCATCGGAGCGGTCGATAAGAAAGGAGGTGAATCCCTGCTCTCTCGCTCCGTCCGCTTCGGCGCGGTTTTCCAAATCGTCGGTCACGCCTTCCTCGCTGAGCATCCACCGGTAATAACGCCGGAAAAAGGCGCGCTCGTCGTCAAGGCTTTTATACCAGGGACTCCTGCCTTCGGAGGCAAGCGAAAACAGCCGCATCATCTTTTCATAAGGAAGAGCAAAGGGCCTTCCGCTCCATGTTGAAATTCTCTCATCCCGGTACTTCTCTTTTTCCGGATTGTAGTAGGTGAGGGTGCCGTCGCGGTCAAAAAACAGGGCTTTATATTTCACGGTGACACTCCCTTCCCCGCTTTTTTCTATTATACTTTACCTGTAACCAAAAATCTACCCCTAATCCGGACGAATCGGGGCCTGTCCGGACGAAAAAAGGCGGATTCACTGCGAAGGCGGTTTACCGCCCTGTTTCCGACGGCAGGACCGTTACGCTGCTGCCCCGGGGCGTTTTACGCACAAGGATCTGCCGGTCGATCCGCTCCTTCAGCTCCTGCACATGGGAGATGATGCCGACCAGCCGATCGGTCCCGGCGAGGGAGAGCAGGGTTTTCACCGCGGCGTCCAGGCTTTCCGCGTCCAGGGAGCCGAAGCCCTCGTCCACGAACAGGGTGTCCACCGACACCCCGCCGGCCCGCCGCTGAATCACGTCGGACAGGCCCAGCGCGAGGGAGAGGGAGGCCTTGAAGCTCTCCCCTCCGGAGAGGGTCTTGACGTGCCGCGCCTTGCCGGTGTAGTGATCGAATACCCCGAGCTCCAGCCCCCGGTCGGTCAGGGCTTCCTGGAAATCGTTCCGGACCAGCTCGAACCGGCCGTGGGTCATCCCGTGCAGCCGCTTGTTCGCCTCCCGCAGGACGCTGTCGAAATAC
>CAUGOD010000036.1 GCA_959601025.1 uncultured Oscillospiraceae bacterium
GCGTCCAGCGGCGTCGGCACGCAGATCGCGATGAAATCCACATCCTTCACAAAACGGAAGTCGGTCGTCGCCGTCAGCGTCCCCGCCTTCACCAGCGCTTCCAGGTCGCTGTCCACCACGTCTCCAATGTAATTATGCCCGGCGTTGACCAGCTCCACCTTTTTCGCCTGTACGTCGAACCCGATCGTTCGGAACCCGGCCTTCGCCTTTTCCACCGCCAGCGGCAGGCCCACATAGCCGAGCCCCACTACTCCCACCACGATCTCCTTGTTCTCGATCTTTTTCAACAGGGTTTCTTTCATCTTGCTCATTGCTCTTCTGCTCCTTTATTCCATCCTTACGGAGGATTCTCCTGTGCTTCTGCATCCCGGGTAATTCTATCAGAAAGGACGGGAAAGTTCAACTCCCGATTTCTCTGTTGGACCCTTTATCTACCTTTCCACGGCCGGAACCGAACACTCGGAAAACCGTTTGGAACAAAATACCGATATCGCGGCCAAAGGAAAAACGGCGGAGATACGCCAGATTGTAGGCCATTTTCTGCGGCAGCACCTCCTGGACATAGACCTCGTCCGCGTTCTCCGCCGCCTGCAGAAGCTTGTCCTCGTCCTTAAACTCAATGCTCGCCGTGGAGGTCACTCCCGCGGGAAGAAGCAGGGTCGCCATCATTTCCGGCGTATACCGCTCCACATACCGGGGAACCTCCGGCCGCGTGCCGACGAAGCTCATGTCCCCCGTAAGGACATTGAGAAGCTGAGGAATCTCATCCAGCCGGACATGCCGAATTTTCGCACCGACGCGGGTCACACGGCAATCGTTCTGCACCGTGACCTGACTTCCCTTTTTCTCAGCGTCGCTCACCATGGTGCGAAACTTGAAAATACGGAAGGTTCTGCCGAACTGCGTCACCCGCACCTGCCGGAAAAATACCGGTCCTTTCGAATCCGCCTTGATGGCGATCGCCAGTACCAGAAAAACGGGAAAAAGCAGAAGCAGCAGCAAAAGGGACGCGAGGATATCCATCCCCCGTTTCAGAAGCAGGGAAGCCGTCCGTTTTTTCAACAAATCATAATAGAGTCGAACCTCTTCCGTCCGCAGAGCCTCCGGAAGAGCATCCCATGGTTTCATCTGCATAATGTCGATTCTCCCATTCATGACGCCGTGCTTTCCGGCGGAATTGTCCGCGTTTTTGGCTCTGAAACGTCCCAGACAGAACGATATGCCGACGGAAGCGAATTCCATTTCGGCATATCGTAACCGGCCTTACAGGTGCTTACAGGGACGCCAGTATGTTTTTAAAATTTTCCAGCACGCAGTCAACGTCCTCATCCGTTAAACAGGTATGCAGAGGAAGCGTTATCTCGTTATGATACGTTTCATAGGCGTTTGGGTAATCGTCGATGCGGAATCCGAGCTTTTTGTAAGCGGTATGCATAGGAAGGGGCTTATAATGGACATTGGTGGCGATCCCCCGTTCCGCCAGCTCGGTGATCAGCGCGTTGCGCTGTTCAATCGTTCGTCCGTTCAGCCGGACGAGGTACAGGTGCCGGCTGGATTCATAGCCGTCGCCCTGGTGCGCCAGCACCTCCACATCCAGATCCCGCAGACCCCGATCGTACCGCTCCACGAGTTCCCGGCGGCGCGCCAGGATACCAGAATACCGTTCCAGCTGAGCCAGGCCGATCGCCGCCATGATATCCGTCATATTACACTTGTAGGCGGGAGTGACGATATCGTACTCCCACGCGCCGAGCCTCGTTTTGGCCAGCGCATCCTTGGACTGCCCATGGAGGGAAAGCAGCATAAACTGGCGGTAAATTTCCCCGTCGTCCATTCCCGGGATCGGGAGCCAAGTCACCGCTCCACCCTCGCCGGTCGTCAGATTTTTTACCGCATGGAAGGAGAAGCTGGTGAAATCCGCCAGGCTGCCTGCTTTCCGGCCGTGATAGGAAGCGCCGAACCCGTGGGCGCAGTCGGCCAGTACGATTACCCGGCCAAAGGACTCCTGTATTTCATTGGAGGGTCGGAAGAGCGACCGTTTCCTTTCCACGATCTCATATATCCGGTCATAATCGCAGGGTACGCCGGCGATATCCACAGGAATAATCGCCTTGGTCTTTTCAGTGATTGCCGCCTCCAACTGGTCATAATCCACATGGTAACCACCCGGCGCGGCGTCCACCAGCTTCAGCGTTGCGCCGACATGACAGACCACGCTGGCGGAAGCCGTGTAGGTATAGGCGCAGGTGATGACCTCGTCACCCGGACCGACGCCAAGCACATGAAGCGTCAGCTCCATGGCCGCCGTCGCGGAATTCAGGCAAACCGCCCGGTTTGTTCCGCAGTAGGCGGCGATTTTTTCTTCAAACAGCTTGGTCTGCGGGCCGGTCGTGATCCAGCCGGAACGCAGAACCTCCACGACCTTGTTAATCTCCAGCTCTCCGATGTCGGGAGGAGAAAAATACACTTTATGCGCTGTATTTGTTTTACGCAGTCGATTCTCTTTGCGATCCTTGCTGTTTTTGAGACTCATTAAAGGGTCCTTCCTTTCGACGATGGAGCTTGTGGAGTATCCCGTCGTTCTGTCCCTCCGCCGGACATCGTATATAGCGTTATTCCGAAAGCATCCGGAACTTCTTAATTTCTAAAACATGGTTATTGATAATTTTACCATAATCTTTGCAAAAATACACTAGGAATCGCCTCTTTTGTCGATTCTCCCATTTTTGTATAGACTATTCGCACCAGTTTGGTCAATTTACAGATGTTCAATCACAATCCGTCATATATTTTCTCTCGTTTTTCGGATGAATCCCTTCGATCATTCGGGCTGTCTTTCGTCTTTCTGATCTTGGGTTTCGTTTTTATCATTCATCGACGTTCCTGCGGTTTCTTCCCTTTCCCCCGCAGAAAACGACCGGCCATCCCTTTCAGCAGCCGCCAGACGGCGCAAAATTCCTCCGTGCGGCAAAAGAGGAGAAGATTCAGGAAATTTGGAATAATGAGACAAAGTACGCCCCTCGCCAACAGGGACAGCCAAAGATTCCATTCGGCCGGAAGCAACTGGCAAACGCCATAGGTAAGACCGCCGCTCAGCAGTGTGACAAGGAAATACTGCACGTATCGCACGAAATATGCCCGGACCGAACGGCCGAAAATATGCTTGTAAACGATGGTCGGCTGAATCCAGAAGGGGATCAGCAGCATACTTACCAGGTTGGCGATCAGAACGCCGTTGACGCCCCAGCGCTGCACCAGAAGAATGGCCAGCCCCAGGTTGATTACGGTTTCAAGCAGAGGCATATATCTGTCCGGCTGGTACAGCCCCGCGCTGTCTCTCGCCATAAAAATAACCCGCCGCATACTGTAGATGTAAAAATACAGCAGAATCAGCAGAAGCGTGTCCTTCCCAAACAGGAAACGGTCCCCCAGCCAAAGGGTAATGAAGGGCTCGATCAACACAAGAAGCGAGGTGGTGCAAAAAGATACCAGCAGGAAATTCACATAATACAGCAGATTGAATTTCTCATAAGCGCGTTTGGTGTTTTCGGTATGGATCAGGTCGCCGAAGCTGGCCGTCACCCCCTGGAACATCTGCGCAATCAGGTTGTTGATGGTGTTGGTGATCAGCGTGTAGTTTGAATAGATTCCAACCGTCACCAGATTGACGAAGTAGGTGATAATCATGTTGGAAGTGGAGGATAGGCTGAAGGACCCGATCCGGTGATACAGCATCGCGTTGATGTTCCGGAAAAGATCCCGCCGTTCCTCCCGGTCGATCGCTTCGCTTTCTTTCAGGGAGATGTCCGGATACAGTCTCCGGTATCGCTGGGAGATGACCAGCCCTTCACCTACCCGGCAGACGATTTTCGCGACAAGATACAGGACAAAGCTTTGGGTAGTAATCAAAAGGACAATCTGCAGCAGGCAGGTGACCAGCTGCGAACCGGCGTGAGCGATATTGATAATATAATTTTTCTGATCGGCCGTGATCAGGGCTTTCTGATTGGCAAACAGATAGGAGGCCAACACATCCAGCACAAACAGAAAAAAGGTAAGCCCCATATAACCACGGGAAAACGTGCGATCCTTGTCGAAAAGATACACATAAAAGGACAGGATAAAGCCTGCCGCGGCAATGACCGCGCCGATAATCATATACGCCCGCTTGTAAAAGCGGAGCAGAGACTGAATGCGGGGTACGTCATGGTCGGCAACCGGCTTGTACAGCTTATAAATCAGGCCGGTCCCCAGTCCGAGCTCCGCCAGCGCCAGCATGGAAATAATGTTGGTAAACAGCGCGTTAACGCCGAGTACACTGTCTCCCAAATATTCGACGAATTTGGCGCGAACGACGAAATTGCTGAACATCTGGACCAGGTAACCTCCGGCCCCTGCCAGAGAATTGATAATGGAGTTCCTTGTCCGCATCATACCGCCCGCTCCCCCGCTTCTCCGGCCTTTCCCAGAGAGGGAAGCCTGTCCGCCAGCCGCCGCAGCCAGCGGTCGATTTTCGGAAGCCGCTCCTCTCCGGGCAGCAGGGAAATCATATATCCCAGATAAATCCAAAACAGAAAATGCGGCAGGCTCACTGCGTAAATAAGAAACATTTCGATCATGTTATGAACCAGATACAGCGCCAGCAGGGCCAGCAGCGCACAATGGACACCCGTTTCTTCCAGGGATTTTTTCCGGCTTCTCCACGTCTGACGAAGCAACAGAATCAGAGTGGATGCTGCAAAAACGATCAAAGGCAGCGTACCAGCCAGACCGGTTGCCACCAGGCTGTGAATAAGCACATTGTGATAGTGCTTCACACTGCTCCAGTGGTACTCCACACCCTCGGTCGCACCGACGTTGCCGTAACCAAAAACCGGCTTTTTCAGAAACCGCTCCCATCCTATTTTCCAGAGAATCGGGCGGCCGGTCATCGTGTCGGAAGCGTCCAGCTCCTCCTCGCGCCCCAAGCTTCCCGCACAGAGAAAGGGATTTTTTACCGAAGGAGCGGGATTCAGCGAAACGACAGCGGGGCGGGCGGCGGCCAGCGATGCCGAATTTCCGACAGCCGTTTCCCGGCCAAGCTGTTCCAGCCCATTTCCCGCCTGAAGAAGCACCGCCGCGGCCAACGCCGTCAGCGCCGCGGAACCGACCGCGGCGACGGCGCTGGCCGCGCAGGAAAGGGTAAAACGGCGCAAGCGGGCAAAAATCGTTTTCCGGAACACGAAGAAAAGGAAAACCGCGACAAATACCAGCAGCGCCGCCAGGCTTCCACGGGACTGCGCCAGCGCGAGATACCAGAAATTCAGGAAAAAACAAACGGCAAGCGCCGCATACTGCGCGGGAAGAGTACGAGGATTCCGGGAGGCGGCGCGGCAGACCGGAATCTGAAGAAGGGCCAGCGCCGCGGCCAGCAGCGCTCCCGGAAAATTCGGATTGGAATAGACTCCCCAGAGACGCCCCGCGTATACCCCGATGTAATAGGTTACGTTTCCATACTCCATCGTTGCGGAAATCCCTAGCCAGAGCGTCAGCAGGGAAACCAGCGAGGCGGCGGCAGAGAGAAGAATGTATACCCACCCGATCAGCCGCATTTCCCTCAGGAGCTGTTCCCGGCTTTGCTCTTCCCCGTTTGGGTACAGAACCAGCATTCCAACCGCCGTATAGCATAAAAGGGAGAGGTTATCCTTCAGACCGGTCGAATAATTCAGGGCGATCGTCACCGCTTCCATAAACAAAAAAAGCAGAAGCCAACCGACATTCCTCGCCCGCAGAAAGGTCTTCTTTGTCAGCAGGTCGGCGAGCAGCTGAATCCCTCCCCACAGAAGGACGATTTTCACCAGCCCATCCATCACCGGCTTGAGCGGCGGAAAAATCAAAAAGAAAAACAGCACGACCGTCAGCAGCTTCACCGTCAGCCGGCTAAGGAAAACGCGTTTGACCGTTTGCATAAGGCATCCTCATTTCTCAGGTAAGAGCATATGTGCGATTCCCTACAGGCTTTCGTAAAGCTGCTCAATCCGCGCCGCCTGTCCGGAAAGGTCGTAGCCGGCCTCCATAATCTGCCGGCGGCGATTGGTTCGTTCATAGCCGTCGGCCGCTTTCAGCAGTTCATCCGCCCATATCTCCGGCCCGCTTTCCAGCGGCAGATAGGTCAGCAGCTCGGTCACCTTCGCCTCCGGCGGCACCGCGGTGGAAGCGACCGCCCGAAGCCCCGCCGTCTGCGCCTCGATCAGCACCAACCCAAGCCCCTCGAAACGGGATGGCAGGGCAAACACGTCCATCGCCTGCATCAGCTCCTGCACGTCGTCCCGCAGGCCGAGAAAACGCAACGCGTCCTCAACGCCGAGCACCGCCGCCTGACGGCGAACCTCCGGCTCCAGGTCTCCCCCGCCGACCAGCAGCAAGACCGCGTCGGGCCGCTTTTTCCGGAGACAGGCAAAGGACAGCAGCAGAAACTCGTGATTTTTCTGATAGGTGAAGCGGCCGATATGCCCGACTACGAACGCCTTTTCCAACTCCAATTCCTTCCGTACCCGCTCCCGAACCACCGGATCGAAAGCAAAGCGCGCCGTGTCAATGGCGTTGTTGAAAATCTGCACCTTTTCCCTCGCCACAGCGTCGCCGAACAACCAGTCCGCCGCCGCTGTGGAACAGGCGGCAAACGCGTCGCCGTACCGACTGGCGGCGCGGTAATGCAGCTTATGCAGCAGCGTAAACAGCCGGCGTTTCCATTTGTTCGTGATATCCGGCTGGGTGCTGTGCGAGTGCAGGATTACCTTAACCCCGTGCTTCTTCGCCTGTCGGAAAAGGATGGTGTTCAGGAAATAGGACATGTGACAATGCACGATGTCGTATCCGCCCTCCCACAGTCTTTTCATCTCTCTGCGAAAGCGAAAGGGATTTTTAAAAGGAGAAGCGGGAAGGGAATACACGGTGCAGCCGTCCTCGATCAAATCCCGGCAAAAGGAAATATCCCGTTCCCCCGTGACAAAATCCATGTGTATTTTTTCCTTGTCCACCCGGGCATAGTTGCCGAGGATATACCGGGTCACGCCGTCTCCCGACCGCCCGATCCGGTATTCCAGCACCTTTTTCATCCGTGGTTCCTCCCCTGCCGTCCCGACTATGGAAAATCAGACTTTCCCCTGCATACCCTGCATGTCCTGTTTCATTTTGGTGGTGGAAATCTCCGGCGTACGGGGCAGATACACTACCTCGCAGTATTCCTTCAGGAAATCGAATTTTCCAGCCCAGTCGTCCCCCATGACGAAGGTATCGACATGGTATTCCCGCACGTCCCCCACCTTCTGCTCCCAGTTTTCCTCCGGGATTACCAAATCAACGTACCGGATGGATTCCAGCAGCTGCTTTCGTTCCTCATAAGTGAAATAACAGACCTTGTTTTTGCTGTCGTGGTTGAATTCATCGGTGGACAGCGCGACAATGAGGTAATCCCCCAGCGCGCGGGCGCGGCGAAGTAAATTGATATGCCCATAATGCAGCAGGTCAAAGGTCCCGTAAGTGATAACCCGTTTCAATCGACATCCTCCTTCGGCGGCTTTTCCAGGGACGGCAGACGGATTTCCACCGACTCATGGTGGCTGACCCGTTTTTCCTCCGGCGGCAGCCGCCGATAATCCCCGTACAGGCAGGTAAGATACCCGTCCACGTCCTGCGGAACCGGGCAGATCATATCCTCAAAGGGCGTCAGAACCCCCTCGCCGAACAGCTCCTTCGGCACGACCTCTTTCGTCCCCCACGCCCCATGCCAGTTGGCGACGCAGGGCGCCGCGCCGTATTCGTATTTCTTGCAGAGCGCGTCGATCCGGCGATAGCAGGCATCCGCGCTCACAAAGGGAGACAGCAGGGACAGCGCGAGGGAAGCCGGCAGGCTTTTTTTCCGGATATAGTCCGTCCGGCGGTTGATCAGGGAAAAGCGGTACAGCTTCATCCTCCCCAGCATCCGTTCCGCTTCCGCTTTGTCGGCCGGGCCGCCGTCCAGCGGGAAAATATCCATATACACGCCATGATGGATGTCCAGCCCGGCAAACAGCTTCTCCCTGAACATCGTCCGGTTATCCCTCAGCTTGGCAAAGCTCAGCAGGTAGTCCGGCTCGCTGCGGTAATCCTGCAAAAAAAGATGGGAGGGCAGCAGCGGCGGCGCGATCCGCAGAAAACGCTCATAATCCGGGCGGGGCATTCCCACGTCAATGTCGTCGTCCCACGGGATAAAGCCCCCATGGCGGACAGCACCCAGCGCGGACCCGCCCAGCAGGAAATAACGGAGGTTTTCCCGCTGGCATATCTCGTCAAACTGATGCAGCAGGTTCAACTCCACCTCCTGCAATGCGCGAAGCTCGCGGTCGGTTTCGGTCATCCGCGACCTCTCCTTTCGATTACTCTTCCGTCGATCCGCCCGTTCTACCGCACAGCTCCCGATACAGGCGATAGTACTGCTCGTAGGACTCCCGCTGGTCATACAGCCGTTCCGCCCGTTCCCGGCAGGCGGCGGAGAACGCAGGCTTTCCCCGCATTCTCACATCGCGTACCGCGGCGGCAAGGCCCTCCGGATCGCCCTTGTCCGCAATCCGGCCGGTGGCGTCGTCCACGCTTTCCATACTGCCGCCGGTACGGAAGGTGACCACCGGCGTCCCGCAGGCCAGCGCCTCAAGGTTGACGGTAGGAAAATTATCCTCGAGGGTAGGGTTCACCAGCATATCCGCCGCGCCGTACAGGGAGGCCAGCTCCCCGACACTGTCGGTACGGCCAATCCCGATCACCCCGGGGGACAGGGCGGCCTTTTGCTTTTCGTTCACGCCCACGAGCATCAGCCGGTATCCTTCTCCCAGCCGGTCGAGCAGCTGCTGAAAATATGGCAGGCCCTTGCGCGCCTCCCAGACCCCGGCGACGCCCAACAGAAGACAAGCCTCTCTGTCAATACCAAACCGCTGCCGCACAGAGTCGTTCTCCTCTGCTGGACGAAACGCCGTCAGATCGATTCCGTTCGGGATCACCCGCACCGGGTAATCCTTCAGGAAAGAACGGCCGACCTCCCCCGCCAGCCAGGCGGAAGGCGTGACCAACGTCAGGCGATCCAGCCCGGTGAAGAGACGGCGCTTGTCCGCATAATTGCGGGAGGAAGCGTCCATAAGCCGGCTGGCCGGGTAGGCGTTCTTCTGCGGACAGCGGCGGCAGCCGCTTTCCCACCGGAAGCAGCCCGCATAATCGTAATAGGCGCAGTGCCCGGTAAAGGGCCAGCAGTCGTGCAGCGTCCACACCACCGGCTTCCCGGCGCGCTTCAGCCATCCGAACAGCTCCCCGATATGGAGGTAATAGCCATGGATGTTGTGAAGATGGATCAGGTCGGGGGCGAACGCCTCGACCTCGCGCAGGAAACGACGGGTAGCCCCCCGGGAGCCGAAGCCGTGCCGGTCGAGCAGTCGCGTCTTGGCGACGTGCCGGTAATTGTCCCATAAATTCCCGATCCGCATGACCGCGTCGCAGCGATGCGTCCCGCATGATACGTGCGTTTCACTCCGCCCGAAGGCGACCCGGCTTTCCTCGCCGTTTTCGGTCAGGAAAGCGTGAAGGTCGGCGGCAATCCGGCCGGTGCTCCCCACGCCGCAGACCGAGTTGATTTGCAGAATTTTCATTAGCCGTCCTCCCGTTCCGCTTCCCCGGCCGTTTCATTCCCCCGTTTTCGATGGATGGAGAGAAGGAGGAGAGCGACCGTCAGCGCAAGGCCGGTCAGCATTCCGAAGAAATCCAGCGCCACATCCTGCACCATCCCGGCCCTGCCTTCCACAAAAAGCTGAAGGAATTCATCCGACACAGGCACCGCGAGGCCGATAAAGAGCGGGAAGCCCGCCTGCCGGAGCAAATGCGGCGTAAACGACCGCAGCGCAAGCCCCAGCAGCACGCCCAGCCCGGCGTATTCCGCGAAATGCGCGAGCTTCCGAAGAAAATGCTCCGACACCGTTCCCTCCCAGCCAAGGGAGGAAAGCAGACTTTGCACAAGCGCCGTCACCCGTCCGCTCCGGTCGGAGGAAGCGGACCCGTTTTGAAGGGAATTGCTGTAGATAAAAAGCACATAGGCAACGATCAGCGCGACCGAAAGGGCGCGCTGGAAGCGCCGATCCCGAAAAAAGGTCAAAGGGCACGCCTCCCCCCGCGTTTATTTTCACCGTTTCAGCTCGTTTCGGCACGTTTCGGCTCGTTACCACTACCGCTCCGGCGTCTTTTTCGCCTCCCGCAGCAGTCGGTTCAGGGATTCCATAAAAATTTCCTTGGTATAATTCTGTTCAAAGAAGCGGCGGCCGTTCCGCCCCTTCGTCCGGTAGCCGTCGGGGTCGGCAATTACCCGTTCCATCGCGGCGGCTAGCCCCGACGCGTCCCCGGCAGGCGCCGCCTCGCCGCAGTCGGATTCCCGGATCATACCGGCCGCCGCGCCGTCGGCCGCGGCGAGGATTGGTTTGCCGGCGGAGAGATAGCCCTGCGCCTTGGCCGGCAGGGTCATCCCGATAAAGTCCCCGCCCCTCAGGGTCAGGAGGAAGCAGTCGGCCAGCTTATAAAAGCGTTTCATCTCGCTCTGCGGAAACCGCCCGTGAAACGTCACGACATCCCCCAGGAACAGCTCGTCCGCCAGCCTCCGGCAATTCTCCAGCTCCGAGCCGCTCCCCACGATATGGACGCGGAAAAAGCCCGGATTCTTTTGCTTCACCAGCGCCGCGGCGCGGAGGATACAATCCACGTTCTGCACCGCGCCGATATTCCCGGCAAAAAGGAAATCCACACAGCCGTTTTCCTCGTATTCGCCGCAGATGTCCGCATACAGGTCCTCCGCGTGCTGCGGGAGATAGACGATCCGGTCGTCCTCCACGCCGTTTACCTCCCGCAGATATTCCCGGAAGGGCGCGGAGGTGATCGCCAGCGTATCGGCCTGCCGGTAGATGCGGCGGCTGACACGGCTCATCAGCCGGAAAAGAGGATGCCCCTCCCCCACGTTCCATGCCTTCAGGGATTCCGGCCAGAGATCACAGCAGTACAGCACCAGCGGCGCGCCGGTCCGCTTTCGATACGCGGCGGCCGGAACGGACTGAAGCACCGGCGAGGTCTGATAGGAAAAAACCACCTCGGCGTCCCGTTTTCCGAACCGGGCGGCAAGCCAGCCCCAGAAAACAAAGGAAACATAGTTGAGCGCACGGAAGATCACACCGCTCCGCCGGGAGACCGTCGGCACCCGAATTACTGCCGCGCCGTGCCACGTCTCCCGCCGCCGGCGAAAGAAGCGGTATTCCTTCGGCACACGGGACGCGGCATAGTCCGGCAGTCCGGTCAGAACCCGGACGGTATGACCTTCCTTCACCAAAGCGTCCACAATATCGTTGATGCGGAAATCATCCGGATAAAAGCACTGGGAAACCACCAGGATATTCATAAGCGGCCCGCGCCCTTTCTTCTGCTGATATCTAAGCGATAGGGAACGAGGGTTCGAATCCCTCCTTCCCCGGCCCGCGCGGCCGCCGCAAACAAAAACGCCGCGGATCGCCGTCCGCCGCCGGCGCTTAGTATAGCATAATCCGCCGGAAAATACAACTTCTCGTTTATTGCCGCCTGTTCCCGCCGGGTTTCCGGCCGTTTTGCAACTCTCAGGCTTTTATCCGGACAAAAAACGCCGACAAGAACGGGCGGGCAGGAACCACGCTTTCCGGTCCCTGCCCGCTCCGCTATGTGTTTGTTTCGTTCCGGCCTTCGCCGTCCGCGGCGTTCTCCCCGGACGGCGCTTTCTCCGCTAGGATCAGGCGCTCCTCATGATAACGGGGACGCGCCTTGACCTCGCTGTAAATCTTTCCAATATATTCCCCGCACACCCCGATACACAGCAGCTGGATGCCGCCGAGAAGCCAGATGGAGGCGACGATCGCCGTCCAGCCGGAAACGGCGCTGCCGGTCAGCTTGGAAATCAGGGAATACAGCAGCCCGAACACGCTCAGACAGGCGATAAGGATGCCGAAGGCGGAGATAATCCGCAGCGGCTTGACGCTGAAGGAGGTGATCCCCTCCGCCGCGAAATTGAGCATCTTTTTCAGAGGGTATTTCGACTCACCCGCCGCCCGCTCGCGCCGGTCGTAATATACATAATCGCTCCGGTAGCCGATCAGCGGCACAATTCCCCGGAGGAAGAGGTTGACCTCCCGATATTCGGAGAGGGCCTCCAGCGCGCGCCGGCTCATCAGCCGGTAATCCGCGTGATTGTAAACGCTTTCCACCCCCATAGCTCCCATGAGCCGATAAAACGCCAGCGCGGTGGACCGCTTGAAGCGGGTATCCGTATCCCGCTTGTTCCGAACCCCATACACCACATCGCAGCCTTCGGCGTATTTCGCCAGAAAGCCGTCGATGGCATTGATGTCGTCCTGCAGGTCGGCGTCCATGGATACAGCGGCGTCGCAATGCTCCTTTGCCTCCATCAGGCCCGCGAGCAGGGCGTTCTGGTGGCCGACGTTGTGGGCGAGCTTCAGCGCAGCGAAAAGCGGCGTTTCGCCCGTCAGCTGTTCCAGTCCGGCCCATGTGCCGTCCTTGCTGCCGTCGTCCACAAACAGGACGCGGCTGTCCGCTCCAATCGTCCCGGCGGCGATCAGGGCTTCCATTTTCTCCCGGACCGCGGCCGCCGTGATCGGCAGAACCGCCTCCTCGTTATAACAGGGGATTACCAGATACAGGACCATGCCATCCCATCCTTACGCTTATGGTATTGTCCGCCGGTCAATAGCCCAGCGGCTCGCCCACCAGAATCACCTTGATCCGCCCGGCTTCCCGCTGGCGGGCGGATACCACATAATTGCAGCAGATGCGCGCGTCGGTTCCGCAACCGTCGGTCATGCCGTTCTTCCCCAGTCCCTGGCAGGAGCCCGCCGCGGCGCAGTAGGTCGGGCAATGCAGCCGCACGGCGTTCGCCGGGGCGGATACCTGTTTGACATACCGGACGGCGGCGTCCAGGTCGGGCACAATCTTGTTGCAGCCGACCACCAGAATCACCGAACGGGGGCCGTAGCAGATCGCCGCCACCCGGTTGCTGTTGCCGTCCACGTTGTACAGTTCGCCGTTCATGGTCACCGCGTTGGCGGAGGCAAGGTACACGTCGGCGGAAAAGCTTTCCAGAAAAATCTGCCGCACCTGTTCCTCGTCCAGACCCGGCGCGTACCGGTCCAGGAAACGATACCGGCCGCTGCGAAGAAGATCCAGCACGCCGGTCTGCGCCAGGGTCATTGACCCGCCGACCGCTGCGACGTCTCCTTCCCGCATCAACGCCTCCACCTGCGCGGGCACCTCGGCGGCCGTGTCCACATAATAGGCCTCCATCCGGTTTTTCCGCAGGTTCTCCATCGTTTTTTCCACCTGCCGTTTCATCACGGCTTTTCTCGCAGCATCCATGAGCATGCTCTCCTTTATAATAAATATTACGGCTCGTCGGGCAGCCGCAGCTCCAGCGTGACCGGACAGTGGTCGGAACCCATCACGTCCGCCGCGATCCCTGCCCCGGTCACCAGCGGCATCAGCCGGTCGGAAACCAGAAAATAATCGATCCGCCACCCCGCGTTGTTGGCGCGGGCGTTGTACATATAAGACCACCAGCTGTAGGCGCCGGTCGTTTCCGGATACAGCCGCCGGAAGGTATCGGCGAAGCCTTCGTCCAGCAGAGCGGAAAACGCGGCGCGTTCCTCATCGGTAAAGCCGGCGTTTCCCCGGTTGGACCTGGGATTTTTCAGGTCGATTTCCTGATGGGCGACGTTCATGTCTCCGCAAACGATCACCGGCTTTTCCCCATCCAGCGCTTTCAGGTAGCGGCGGAAGTCCGCCTCCCACTCCATACGGTAATTCAGGCGGGTCAGGCCGCGCTGGGCGTTGGGGGTATACACCGTCACCAGCGTAAAGGAGGGGAATTCCAGCGTAATCAGCCGTCCCTCCTGATCGTGCTCTTCCTTCCCCATCCCGTATCGGACGCGCAGCGGCTCCTGCCGGGTAAAGACCGCCGTGCCGGAATACCCCTTTTTCACCGCATAGTTCCAATACGCATGATAGCCGTCGGGGGCAAAGTCGATCTGCCCCTCCTGCAGCTTGGTTTCCTGCAAACAGAAAATATCCGCGTCCTCCGCAGAGAAGTACTCCGCGAAGCCTTTTCCCATACAGGCCCGCAGACCGTTGACGTTCCATGAAATCAGTTTCATCATTTTCTATTCCTCTCCGCAATCTCCGCTTTCCATTCCCCGCCGTCCCGACGCCCGTAAATGCAGTATACCTTTTGCGTTTTTTCTACTTTTAAGCGTTATTGCCGCGGAAGGAGAAGGCAGACCGCGTGGGCGGCGATTCCCTCCCCTGCGCCGGTAAAGCCGAGCCGCTCCTCCGTGGTGGCCTTCACGCTGATTTGAGAAAGCGCCGTCCCACAGGCGGCGGCCAGCCGCTCCCGCATCGTGTCGATATAGGGCTTCAGCTTCGGCGCCTGTGCAATCACCGTCGCGTCCACATTGGAAAGCTCCCAGCCGGCGGCGCGCACCGCTTCCATGACCTCGCTGAGCAGCCGGAGACTGTCCGCCCCCTCGTACCGCGGGTCGGTATCAGGAAACATCCCGCCGATATCCCCCAGCGCGGCGGCCCCCAGCAGCGCGTCCGATACGGCGTGGGCCAGCACATCCGCGTCCGAATGGCCGAGAAGCCCCTTGTCATAGGGAATCTCCACCCCGCCCAGAATCAGCCGCCGTCCTTCCGTCAGGCGGTGAACGTCATACCCGTGTCCGATCCTCACTGCACATTCTCCTTCTTTCGGCGCAAAAGCGCTTCCGCCAGGCAGATATCTTCCGGCGTGGTAATTTTCATATTCGCGTAATCCGCCTCGACCAGATACACACGGCTCCCCAGCTGTTCCACCAGCTGGCAGTCGTCCGTAAAGTCAAGTCCCTTTTCAGAGGCGAACCGCACGGCCCGTCGATACAGCTCCCGCTCAAAGACCTGCGGGGTTTGGACATTCCACAGAGCGCTCCGCTCGGGTGTGGAGCGGACAAAGCCGTCTTCGTCCGCGATCTTCACCGTATCCTTGACCCGCACGGCGGCCGTCGCCGCACCGTACCGCTTCGCCGCCTCCACTACTGTGTCGATGACGGAGGGCGATACCAGCGGACGCGCGCCGTCGTGGATAGCGTAATACGCCGCTTTTTCGGAGACGCAGCCGATTCCTGCCAGGACCGATTCCTGCCGCGTACTCCCACCCAATGTAATGGCAGTTACCTTCGTAAAGTTATTTGCCTTGCATACCTCTTCTGCAAAAGACCGATCCTCCGTACGGACTACCAGCACGATTTCCCGGATGGATTCCGCCTGCTGGAATGCGGCCACGGTATGCGCGATCACCGGCCTGCCAAGCAGAGGCGCCCGCTGCTTCGGAATACCGCCCATCCGGGAAAAGCTGCCCGCCGCCACGATTACGGCGGCTGCAGTCGCCGTCGCTGCGGATTCGTCCCGCTGGCTGTTCTGTATTGTCTGCACGAACAATCGCTTCCTTTCGGGAGTCAAAGCGGCATTTCCATGATATAATCGTCCATCACATACCCGCCGCCGATATCGGTCACCACGCTGTCGGTGATCCGCAGGCCGTATTTTTTATACAGGCCGAGGGTGGCGTTTCCCTTGTTCACCGTCAGCCAAAGCGTATGCAGCCCCGCCTCCTGCGCGAGCCGCCTCAGTAAGTCAAAGACCGGACGGGACAAGCCCTTTCCGCGGGACGCGGTGCGGACATACAGCTTGGACAGAAACAGCTTCCCTTCCGGCTCGTTTTCCCTGATCATAAAGTACCCGGCCGGTGTTTCGCTGCTGTCCTCCAGAATCCAGAAGGTACGGTAGCCGTCCTCTTCCTCCTGCCGGATCGCCTCCTCGCTCTGGAACCTGTCCAGCATATAGGCGATCTGCGCCGAACCGAGCAGCTCGGCGTAGTACTCGTTCCATATCTCCGCGGCCAGGGCCGCCGTTTCCCCTTCCCGGCCGGAGCCGGTAACCTCCAGAATGTTCGCCATTGTATTTTCATCCTTTGTTATAAAAAATTAAAAAACCGTCGGACCTGCCGCGCCAATGAAGCATCTGAACGCGAAGGACCCCTCAAAAGTATAGCAGTATTCCGCCCATTCCGCAAGCTCTTCCGGCGGAACATAGCCGCACAGGCGTTTCCTGCAAGAAAAAAGAAGCCGTCGTTGACAGCTTCTTTTCGCAGGGGATAGCAAGCGGCTCAGATCGAAATCTGATGCGCCATATTGAACATTTCGAAATCAAACGGTTTTTTCATCTGCAGGGCTTCCTCGATATCGAAATCGACGATCTTATCGCTCTGGATCGCCACAACGCGGTTGCTCTTGCCTTCCAGCAGCAGTTCGACCGCAAAGTAGCCCATCTGGCTGGCCAGCACGCGATCCCGCAGCGTCGGCGAGCCGCCGCGCTGCACATGGCCAAGGATGGTGGCGCGGCTTTCGATCCCTGTGCGCTTCTCAATCTGTTCCGCCATATCAATCACATGGCCGACGCCTTCCGCGACCACAATGATGAAGTGCTTTTTACCGGTGGAGAAGGTCGCTTCCATCCGTTTGATGATATCCCGCTCAAAATCATAGGGAACCTCCGGCACAATAATGCTGGTCGCCCCCACGGCGATGCCGACGTTCAGGGCCAGATATCCGGCGCGGCGGCCCATCACCTCCACCACGCTGCAGCGGTCGTGAGACTGCGCGGTGTCGCGGAGCTTATCGACCATCTCCATACAGGTGTTCATGGCGGTGTCGTAGCCGATGGTATATTCGCAGCAGGAGATATCGTTATCGATGGTGCCGGGGATGCCAATGCAGGGCAGCCCGCGCCGGGTCAGATCCTGCGCGCCGCGGAAGGAGCCGTCGCCGCCGATAACAACCACGCCTTCAATCCCGTTCTCCCGGCAGGTCTGAATCGCCTTCTGCATTCCCTCTTCGGTGCAGAATTCGGGGCTGCGCGCGGTATACAGCATGGTTCCGCCGCGATGAATGATATCCGAAACGCTGCGCAGATTCATGGGGAAAATATCCCCACTGATCAGGCCATTATAGCCGCGGTAGACGCCGAATACCTCTACGCCTTTGCTTAGCGCCGTACGGGCGACCGAACGGACAGCGGCGTTCATGCCGGGGGCGTCGCCGCCGCTGGTCAGCACGGCAATTCTCTTGACGGACATCGAAATTCACTCCTTATTTTTAAAAACAGGCCGGTTGGAAAAAACGGCCGGTTTTCATCTTCAACATCCCGTATTATACACTATTTGACAAGAATATATCAAGGGCTTTCTTATATAGATATCTCTCCATTTCAGCTCTTGTATTTGTATAGAAAAGCGGCAAACGAAGAGAGGAATAGCGTTTCCCGTATTCTTTCCTTTCCGGCGTTTTCCGCAGACTCGCCGGCGCAGCCGTGCTCCATGCCGGAAGGAGAGCTTGCCTTCACCTCTGCCGCCGCGTCCCTATTCCACCATGGCTACGTTCTCTTCCCCCAGGATACGGCGAAGCTCGCGAAGCATGACCTCGTTAGGCCACACTCCCATCGACAGGGGCGCGCGCAGGAGTTTCCCGCTGTCGCGGAACCGGAAATAGAGCGGTGCCGGGCCGTCGAAAATCCCGGTCACCAGGCAGGCGCGCTTGTAGTCCGCCCCTCCCTTCGAGGAGACGCGCAGGTACAGCCCTGGCGGAGCCGTCGTTTTCTTTTCGGCGAGCGCGGGCGGCGAGGACGGATTTTCCGCCCTTTCCGTCCGACGCGCAGGCTGCGTGAAGCCGGGCGGCAGCGGCGCTCCCGGTTCCGGCGCCGTCTCAAAAGCATCGGCCAGGAGCTTCGGCTCCTCGTCCTCACGCATACTCAGCCGTCCGCGGACCAGCAGGACGTTTCCCGGCTTCAGAAGGCCGATATTGGCCGACAGCACCCGAGGAAAGACCAGTAGTTCCATCGACCCGTACAGGTCCTCCAGCGTAACGTAGGCCATGGTGGTGTTGCTGCGGGTGGTTTTCTGCCGCACCGCGCCGACCATGCCGAGCAGCGTCACCGTTTCGCCGTCCCGGTAGTCGCCGCCCCCCTCCTCTGCCGAGATGAGAATCTGGTCGATCCGGGCCGCGCGGACCCGTCCGTACATCTCCGCATAAGGCTGCAGGGGATGGCCGGTGATATACAGGCCGGTGATCTCCTTTTCCATCGCCAGGAGCTCCGCGTACGGGAACTCCGGCAAATCGGGCAGGGCCGGTTCCCCATACCCTGCATCCTCCGGCGAATCGAAAAAGCCCATCTGCCCGGACAGGCTTCGCCGGTTCTGCTCCTCCAACATACCGAGGAACGGCTCAATCGCCTCCATCATCTGGCGCCGGTTGGCCCCCAGTCCATCCAGCGCGCCGCAGCGGACCAGGCTTTCCAGCGCGCGGCGGTTGAACTCCCGGCGGGTGGAAAGCCGTTCGCAGAAGGAATAAAAGCTGCGGTACGGCCCGTTTTCCTCCCGTTCCCGGATCAGCTCTGCGATCAGGCCGCGGCCCAGGTTCTTGATTGCCAGCAGGCCGAAGCGGATTCCCTTCCCCTCCGCTACGGTGAAGCCGGTCTGACTTTCATTGACCGTCGGGGGCAGCACGGCGAGTCCCAGCCGACCGCACTCGGCGATATAGGCGGCGACTTTGCCGCTGCCTTCCAGGACGCTGGTCAGCAGAGCGGCCATATACTCCTGCGGGTAGAAGCATTTCAGCCACGCCGTCTGGTAGGCCACCATTGCGTAAGCGGCGGCGTGGGCCTTGTTGAACGCATAGGAAGCAAAGGAGGACATCTCCCCGAAAACGGCCTCCGCCACATCGGCGGGCACGCCCCGGCGCAGACAGCCTTCCACCTCCACTGTCCCGTCCTCCCGGGTCAGGCCGTGGATAAAGATATCGTGCTCCCGCTCCATCACGTCGTGCTTTTTCTTGGACATGGCGCGGCGGACGATATCCGCCCGGCCGAGGGAGTAGCCGGCCAGCTCCCGGAAAATCTGCATCACCTGCTCCTGATACACGATGCAGCCATAGGTAACGTCGAGGATCGGGGCCAGCTTGGGATGCCGATACCGCACCTGCTCCGGATGATGGCGGTTGTTGATATACCGCGGGATGGATTCCATCGGTCCCGGCCGGTAAAGCGCGATAACGGCGATCAGGTCCTCAAAGCAATCCGGCATGAGGTTCCCCAGCACCCGCTTCATCCCGGCGGATTCGAACTGGAACACCCCTTCGGTGTTCCCCAGCGTCATCATCTCAAAGACCGCCGGCTCATCCATCGAAATGCTCCGGATATCAAAATCCGGCCTTTTCCGCCGGATCATGGTCTGGGCGTCGTCGATGATGGTCAGGTTGCGCAGGCCGAGAAAGTCCATTTTCAGCAGCCCAAGCTCCTCCAGCACCGTCATGGTATACTGGGTGGCGACGAGGTCGCCGTTCAGGCAGAGCGGGACGTAATCGCTGACCGGCCGCGCCGTGATGACCACCCCGGCCGCATGGGTGGAGGCGTGACGAGGCATCCCCTCCACCTTTTTTGCCGTATCGATCAGCTCACGAACCTGCGGGTTGGTTTCATACAGCTCCCGCAGCTGTTTGGACTGGGATAGCGCCTTGTCCAGCGTCATTTTCAGTTCCCAGGGCACCAGCTTGGCGGTCTGGTCGGCCGTCGCATACGGAAGTCCAAGGGCCCGGGCCACATCCCGGATGGCGGCCCGGGCAGCCATGGTGCCGAAGGTGACGATCTGGGCCACATGATCGGCCCCATATTTGCCGATGACGTAATCAATCACCTGCTGCCGCTTCTCGTTGCAGAAATCAATATCGAAGTCGGGCATGCTCACCCGCTCCGGATTCAGGAAGCGCTCGAACAGGAGGTTGTATTTGATCGGGTCGATGCCGGTAATCCCGATGCAGTAGGCGCAGAGACTCGCCGCACCGGAGCCACGGCCCGGTCCGACCGGGATATCGTGGCTTTTGGCGTACTGTACGAAATCGTTGACGATCAGGTAATAATCCACATACCCCATCTGCTCGATGGTGTCCAGCTCATATTCCAGCCGTTCCTCCACAGCGGGATCGGGATGCTCCCCGTAAAGGCGATGAAGCCCCTCGCGGCACTGCCGGCGGAAGTAAGAAACGCTGTCCTCCCCATTCGGCGGATGGAATTCCGGGAGCTGGGTGTGGCCGAACTCGAACTCCAGGTTACACTGCTCCGCAATCTTCACCGTGTTGTCGAACGCTTCCGGAACGGCGGGAAAAAGCGAGCGCATCTCCCCCTCCGATTTGAGATAGAACTCCTCCGTCTCAAACGCCATCTTGGAGGGCTCGTCCACCGTAGTATTGGTCTGGATGCAGAGAAGCACCCGCTGCACCCGGGCGTCTTCCCTGGCCAGATAATGGGCGTCGTTGGTACAGACCAGCGGAATACCGGTCTCCCGCGCCATGCGGATGATGTGCGGATTCACGCTTTTCTGCTCGCTGAGGCCGTGGTCCTGAATTTCCAGATAATAATTTCCCCGCCCGAACAGGGCGTCGTACCACAGCGCGGTTTCCTTCGCTCTGTCCAGCTCGCCCCGCAGCAGTGCGCGGGGAATCTCCCCCGCCAGGCAGGCGGACAGGCAGATCAGCCCCTCGTGGTACTGCTCCAGCAGCTCATGATCCACCCGGGGACGGGAATAAAAGCCCTCCGTCCAGCCGGCGGACACCAGCTTGATCAGGTTCCGGTACCCCGTCTCGTTCTTACACAGCAGGACGAGGTGGGCGTGTTCCCCATCCAGCTCGTGCACCTTGTCGAACCGGGTACGGGCCGCGACATACACCTCGCAGCCGATGATCGGCTTGATCCCCGCCTTTTTCGCCGCCTTATAAAATTCGATCGCGCCGTACATCACCCCGTGGTCGGTGATCGCCACGGCGTCCTGCCCCAGCGCTTTGGCGCGGGAAACCAGACCTTCAATCCGGCAGGCGCCGTCCAGCAGGCTGTACTCGCTGTGAACATGCAAATGAACGAAGCCCGCCATAGAAGACGCCTCCTTTCTTATATCCGCTATGCCGCCTGTATCCGGCTTGTGGTTCAATTCGACGCGCTTATAATTCCTGCGCGAATTCCACGATCCGCCGCAGACGGTGATTGACGCCGGACCGGCTGAGCGGTTCGGCAAGGAGCTCTCCCAGCTCCCGCAGGGACATTTCCGGGTTTTCCAGCCGCAGATGGGCCAGCTCCCGCAGCTCCTCCGGCAGGCCGTCCAGCCCCTGCTTCTCCTCGATCCGGCGGATCGCCTCCACCTGCGCGAGGGAGGCGGCCACCGTTTTGTCGATGTTCGCACTCTCGCAGTTAGCGATCCGGTTGGCGGTGTTGCGGATATCCTTGACAATTTTTACATTCATCAGTTGAAGGGAAGCGCCGGTCGCCCCCATCAGGGTCAGCGCGTCCTCGATCTGCTCGCTTTCCTTGAGATAGACGATGTTGCTTCCCTTTCGCCGCGCCAGCCGGGCGCGAAAGCCCAGCTCCTGCATCAGCGCCAGCAGGTCCCGGCTGAGGTGATATTGCGGAATACTGAACTCCATATGATAGTCGGCGCTTGGGTTGGTAACCGTGCCGCAGGCGAGGAATGCCCCTCGCAGATAGGCCGCCGGACATCCCTCGCAGTCCAGGTTGGCGCGGTTCAGACGAAGAAACGTCTCCCCCTCCACATGTCCGAACCGACCGAGCGCCCGAAGACGGGCCGGCTTGTTTGCGACGGCGACAATATGCACCCCGCTTTGCCGCGGCGTGTCCTGCCAGTCGTCCGGGTCAAGGCGGCACACCTCCGACAGCAGAGCGCGGTAAGCGTCGGCCACCTGGGGATTTTCCGTCTGGAGCGACACGGCGGACGGCGTAAAGGCGTGGCCGCATTCGGCAAGCCCGTAGGCCTGCGCCGCCCGGCAGCAGGCATTTTCCGGGACGAGCCGGGACAGCTCGTCCTTTACCTCGGACGAAAAGGACACGGTGTTCCTCTCCTTTCAAAACCGGCGGGAGTTTCCTCCCGCCGGTTATCCTATTCCTTAACCAATCGACCGTCTTTACAGCTTTCCGATATCCCGGTGATTGACCGCCACGCGGCCTCCGCCGGTCCGGATGTGACCGGCCAGCGCCTCGGCCAGCGCCACCGAACGGTGCTTGCCCCCTGTGCAGCCAATGGCGATCACCAGCTGGCTTTTGCCCTCGTCGGCATAAAGCGGAAGAAGGTAATCCACCAGGGAATACAGATGCTTTTCAAAGCCGCGGGTCGCATCGTTTTCCCGCACATAGTCCCGTACATCCGCGTCCAGTCCGGTTTTGTGTTTAAGTTCCGGCTCGTAGAAGGGGTTCGGCAGACAGCGGACGTCGAACATCAGATCCGCTTCCGCCGGATAGCCGTATTTGAAGCCGAAGGACATGCACTGCACCAGCATCGCATTGGAATGATCGCCCAGGAAAAGGTCGCTCACCCGTTCCTTGAGCTGGGCGGAAGAGAGGTGAGTGGTGTCGATCAGGTAATCGGTGCGGTCGAGCAGGGGCTTCAGAAGCTGCCGCTCGATCCCGATCGCCTGATAGACGGTGCCGACGCCCTCGCCGATCAGCGGATGCTGGCGGCGGGTTTCCTTATACCGCCGGGCGAGCACCTGATCGTCGCACTCCAGAAAGAGAATTTTATAGTCGATCCCCATCCGGCGCAGCTCCTGCAGGCCGTCGAACAGGTCGTCGAACATCTGGCCGCCCCGCACGTCCACCACCATCGCCACGCGGGAGAGGCGATCCTCCGACTGGACGCAGAGCTCCGCGAACTTCGGCAGAAGCTTCGGCGGCATATTATCCACGCAGTAAAAGCCGATATCCTCCAGCGCGGTGATCGCCCGGGATTTTCCCGCGCCGGACAGGCCGGTCACAATGATAAATTCCATGATCATGCCGATTCCTTTCCTGCGGCCGCGTCTCGAAAGCGGCGCGGCCGCTATCCGATGAAACGAACCTCCGGCTCCAACGTCACGCCGTGGTCGCGAAATACCCGTTCCTGCACCTGCCGGGCCAGCTCCCGCACCTGCGCGCAGGTGGCCCCGCCGCGGTTGACGACAAAGCCCGCGTGCTTTTCACTCACCTGCGCGCCGCCGACCGCAAAGCCCTTCAGACCGCTGCTTTCGATCAGCGCGCCGGCGTAATACCCTTCCGGCCGCTTGAAAAAGCTGCCCGCGCTTGGGTATTCGAGCGGCTGCTTTTCCCGGCGGCGGCGAAGGAATTCCTCCATCCGGGCGTTCACCCTGTCAGGAGCGTCCGGCGTCAGCCGCACGGCGGCGGATACCACCACCGCCTTTTTCTCCATGAACACGCTGTGCCGGTAGCCCAGCGCCATATCGTCCTTCGTGATTTTCCTTACGTTCCCGTCCGGATAAAGCGCTTCGGCCCAGAGCAGGACGTCCTCCATCTGACCGCCGTAAGCGCCCGCGTTCATAAAGACTGCGCCGCCGACCGTACCGGGAATGCCGTAAGCGAATTCCAGCCCCGCAAGCCCCTGCTCCCGCGCGAAACGGCAGAGCTGCTTCAGCGGCAGGCCGGCCGGACAGACCAGCGTTTCCTCCCGCCGCAGGATCGACCCCGCCGATCCGCCGGCAAGCCGCAGGACAACGCCCCGTATACCGTCGTCGCTGACCAGCATATTGGTGCCGTTGCCCAGAAACAGAACCGGGATTTCCTGCCGGCGGCAGGCCTCCAGCACACCGGAAACCGCGGCGGCGTCCGGCGCGGTCACCAGAAGGTCGGCCGGTCCGCCGATCTTAAAAGAGGTGTATTGCGCCATCGAGGCCTGCTCCTCCGCCGCGCAGCCCAAAGCGCGGCAGCTTTTTACCAGTTCGGTAAGCCGCAAATCGTCTCCTCCGTCCCTTAAAGAGTCCGCTCTTACAGAGCCAATCCTGCCAGAGCATTCTTTCATAAGTATACGGCAGGACGTCCGTAATTAGACGCCGCCGGCCGCTTTTTTCGGACGGCTCAGGCCTCGAGCTTCCGTTCCTTTACGCCCGACCGATCCAGGAAGGCCGCGCCGATGATCCCGGCGTCGTTTCCCAGCGTAGCCACGCACAGACGGGTCTGATTTAAGCTAAATTTGCTGTAGCGTTCCGCCTTGATATACTCCTCAATCGGGCGGAGCAGCGCGTCCCCCTCCTTGCAGATACCGCCGCCGATGCAAAGAACCTCCGGCTGGAAAATATTGATTACATTGACAAGGCCACAGGCGATGTATTGGATATACTTCTTAACCACTTCCCTGGCGACGGGATCGTCGGCCCGCATACCGTCGAAGGCGGTCCGGCCGTCCACATTGTCGAGACTCCCGGCGATCTCCCACATTTTGCTGTCCGGGTTCTCCTCCATGGCGCGACGGGTCTGCCGGACCAGCGCGGTGGCCGAAGCGTACGACTCCCAGCAGCCGCGGCGGCCGCAGGCGCAGGGCTCCCCATCCACCATGATGACGATGTGCCCCAGCTCCGCGCCGGCGAAGTTGAAGCCGCCGTAAATTTTCCCGTCGATAATGATGCCGCCGCCCACGCCGGTGCCCAGCGTGATGCAGACGCAGCTTTTCGAGCCCTTCGCCGCCCCGGCCAGCGCTTCGCCGAAAGCGGCGGCGTTCGCGTCGTTTTCAAGATAGACAGGTTTCGATAGCAGCTTTTCCAGCTCCGCGCAGACCGGAACCTTCTCGAAATCCAGATTGCAGGAATACTCCACCACGCCGCTGACCGGGTTGGCGGTGCCGGGGCTCCCCACCCCGACGGAGAGCACGTCGTCCATGGTCAGCCCTGCCTTCTCCACCGCCTCGCGGGCCATCCGCGCCATGTCGGAGAGGATCGCCTCCGCCGGGCGAGGCATGGCGGTTTTGCAGTGAGCGGTGCCGACGATACGATAGTCCTCGTCTACCACGCCCGCCTTGATATTGGTTCCTCCGAGGTCGATGCCGATACGATATTTCATAACAGAATTCCTTTCCTGATAAGATATTCTACAGAGCGAACGCGCTCGACGGTCGGAACACGCGTTGACCGGGATTTTCCGGGATCAGAAACGGTTCCATTCCAGCTGCACCTCTGGGGACGCGGGCGCTTCGGCGTCCATCCCCAGGTTGTGCATCAACTCCTGCGCGGCGTTGTATCCCATTTTCTTCTGCCGGTTGTTCATCGCCGCAACCTCGATGATGATGGCCAGGTTCCGTCCGGGCTTAACCGGGATGGTCAGCATCGGGACGGTGATGTTCAGAATTTCGGCGTATTCGTTGTCCAGCCCCATCCGGTCGTACACCTTCTCGGAATCCCATTGCTCCAGCTGGATCACGATGTCGATCTTTTCGGTCATCTTAACCGCGCCCATGCCGAAAATCCGGCGGGCGTTGACGATTCCGATACCCCGCAGCTCGATAAAATGCCGGATATTCTCCGGCGCGGAGCCGACCAGCGTTTTGGAGGACACGCGGCGAATCTCCACCGCGTCGTCCGCGATCAGCCGATGGCCGCGCTTGATCAGCTCGATCGCTGTTTCGCTTTTCCCGACGCCGCTGTCTCCGATCAGGAGGATGCCCTCGCCGTATACCTCGACAAAAACGCCGTGGCGGGTGATGCGGGGAGCGAGCTGTACGTTCAGATAAGCGATCAGGGTCGCCATGAAGCTGGACGTCGTCTCCCCCGTACGGAGCAGCGGCACGCTGTATTTGATACAGCTGTCCTTCAGCTCGGGGATCACGTCCAGATTTCGGGAAACAATCACGGCCGGCGGGCGGCGGGAAACAAAATCATCCACGCGGGAGGCCCGCACTTCGGCGTCTAGGTCCTCCAGATAGCCGGCCTCGCTTTTTCCCAGCACCTGTACCCGGTCGCTGTCGAAATAATCGAAATACCCGCCGAGCTGGAGCCCCGGACGATTAACGTCGCTGGATGAAATCAGAATTTCGCCGGGTTTAACCGGCATATACACGGTTTCCAGTCCGGTTTCCTTGATCATATCCTCAAGAGATACGGTGAATCCTTTCGCCATAGCGGACGTTCCTCTCCTCGTTTACTCATTCGGCCGGAAAGGCCGTTTTTCTCTGGGGCATGGGGCTTATACGACATCTATTATACTGCATTTCAAGAAAAGAATAAATATACTTTTTCATTTTCTTCCCGCTGCAGATAAAACTTTGGTCCGAAAGTATAGGAGGAAACAAAGCGGGCGATTGGGAACAGGATTTTACCCGCGCCGTTTTCCGGATTTTCCACGAATCTTATGAAGAACTTCATAATTGCGCCTTGAAACGACGGGAGGCAGAGTGTACAATGGAATCATACACCGGAACGAGACAAGGAAGGCATGGTAAGCATGAGCAGATTAAAGATTGGCCAATTCAACGATTCCTTTCCGCCGACTATCGACGGCGTTGCCCAGGCCGTGAAAAACTATGCCGGCGTCATGCAGGAAAAATTTTGCGACGTGACCGTCGTAACCCCAAAATATAAAGACGTGGTCGACAATTATCCTTTTGAGGTGTTTCGGTATCGGTCCGTTCCTCTGGACAAGCGAATCGGCTACCGGGCGGGGAACCCCTTTGACATTGAAACGCTGATCAAACTGCGGAGCAAGAAATTCGACCTGATGCACATTCACGCGCCATTCGCCTCCTCGGTACTGGTGAAAAACATCAACCATAAGCCCAAAGCGCCGGTAGTTTTCACCTATCACACCAAA
The DNA here is from genome assembly GCA_959601025.1 of uncultured Oscillospiraceae bacterium. Lineage (GTDB taxonomy): Bacteria > Bacillota > Clostridia > Oscillospirales > Acutalibacteraceae > Avimonas. The sequence continues at coordinate 26,785 of CAUGOD010000036.1, forward strand.
TTTGACATCGATATCGCCAAACGGGTAAAGCTGGCCGGGTTTCAGAAAATCGCGCTCCGCTTTGTGCTGGAGAACATCAACGCCGTGGACGAGGTGTGGGTCGTGACCGAGGGCTGCGGCAAGGCGCTGCGGAATATCGGCTACCGCGGCGGCTACCGCGTGATGGAAAACGGCACCGACTTTGCCTACGGCAAGGCCGCCCCCGACAAGGTCGGGGAGCTGCGGGAAAAATATGGTGTAAAGGACGACGAGTTCGTGTTCCTTTTCGTTGGACGGATGATGTGGTATAAAAACGTCCGTCTGATATTGGACTCCCTGAAATACCTGAAAGCGCACGGCGTACCGCTGCGGGCTTTCCTGGTCGGCGACGGCTTTGACGCGCCGGATATCCGGAAATACGCCGCGGAGATCGGGCTGGAGCGGGAAGCCACCTTCACCGGGCCGATCTACGACCGCGAATCCCTCCGGGTATTCTATAGTATGGCGGATATGTTTCTCTTCCCCTCCACCTACGACACCTCGGGCATTGTGGTGAAGGAAGCCGCCGCCTGCGACTGCCCCACCCTCCTGGTGCGGGGAAGCTGCGCCTCCGAAGGGGTGGAGCACGATTACTCCGGCTTCCTCGCCGAGGAAAACGCCGAATCCTGCGGCCGGGTATTGCTGGACGCCTGCCAGAGCCGGGAGCATATCCACGAGGTGGGCGCCAATGCCGGGAAGCATGTCTACCTGTCCTGGGAAACGGCGGTCAGCCGCGCTTACCAGCGGTATACGGAGATTCTGGAAACCTGGCCAAGCCAGCTCCCCTACAACTCCCGAAGCCAATGGATATAGGGAATCCGGCGGCGCCGGATTTACTCCGCCGCGGCCCAAAAGGCGCGGATGGCGTCCATATCCCGGTTCAGCGTCTGTGTATCCACCCCGTCCGGCCGGATACAGGGGGATTCCAGTGTGATCGAGCCGGTATAGCCGGCGCGGATCAGGCCGGAAAAAAAGGCGGGAAAATCCACCGTTCCCTCCCCGGGGTGCGGGATGGGATACAGCCGATCCCATTCCCGATAGCCGCCCGCATAGTCCCCGATATGGATGTGGCGCACCTGCCCCGAGCGGAACAGCCCGCTCTCCAGAAACGCCGGCAGCTCCCGATGAAACTGGGCGGGGCGGGTATCCAGCGTAATTCCAAGCGACGGATACCGCGCGGCGAGTTCCTCCAGATGCCGCAGGGGGCTGCCATAAACGCACACGCAATTTTCCACAGCCAGAACCAGCCCGTATTCCTCTGAAACGGAGAGCAGCGTCCCGCAGCGGTCGCTGATCGTCTCCATATACGCGTCGGATTCCGGCCGTCCCCAGATATGGCAGACGATCTTTTCCGCGCCGAGCCGGCGAGCAAAGCGGCAATTCTCTGTAAAGCGCCGGCGAGTTTCCTCCCCGGCCCCGGCGGAGGGATCACTCATCCAGTCGCCGATCGCCTTATCGGCGTGGACGACGGGACAGGACAGACCGTGTTCCCCACGCAGGCCGTACAGCGCGGCGATTTCATCCAGACAGCCGTACCATTCCTCGTAAACCATGACCTCCAGCCCGTCGCACCGGAGAGCCGGCGCCGCCTCCAACGCCAGCCGGGGATTCCGGCCGTTCACCCTGCCGGTGAAGGCTCCCGTAGAGCAATACAGCGGATTGTTCATCAGCAATTCCTCGATATCAACAAGATAAAGATAGTCAAGACCACCGGTAGAACCGGTGGCTTGCACAGCCCCTAAAAGGGGCTA
>CAUGOD010000037.1 GCA_959601025.1 uncultured Oscillospiraceae bacterium
GCGTACAGGCCAAGCTGCGGCTTTCGCAGGAGTATGGAACACGGGGCGTTAGCTACTGGAACGTGATGAAATATTTTCCGCAGAACTGGCTGGTTCTCAATTCCCTGTACAATATCCGCCGGGAATTGTAGGCGCCGGATCCGTACGATCAACGAAAAAGGAAGAGGCCGAAGGGCTTTCCTTTTCGTTTATCCCGCCGGCCGGCTTCGCGGTCAGGGGTGTTACGGCAGAATGTCCCTACATGGGGGAGGGGGTCCCGTCCATTGCTTGGTCCCGGACCGGGGACGGCGCCATTACGGGTGAGATGGATACCTTCGATACCTATTGGTTGGTAACACTTTCCTCCAATCCGGCAACATAGTCCGTCCCGCTGTGTTGCCGGTATCTTTCTTCGGATAACCGGGTATGTCTCAATTATACCCATTGCAAAGGATTCCGGCCTCCCGGTTTTCTCTGGGAGGCCGGAATTTGCGTTTCGTATGAGCATGGCCACCATCCCAACATAAGAACAGCGTAACTGCTTCGATCCGCGGGCAGGCTCTTTTAGTTTTGTAAGTAAGGGGCTATAGTATCAAAAGAGGTCGATCGCACGATGGCGATCGACCTCTTTTGATACTATTCTGTTTAAGGACTATAAAAAAGATATTTTCGGTATTTCGGCGGTGGGAGTTGAACTCCTGAAATTAAATACAGAGAGTATCTTCCAATTGATTCTTTATTTTTTAAGTTATCGTTCCATTCTTTATATGGTAATCAATGTTGTGCTCTCTACAAAATCGAACTACGGTTTCAGCCTGTTCATTATAAAATGATCTGTGCTTCGTAAAAGCTGATACATCCTTGCTATAGTTTGTCCGACCAAATATAATACGTTTTGCAAACGATACAGTATTTAGAATTTCTATTAAGTCCTGCTGTATCAGGTTTGGAGTGGGGTACGGTTCGATACTTACCCATGTTTTACACCCTTTAGCGTAAAGAGCTTTAAGAGCCGCAATTCGTTCGGAATAGGGCGAAGCACCGGGTTCGTTTCGTTTTCGATAGTCTTCATTAAGCGATATAAGTGTTATTCCATATTCATTATCAGCCGATAATTCTGCTAATTCAATGGGCAAGATTCCCTTAGTGAGAACAGTACAACGAATTCCAGCAGTATTGAGTTTCCTTATCGCAGCCATACTCATTTTCTTGATTTCATCGTATCCGTACATAAATGGGTCAGTAGTAAAGCATAGCTGAACAGACTCAATCTTGGATTTGAGCCGAGGTATTTCACGGTCAAGGATTTCAAGAGTATTGCTCACAAGTTTAGGCTTACACCACTCTTCATAATTTGCCGCCTTGCCAAATCTTTTGGCCATGAGAAAAGCGTAGCAAGGATAAAGGCAACCATGTGAACACCCTAACACGTGATTCATCGTATAATCTCCATATTCCACGCCCGTTTTGTAAAGCATAGATTTTCGCGTTATAGTATCCATAATTTTTAGCTCCTTTTCCATAGTGAGATAGTTTTACCCTTACCTTCTTGCCAAAACGTTGAGGGTTTTCCTTTATCAGTAAAAGCCGGTATGCGCTGTACATCTATGTAACCATCCTTTTCGAGTGTCTTTAAAACAGAACCGCTACGACCACTGCTTAACCGTGCAACATCGCAGAGCACACCGTACTCATTATAGAACTCAGCTAAGAACTTGTTTAAACGTATAGGCCTAGGAGTGACTTCAAGCAATGATTTGACCCGAGTCATCAAAATATCTTCGCTGACCATCTCGTTTTCAGCCGTCTGTGGCATAAAGGTTAATTGCCCAGCATTCTGGATTTCAATAACCAATCGGTCTGTACGTTTGGCAATGTTATCAGCCATTAACATACAACCGTCCGGGTGGTTCGTAGCATGAACCATTCGATACTTTGGATGCTGACCAGCTTTCAAACGAATCGGCATATCCAAAACATATGCATAGTTTCTTCGCAAGCGCTTTTTATACTGTTGTGAGAATTCCTTTTCTGCCTCATAGCAGTCAATACTTCCTGTGCTATATGCATCAATAACTGCTTGCCAATAGTCTCCGCCAGCAATATCATTTAATTCTTGAATAGAGTTCAAAACAGAACTGTCATACTCTTCGAGGTCACTAAAAATTTCCTCCTCCTTCTCGCGGAAGGTAACCTTCTTAACCCTACAAGCCTCACGAATAAAACCAAAGGAGTTTAGGTTTATCAATAATTCGGCAGTGTTGAAAGTAACTGCCAAGGAGTCAAATAAATTTGCATTTAGGACTTTTACTCCGTATGGATCAACATAAAGAAAAACATTTAATGTGCGATTTACTGCCAATGCATTTTGAAGAATAGGCTTTATGTGATCTTCAAACTTACCTCCAATAACTTCGCAACGACCGCGATGCTGAGCGGGAATATTGGCATCTAGATCTTGATAATGATTCAGTTCGATGAACTTCATGTCGACTGTAGGCATCGGATGGCATCCGTGATATACCTCAATGCTTTTATCTAAACTTTGTAAGGCCGTTAGTGGAGAGCCCAGCTTTCCATCATCAAACTTTCCTTTGCCTGCAAAACAATCCACATATAGGATTGGATTGCCCATTGACAGTATCTTATTAAAATATGGAACCATATAACAGCCGAGAAGTTCATCTTTGACTTCCGACCAAATTTTTTTATGCTTAAAAAATTGCTATTATCTTTAGACATACAACATCCTCCACCATTATCCCTATCATTGTCATCGTTTATCCACAAAATAAGGTTTTCTGTTTACTTTAATCTTTAAGTTATAGTTATTAAACATTAATACGCATAACAATCTTCATTCCTAATCGTCCGTTTCAACTCTTGAACTCATAAAATACTTCAGCACCTCATACCGAAACTGCATATCATTCCACATTTCAAAATCGCAGGCAATAAACGGATGTGCCATTGTGCCGCCGTTTTTTCCTCGCTTTGAAGTTAGACCAATTGCATTGACAGACTCAATCCATTTTTTAGGTGTCAGCGTATATGAGGGCGATCGAGCATCTATCAACAATTGTTGAAATGCAGATTCGTTAAAGTCTGGATTATTATTTCGTTCCCATTCACCTAAAAATTCAATGGTATTTCTGCTGCGCAACCAACTTTGAATTAGATAGTTCGGATTTTCCGAATCAAATTTTCTTGCAATATCGGTTAAAGATAAGAAATCATCCTCCGGGTGCAAATACTTGACAACTGTCTTTTCAAGAAAGCTGTTCATCTTTGTCTCATAAATTGGCGCCTCATTACTGATTATTTGATCAAACAAATAATCACGAATATTAATCCATTCTTCAACGGGAAGTTCTACCCTTGCATTTACACGCCGCAAGAATTCTTCCCTCGTTATAAGGTAAGCCCATTCCAGTTCTGTTTTGGTTGCTCGTCCCATGTAACCTCATCCTTTATCGTGCAATTCGAGTTTCGGCAATTGCTTTCTTTCAACCCTTCGACAGCAACAAATATATCGTAATCTATTATCCCGAATGAATATTTGAAATTGTTGAGTAATTTATTCAGAACATCGCGGCTCCATTTTTGTTTTCCGGATGGAGAAGGAATTTTCTTTTCAGACAAATAGCCTTGAATGTTTTCCAAACTATTTCCTGCTAAATACAGAGAAAATATCTGCTGTACTATTTCAGCCTTATCGGAAACAATTTCTACAATGCCGTTTTTATTGCGTTTAAATCCATAGCAAACTTTACCGAAAATTTTGGATTCTAAATAAGATAACTTCATATCTCATCTTCCTTTCTTTTATTATACTGTATTTTTGTGACATTTACAAGGAAAATATAAATATTAGTGGATTTGATTTTTAATACTACTAAGTTTTAACCTTAAAATTAGTGTATTATAATATTAAAAAACAAAGTAATAAATAAAAAACAGCTTGATTTTCATTAAATCAAGCTGTTTATACTGTATTTTATCTCATTTTTTGCTTATTAGTGGATAAACAAAGAGACAAACCTGCTCTAAAACAAGTTTGTCTCTTTTTGGTGCCGCTGACGAGACTTGAACTCGTACGCTGTTTCCAGCGAGGGATTTTAAGTCCCTTGTGTCTGCCGGTTCCACCACAGCGGCATAAAAAAGCGGCCGAACTGCCATCCGGCCGCCGATTTATTTATGATATCGTATTTATGGATAGATGTCAACTTCCCTCTCCAAAAAATCCCGTACGCCGGGATCAGTATTACCCGCTTTTACCGCTCCAAACGAAGCGCCGCCATGACGAGGTCGGGGACATCGGTGATGATTCCGGTCGGCTCCAGCTCGATCGCCCGGCGGATATCCTCCGGAGAGTCCACCGTCCACACATTGCAGGCGATATCAGCCTTCCGGCAGGCGCCGAGGACGACTTCGTCAATTCCGCCCAGCCAGGGATGGATTGCCCAGGCGTTGTATTTCCGGACCATCGCAACCGTCTCCTCGGGCGTGTACTTTTCGGAATACAGCAGGCCGGTCCGCATGGAGGGATACAGCTCCCGGTATTCCTTCAGCCAGTCGTGGCCGAAGGAGGACAGCATGGCCCTCTCTGTGCAGTGATGCCGCTCCAGCGCCTCGGCAATCAGCCGGTACGCTTCCCGCATATCCTGCCCGGGCCGGAACGGCCCTTTGATCTCGATATTGATGATGTCCATCCCGCCAACCAGCTCCAGCAGCTCGTCCAGAAGGGGGGCGGTTGCCGGTTCGCCCGTCCAGCCGGAAAAGCCGGCGGTGAAATCGCAGGCGCGGGCTTCAGCTGCGGTCATTTCGGACAGCTTTCCCGTCCCGTTGGAGGTACGGCCGATCTCGTTATCATGGCAGACGACGTACTGCCCGTCGGTGGTCAGGTGGATGTCGCATTCGATGCCGTCCGCTCCCAGCTCGACCGCCCGGCGGAAGGCGGGCAGCGTGTTTTCCGGCGCGTAAGCGGAAGCCCCGCGGTGTGCCTGTACCTGAATCATCAACAGCCCTTCTTTTCTGCTTTTTTGATTATTTGCCCTCGGCTGGAAATCCACGCAGCGACGTCCGGCGTCTCTGCGGAACTCCACACCCGTATTATAGTCTGCCGGAGAATAAAGCACAATCGCCTCCGAAAAATTCCGCAAAAAATGGAAACGAAAAGCATAAAAAGATATATAAGCATTTATCGAAAGAGGGGGCCGCCGCGAGAGTTCAAAAAAAGAAACGGGGTGGGCGGCTGCGAGGAAAGCAGTCGCGAGGGAAAAACGCTGTGCGTTTTTCAGGGGGGCCGCCGCGAGAGTTCAAAAAAGAAACGGGGTGGGCGGCTGCGAGAAAAGCAGTCGCGAGGGAAAAACGCTGTGCGTTTTTCAGGGGGGCCGCCGCGAGAGTTCAAAAAAAAGAAACGGGGTGGGCGGCCCCCATCTTTATATTTTAACAATTTCGTGATATAGTAAATACTACAGGACTACAGGAAAAATCCGCCGCTCACAATACGTTCGGGAAGAGCTCAGGAAGAGTTCAGGAAGAATGCAGGAAAGATTCTGGAAGGATGGACATACGTATGAAACGCAGTTCAAAGGTTGTCAGCGTGATCGATATCGGCTCCAGCTTTGTGCGGATGGGAATTTATCAGGCGGGCAAAAACGGAAACGCGGAAACGCTGGATATACTGGAGCACCCGACTCGTCTGGGACACGAGGTGTTTACCGAAGGCCGCATTCGAGTGGAAACAGTACGGGAATTGATCGCTGCTCTTCAGGGCTTTTCCCAGGTGATGAAAGAATACGGTGTGAGCGAATACCGTGCGGTCGCCACCACCGCCTTACGGGAGGCGGAGAACCGTCCATACGTCCTTGATCAGCTGAAAACACAGAACGGACTCACGGTCGGCGTGCTGGAGGATGGGGAAGAAAGCGCGCTGATGTATGGCGAACTGCTCCGTTCCCCGCTACTGAAAAAAAGCGCGCTGCTGGCGTATATCGGCACCGGCAGCGTCGGCGTCGCGGCGGCGGAGGAGGGGGCGATCATCCGCTGCAGCAGCATCCGCCTCGGCTTTATGAAGCTGGGCGAGATTCTGCGGGAGCTGGAGGATCAGACAACCCATTTCCATGTGGTGCTGGAGGAATATGTGGAAACCCGTTTCCGCCGGCTGAACCGGCTGTTCGGCCGGTTTGGGATGGAACGGCTTCTCCTCACCGGGCGGGAGCTGGAAACCATCGCGCCCCTTTGCGGGGCGGAGGGAAAGCAGGGAGCGTATCTCCTTCGGCGGAATCAGCTGGACGCGCTGTATGATCGGATCAAGGACCGAACCGTCGCCGCCGCCGCGCGGGAACTCTCCCTGCCGGAGGAAACCGCCGGGCAGGTGCTTCCCATGCTGGCGATCTACCGGAAGATTCTGAGCCTGACCCGCGCGGAGGAGATCGTCGCTCCCTGCATGGACCTGATGGATCTCCTGGCAGCGCAGCTGCTTATGCCGGCCAGGAAACAGGAGTTCGAGGCCGCGCAGCGGAATGGCGCGCTCTCCTGCGCGCGGCGGCTGGCTTCCTTCCGCCATGCTGACGTGTCCCATGCGGAACGGACGGCAAACTATGCCGTATTGCTTTTTGACAAGCTGAAAAAGCTGCATGGGATCAGCGCCAAACGCCGTACCTTGCTGGAGTGCGCCGCTCTTCTCCATGAAATTGGGGAAAACGTGAATGTGAAAAGCGCGGCGGACGCGGCTTATGACCTGATCCGGCAGTCCTATATTTATGGCTTGAGCGAGGAGGAGACCGTTCTGACGGCGGAGATCGCCCGTTACGCGGGCGGGGACGGGGCGCTCCGTTCGCCGAAGCAGCCCCTTTCGGAAAAGCAGCGGCTGCTGGTGGATAAGCTGGCGGCTATCCTGATGCTGTCGAACGCGCTGGACGAATCCCACGCCGGGAAGGTAACGGAACTGAAGCTCCGGCTGGATGAGAAGACGCTGACTGTCACCGCCCAGTCGGATGGGGAAATGCTGCTGGAAAAATGGGCGTTCGGCGAATGCGCGCCCTTCTTCGAGGATGTGTTCGGCATCCGTCCGGTTTTGGTTAACCGGAGCCGGCTTCTGTAGCCGGCCTGCGCGCCAAATGATTATGGAAAGGCGGGAACCCTGTGAAAAACAAATCCCCGGCGGGGCGGCAGACCGTTCCGTATTTTATCAACCGCGAGCTGAGCTGGCTGGACTTCAACGCCCGTGTGCTGGAGGAAGCTTACGAAAAGGATAATCCTGTGTTGGAACGATGCAAATTCCTCGGCATCACCGCCTCCAATCTGGACGAATTTTTTATGGTGCGGGTCGCCGGCGTGCGGGAGCAGGTTCGTTCCGGGTACAAAGAGCCGGACGCCGCCGGGCTGACCCCGGCCGAGCAGCTCCGGCTTCTCAGTGAGAAAATCCATGCGTTTACCGAAAAGCAGTATAACTGCCTGCACCGTTCCCTGATCCCGCTGCTCCGGCAGCACGACATTTTCTTGCTGAGGGAGGAGGAACTAGACGAACGGCAGAAGGAATTTGTGGATACTTATTTCGAGAACGTGCTTTTTCCTGTCCTTACCCCGCTGGCGGTGGACCGGAGCCGCCCCTTTCCGATGCTGCTCAACAAGAGCCTGAATCTCGCCGTCCGGCTTGAAAGGGAAGAGGAGACCGCCTTTGCGGTGGTACAGGTTCCTTCCATCCTGCCCCGGCTGGTGGAGCTTCCCTGTGAGCATGGAAAGAGCTTCCTGCCGCTGGAATGCATCCTGACTCGTCACCTGGAGGATTTGTTTGAGCTGCACCGCATCCAGGCTTCGGCGGCCTTCCGGGTGACCCGGAACGGTGACCTCGCCATCGACGAGGAGGCGGAGGACCTGCTGATCGAGATTCAGGAATCCATCAAAAAGCGGAAGCGGGGCCGTCCCGTCCGGCTGGAGCTGACCCGTCACTGTGACCCGGAGCTGCGGGAGTTCCTGGTGGATATGCTCCGGGTGGAGGAGCCGGACATTTACGAGGAGACCGGTCCGCTGGACCTGACTTTCTGCTTCCGTCTGAGCTCGCTGGACGATTCCCTGCGGCTTGCTCCGATCGAGCCGGTCCCTGCCGCCGATTTCATCGGCTGGGACGATCCCTTTGCCGCGATTCGGGAGCGGGATCGTTTCGTCCATCACCCGTATGAGAGCTTTGACGCGGTGGTGGATTTTGTCCGCGCCGCTGCGGAGGACCCCGATGTGCTCGCCATTAAACAGACTCTGTACCGGGTGAGCGGCCATTCCCCCATCATTGCCGCCCTGATCCGTGCGGCCGAAAACGGCAAGCAGGTTACCGTGCTGGTGGAGCTGAAGGCGCGGTTTGACGAGGAAAACAATATTCATTGGGCGCTGAAGCTGGAGGAAGCCGGATGCCATGTGGTGTACGGCCTTGCCGGACTGAAGACCCACTGTAAAATCCTTCTGGTGGTCCGTCGGGAGGAGGACGGCCTTCGCCGGTATGTCCACCTTGGCACCGGGAACTACAACGATTCCACCGCCCGCCAGTATACCGACATGGGGATGTTCACCTGCCGGGAAAGCTTCGGCGCGGACGCCTCGTCCCTTTTCAACGTGCTGACCGGGTACTCCCGCCCGCCGCGGTATAATCGGCTGGTCGCCGCGCCGGACGGCCTGCGTCCCTTCTTCTATGAGCGGATCGCCCAGGAGATTGAAAATGTCCGCCGGGGACTGCCCGCCGGAATTTTTGCCAAGGTGAATTCTCTCGCCGATCCGGCGATGGTGGCCAAGCTGTACGAAGCGTCTGAGGCCGGGGTGCCGATCACGCTGGTGGTACGGGGCATCTGCTGCCTGACGCCCGGCGTTCCCGGCGTGAGCGGAAACATCACCGTGCTCAGCCTGGTCGGCCAGCTGCTGGAGCACAGCCGGATTTTCCGCTTTGAAAACGGCGGGAACCCGAAGCTGTACCTGGGCAGTGCGGACTGGATGCCCCGCAACCTCGACCGTCGGGTGGAGCTGGTCTTCCCGGTGGAGGACGAGCGCATCCGGGAGCGGGTAGAGGAAGTGATCCGCCTTACCACCGAGGATACGGTGAACGCCCGGATGGAGGATCGGGAGGGGAAGTACGCCTTCAAGGACATGCGGAAGAACGACGAATTGAACTGTCAGCTCGAGCTTTCCCGCCGCGCCCGGGCGGCGTCAAAAAAAGCGCAGGAGGAACAGGGCGTGGAATAATGAATGCGGCTGATCTCATTGCGATTTAGGTTTCTCGCATTTTCGTGAGAAGGTCTACCGCCAGAGCGACAGAAAAGGGGGTTAGTATGCAGTCGGACAGGCAGAAGAACGCGGACCGCTTTAAAGGCTTTGCAGACGTGTACGACCAGGCGCGGCCTTCGGTGCCGCGCTATCCGGTGGAGGTCGTTTGCCGGTATCTGGGCAAAAATCCGGAAACCGTGGTGGATCTGGGGTGCGGCACCGGCCTTTCCACCGTGATCTGGGAAGCGGTGAGCGACCGGGTGATCGGTGTGGAGCCGAGCGGCGACATGCTGGCCGTCGCGGAGAGGAAAAGCAATGAAAAAATTGCCTTTCGGCAGGCTTTCGCAAACGAAACCGGCCTTCCGGCGGAATGTGCGGACGCAGTGATCTGTTCCCAGTCCTTCCATTGGATGGAGCCGGTCTCCACCCTGCGGGAGGTGGATCGGCTTCTGAGGCCGGGCGGCGTGTTTGCGACCATCGACTGCGACTGGCCGCCGGTAGCCGATTGGCGGGCGGAAAAGGAATACATGCGGCTGTATGCCCGAGTGAGGGAACTGGAAGAGGCCCTGCCGGAGGTGAAGGAGACCTTCGTGCGGTACCCCAAGGACCGGCATCTTAGCAATATCCGGGAGAGCGGGGATTTCCGTTACAGCCGGGAGCTCCTGTTCTCCAACACGGAGTCCTGCACCGCCGACCGGCTTATCCGTCTCCTTCTCAGCCAGGGAAGCCTGCAGACGATCCTGAAAAAAGCTCCTGACCGGATCGTTCCCGAGCTCGAGACGTTTCAGAAAACCGTCCGGGAGCTTCTGGGGAATCGGGAGTTTTCCGTCGACTTCTGTTACCGGATGCGGGTGGGGATTAAGTAGAGAGCCAAGGAGAAATCTCCTGGCCATGTCGGGAAGTCAGATGGAGGATGGCATTTATCCCCCCAATATACAGGAAGTGGTGTGAGCGATGAAAATACATAACTTTTCCGACTTCTGCACCGCGTTGAACGTCTGCGGCTTTTCCATGGGCGGCGGCAATCCGAAGGGGATTTTTGCGGTAATTCCCTATAGCCGGCCAGAACAGGAGCCGCCGGATTCGCCGATTCAATGGCATACCGGCGATGCGGAAACCGATCCGTGGGAGTGGCGTATGCGCGTACTGGAAGAACGGGAGGATATCGCCTATTCCAAGGTCTTTTTCCGCACAAGCGGATATATCACCAAAGAGTGGTATCCCTATTTTTACGCGGTACGCAGAAAAGGTGAAAGCGTTGAGGAGGCCTATGAAAGCGGGACATTGAGCCAAACCGCCAAACGAATTTATGACATTATCTCCGAAAATGGCGAAACGGCATTCCATGAAATCAAGCGGATCGGCGGTTTTTCCAAAGAGGATAATTCGAAGTTCGATCGGGCGCTCGTTGAATTGCAGATGCGCCTGTGTATCACCATGTGCGGCAGAGCGCAGAAGATAAACCAATACGGTGAGGGTTATGGCTGGAGCAGCACGGTGTTTACCACGGTGGAGGATTTCTGGAGCAAGCGTGCGGCTGTTCTGCCCGCCTTCGATCCGGCGGAAAGCTATGAAAAAATCAAGGCGCAGATCATAAAGCTGAATTCGGAAGCGGATAGGAAAAAGATGGATCAGTTTATAAGAGGCTAAGCGTTGGCGCGGTGTAGAATAAAACAGCAATCCGAAAAGGCTTTCGGATTGCTGTTTTATGGTTTTTATTGCTTCCACGACCCGGCAAACGCTACAAAACCATCACCGGCGCGTCGGCATTGCGGGGGGCGACGGTGAGAAGATAGTCCTTTCCTTCGTGAAGCCCTGCCCGATCGAGCGCGGCCCGGGCGGTGCCGTAGGCAAGGTCGGGGAAGTTGTTCTCCCGGCTCAAATGGCCGAGCACGAAGCGGGTGGAGCCGTTCTGCGCCAGAAACGGAAGCTCCGCCGCGCAGCAATCGTTGCTCAGATGTCCCCGCTCCCCCAGAATGCGACGTTTGAGCACATAGGGATACGGCCCGTTTTCCAGCATCCGCACATCGTGATTGGACTCCAGCAGCACGAGATCACAGCCGACCAGCGCGCCGCGGATGGCGTCAGTCATACAGCCGGTGTCCGTGGCGACGGCAAGAGTGCGGCCGTCCGCCATATGTATACGGAAGCCGAGGCTTTCCCGGCTGTCGTGGGAAGTGTGGAAGGGGAGAACATACATCCCCGCCGCCTCCACGCCGTCATCCGATATCACCTCGAAGTCGCTGCCTTCTCCCAGAATCTGCATTTCCACCAGCGCGTCGAGGGTGCCGGCGGAGGCATATACCTTGTAGCCGTACCGCTTGGCCAGCACCCGCAGTCCGGAAACGTGGTCGGTATGCTCATGGGTGACGAAGACGGCCTGAATGGACCGGGGATCGATCTCCCGTTCGTTCAGCGCACACTCGATCCGCCGGGCGCTTACGCCGGTGTCCACCAATACGCCGCCCGAAGCCGAGCCGATATAGGTACAATTTCCGCTGCTGCCGCTGAACAGCGGACAAAAACGCGCCATTTGTCTTCCCATGCCTTTCCATAAGCATCCGGTATATAACGGGTAATCAAAAGCCGCGCCGGGATCGGCGCGGCCGATTGGCTGTACCGGCGCGTTTCGGCGGCGGCTCTTCCTGTTTCTTCTGAATTTTGTAAAGTCGCGCGGCGCGGGTTTTATCCGTTACAGCGCGGTCCGTACGGCGGTTTCGGGGACGCTTATCCGGCGGATATCCGCCCCAAGGGCGCGCATTTTTTCCACCACGCATTCATACCCGCGTTCGATAAATTGAATATCCTCGATTTCGGTAGTGCCGCGGGCGATCAGTCCGGCAATCACCATCGCGATGCCGGCCCGCAGGTCGGTGGCGCGCACCGGGGCGGCGGTCAGGTGATCCACCCCCTGGAAGACGGCGACCTTGCCGTCCACCTGCGCCTGCGCGCCCATCCGCCGAAGCTCGTCCACATACCGGAAGCGGTTGTCGAAGATACTTTCGGTAAGGATACTGGTGCCGTCCGCCACCGTGAGCAGCACCGAAATCTGGGGCTGCATATCGGTGGGAAAGCCGGGATGGTACATCGTCTTTACGTTGCAGTGGAGCAGCGGCCCGGTCCGGGAAACGCGGATGGCGTCGTCGTATTCCTCCACCAGGACGCCCATTTCCTCCAGCTTAGCGGAGATGGATTCCAGATGCTTCGGGATCACGCCCCGCACCAGCACGTTTCCGCCGGTGGCTGCGGCCGCCACCATATAGGAGCCGGCCTCAATCTGGTCGGGGATGATGGCGTACGACGCGCCGTGCAGTGCCTCTACCCCGTGGATTTTGATTACATCGGTGCCCGCGCCGCGGATGTCCGCCCCCATGGAGTTGAGGAAGTTTGCCAGGTCGACGATATGCGGCTCCTTCGCCGCATTTTCAATGATCGTGGTGCCCCGCGCCTTGACGGCGGCGAGCATAATGTTGGCCGTTGCGCCGACCGAAGCCATGTCGAGGTATACCGAATTGCCGACCAGGCGGTCGGCGTTTACTTCGATCATGCCGCTTTCCATCGGCATGACCTCCGCCCCCAGGGCGGTAAAGCCCTTCAGGTGCTGGTCGATCGGCCGCACGCCGAAGTTGCAGCCGCCCGGCATGGAGACCCGGGCGGTGTTGAACCGGCCGAGCAGCGCGCCCAGAAAATAATACGACCCGCGCATCAGGCGTGCCAGTTCATGCGGCACTTCACGCTTGTTAATCGGTCGGGGATCAATTTCCACCGTGTGCTTATTCACAGGGCGGATCACCGCGCCAAGCAGGTCCAGGATACGCAGGGTGGTTGTTACATCGGCAATATCGGGTATATTTTCAATACGGCAAACGCCGTCGGCAAGAATCGTCGCAGGAAGAATGGCAACGACCGCGTTCTTGGCGCCGCTGATTTCCACTTCGCCAACAAGACGGCAGCCGCCGGTTACGAGAATTTTATCCAAATCGGCCCACTCCCCTAGAATTTTAACATTCCTATTATACCACCGACTTCGGGAAAAACCAAGCCTAATTTTTTCACTATCGCTGAGAATACAAAAATGATTTTATGCAAATTCATCAATCGCATTTTTGACGCAAAAGGATAGCCACGATGCGAAAAACGGCGCGTTGAAAAGGGGAAAAACGTCGAGAAAAAGGCCGGTCAGTCGCCGAAGGAGGCGCCGATGTCCCGGGCGGCGCGGATGACCTCCGAATCCGCGGGGACGGTTTTCAGCTTTCCGGCGACCTCCTCCAGAGGGACGGGAACGATTTCGTCGTTAATGATCGCGCACATATAGCCGAATTTCCCTTCCCGGATCAGGCCGGCGGCCGCCGCGCCCAGACGGGTCGCGAGCACACGGTCATACGGACAGGGCGGGCCGCCCCGCTGGTAATGGCCGGGGACGCAGACGCGGGTTTCCGCGCCGACGTAAGGCTCCAGCTCCTTGGCGATACGGTAGGAGATCGAGGGATAGGGCTCGGCGGCGCGGGCGGCGGCCAGCGCCTTTTTGCCAAGCTTCGCCTCCGCCTTGGAAAGCGCGCCCTCCGCTACGGCGAGAATGGAAAACGCCTTTCCCTGCCGGCGGCGCTGGTCGATCGCCTTGCCGACCTTTTTGATATCGTACGGAATTTCGGGCAGCAGGATGATGTCCGCGCCCGCGGCCACTCCGGCGTACAGCGTCAGCCAGCCGACCTTATGACCCATCAGTTCCACGATGAATACCCGGCCGTGGGAGGTCGCGGTGGTATGGATATAGTCGATGACGTTTGCTCCCACGTCCACCGCGCTCTGGAAGCCGAAGGTCATGTCGGTGCCCCACAGGTCGTTGTCAATGGTCTTGGGCAGGGTCACCACGTTTACGCCGTTTTCCCGCAGGAGGTTGGCGGTTTTATGGGTGCCGTTGCCGCCCATAATCACCAGGCAGTCCAGCTTGAGCCTGGCAACGGTTTTCAGCATGGCGGCGACCTTGTCCACGCCGTCCTCCTCCACCACCCGCATCCGCTTAAAGGGCTGGCGGGAGGTGCCGAGCACCGTGCCGCCTAGCGTGAGGATACCGGAAAAATCCTCCGCCTTCATGGCGCGGGCCTTTCCCTCGATTAGGCCGCGGTAGCCGTCCAAAATTCCGTAAATTTCTATGTCGTCAAACGATTCGTACAATGCGCGGGCCACGCCGCGGATCGCCGCGTTGAGGCCCTGACAGTCTCCGCCGCTGGTGAGAATTCCCACTCGGAGCATCGTTCCCCATCCCTTTCCCTTGCCGCTTTATCTGTCCTGGGGAAGCCGTTTGGTTCGGCGGCGTTTCCCCTGTTTTTTCCACAACGTTTAGTATAGACCAATTATCGGCAAAATACAAGTTACACGGATGAAAAGCGGGGTTACAGCGTTGTTATTTTTTCAGGAACAGCAGGAACAGCAGGAACAAAATTATTTTTGGAGGAGGTGCGGCCATTTCGCCGAGGCTTTTTCCCTTTGGCTTCGGAATGTCAGACAAACAGGAAAGGCTCCGCGTCAGCGAAGCCTTTCCTGCCCATCTATGGGGTTCCTCTTACCATGCGGGGATGAGGAAATTTCCTTTGACATATGTTCCATGGCAAAGTCGATGCAGCGGTTGATGAATTCGCTGCGGCTGATGCGATACTCCCGCGTAAACGCGTCGATCCGCTTCAGCTTGTCGACGTCAACCCGTATCGAAATCTGTTCCTTGGTATAAGGACGAGGAACAAACAGAGACATGGAAAATCCCTCCCCACGGGAAATAGTTTAGCAGGAAAAGGAAAAAGAAAATAGGATTCAATTTAACATCGGATATGGGATTCAAAAAGCATTTTTCCATGATTTCTTTTTAACAATATCTTAGCAAAATTGTTCTTGATAATCTACACACAAGGTGCTAACATAATGCCGACTAACAGTGAGTAAAAAGCATATTAATTGAAAATTTTAATGTGACAGGGCAGACATTATGAGAAAGGCGGGGCGCGGATGCGGACTATTACCATCCTCTGCGTGGGAAAATTGAAGGAAGCCTATTGGCGGGAGGCCTGCGCGGAATACGCCAAGCGGCTGGGCGTGTTCTGCCGGTTTTCCATCGTGGAGGTAGAGGAGGAACGGGCGCCGGACAAGCCCTCGCCCGCCCAGCTGGAAGCCGTCATGGCGGCGGAGGGCCGCCGCCTTCTGGCGAAGGCCGGCCCGCAGACCCTGCTCGTCCCCCTCTGCATCGAAGGAAAGGCGCTCTCCTCGCCCGAACTGGCGGCCTGGCTGGACGAGCAGGCGGTGGCCGGCAGGGGGGACGTCGCCTTTGTGATCGGCGGCTCGTGGGGGCTGTCGGAGGAGGTCAAGCGGGCGGGGGCGCGGCGGCTGTCCATGTCGCCGATGACCTTTCCGCATCAGCTGGCCCGGGTGATGCTCTGCGAGCAGCTTTACCGTGCGATGCAGATATCCTCCGGCGGGAAATATCATAAGTAGCCGCGTAAACAACATAAACGGCATAAAAAACACCCGGCAGCTATCTGCCGGGTGTTTTTGACGCAAGAAGGGATTAAAACAGGGAATTTCCCGTGCCGTAAACGTCGTCCGCGTCGTCAAAGGAGACGCTGTCGGCGTTCCGGATCAGGTAGGTGTTGCTTGCCACATGCTCCACCGTGCAGTTTTTGGCATAAGCCGCGCCGCTGAGAAAATCCAGCACCCGCCGGGCGACGTCCCGCGCCGCCTCATCCAGGCTGAGGACGATCACCTGTCCCGCGCCGAAGGCGTCCGCAATGGTCTGCGCTTCCTCAAACTGGGATGGTTTTACCAGCAGCACCTGAAAGCCGTCCGGATTAGCGGCCGGGCCAGCCTGGCGGGCAAAGAGGTTCTCGTCTTCATAATTATAGGGCGAACTGTCCCTAAGCCTTTCTGCAAAGCTCATAACGCCGTACCGCCTTTCCAATTATATCTGCCCAAACGAACAAAGAGATTTCCAATAAAAGTATACCGCGTTCCGCCGGCGATGACAAGTGCTGGGAATCGAAACTTTGTGAATTTTCTGAAAATTTGTCGAGAATAGACGTGACCCTATTTTTTTACGAAAAGGCAGACGCCTTCCGGCCCGGGCTGGGGACCGGGGAGGTTGAGAAGCCCTTCCTGAATACAGCGCTCGATTATTTTGCCGGCCAGCGCGCAGGAGGACAGCATGGTGAAGGCGGGATACTCGCTCTGCAGATGGGCGGGCAGGACGCGGTCGGCCAGCCCGGCCAGCCGGTCGGTGATCCGCTCTACGCAGTCCCGCGCCTCTGCGCCCAGATTCGGAGAGAGGGCGGAAAAGCGCTCCTCGTCGTCTATCCGCATTGTGAGGATGCGGGGCTCCAGGATGTCGCTCTCCCGGCGGAGATATCCGGCCTCAATCGCTTTGGCGGCGGTTTCCTGCTCGTCATCCGAAAGCCCGGCGACCGGAAGCCCGCCGATCGAGCGGAGGGTGAGAAGCAGCAGCGGATCGTTGGCAATGTCGTGGCCGCAGTGAAAGTGTTCTTTGATCCGTTCGCCATAGATGTTCCGCAGATGAACCCGCGCGTATCCGCCGAGGTCTCGGCCGCCGATCCCGTCGCAGCCGTAGAAGCCGCTGCCGAGCTCTTCTCCCTCCGGAATGGCGACGCCGGTTACGGTAAAAGGCCGGTCAGGCGGCGCGACCGCTGCGAAGCGCTTTTCCTTTAAGCGCACCCGGACGGCGTCAGCCAGCGACCAGACGGCCGGAGAGATCATAGCCCATAGAATAAACCGGGGATCGGTCTGCCGGCTTAAGAAGGGGAAGGAAAGCAGCTCCTCCCGACGGTCCTCGACGATCCGCCGCAGCACAGCCGTCAGCGCGTCCAGCTCGTCGTCATACGCCGCGGTGACCGCCCGGTAGTCCGCAAGATCGAGCAGGAGAAAATTGGTCCGGTATTTCCCATTGTCCAGTCGGCGAAGCAGGCCGTATTCTCCGTTCAGCCCCCGGCATTGGATTTCCAGTTTTTCTTCGGTGAAGGGCATAGGCGTATGGAGACGCTCGGCAATTTCTCCGGCGCTGCGGGGAGTATCCTTGCATAGGTATACCACATTCTGGGAAAATATACGTTCCGCCTTTTCCCGTGGATCGTTTCCGACAGGATTGCCGGTGCCGATAAACGCAATTTGCATGGGTTTGAGGGAGGGATCGACGACGGCCATGGCGGCCGGTTTGTCTGCTGTTTTCATTTTTTCCACCTCTTTCTGAATTGTGCCGCGGGCGATATACAGCCGCTGCCGGACAGTGGTTTCCGGAATACCAAGCATCCCGGCGATTGTCGGGGTGTTTATTCCATCGAGGTAATACAGAACCATGACGTCCCGGTAGATTTTAGACAGAAAGGCGATTTCCCGCAAAACGCGTTGCAGGTCGTCTCTGTCGGCTTCCCTGTCCAGATAGTCCTCAATTGGGTTGGAAGCGGCGGCCGCGCTGTAGTCGGTACGTGCTGGGCCGTTTTCCGCCGCCGGGCCCTCCGTATACAGAAGGCGGTCGGCGTTTTCCCTCCGCCGGCGGGAAAAGTCGGCGTAGGTACGGCGGGCGACCGACCAGGCGTACGGATAGAAATCCCGGATATCGGCCTGCCGCCGGATGCTTTGGAGGATAGCCAGCAGGATATCCGAGCACAGATCCTCCGCCTCATGGGAGGAATGGCACCGCCGGTAGGCAAAGCCGTACAGCGCGTCGAGAAATTCCGGATTATTCAGTTGGGCAAGGGCTTCTTCGCTCCGCATAAGGATGTCCTTTCTCCCAGTCGATGGGGCCCCGAAGACAGGAAAATAAAAATGCAACAGGAACGTTCCGCTTGTATAGTCGGGGAAAAGGGGGCTCGCGTTAGGGGATGGAAAGAGTATTTGTAATTATTTTTTGATCATGTCGGTTTATAGCATAGCGGATTTGCTTTTTTTCGGAAAAGGGAGTACCATGGTTCCCATGGAACTGGCGAAAACCTTTTGGCAAAGGGAGGAACGGCGACATTGTCCATGCCATTCTTACAAGCAGAGAAGATGCTGCGGGGAATTCCGCCGGCCGGGGACGTCCCGCCGACGGGCGAGCTGGTGAAGAATACGCTCCGGGTGGCGTGGCCCTCGGTGCTGGAATCCTTCCTGATCAGCCTGGTCGGGCTGATCGATACGGTGATGGTCGGCTCCCTGGGTTATTATGCCATCACGGCAGTGGGACTGACTACCCAGCCGAAGTTTATCGGACTGGCCTTTTTTCTTTCCCTGAACGTGGCGGTTTCCGCGCTGGTGGCCCGCCGACGGGGGGAGGAGGATCGGGACAGCGCCAACCGGGTGCTCGTCCAGGCGCTGATGATCACGCTGGGGATGACGGCGGTGATCAGCGCCTTATGCGTGGTATTTGCCGGACCGATTATGAAGCTGGCGGGGGCGCAGGAGGATACCTACGCCGCTGCGTCCTCCTATTTCCGGATTATTATGGGCGGCATGGCGTTCAATACCGTCTCGATGGTCATCAACGCTGCGCAGCGGGGGGCGGGGAACACCAAAATCGCCATGAGAACCAATCTGGTTTCCAATGGGGTGAACGTCCTGCTGAATTATCTGCTGATCGGCGGTAATTTCGGCTTTCCCCGGCTCGGGGTGGACGGCGCCGCCATCGCTACGGTGGCGGGTTCGGTGTTCGCCTGCGGAATGAGCCTGTTTTCCCTTGTCCATAGAGACCGGTTTCTCTGTTTCCGGGATTTCGGCCGTCCCCGTTTTGACGGGAAGACCATGAAATCCATCGGCAAAATCGGTTCCAGCACGCTGGCGGAGCAGATTTTTCTGCGGATCGGTTTCCTGACCTTTTCGATTATTGTCGCCCATTTGGGGACGGTAGCCTTTGCCGCCCATCAGATCGGGATGAATATTATCAGCATTTCCTTTTCCTTTGGGGACGGCCTGTCGGTCGCGGCGGTCACGCTGGTCGGCCAGAGCCTTGGATCACAGCGGCGGGACCTTGCCAAGCTGTACGGCGGCGTCTGCCAGCGGCTGGGGATCGGCTTCGCCGCGCTGCTGGCGGTGGTGTTTCTTACCGGCGGGCGGTGGATATTCCGCCTGTTTTCGGACGAGGAGGCCATCCTGAATTTCGGCGCGTCCCTGATGCCGCTGGTCGCGGTAGTGGTGTTCCTGCAGATTTCGCAGGTCATCTATTCCGGTTGCCTGCGGGGGGCGGGAGATACGGTATATACCATGTTTGTGTCCCTGATCAGCGTCGCGCTGATCCGTCCTCTTGCCGGTTTTGTGTTCTGTTACCCGTTGGGCTGGGGGCTGATCGGCGCGTGGGTCGGCCTGGCGGTGGATCAGCTGATGCGGTTCAGCCTGACCTGGCTGCGTTTCCGATCCGGCCGCTGGATGAACATCCGGATATAAGGCGGCGCGAAAACAGAAGAGGCGGAAGAGGCAGAAGAGGCATCAAAGGCGAAAGCGGCGAAAATCCCTGCGGGCGTGCGGAAGCGGCCTGCGGGGATTTTTTATGTCGGTTAAAGCAGCGTGAATTCGTTTTTCCGAAAGGAAAGGGCGCCCTCATCGCGCAGGCGGCCGAGGACGGCCGACAGGGCGCTGCGGTCGGCGGCCAGATAATCGGCCAGTCCCTGACGGTCGAAGGGAATGACGACGCGGCGGCTGCCCTGCCGGGCGGCCTGATCCGACAGGTAAGACAGTACCTTTTCCTTCAGGGAGCGCTTGGACAGGTGTTCAATCCGGCCGGTCAGAAAAACGTTTTTCCGGGCCAGGATTTCCAGCAGGTTTCCGATCGCCGTCGAATGGAAGGCGCAGGCGTTCCGGCAGGGGGCGAGAAGCCGCCGGTAATCCAGCCAGAGTACGGCGGTTTTCTCCGCCGCTTCCGCCGTAACGGCGAGCGGCAGGCCGGAGGCGGCGAAGGCTTCGGCAAACAGCTCGCCGGGGAATATCCGTGCCAGCAGGGCGGCGCTGCCGTCGATATCCTCCTTCCGAACGTTTACACTGCCGGAAAGAACCAGTCCCAAGTGATGAGCAACATCGCCGGCAAGCAGCAGGATTTCCCCTTTATCATACGTTTTTTCCGCCGCCTGAAGGCAGGCGAGCAGCTTGCTGACCTCCTCTGGCTGAAGAGAGCGGAACAGCGGGCTGCCGGCGGCGGGATGGGCGGGGATGATGGAAGGAACGGCCATGCACGTTTCCTGCCTTTCAAAATCAAAAATAAAATTACGTTGTAATTACAACGTATCTTTCCGGCTTATTGTAGTATGCTGGGATCGGAAAGTCAAGAACAGCATCACCAAACGTTACGATAAAGGAGGAAACCCGCCATGCTGCGGAAAATTATCACCATTGATTCGGAACAATGCAACGGCTGCGGACTTTGCGCCGCCGCCTGCCATGAGGGAGCCATCGGGATGGTGGAGGGAAAGGCAAAGCTGCTGCGGGAGGATTACTGCGACGGTCTGGGCGACTGCCTTCCCGCCTGCCCGACGGGGGCGATCCGTTTTGAGGAGGGGGAAGCGCCGGTCTACGATCCGGAGGCGGTAAAGGCGGCCCAGGAAGCCCGGAAAAAGGAGACGGAAGGGCCTCTGCCCTGCGGTTGCCCCGGCGCCCAGTCGAAACGGATTCGCCGTTCCGCCCTGGAAGAGTCCGCCGTTCCGGCGGCCGGAACGGCCGCGGCGCCGGTGGTCAGCCGCCTGTCCCAGTGGCCGGTGCAGATCAAGCTCGCGCCGGTGAACGCCCCCTGGTTCGACGGGGCGGATCTTTTGATCGCCGCTGACTGCACGGCGTACGCCTGCGGCGATTTCCATAATCGCTTTATCAAAAACCGGGTGACGCTGATCGGCTGCCCGAAGCTGGACGAGGGGGATTATACCGAGAAGCTGGCGGCCATTCTTGCCGAAAACGACATACGCAGCCTGACCATCGTCCGGATGGAGGTTCCCTGCTGCGGCGGTATCGAGCAGGCGGCAAAAACCGCGCTGCGGCGGAGCGGGAAGTTTATCCCCTGGCAGGTACACACTGTCGCCATCGACGGCCGGGTTCTGGACGATTGAACCGTCGATGGATCATAAAAAGGGCAGGCCGGAGAATTGCCTCTCCGGCCTGCCCTTTTTATCGCAGCGAAACAGCCGCTTTATTGCACCTCCGGCAGAATGTTGGGGACATTCCGGTCGGTTGCGAAATTGGGGAGGTTGTACAGCGTAAGAAGATCGGTGACGTGGTTTTCCACGGCGTAGGCGAAGATATCGTCCTTCACATATCGCGGGTCGAGCACCAGGATACGCTCATAATGGAATACGAGGAAGGGGACGAAGCAGTGGGCGTAGGAATCCTGCAAAAGCAGAAGGGTACGGCCGTTTTTTGTGCCGGTTTCGATCTCCACCTTTGCGTGGTTTCCGCCGAGGAAGTAGGAGTATTTGTCCTTTTGGGTCAGGAATTCTTCCCGATAGAGGGAATCGCTCGCCGTTCCCTCTCCGTAGTCCACCCGTACCTCCACCGGGCGGACGGGGATATAGGCGGTCACGCTGTCCGGCTTCAGGGTGGGAAGGTTCGCTTTGGAGTAAAGGGTGCCGTAAAAGGAATCGCTCACCGTCTCCGTTGTAAAAGCGGCGGCGGGGAGGGGCGAGGGCCCGGCAGCCTTCGCCCAGTCGGCGTAGACCAGATAGGCGGCCTGCGTCGTCCAGTGATGGTCGGTGCGGTAATACAGCGGCGTATCGAGGTTGTCCCGCAGCAGCTCCGTCATGTCACAGAGCGGCGCGTCCCCGGCCAGCAGGGAGGCGGCCTTTTTGAGAGCAGCCTGCTGGTCGGGCGTCGGCGCAAAGGCCGGGAGCTGTTCGGTCAGGATTGCCGAGGCGGTGGGAACGAGCAGAGTGGAGGCGTTCAGGGACGGCTCCCGCTCCCGCAGCGCCCGCGCAAAGGCGGCGACCGCTTCGGTATTTTCGGTCAGCTGCTTGTCGTCGATGGCTTCGCCTGCGTCGAAAAGAACGCCGTCCTTCCCGAAATAGACCCGCTGGTTATCCTTTTTCAGCATCCCCAGCTCAGCGATCGTTTTCATCCCGATCCAGCCGTCCCGTGCGAGAAACTGGTCGGCGGTGTATTTTTCAAAGCTCTGCGAAAACTTCCCCGAAAGCAGCTCCTCCGCATTCAGGACGGGCAGGGTCTGAAGATAGCGGTTTTCGTTTTCGGAGAACTCCCGCTGGGGAACCAGCAGGTTCGCGGCCGTCACGCCGAAGAGCAGGACGACAAAGCCGATGGAAATCGCTTTTTTATTCATGGGTCCAATCCTTTCGGGGCCGGTCGAAACAGGCCGGAACGCGTCAGAAGCGGAAATACAGGAATGGGTTGTAAGAGGCGTCCACCAGATAAGCGACGCTGAGCGTCGAGATCGCCAGCAGGACGACGCCGGCCGCTATCGTGGAAATCGCCGGCCGGGAGAGGGCGAGCCGTCCGTTTTCCAGCCGTGCGACGGCCCGCTTGGGCAGACTGGTGCAGCCAATCGCCCCGACGAGCAGCAGCAGCCCGTTGGTCAGCAGCAGGTAGAGGGAGCGGGAATCGTACAGCCCCGCTCCGTGCGCGCCGAACATCGCCCCGATATAGGAGAAGCCGGCGGACAGGCTGTCGAACGCAAAGAGCGCCCAGCTCAGGATTACCATCAGCATGGTGTACAGATGCGAGACAAAGGAAGGAGCCTTTTCCAGCCACTTGAGCAGGAACAGCTTTTCCGCTGTCAGCAGCACGCCGAAGAACAGTCCCCAGGCGACGAAATTCCAGCTCGCGCCGTGCCAGACGCCGGTCAGCATCCAGACGATCAGGATATTACGAATCTGGATGGGCAGGCCCCGCCGGTTGCCGCCCAGCGGGATGTAGACGTAATCCCGGAACCAGGTGCTCAGGGAAATATGCCATCGCCGCCAGAACTCGGTGATGCTTTTTGACATATAGGGATAGTTGAAATTTTCCAGGAAGGTGAAGCCGAACATCTGGCCCAATCCAATCGCCATGTCGGAATAGCCGGAAAAATCGAAGTAAATCTGGAAGGTGAAGGCGAGGATGCCGATCCACGCTGTGAGCAACGGCACGTCAGCCGGGTTCATCGCGGAAATCTGGGTCCAGATCAGGCCGATGGTGTTGGCCAGCAGTACCTTTTTTCCCAGTCCCGTCACAAAGCGGCGGACGCCGTCCCCAAACTGGTCGAAATTTTCGGTTCGCTCGGTCAGCTGCCGGTCGATGGTTTTATACTGGACGATCGGGCCGGCGATCAACTGGGGAAACAAGGCGACATAGGCGCCGAAGGAGATGATGTTCCGCTGGGCCTTCACATCCCCGCGATATACGTCGATAACATAGGAAAGAGACTGAAAGGTATAAAAAGAGATGCCGATCGGCAGCGTCAGTTTCAGCACGGGGATGTCCACCCCCGGAATCGCGTTCAGGTTGCCGATCAGGAAATTGGAGTACTTGAAAAAGCCGAGCGCGGCGAGATTCAGGATCACGGCGGAGACCAGCGCAATTTTTGCTCCGCGAAGGTCGCCCGTATCCTTCCTGCGCTGGATAATTCGCCCATGGAGATAATCCACCGCGATCACGGCGAGCATGATGACGACATATACCGGTTCTCCCCAAGCGTAGAAAACCAGGCTGGCGACCAGCAACAGCGCGTTTTTCAGCTTCTTCGGAACCAGAAAGTACAGAAGCAGGACGGCCGGCAGAAAATAAAACAGGAAAAGCAAACTGCTGAATACCATGGACGTTCCTCACATTCCGTATTGATGAAAGCGACGGGGGATGCCGGCCCTATCCCTTGGTATAGCCGTCAATGC
Source organism: uncultured Oscillospiraceae bacterium (assembly GCA_959601025.1). Classification (GTDB taxonomy): domain Bacteria; phylum Bacillota; class Clostridia; order Oscillospirales; family Acutalibacteraceae; genus Avimonas. Next base: position 24,054 of record CAUGOD010000037.1, read on the forward strand.
ACTTTTTGGCTGTCGCGTTGTCGTCCGACACGCAGAGAATCACGTATTTGCCGGCGGTGACAAGGACGGGATCGCTCAGCTTATCCTGCTCCTTCGGGTTGTAATCCTCGAATGCAGCCCGCTGATCGGCGATCCGCTGGTCCACCGCCACCTTGATCCGGCCGGCGGCGTCCTCGTCCTTCGCTTCGAACACCGCGATTTCCTCCGCCGTCGCACCGGAACTGACATACACCTTTTTCGCGGCAATATCCGCCTCGTCGATATCCTTATACACCTTCAGAAAAGCGGTGTCGTTGGGGGCGGCCAGCTCGTCTTCAAAGGAGACGGCCGCTTTCAGATCATCCGCCAGCGCGGAAACGTCGATGGTAATATCCTTTTTACCCTGGCAGCCGGAGAAGAAGCAGACGGCCGTCATCAGGGAAAGCAGCAGGCAGCAAAGTTTTTTCATAGAAGGTTCCCATCCTTTCGTTTCATACCGGTTCATGCCTCGCTATTCCGCGGCGGTGGTTGTCGTGGCGTCCGCAGCCGGAATATAGGCTGCGGCGTCGGTGTGGGTTTTCAGGTACTCCAGCCATTTTTGGCAGTAGGCGGTGTTCAGGTGCACGCCGTCGGAGGTTGCATCGTCCGGCAGGCAGCCGTTTGCATCCTCCACGGCTTCCCGTACATTGAGATAGGCGACCTGCTTTTCCCGGCACATGTTCCGGAGCAGCTCGTTATACTGCAGGATACGGGGATTGTTGATATACTGCTCCCGTTCCGACTTGGCGGCGGAGACGGGGAAGATCGACTGGACGAAAATTTTCGCGTCCGGCTGCGTCTCCCGTACCCGGTCCACCAGATCGCCGTACCGCTTGGCGAAAACGTCGGGGTAGGACCATCCGAGTTCGTTGATCCCCAGCATGATATAGACTTTCCCGAAGGAACGCTTTGCCAGCGCGTCGTTGACGCTCAGCTTGCCGCCGTCGATGTCCACCGTTGCGTCGCTGAACACCTTGCTGACGGACAGTCCCTTGGAGGAGAAGTAGGTGGCGTTTTCCGGCCCGGCATACAGCATAAACGCTTCGGTGCGGGAATCCCCGATGAAGCAGGCGTCGTCGAACCAGGAGTCGCTTACCGCCTCCGGAGCAGCAGTCGTCGAGGCTGTCGTTGGCAGGGTAGCGGCCGGCAGAGCGGCTGTCGGCAGAGCGTCGGTCGGTTCGGACGGGATAGTGGTTCCAACCGTTCCGGCGGCAGACGAGCTTTCGCTTTCCGGCGGGGGGGAGGGCTTCGAACAGGAGCGCACCAGCAACACAATCCCGACGATCAGCGCGATGAGCAGCAGAGCCAGTCCGGCGAGAACAAGCCGCCGCTTGCGCCGGTGGCGGCGGACCCGGGGGGAAACCGGCCGCTTATAGGAATAGGCCTTATTTGTGTTCTTCATAGATCATTTCATCCCTTAAGTTCCCGGAAGATAGTAAAAGTCGGACGAAAAACGGCGTCCCGCCGTCAAACGTTCCGGTCGGAAGGTTTTTCCTTTGATAGTATAGGAAAGAAAAAAGAAAACATACAAAGCATACCGTCTGCCTACTAAGCTATTTAATAATATAGAGGAGCTTTACGAATTGCGCTACTCCTCTTTGTGAAATGTCTCCAAGCTCTTTTTAGCATGTAGCCGTATCGGCTGCTCTGCCGCAGAAAGAGAAAACTCCACCGGAACAAAGGGAGAGTCCTTCATCCCGGTGGCGTCCCGTTAATAGGCGATTTTATCCGCGATATACTCCGAAAGCCGGTCGATGGCGACGCGATCCTGCTTCATGGTGTCGCGGTCGCGCACCGTCACACAGTGATCCTCCAGGCTGTCGAAATCGAAGGTGACGCAGTAGGGGGTACCGATCTCATCCTCCCGGCGGTACCGTTTGCCGATGGAACCGGCGTCGTCAAAGTCCACCATGAAGCGCTTGGCGAGCAGGTCATGCACCTTCAGCGCCTCGTCGCTCAGCTTTTTGGAGAGGGGGAGTACCGCCGCCTTGAAGGGGGCGAGGGCCGGATGCAGGTGGAGCACCACGCGGGTATCGTTTTTTTCCGGGTCCACCACCTCTTCGTCATAGGCCTCGCACAGGAAGGCGAGAACCACCCGGTCGGCGCCGAGGGAAGGCTCGATGACATAGGGAATGTAACGCTCGTTGGTTTCGGGGTCGAAGTACTCCAGGCTCTTGCCCGAAGCCTCCTGATGCCGTCCCAGGTCATAGTCGGTGCGGTCGGCGATGCCCCACAGCTCGCCCCAGTCGGTGAAGGGGAAGGCGTATTCGATATCGGTGGTGGCGCGGGAGTAGAAAGCCAGCTCCGCCGGCTCATGGTCCCGCAGCCGAAGGTTTTCTTTCCGGATACCGAGGCCGGTCAGCCAGTTCGCACAGAAGTCCTTCCAGTAAGCGAACCATTCGAGGTCGGTGCCTGGCTTGCAGAAGAATTCACATTCCATCTGCTCGAATTCCCGGGTACGGAAGGTGAAGTTGCCGGGAGTAATCTCGTTGCGGAAGGCCTTACCCACCTGGCACACGCCGAAGGGCAGCTTCTTTCGGGTGGAGCGCTGAATGTTAGCAAAGTTGACAAAGATACCCTGCGCGGTTTCCGGCCGGAGATAGCAGGTGCTGGAGGAATCCTCCGTCACGCCGATGGCGGTTTTGAACATCAGGTTGAATTTGCGGATGGGGGTGAAGTTGTGCTTGCCGCAGACGGGGCAGACCACATCTTCCTGCTCCGCGATGAAGGCGTCCATCTGGTCGAAATCCATCGCGTCCACGTTGACCTCGGGATGCACGTCGCTGATCAGCTTGTCCGCGCGATGGCGGGCCTTGCAGCTTTTGCAGTCCAGCAGCGGGTCGGAGAAGCCGGCCACATGGCCGGTGGTGACCCAGGTCTGGGGATTCATGATGATCGCCGCATCCAGCCCGACGTTGGTGGGGCTTTCCTGCACGAATTTCTTCCACCACGCGCGCTTAACGTTGTTTTTCAGTTCCACGCCGAGCGGGCCGTAGTCCCAGGAGTTCGCCAGTCCGCCGTAGATATCCGACCCGGGATATACAAAGCCCCGGCCTTTGCACAGGGCGACGATTTTGTCCATGGTTTTTTCACAGTTGTTCATGGGAAGTCTCCGTCCTTTCACGGGGAGGGGTCGTCCGCTCCGCCGTTTTGATCCATGCAATCCCCAAACGGATAGTTAACAAATTAACAAACCAATTTGGCAAATTCATACTCCTTTCTATAGTAAACAATGTCCGTGCAAAAGTCAATCATTTGCCGGTAACTTTCCGGATTTTGAACTGTAGGATTACAATACATATTGGACAGATAAATAAAAAGGATGAAGGATAGAGC
>CAUGOD010000038.1 GCA_959601025.1 uncultured Oscillospiraceae bacterium
AGCATTTCTCGATTGCGCCGCCGGATAAGGCTGGCAGAGAATCCGGCTGGGCGGCGCTATGAACTACGGATAAAAAGGAAGCCGCGGATCTCGTATGTCCGCTCGGCGAAAGGATGAAAAGGGAATGAAACGTAAAGAAATCGCGTCGCTGTACGCGGACGCGGAACAGCTGGCGGGACAGGCCGTTACGGTATGCGGCTGGATTCGCACCCTGCGCCAGTCGAAAACCATCGCCTTTATCGAACTGAACGACGGCAGCTGCCAGCGCAACCTGCAGGTGATCGCCGAGGAGGGAACGCTTTCAGCGTTTGACGAGGTGGTCCGACTGAATGTCGGCTCGGCCCTCGTGGTCTCCGGAATGGTCACGATGACCCCCGGCATGAAGCAGCCGTTCGAGCTGCACGCCGCATCGGTGGAGGTAGAGGGCCGCTCCACCCCGGATTACCCGCTGCAGAAAAAACGCCATTCCATGGAATTCCTCCGTACCATCGCCCACCTGCGGCCCCGGACAAACACCTTCAGCGCGGCGTTCCGGGTGCGGTCGGAATGCGCGTTCGCTATCCACCAGTTTTTTCATGACCGCGGCTTTGTCTATGCCCATACCCCGCTGATCACCTCCAGCGACTGCGAGGGGGCGGGGGAAATGTTCCACGTCACCACCCTCGACATCGCGAATCCGCCCCGCACGGAGGACGGCACGGTGGATTATTCGCAGGATTTTTTCGGCAAGCATACCTCGCTGACCGTTTCCGGCCAGCTGGCGGCGGAATGTATGGCCATGGCGTTCGGCAAGGTCTACACCTTCGGGCCGACCTTCCGCGCCGAAAAATCCAACACCCCCCGGCATGCGGCGGAGTTCTGGATGATTGAGCCGGAGATCGCTTTCGCTGACCTGCAGGACGATATGGAACTGGCGCGGGATATGATCAAGCATGTCATCGCGCATGTCCTGACCAAATGCCCCGACGAGATCGATTTCTTCAACAGCTTCTTTGACAAAGGCCTGCGGGAACGGCTGGAGTTCATTGTGGCTTCGGATTTCGCTCACGTCACCTATACCGAAGCAATCCGCCTGCTGGAGGAGCATAAGGAACCGTTTGAATTCCCGGTATACTGGGGCTGCGACCTCCAGACCGAACACGAGCGGTATCTGACCGAGCAGGTGTTCCGGCGTCCGGTGTTCGTCACCGACTATCCAAAGGAGATCAAGGCTTTTTATATGCGGTTGAACGACGACGGGAAAACCGTTGCGGCGATGGACCTTCTGGTGCCGGGGATAGGGGAGATCATCGGCGGCAGCCAGCGCGAGGAACGGCCCGAAATGCTGGAAAAGGCGATGGAATTCTTCCATCTCAACAAAGCCGACTACGACTGGTATATGGACCTGCGCCGTTTCGGCGGCGCCCGCCACGCCGGCTTCGGCCTGGGCTTTGAGAGGCTGATTATGTATGTGACCGGTATCCCAAACATCCGGGATGTGCTGCCTTTCCCGCGAACCACCGGTTCAGCGGAATTCTGAGTGGGTGTTCCCTCGGCGGCCGGCTCTGCAGCGATTACCGTAATAAAAGCTCCCGTCCATGGACGGGAGCTTTTTATGTTTCAATGAATCCGGTAACGTATTCCGGTTTTACGGCAGGAATGCAGTTTTTTTGCTCTTTCCTCCCTTTTCGCCGCCGCAGGAGCCATCCGGCCAGGCACGCTCCCGCCGTGGCGAGGGAGAGGGCGACGCCCGCCGTCAGCCCGCGGGGACGGAAGGACAGGGTGACGGTATGTTCTCCGGCAGGGAGGGGGACGGCGAGGAACGCTCCCGCCACATCCGAAACGGCGGCCTTTTTTCCGTCGATCCGCACTGTCCAGCCGCTGTCGGCAGGGAGAGAGGTGAACAGCACGCCGTCTCGGGGCGCAGTGAGAACGGCAGTGACCTGTGCGCCGCGTTCGTCTACGGTCAGTCGGTCGGGCGAGCCCTCCCGCAGGGAAGCGATCAGCCGGTCGAACGCCGCTTCGTCAAAGGCGGCGGCGTACAGCTCGCCGAACCAGCGGTTGGTTCCTGACGCCGGGATGGAGATCGTTACGGTCCCCGTCTCCTGCTCGCCGAGATCGATCACGCCGCGCACCATCCGCTCGCCGCCGGCGTTGAGCGTTTTGCCCGACAGGCTTATCGCAACGGTTTCCGGCAGGTTATTCGAAAAATACAGCAGCACATGCTGCCTGGCCGGATTTTCAATGGTCAGGATCAGCCGTCCCGTCCCCTCCGGGACTACAATCTGGGTGTGGGCTCCGGAGGAGCTCTTGCTCAGCGAGCCGTTCCAGCAGGAGGCCTGAACGGCCAGAGGAGTGAAAAAGGCTTCGGATGCGCCCGCTCCGCCCAGAGAGGCGAAGAAAGCATTCTGCAGCGTGAAGGGATCGGCGGCGTCCTCTGTCGACAGGGACAAAACAGCGCTGTCTGCGAAATAGGCGAGGGGAAGGGCGTTTTCATTGGCCCAGAGACTATGGCTACTCGCCTGGCTATTCGCCTGGCCATTCGCCTGGCCGACCGGAACCATACCCGCGCGGTCGTCCCGCCGGGCAAAAACGTAGCGGACGCCCAGCACGGCGTCCAGCGCGGAGGTGGAGCCGCTATACCGGAGAATTTTGTCGGAGGAGGCGGTGGTTATCCCCAGCCGCCGAAGGAACCCAAAGGTCTCCCGCCGGGAAAGGGAGCTGTAATGGCTCAGAGCGGGAAGGCCGCGTACCAGTCCATCGTTCGGATTCCGGGCGTTCCGGTCTTCCACCCGGTAGAAATTGTCGGCGGAAAGCGCGTCTCCGCGCTCAGCGGCGAGGGAGGAGAGCAGCGCGTTCTGTTGCTCCTCCCGTTCGAGGTATTCGGCAAAGGTTTTCCGCTCCTCAAAGCCCAACTCCGTATTCAGCGAACGAAGGGAAAGCAGCGCGTTGCCTGCCAGCTCCAGCGGAACGCAGAGGGCGAGAAGGACGAGCGCCGTCCGCTGAAGCAGGCGGCGCTTCCGCGTCCGCAGTATCAGCAGCGCCGCGTACAGCGCGAGCAGACCGAGCGTGACCCCGAACCGGCCGGTGAAGGCGTCGGCGCTCTCCGGAAACAGCCATTCCGGGAGCTGGACTGCCAGCATCAGCAGGGCGGAGGCGGCGAAGCCGAGCCCGACCTGCCGCCAGCTCAGGCCTTCCGGCCGGGAAAGGGCGCGGGCGGAGACGGCGACAAGCAAAAAGATCAGACAGAAGGCGTACCGCCCGGGGAACCAGACCGGCGGCTGCCCGCCGTGCCAGAGGGTATCCAGCGGGTCCACCGCCATGCTCAGCAGCAGAAAGCCGATCAGCGCCCCGGCGGCGAGCTTTTCCCGCCGGGGAATTTCCCGGTGAAGGAAATAGGCGGGCAGCAGACCAAGCGTCAGAATCCCGCAGTAGAGATTGGGCGTCCCGCTGCTGGTGGCGGAATCGTATGAGCCGAACGCCAGCTTCCCGAGCAGGGTCAGGGGATCGGCGGCCAGGCTGAGCCAGGGCAGGGTCGCCCCCACATCCCCCTGCGCCTCCCGCAGGGCCAGAAAGGCGGGAAGAAGCAGGAAGGCGCCCAGGCCCGCCGCGATTACCGCCGCGCCGAGCAGACGAAGGACGGCCCGACCGCACTCCTTTCGGGAAGCGCGCCGGGCGAAAAGAAGGGCGAGCAGGAACAGCAGGCTGAACCCGCCCGCCATATACGCCGTATAAAAATTGGAGAGAAAGAGAACCGTATAGGCGGCGGCCAGAGGGGCGAACCGCCCGGTTCGGACCAGATGCCCTACCCCCAGCAGCACGAGAGGGAGCAGCAGCACCGCGTCGAACCACATCAGGTTGAAAAAGAAAACGACGGCGTACCCCGACAGGCCGTACATCGCCGCGAACAGGACGTTCGCCGTTCCCCGTACGTCGGCGGCCTTTTGCAGGAAAAGCGACATGGCGGCGGCGCTCCCCGCCAGCTTGAGGGAGATAACCAGCAATACCGCTTCGGGCAGGAGAGAGCGGGGGAAGAACAGGGTCAAAGCGGTGAAAGGGCTGGCCAGATAATAGGAAAACAGGCCGAGAAAATTCATCCCCAGCCCGCCGTCCCAGGTATACAGGAGATTGCCGCCGCCCCGAACGGCGTCGTACAGGGCGGTATGGTATTCGATATACTGCTGCGCGAGATCGGTAATCAGGATGGAACGGGAGCCGAAGGGAGCAATCCCGAACAGGCAGAGCGCCGCCGTCCAGACCGCCGCGGTCAGCAGAAAAGCGGCGGCCGGCAGCAGCCGGGAAAAAGCGGTCTTTTCCGTTGAAAAACGTTCCGTGCTGTTCCCCCGTGGCTGCATTACGTCAAGCATGGGTTTCCTCCGCGTCATAATAGTCACCATAGCGCCGCCCGGCCGGATTCTCTGCCGACGTTTTCCGGCGGCGCAACCGAGAAATGCTGTCGCATTTCTCCTTAACGACATTATACCATAACGCCGCCCGGCCGGGTGCTATGCCGGCCTTTACCGGCGGCGCAACCGAAAATGCCTGTCGGCATTTTTCCAACGTTACTATCTGAACAATAGATGCCGGGGAGAAAAACGATGGTGGCGCGAAGCGACAGGAAGGGCCTTTGGCCCGACAATCGTTTTTCGATGAATCCGGCATCGCCGGATTCATTATACCACGGAGAAACGCAAAAAGGAAGGAATTCCCGGGCCGTTTACCTTATTTCCGTCCTTTAACAGGGGAGGGCTCTTCTTCTGCGGGAAGGGTCTCCTCTTCCGCAGGGAGCGGCTCTTCTTCCAGCGAGGAGCCTGCCGTATTTTCCTCATGGCATGGGGCCGCCCGCTCAGCTTCCGCCACCTTCTCGTCTGCGGCGCACAGGGCGTCGGCAAACTCCGCATACTGCGGGGTGGGCAGCCCAAAGCCGCCCGCTACCTCCAGCAGCGTGCCGGTGATAAAGGACGCGCCGTCCCCCGCGAGGAAAAGCACCGCCGCGGCGACCTCCTCCGGCGTGCCAACCCGGCCAAGCGGGACGTGCCGCAGGAAGGAGCGGCGGAAGGCTTCCGGCATGTTGTCCAGCGCGGCTTGCGTGCCGATCAGCCCCGGCAATACCGCGTTGCAGCGGATGTTCCACCGCGCGCCCTGCACGGCGAGGTTTTGGGTCAGGGCGTTGACCGCCGCCTTGGAGACGCAGTAGGCGGTGCGGGACAGGTCGGGTACTACCGAGCCGATGGTGGAGATATTCACGATGCTGCCCCCTCCGGAGCGCCGCAGATAGGGGAGGGCGTATTTGCAGGGAAGAAACACGCTTTGCAGGTTGTTCCATACGATACGGGAAAAATCATCCGGGTCGCTGTGTTCCACATCCCGGTCGAGCCGTACGTCGGTCCCGCCGTAATTGTTTACCAGAATATCCAGTCGTCCCTCGGTCCGGGCGGCGGTTTCGACCATGATTCCGCAGGAAGCCGGCTCCTGCGCGTCATAGTGTACATACCGTGCCTTTCCGCCGTTTTCCGCGATCCGGGTGATCGCTTCTTCCGCCCGCTCCCTGTTCCGGGCCGCCAGATATACCGTCGCGCCCGCCCCGGCCAGCGCTTCGGCGCTCGCCAACCCGATCCCCCGGGTAGAGGCGGTGACCAGCGCCACCCTTCCTGTAAGCCGTTTTTCCTGTTCCATATCTCTGACCGTGCCTTTCTTTGGATACTTTTCCTGTGGATGCTGAGAGGGTTTGCTTCTTACAGAAAAAGTATATCCGTGCGGCGCGGGGATATCCGCCGGAGAGCCGGTAACAAAAAAGCGCCCGGAGCACGGCCCCGGGCGAAATAACGTATAAGACTACAGCGTTTTTTCCATAGCGAAGTTTTCCAGAAGGACGGGCGCGCCGTCCGCCCTGTTTTTCCGCACCACCGTCTGGGGATAAAGAAGGCGATAGCCCCGCCTCTCAAAAAAGGACCGGGCCGTGCGGGAAGTGTGGACGGTCATCAAAGAAAAGCCGCAGGAGCGGGCTTCCTTCTCCAGCGACCGGGCGAGGGAAGAGGCGATCCCCTGGCCCCGGCAGCGGGGCAGGACGTACAGCCGGTCAAGATACGCGCCCCGTGCGGCGGCGAGGTCGCCGAAGCCGACCGGCTCCCCGTTCTGCTCCGCAACGATGGTGTAATGGGCGGCGAGGCTTTCCGCCCACGCCCGTTCCCGCTCGGCCGCTTCCCGCCCGGTGAGGATGGGGGCCCAGGCGGCAAGCTCGGCGGAGGTATAATCCTCCCGGCAGGAGGGGAGGCCGGGAAACGCCCCATGGACGGATTCGCAGAACAGCCGGATCAAAGCAGAGCAATCCTCCGGCCGGTAAGGGCGAAGAAGAAATTTGGCTGTTTCCATTGCTTTAAAACGCCTGGTAGTAAGGGCAGTAGCCGTCCAGCCCCACATAATTCCGTCGTCCGTCGAGCACGTCGTCCTCGTTTTCGTCAAAATCCACGCAGCCCTGGCAGCAGTGGGGCAGCACCTCCCGTAGCCGGGCGTCGTATTCCGCCCGGGACAGCAGGGTGACGTCCGCCTCCTCCATCATGGAGACGGCGGAGAAATTGACATAGCAGACGCCGATGTCCTCCCGTACAAAATAGGGGGGAACGCAGTTGTCGGAATACAGGCAGCGCATGGGCAGAAATTTGCTGCCGCTTAAATTGACGTAGGCGACGAAATCCTCCATGGAATAGATTCCTTCCGGGTACAGGTACGCGTCGCCGCCGATGTTGATGACTTTCATGGGTCTTGCTGGTTCTCCTTTCAGGCCGGATGCCGGCGCATGATTAACTCTTATCGTAGCATATTTATTCTGCAGTTGCAACGCGGAAACAGGTTTTCCTTCGGAATAAACAGAGACTTTGAAAACCGGAGGATTTATGCTAAAATGTCCTCAGTGGGAACATACCGACGTTCTGTCTTTACGGCCCGGTGTGCCGTCCCGTTATTCCAATGCTGTCAAGGAGGAAATCGGTTATGGGCCTGTTCGACTTTCTGAAAAACCAGCTGATCGAGGTGATCGAGGCGACCGATATGTCACCCGACACCGTGGTGTTCTGCTTTCCGGTGGAAGGCAACGAGATCAAAATGGGCGCGCAGCTCACCGTGAGGGAGGGGCAATGCGCGATCTTTGTGAGCGAGGGCGTGCTTGCGGACATTTTCGGGCCCGGCCATTATGAGCTTGCCACACAGAATATGCCGCTGCTTACCAAGCTGAAATCCTGGCCCTACGGCTTTCATTCCCCCTTTAAGGCGGAGGTGTATTTCCTCTCCACCCGTCTGTTCACCAACCAGAAATGGGGCACCTCCAATCCCGTCCTTCTCCGGGACGCGGAATTCGGGATGATCCGGCTGATGGCGTACGGCCTGTTTTCCTATAAGGTGGCCCGACCGGAAGTTTTCCTGCGGGAGATTTTCGGCTCCCTGCCTTCGTATACCACGCAGGGGATCGCGGATTACCTCCGGCGGATGATCGCGTCCAGCCTCTCCGACGTGGTGGGAGAGCTGAAAATCCCCGCCATTGATATCGCAAGCGAATATGACGAGATCGGCGAGGCGGTGCGGGAGCGGATGCAGTCCCGTTTCGCGGAGATCGGGCTGGAGCTCCAGACCCTGGTGGTGGAGAACATCTCCCTGCCGGAAAATGTGGAAAAGGCGATCGACCAGCGCACCTCCATGGGGGTGCTGGGCGACATGGGGAAATATACCCAGTACCAGACGGCGGAAGCCATCCGCGACGCCGCAAAAAACGGCGGCGGGATTGCCGGGATGGGGGTCGGTCTCGGCGCGGGAGTGCAGATCGGACAGGCGTTCGGCGCGGGGCTTGCCGGCTCCGCGGCATCCCCGGCTCCGGCCGCCGGAACGATCTCCTGCGCGGCGTGCGGCCGGCCGGTCGCGGCCGAGGCGAAATTCTGCCCCCATTGCGGCAAGCCGCCCCGCGGGACGGAAGCGTCGGGGACGGAACCGGCGCGGCCGGGAACGGTTTGTCCGAAATGCGGCGCGCAGGCGGCGGCAGGGGCGAAATTCTGCGCTTCCTGCGGCGAGCCGCTGCGGGTGGTCTGCGCCAAATGCGGCGCGGAGGTCACCGGGAAGTTCTGCGCCGAGTGCGGCGCTCCCCGGCCCTGAGCGAGCGGCTGCAAACCCGGTTTTTAGCCCGGGCCTGTAGCCCGGGCCTGTAGCCCATAGTCTCCCCATCCCCGACTCACAGAGGAGGAACCGCCTTGGAGAATCCCAGTACGACGCCCGCCGTGCAGATAGCGGCGGATCATTTTCCCTGCCCGGGCTGCGGCGCGCAGATGACCTTTGATCCGGACACGCAGGCTCTGCTCTGCGCCCAGTGCGGGCGGACCGAGCCGGTTTCTGTTCCCGAGCTGGAGGCGCCGGAATACCTGTACAATCCCGCGACCGACGAATACAGTGCGCCCGACTGGAAGCTGGCTGGCTCCCGCACGGCAAAATGCGGCGGCTGCGGGGCGGAGCTGGTGATCGGCGCCGCGTCGCTGACCGCGAGCTGTCCCTTCTGTGGCGGGAACTATGTGGTGAAGCAGGACTGCGAAACGACCGGCATCCTGCCGGAAACCATGATGCCCTTCCGGGTTTCCCATAAGCGGGCGGAGGCGCTGTTCCGGCAATGGGTGAAGGGCCGCTTCTGGGCGCCGAAGGCATTCAAACAGTCCAGCCGCTCTCCCGACGGGCTGACAGGGGTCTATCTGCCCTTCTGGACGTATGACGCGCTGCTGGACACCTCGTTTTCCGGCGAGGGCGGACGGCATTATACCGAGACCCGCACCCGGCGGGTGAACGGAAAAACCCAGACCTATACCGTGACAAAAACACGCTGGTATCCCCTCTCCGGCGCGGAACGGCTTTCGTTTGACGACCGGGCGGTCTGCGCGTCCCGGGATGCGGATCCTTCGTTGCTGCAAAAGCTCGGCGGGTTCAGCATGAAGGTACTGCGGCGGTATTCCCCGGAATTTCTCGCGGGCTTCAGCGCCCGGCGGTACGACGTAGGGCTGGGGGAGGGCTTCGCTCAGGCGCGGAGCGGTATGGAAGCGGAAATGCGGAGCCGGATCGAACGGAAATGCGGCTACGACTGCTACCGCGGGATGCGGTATGACCATCGTTTTTCCAACGTGCGCTTCAAGCATATCCTCCTGCCGGTGTGGATGGCTTCGTATACTTATCAGGGGAAGCTGTTCCGCTTCATGGTCAACGGAGAGACCGGCGCCACGGCGGGAAAAAGCCCGGTCAGCGGCTGGAAGGTGGCGGCGGCGGTCGGAATCGGCCTTGCCGCCGTGGCAGCGCTGTATCTTCTGGTGGGCCTGCTTGCACGGTAGGCGTATCGGCTTTTCCCTGAATTCAGTCTCATAGAGTAAGGAAATTGTGAAACGCTATGGCTTTGTTATCGGTATCCAATCTTCGGAAGGATTTCAGTGAACGCACCCTCTTCCGCGACGTGAGCTTCGAGGTGGGGGAGCGGGACAAGATCGGCCTGGTGGGAGACAACGGATGCGGAAAAACCACTCTGTTCCGTCTCCTGACCGGCGAATATACGCCCGACGCCGGGGGCGTGGTCCGGGCGAAGGACGCGCGGATCGGCTATATGGAGCAGCATGTCTGCCGGGACGGCGGCCATACCCTCTGGGACGAGGTGGAGTCGGTGTTCGCTCCGGTAATGGCGCTGGAAAGGGAATGGGAGACGGTCAACGCCCTCCTTGCCGGGGAAAAGAGCGGGGACGCGGCGCTGATTGAGCGCCAGCACGTCCTGACCGAGCGGATTGAGGCGATGGGCGGCCTGACCTATAAAAGCCGGGTGCGGGCAACGCTGCTCGGTCTCGGATTTGACGAAGCCGCCTTCTCCCAGCCGGTGGATACCCTGAGCGGCGGACAGAAATCCAAGGCGGCGATGGGGCGGCTGCTCCTTTCCGATACGAATCTTTTGCTGCTGGACGAGCCGACCAACCATCTGGACATCCCGTCGGTGGAATGGCTGGAGGAATTCCTCCGCGCCTACACCGGGGCGGCGGTGATTATTTCCCACGATCGGTATTTTCTCGACCGGGTAACGGGCCGCACCCTGGAGCTCGCCCACGGAAAGCTGTACGCTTCCAACGGCAATTATTCCTTTCACAAGGCGCTGCGGGAAAAGGAGCGCGAAACGGAGGAAAAGCACTATAAAACCGCGGCGAGGGAGATCCGAAGGATCGAGGAAAACATCGCCCTGCTGCGGCAATGGAACCGGGAAAAGAGCATCCGTACCGCCGAAAGCAAGCAGAAGATGGTGGACCGGATGAAGGAGGAACTGGTGGAACCGGAGAGCGACGCGCCGGTCATCCGTTTCGATTTCACCGCCCGTTTCACCAGCGGGAATGAGGTGATCAACGCCGAAAACCTCGCAATGGGCTTTCCCGGCCGGCCGCTTTTCCACGACGTGAGCTTTCAGATCCGCCGGGGACAACGGATTTTCCTGCTCGGCCCGAACGGCTGTGGAAAAACCACCCTGCTCAAGGTGCTGAACGGGCAGTATACGCCTCAGCAGGGCTCCGTCCGGCTGGGGGCGAAGGTGTCGGTCGGGTACTATGACCAGACCCAGGAGGGGCTGAATCCTGAAAAAACCGTGATCGACGAGGTGTGGGACGCGTATCCCGACCGGACGCAGACGGAAATACGGAACGCCCTGGCCGCTTTTCTTTTCCGGGGGGACGAGGTGTTCAAGTCGGTTTCCCTCCTTTCGGGCGGAGAGCGGGCGCGGCTCCTGCTTCTCAAGCTGATGCTGGCGCGGGACAACCTCCTGCTGCTGGACGAGCCGACCAACCATCTGGATATCGCCTCTTGCGAAGCGCTGGAGGAGGCGCTTTCCGGCTACGACGGCACCATTTTCATCGTGTCTCACGATCGGTATTTCATCAACCGGATGGCCGACCACGTCATTCGGCTGACCGGGGACGGCTGCCGGGTGTTTCCCGGGAATTACGACGATTATCTCGCCGAGCTGCAAAAGGAGGGCGCGCCGGAACCGGAGAAGCCCGCCGCGCCGCTCCCACCGAAGGGGAACGGCTACAAGCTGCGTAAGGAGCAGGAATCCGCCCGGCGGAAGCTGGCCACCCGCATCCGGCGGAACGAGGAAGCGATTGCGGAGGCCGAGGCCGCCGTCGCCGCGCTGCACGGGCAGTTGGCGGATGAGACGGTGGCCGCCGACTACGGCCGGGTGCTGGAGCTTACCGCCGAGCTGGATCAGCGGAACGCCGGGCTGGAGCGGCTGATGGAGGAATGGGAGCAACTTCAGAACGAGTGGCTTCGGACTGAGCCGCCGGCGATGGAGGAAGAGGGGTAAGCCGCCCTCTTCGGAAGCACGCGCCGCGCACGATGCATCATAAAAACGCCGGGCAGGATTAAAACCTGTCCGGCGTTTTTTGGGGCGGCGTGGGGAGAGAACCTGGATAGGGAGACTCTAAGCAAAATCCTAACGCCGCTTTTGACGGTTCTCATGAAAAGGGAGGAGCTGTTTCCAGGGATATGTGGACGACAGCATGCCTTACAGGAAAAATACGGAGCTTTTCGTCAAGAAAACCGCCGGACCTGCCGTTGGAGATGCGCCATCCTTTTACCTTGACCGCCGACGGGCGGCGGAGCGACGAAACAGCAGCCAGACTAGAAAAAGAATCGGCAAAGCAATCAGGAGGAGCGGAAAAAAACGTGTTGCGCCGACAGCCCCTGGCGTCGCATCGCCGGGCGAATCGGGCGAGGGCATTCCGTCCGTTGTGACCGCTATCATCGTCGGGGATGTTTCAGCTGCAGAGACGGCGGTTGAAGTGGCCGGAACGGTCTTTTCTCCGGACTCCATGACCGGCGCGGCGGCCTTGCGGGTGTTAATCAGGTCCTGCACCAGAGGAAAATGCGTTTCCGCCATCAGCCGGTGTCCGGCCGGCGTGGGATGCGGGTCAGGATTCCAGGAGGCGGGCTCGCTCCACCCGGTGACGGTAAAGGTCAGCGCTTCCTCCCCGGCATAGTCGTGAAAGGCCTGGTTGCAGTCGGCCAGCCGCACGGCCGTGTCGGAAAGGCCGTTTTTCAGCCGTGCGTTAAAACGAAACAAAAAAGCATCCACCAACAGACTGAAAGGTGGTTCCGCGGTCGGCGGAGGAATGGTGGTGAGCAGCAGCACGGCCCCTGGACTGCTGCTCGACAGGAAATCCAGAACAGCCCGCACATTGTTCAGCATATCGGCCGACGCCGCATCCAGGCCGCGGTAAAAATCCCCGCTGCCCGCCAGCTTGAGCAGGGAAGAGAAGGTTTCCCGGCGGCTTTCGGCCCGCAGCTTGCCCAGAAAATCCTGCCAGGGCGCGGAGGAATCGGGATCAAGCGCCAGCGCGCCGCCGAGGGACTGCCGCAGAAAGCCGAGCAGGTCGTTCCCGCCGATGCTGACTGTCACCAGGTCGGCGTCGGCGACCGCCGTCTGTATTTCGTCGGTTTTCAGCATCGTCCGCAATCCCTCGCTGGTCAGGCCGTCCACCCCGTAATTGGCAAAGGTTACGGTCGTTCCCGTCCCGTCCAGTTCCTCCGCCAGATGATCGGCCAGAAGCCGGCCGTAGGCTTCCTCCGGCCGGCAGCCGTAACCCCGCGCGATGGAGTCGCCCAGCGCAACCACCCGGAGCGGTTTCACCTGCTCCTCGGCGGACACGGACGGAGAGAGGGGAATGAACGAAATAAGATGGACAAACGCCGCGGAGAAAAGGGCGGCGGTCCCTGTTCGGCGGAAAAAGGACGCCGAATGACGAAACGGGCTTTTCACGCGTTCCTCCTCCTCTCCTGCGAACGGTTTTTATGGGCCCGCCGCTTGCCGAACCGGCTTCCGTCGGATGAAGCACGGCCATGTTGTTAGTATATCCGTGGAAAGCGTGTGTTAGTACGAAACGCCGGCCTTCAGCTGTTCGGCAAGCTGTGCGAGGCGGTCCGCTCTGTCGGTATACCCCTCCTCCCAGAGGGAGGCATCTTCCTTCTGAAAGGCGTTATCCTTCCGGGAGGCGGCTTTCCGGAGAGCGGCCGCCGCCGCATCCAGCCGCTGCGCCTGGTGAAGCAGATAGGCCCTGCCGTCAGGGTCGGAGGAATCCACGCCGCCGCGATAAACAGCGGCCGGCCGGGCCAGCTGTTCCTTTGCGGCAGAGGGGGAAAAGCCGGCCTGGAGGACGGCGTACAGCCGTTCCCCATCCCGGGCAATCCGCTCTTCCTGAATGGCATAGCCGGTTTGGAGCAGAAATCGGCGCAGCTCTTCCGGCTTGGACATCGGCTGCAGGATGAGGCGGTACCGGGCGTCCTGCGTCCAGGGAGCGGCGGCGAGGATGGCGGCGATGGTCTCTCCGCCCATACCCGCGATCACGATATCGTCCACCTCCTCCGGCCGGACGGGAGAGAGCCCGTCCCCCAGCCGCAGGTCGATCTTTCCGGTCAGTCCCGTCCGTTCCACCGTATCGGCGGCGCGGGACAGCGGCCCGGGACGGATATCCGCCGCAACGGCAAATGGGCAGACGCCGGTTCCCACAAGATGGGCGGGAAGATAGGCATGGTCGGTGCCGATGTCCGCCACACGGCTTCCGGGACGCACGAAAGAGGCGCAGAGGGATAGCCGGGAGTCCAAACGAGCGTTCAAACGAAAGAAATGGGCAATTGGCATAAAGCATTCTCCTGACAGGCCGTATAACGGGATGCGAAAAGGTGAATTAGAAGGTCAAGGAAAAAGCGGCACGGCCCGCCAAGGCCGTGCCGCTTCTCTGGGGTCTGCCGGTTCCGTTCCGCTTATTTCGCGGCCGCCAGATGCTCGTTCAGCTTTTTCACGATTTCTTCACAGTCCACCCCATGCACGGCGCAGGCCTGCTCGATGGTTTCGCCGCGGGAAGCCGGGCAGCCGAGACAGTGCATCCCCATCTCCATAAAATAGGTGGCGGTGGTGCGGTCAAAATCCAAAACGTCGCCGATCATGCTGTCTTTTGTAACTACCATAATAATCCTCCATTTCGCAAATACAAGAGACGTAAGTAAAAGGGAAAGAAGCGTGCCACCGCAGGTCGGCCGTGTCACCGCAGGTCGGCCATCTCCCCACGACGGCCGTATCCGCGCAGCTAAGCGCCAATCGTATTACAGGACCATGTCCGTCGGGCAGCCGGCGGCCGGTTCTTTCCAATGCCGTTTGCGGCCTTCTTTTACGGTAAAGTCTTCCTGCCTTGTATCATTCGTATCCGGATGCCGTCCGCTTTTTTTGCGTCGGCTTGTCCTTTTATTTATTATAGGAGGAACAAAGAGAAAATGCAACTGTTTTCTTGGAAATCGCTCTCGACGGACTGCGGCGAAGAAAAATACAATGAAATATTCATCGAATGACATTTTTGTTGACAGGGTACAAAGGGCGGTCTGGAGGATATATCGAAGAAATTTCAAATAATATATGTAAGTGTTGCATAAATAATACAATATTATTTTATAATTTGAAACGAATAACATGTTAATCGATTGACATAAAGACGAGATCGTGTTACGCTTTGGTCAAGAAAAGCCGCACAAGCGCCGCAGGGTTGAAAAGCGTCTCGTCGCCATGGGCGGAACGACTGTCCGACAGTGCGGACGGATCAGACGGGAAATCCCGCTCCTTTTTCTCAGAAGCAGTCAAACCGGCGGGTATGAGCGGGCGGATAGCCGGGAATGCTATGGCGTATGACAGGCTTCCCGAAACAGGCTGCAGTGTGAACGGGCCAAGGCGGAAAGGAGAGAGGTTGGATGGGCGATATAAAGCTCCGCAATAAAGTGATGCTGATCACCTATGCGGACAGTCTCGGGAAAAATCTGAAGGAACTGAAGCAGGCGCTGGACCGATATTTTGAGGGAGCGGTGGACGGCGTGCATATTCTGCCGTTTTTCCCTTCCTCGGCGGATCGGGGATTCGCGCCGATGCGGTACGACAGGGTGGAGGAAGCCTTCGGAGATTTCGGGGATATCGCCGCACTGGCGGCGGATCATCCCCTGATGTTTGATTTCATGGTAAATCACATTTCCCGTTCGTCGGCATATTTTCAGGATTTTCTCCGGAACAAGGACGCTTCCCCCTATAAGGAGCTGTTCATCCGTTACCGGGAATTCTGGCCGGGCGGCGCGCCGACGCCTGAACAGGTCGATAAAATTTATAAACGCAAGCCTCGCGCTCCCTCCATTACCGCCCGCTTTGCGGACGGCAGCGAGGAGGAAATCTGGTGCACCTTCGGGGAGGAGCAGATCGACCTCGACGTGTCGAAGCCGTTCACCCGGCGCTTTATCCGGGAGACCCTGAAAGACATGTGTGAACGGGGCGCCGCGCTGATCCGGCTGGACGCGTTCGCCTACGCGGTGAAAAAGCCGGACACCTCCTGTTTCTTTATCGAGCCGGAGATGTGGGAGCTGCTCGAGGAAATCCGCGAAACGGTGGAGCCCTACGGCGTGGATATTCTCCCCGAGATTCACGAGCACTATTCCATTCAGCTGAAGCTGAGCGAACGCGGCTACTGGGTGTATGATTTCGCGCTGCCCATGCTCGTCCTTCACGCGCTGTACACCGGCCGGGGAGACCGCCTCAAGCATTGGCTGGATATCTGTCCCCACAGGCAGTTCACCACGCTGGACACCCACGACGGCATCGGGGTGGTGGATGTGGCCGACCTGCTGACCGAAGGCGAAATCGAGGAAACGCGGGAGCTGCTCTTTACCAAGGGAGCAAACGTCAAAAAGAGCTACAACACCGCCGCCTACAACAATCTGGATATTTACCAGATCAACTGCACCTACTACTCCGCGCTGGGGAACGACGATCAGGCCTACCTGCTCGCGAGGGCGATCCAGTTTTTTGCGCCGGGCATCCCCCAGGTGTATTACGTCGGGGCGCTGGCGGGCGCGAACGATATCGAACGGCTGGAAGCCACGAAACAGGGACGGGACATCAACCGCCACGCCTATACCCTTTCGGAAATCGCCGCCGAAACACAGCGCCCGGTGGTGCAAAAGCTGCTCGAACTGATGCGGCTGCGAAATACCCACCCGGCGTTCGACGGCGTCTGTGAAACGGCGCTGGAAGGCGAGAACGGATTGGTTATTACCCGGACGAACGGGGAGCGTCGCCTTACGCTCCGCGCCGACCTGAAAACCCACGCGTTCACCATTGACTGAGATAACCCGCTGGGGGTTCCACCGAAAAACCACACACGATGCAGGAAAGGAATGGTTAACAATGAAAAAAATCACGCGAATTCTGGGTGTCCTCCTGGCGACCGGGCTGGTCGCTGCCTCCTTTGCCGGCTGCAGCGGCAGCAAGGGGAAGAAAATTACCTTTTTGAATACCAAAGGCGAAATCCAGAGCGAATTCGAAAAAGTGGCCAAGACGTATAAGGAAAAAACCGGCGTTACCGTAGAAATCAGCGTCGCGCCGGCCGGCTCGTCCCCCTTCGCGACGATTTCCTCCATGTATAATTCCGGCAATCCTCCCACGATGGCGATGCTGGACACCACCGATGTGGTATCCCTTTATGCGGAAAAGGCGCTTGACCTGTCGGACGAAGCCTGGGCCAAGGATGAGAGCGCGCAGACCTATACGATCGATGGCAAGGTCTATTCCTTTCCCATGGGGGTGGAGGCCAAAGGTCTGATCTACAATAAAACGGCGATTGAAAAGGCGCTGGGCCGCTCCTTCGATCCGGCGGAGTATAACACGCTCGATAAGCTGACGGCTCTTCTGGAGGAGCTCAAATCCAAGGGGATGGAGACCCCGGTGGTTCTCTCCAAGGAGGACTGGTCTCTCGGCTCCCATGTCTTCGGCACGGTCTATCAGTCCCAGGCGGATAGTGCGGAAGGACTGGAAGCGTATCTCGATAAGCTGCGGGCCGGCACGGGCGATCTGGCGAACAACACGCGTTACAACCAGCTGATGGACGTGTTCGACCTGCTGAAGGACAACAATATCAATAAGAAGGATCCCCTGTCCGCGGATTACGCGGTGGACCCCTCGTATATCGTCGAAGGCAAGACGGCTTTCTGGTATAACGGCAGCTGGGCCTGGCCGAATATGGAGGTGTTCGTCAAGGAAGGCGACGCCACGGAGTACGGGTTGATGCCCCTGCCCATGGGCAGCGACGCCTCCGATTTTGCCAACACGACGCTGGTCGGCGCCGGCTCGAAGCAGATCATCATCGACCGAGTGAAGGCGACCGAGGAAGAGCAGCAGATGGCAAAGGACTTCCTGAACTGGCTGTATTCGGACGCCGAAGGCCAGAAGCAGGTGGTGGATACCCTGAACATGGTTCCCGCTTTCGGCAACAACCCCAATGAACCGGGCGACCCCCTGAGCAAAACGGTCAAATCTTATGTGAAGGACGGCAAGATTCTGTTTGAGCCGGTCGTTCCCTCGGATCACTGGTCGGTGATCGGCGCGAAGATGCAGGAATACCTCGCGGGCAAGATCGATCGCACGGCGCTGGCCACGGCGGTGGAAGAGTATTGGAAGGGAAAGGCCTGACCCTCCGCCGGGATAGACACTCTCCCGGCCGCCCCGCTTCCAGCCAGCGCTTCTCCTCGGTCCGCCTATCCCGCCGGAAAGAGCGGACGTCGAGGCGATTAAACGCAATGAAAAGGGAGGGGCCCTCCGCGAAAAAATGCGTTCTCTGAGGAGAGAGGCTTTCTCCGTGGGGGACGCCCTCCGTTTCATGAAAGGATGACGCTTCTATGGGTGAGAAAACAAGACTCGGTAAAACAAAGCTGTTTCTGATCTTTGGTTTCCCGGCGCTGTTCTTCTTCTGCGCCGTTGTGGCGGTTCCCGTGATCTACGGTCTGTATCTAACCCTGACAAACTGGGACGGGATTTCCAGCGCGAAGGATTTCGTCGGTTTCGAAAATTATAGTAAGGTCTTTCAGGACAGCGAATTCTGGAGTTCCCTGTGGCTGACCCTCAAATATGTGGTTGTTTCGGTTCTTCTTATTAATATAGTGGCCTTTGTGCTTGCTTATCTATTGACCAGCGGCGTAAAGGGACAGAATTTCCTTCGGTCGGCGTTCTTTACCCCCAACCTGATCGGCGGCATCGTCCTCGGTTTTATCTGGCAGTTCGTCTTCAACCGCGCCCTGACAGAGTTGGGCGGGACGATCCCGTTTTTTGAAAATACCTTTTTGGGAGACCCCTCCAAGGCGTTCTGGGCGCTGGTGATCGTGACGGTCTGGCAGTATTCCGGTTACATGATGATCATTTATGTGGCCGGCTTTATGTCCATCCCCGGCGACCTGCTGGAGGCGTCGAGCATCGACGGCTGCACGGCGTGGCAGACCACCCGGCGCATTGTCCTGCCGCTGATGATGCCGTCCTTCGTCATCTGTCTGTTTCTGTCCATCCAGCGCTGCTTCATGGTGTACGACTTGAACCTGTCTCTGACCAACGGCGGGCCCTTCGGTTCCACTAAGATGGTGGCTATGCATGTGTACAACAAAGCGTTCCTCTCCCGCGAATACGGCGTCGGCCAGGCGGAGGCGTTTGTGCTGTTCCTGGTGGTGGCGGCAATTTGCGTGACCCAGATTTATCTCGGCAAGCGGAAGGAGGTTGAGGCGTGATGAATGGAATGGCCGGAGGAACCCGAAAACGGGTGTTTAACGTGGTAAAAACCGTGCTGCTTTTCGTCCTGCTCCTGCTTTACATGGCGCCATTTATTCTGGTGATTATCAATGCCTTCAAAAGCAACGGCGCGATCCTGTCCTCCCCGCTTAGTCTGGTCGACCCGGACGGCTTTACCGTCGCCAATTTCTCCAAGGCGTGGGAACGGATGAATTTCCTGTGTTCCTTTATGAATTCGCTGCTGATTACGGTGGTCAGCGTGGTGTTGATCGTGCTGATCTCCTCCATGACCGCCTGGTTGTTTGTCCGATTTGACTGGAAGATCAACAAAATCTTTTTTGGCGCCATGGTGGCGGCCATGATTATTCCCTTTCAGGTCATCATGATCCCTCTGGTGTATGTATATGGCGGGGTTCTGGATATCCTGGGCAATCCCGTTACCCTGATGGCGATGAACGTCGGCTTTGGCGTGAGCATGGCGACGTTTATCTACCATGGTTTTATCAAGGGCGGCGTACCGCTCTCGCTGGAGGAAGCGGCGACGCTGGACGGCTGCACCCGCACGCAGATGTTCTTTAAGGTGGTGTTCCCGCTGCTCAAGCCGACTACCGCGACCATTGTGGTGCTTGACGTACTGTGGGTGTGGAACGACTATCTTCTGCCGAGCCTGGTGCTGTCCAACAACCGGGACGCGTTTACACTGCCGCTTTCCACCTATACCTTTTACGGAACCTATCTCACCGATTACGGCGCGATCATGGCGGCGCTCTGCCTTACCGCGCTGCCGGTGATCATTCTGTACCTTTTTCTGCAGAAGCAGATTATTTCCGGCGTAATTTCCGGCGCCGTCAAAGCATAAGAGGACAATAGGAAAACGGTGAGACGGCTTGACGGCGCCGCCGCCAAGGCATAAAAGAATAGCGGCCGCATCTCCCGCCAGGGGATGCGGCCCCTGCGTCGTAAAAACCGCCGGCGGAATTCTCGGTTCTTTTCTTGCCAAACCGGCGGGAATGGGATACAATAAAAGGAATGGAAGGATTTGCGAAATGGGAATGGCAGAATGAGCATACCTGCACCGAAAGGCGCCGGAAAGGGGGAACTCCCATTGAGCCAGAAAGTGATGGAACGGGATTATCTGTGGATGCCGATATACCCCGGGGGAGAAAAACGGACGGTTGAAATTTACGACGCCGGGAAAAAGACACTGGAGCTGGCGATTCCCTGCGCTGTCCGGCCGGAGTCTTCGGCTGCCGGGGAACGCCCGTTTTTCGCCTGCCTGCCGGTGGCGGCCTACCGCGGGCGTACGCTGACTTTCGAGGGTGCGCCTTCCGGCTGGGTAGCCTCTCTTCGCTGCGAGTCCGCGCCCCCTTCGCCGCCCGCCTGTCCGCGTCCGCTTCTGCATTTCACTCCGCCCACCGGCTGGATCAACGATCCGAACGGTCTGGTGCTTGCGGACGGGATTTATCATCTGTATTATCAATACAACCCCTGTGACGTGGAGTGGGGGAATATGACCTGGGGGCACGCTCACAGCCGGGATATGTTTCAGTGGGAATGGGACGATCCCGTCCTGTATCCGGATGAAACCGGCACGATGTTTTCCGGCTGCGCCTTCCGGGACGACCGGAACGCCGCCGGCTTTGGCCGAGGACGGCTTTTGTACTATTACACCGCCGCGGGCGGCACGAACGCCTGGTCCGATGGGCGGCCGTACGTTCAATATCTGGCGCTCGGCGCGTCGGGAGGGATGCGGCTGGAAAAGACCGGTCGGGTCATGATTCCCGCCATTGCCGAAGGAAACCGTGATCCTAAGGTATTTTATCACGAAGCCTCCGGCGCGTATATCCTAGTCCTGTATCTTTCCGGTAACGAGTTCGCCCTTTTCCGTTCATCCGACCTGCTGCACTGGAAGGAATCCCAGCGCCTGGCGCTGGACGGGGCATGGGAGTGCCCCGATCTGCTGGAGCTGCCGGTGGACGGCGGAGGAAAGCAGTGGGTGTTCTGGTCGGCGGACGGGTACTACTTCACCGGGGAGTTTGATGGCTTTCGCTTCACGCCGACTGGACCTCGCCGCTGCGCCTATGCGGGCGGGGAGCCGAACGCCGGCGGCGGACCGCTCCGGCCGGGAGTGACGTTGCTCCCCTATGCGGCCCAGACCGTGGCGGGGATGGAGGACGGCCGGACGATCAGTATTGCCTGGCTGCGGACGACTAATCCCCCACGGATTTCCGATCCGCCTCGGACATCCAGTTCGTCTGGTTACGGCACAGCGCGGCTGCCCTATACCGGGATGATGGCGCTGCCGGTCGAGCTGTCCCTGACGGAGGATCGGCGGATACGGCTTACTCCGGTCCGGGAACTGGACGCGCTGCGGGGCCGCCGTACGTTGTTGACGCGCGGGGCGGCGGTGGAAATGAAAACGGCGTTTGAACTGACCCTGACGCTGAAAAACGGATCTGCCGAGGCGGAGCTTCCCGCCGGACGGCTGGAGGCGGATGGAAGGAGCGGCCGGTGCCGCTTTACCTCTGCGCTTTCGACGCGGGAATTTTCCTATGCCGGGGCGGCCGATTCGGCGGAGGGTCTCTCGCTCCGCCTGATTGCGGATACGGGGATCGTCGAGATTTTTGCGCAGGACGGAACGATCGCCATGGCGTGCGAAACGGCGCCGGTGCTGTCCGGCCGTGTACGCTGCCGGATCAACGGAACGGGGGAGGCTTTTGCCGCACCCTACTCCCTCTGTGATTTTTCTTCCCGGAAGTAAGACGGTTTTACGGCAGGTTCTTTGTAAAAGAAAGGCATGATGGAAAATGGCGACACTCAAGGATGTGGCCGAAAGGGCAGGAATTACCGTTACGACGGTTTCCCGCGTGCTTAACAACCGGGGCTATATCAGCGATAAAACCCGGGAAAAGGTGTACGCCGCGATGCGGGAGCTGAATTATCGGCCCAACGAGGTGGCGCGCTCCCTGTCCAAAAAACGGACCAATGTGATTGGCGTCATCGTCCCCTCGGTGCTGCATCCCTATTTCAGCAGGGTGGTGCATTATCTCGAACATTTCGCCGCGGCGAAGGATTATAAAATCATGCTCTGCGTTTCCAACCATGAAAAAGAAAAGGAGCTCGAATACATCGATATGCTCCGTTCCAACAAGGTGGCCGGGATCGTTATCTGTTCCCGGACGGTGGACATCGCCGGGTATCTCGACCTCGGTATGCCGGTGGTCACCTTTGAGCGGGAGCTGCCGGGGAATATTGTGTCGGTATCCTGCGACAACCGTCGGGGGGGGCTTCTTGCAACCCGGCATTTGCTGGAATGCGGCTGCCGCCGCCTGATCCATATCAGCGGCAGTCGGAACGTGCCGATTGTCGCCGATCAGCGGGGTGCGGCGTTCGAGGAGGCCTGCCGGGCAGCGGGAGTGGAATACATGGTGTACCATACGGAAGAGGCGCAGTTTCTCTCCATGAATTACGCCGCTTTTATAGAGAAGATCATCGAGGACAACGTTGCTGGGCGTCCGAGGGGCGAGCGGGCAGACGGCATTTTCGCCAGCAGCGACGTGATCGCCGCTCAGGTGCTTCAGGCCTGCGCCCGTTCCGGCGTCCGGGTGCCGGAGGACGTACAGGTCGTCGGTTTCGACGATGTGGAGATCGCTTCGTTGACCATCCCGACTATCACCAGTATCCACCAGCCGGTGGAGGATATGTGCCGCTACACGATTTCCCATATCCTGCGGCGGCTGGACGGAGAGACGGTCCCCACCCGTACGGTGCTGCCGGTTCAGCTGATGGCGCGGGGGTCTACCGCGCCGACGGACGGACAGGCTTCCTGAAAACCCGGCGAAAGGAAACCAAACATAAGGAGGAAATTTTATGGCTGACCTGGTATCTCTTGGCGAACTTCTGATCGATTTTACACCCCGTGGAATTAGTGAAAACGGAAACCCTCTGTTTGAACGCAATCCCGGCGGCGGTCCGGCCAATTTGGCCTGCGCCGCCGCCAAGCTCGGAGCGGATACCGCGTTCCTTGGCAAGGTGGGGGACGACGTGTTCGGCCGCGCTCTGCGGGATATCCTGCACCGGAACGGCGTGAATGTGGACGGGCTTCGGCTTTCCGCCGAACATCCGACCACGCTCGCCTTTGTCCATCTGGCAGAGGACGGAGACCGCTCCTTCAGCTTTTACCGGCACGGCGGGGCGGATACCATGCTGCTTCCGGAAGAGCTTGACAAGGAGGCGATCCGGCAGGCCAGGGTGTTTTTCTTTTCCTCGGTCCTGATGGCGGAGGGACCGTCCCGCGAGACAAGCTTTGCGGCGGCGAAGCTGGCGAAAGAGGCGGGCGCCACCGTGGTGTTCGACCCGAACCTTCGTCTGAATCTGTGGGGGAACCCCGAAGACGCCAGAAAGTGCATCCTTTGCGCCATTCCGTATGCCGACGTGCTGAAGGTGTCGGAGGAGGAGCTGGTATTCCTTACCGGCGAAGACGATCCGGAAACCGGCGCGCGGCTGCTGTCCGAACAGTTTGAACTGGATGTGGTGCTCGCCACTCTCGGCCCGCGTGGCTGCTTTGCCTACGCCCGGCCGCAGGGAACAGCCCGTCCGAGGACGGGAGACGGAACGAGGATACGGGTCGGCGGCTTCCCCGCCGCTACCGTTGATACCACCGGTGCAGGGGATTCGTTTACCGGCGGCTTTATTTCTCGGCTGCTCAAACGGGGCGGCGGCTCCGGTATTTACGCGGGCGACCCGGAAGCGTTCCGGGAAGACGTTCGTTTCGCCAATGCCGTCGGTTCGCTGACTACTACCAAAAAAGGCGGCATTCCCGCCCTCCCTGTGCTGGAAGAGGTGGAAGCTTACCTTTCCACCCTCGCCGGCGTGGAGTAAACTCTCTCGCATCTAGGCTTCTGCATCTCGAATACAGCTGAAAAATAAACGCTCGGAGAAGAAGGCGCACTACTCTCGTGTTTTTCTCCGGGCGTTTTTGCGCCAACCACCGATTCCGAATCTGCGGGAACGGCGGATAGACCGCAGGAAATCCGCCAAAAATAACGATGGAGTTTTCATTTTTACACATTGACGAAGCGTAGAAAAAGTGATATACTGGTTTTGGAAACCATATTATGCATTTTATAAGCTTACGTCTGCTTGTCCGTTTGCTTTGGTTTTGTGCCCGCCGTGGGATATGCCGATCTGTCGGCATACCGTTACGCGGGCAGGGGAAACAGATGCGCGGGCGTAAACACAACTTTTGGAGGATGACGCATGGATAAGCCTGTCCGGGAAAGAATTTCGCTGATCGTTGACAGTTGCTGCGACCTGACGCCGGAGATGAAGGAGCGCTTTCGCCCAGCTGTGGCGCCTCTGAAGGTTCGGGTGGACGGCGGCGCGGAATATATCGACGATGGGACCGCCGATGTACCGGCGCTGATTGCCGATATGGCGCGCTCCAAACAGGGCGCGAGTTCGTCCTGCCCTTCCACAGAGGAATACGCCGAACCGATGCGGGAGGCGGATGAATGCTTTGTCGTCACCCTCTCCAGCAAGCTGAGCGGTTCCTACAACGCGGCCCGAGTGGCGGCGGAGATGGTGATGGAGGACGCGCCGGAGAAAAAAATTCATGTTTTCGACTCAGAGAGCGCTTCCGCCGGCGAGGTGCAGCTTGCCCTTTTTCTGCGCGATCGGATTGACGAGGGCCTGTCATTTGAGGAGATCATTCCGCTGGCAGACGAATATATCGCGCAAATGCGCACGCTGTTTGTACTGGAGGATCTCGGCAATTTTGTGAAGAACGGGCGGTTGAGCAAGGTGTCCGGTCTGCTGGCGTCGGTGCTGTCCCTCTGTCCGATCATGGGAGACAACGGACACGGGGATATCCATCTGGTCGCCAAGGCGCGCGGGATACAGAATTCCCTGCGGAAGCTGGTGGAAATCGTGGCGGAAATGACTGCCGACGCGACAGAAAAATCGGTGCGGATGGTTCTTGCTTTCTGTAATTGTCCATCCCGCGCGCAGACGCTGAAGGCATCTCTGCTGGAAAAATGCCGGGCGCTGAGCGAAATCATCCTCGTACCCACCGGCGCGCTGTCTACTATGTATGCGAATGACGGCGGTGTGATCCTGGCATTTTGATCCTCACGATCTGTTTTTGTCCGCCGGTATATAAGCATAATGGATGTCGCCCCTCATAACTAAGGCATATAGGAGCGCCGTTTACTTCCTCTGGCAGCCCCCTACCGGGGGCTGTTTTTTTGTAGTGTAAAACCACTGGCTAGGCCAGTGGTTCAAGAGAGCCTGTGGCG
>CAUGOD010000039.1 GCA_959601025.1 uncultured Oscillospiraceae bacterium
TATTTTCCTACATCAGGGGGGATTTTGTCTATTGTCCGTTTTTGCTGGTTCGGTTTAGGTTCAACCAGGGGCTTTATTAAGCTAAAGCACCAGTAAAAACAGCCCCGGACAATGTCCGGGGCTGTTTTTATAAGTCAAATTCATCCGTTTGCATCGTGATCGCTGCCAGACTGACAAGGGGACGCCCTGTTCTGCGCCTTCGAATCCAATTCCGTCTCCCGTTCCTCCTGCTTTAACTCACGATACGCCTCTTTCACGCCTCTGCGCACTGCACCACGAATAAGAATATACAGAACATACAACACAATAATAATCAGCGTGATTCCCAAGACTATCTCCATGACCTACGCTCCCTCTTTTGCAGCAACGCCTTCCCGCATTATGTCCGCCGTTATTTTACAGCCGGATGCGATACCTGCCTTAACCGGCGGCATAACGGAAAATGACTGCAAATTTTTCATCATGGTCAGTCTACCACAATCAGGAAAAATTGTCCACAGCCGAAACGGCTGTTTTCGTGGCTTTTTCGCACGCCGCCAGCCGGGCGGTTTCTTCCTCCGCCACCGCCTTGTCCAGCCGTCCAAAAAGCGGCGCGACGGTTTCAGGCAGGAGGAAGCCCGCCGGAACCTCCTGCGTTCGCCACTCGGCCGAAAGCCCGAGCCAGCCTGCCACACTTTCGGAGGAAAAGGGCAGAAAGGGGCGGAACAGCACCGACAAATTCGCCGCGAGCTGAACACAGGTAAAAAGCGCATCCGCACAGCGCTCCGGCGCTTCCTCCCGGGTTTTCCAGGGCTGCTGGCCGTCGAAATACCGGTTTCCCCGCCGTACCAGCATAAAAATCGCCCCTAGAGCGTCCCTCAGCCTCGCCTTTTCAATCAGCCGTCCCACAGCAGGGAAAGCGGCTTCGATCTCCTGCCGTATCTCCGGATCGAACGCGCCCCCCGGCACCCTTCCCCCGCCATATCGGAGAAGGAAGGAAAGGGTGCGGTGGATGAAATTCCCATAGCCGCCGAGCAGCTCGCTGTTGTTCTGCTCTACAAATTCCCGCCAGGAAAAATCCACATCCCGCTTTTCCGGCCCGTTGGCGAGGAAAAAATACCGCAGCGCGTCCGGCTGATACCGCCAGGCGATATCCTTTACCCAGATCGCCCAGCCCCGGCTGGTGGAGATTTTCTCCCCCTCCAGCGTCAGGTATTCGCTGGACACGATCTCATCCGGCAGGTGGGCCCATTCCCGCTCGGTAAGCAGAAGGGCGGGCAGAATGATGGTGTGAAACGGAATATTATCCTTGCCATGGACGTAATAATGGAAGGAATCCGCGCTGTTCCAGACTTCCCGGAGGGACAGACCCCGTTCTCGCGCGACCGCGGCTGTGCCCGAAAGGTAACCGAGCACATTTTCCGCCCAGATATAAATCTTCCGGCCGGGCTGGTCGTCCGCCGCTTCGTCGTTTACTCCGTCCGGTACGGGAATTCCCCAGTCGAGATTCCGCGTAATCGCCCGGTCCCGCAGTCCCTCGTCCAGATACCGGGAGGTAACCGCCGCCGCGTTCCGCCGCCAGCCGGGACGCCCTGCGGCGTAGGCCCGCAGCGCCCCCTTCAGCCGTGTGAGGGCGAATACAAGCTGGGCGGTGGGCTCAAAGGAGACCGGACCGCCGCATTCCGCGCAGCGGGGTTCGACGAGGCCTTCCGCTTCCAGCACCGCGCCGCAGGCGTCGCACTGGTCGCCCCGCGCCGGGCCGCCGCACTGCGGGCAGGTTCCGGCGACATACCGGTCGGGAACCGCCCGTCCGCAGTGCGGGCAGACCGCCTGCGGCGCGGTCTGCTCGTGCACATAGCCGCTCCGATACAGTCGGCGGTGAAAATCCTGTACAAAGGCGATATGCTCCGGGTCAGAGGTCTTTCCATAATGGTCGTAGGAAAACCCCAGCCGCCGGAACACCGCGGTAAACTCCTCGTGATACCGGTCGCTGAGCGCCCGCGGGGTCGTTCCCTCCCGCCGGGCGCGAAGGGCGACCGGCGTACCATAACAGTCGCTGCCCGACACATAGTATACGCTGTCCCCTTTCGCACGAAAGTACCGTGCGAGGACGTCCCCCGGCAGAAGGCCGGCGAGATGTCCAATGTGAAGCGAACCGTTTGCATACGGCCA
Source organism: uncultured Oscillospiraceae bacterium (assembly GCA_959601025.1). GTDB lineage: Bacteria > Bacillota > Clostridia > Oscillospirales > Acutalibacteraceae > Avimonas. The sequence goes on from CAUGOD010000039.1 coordinate 2,152, forward strand.
TGCTCCTCCGATGATAATATTCATTCAAATCGTCCTTTCTAAATGGTGGTAACCGCAGCCTTTCACGGCAATCGAACCGCCGCGTTTGGAAGCCCTGTCCGCGCCGCACGAAGCTCGCCGGTCGGCGCGGAAACGACAGGAAAACGGAAAAACAAAAAAGCTCTCACCCCCGGAAATAAATTCCGGGGACGAAAGCCTGCTTCCGTGTTACCACCCCTGTTCGCCCCTTCCTCGCGGGAGGGGCCTCGTCAGGTACGGGCGGGAAATGGTCCGCCGATACCCTATCGCTTTAACGGGCGAGCCCGTCGCAGCCTGGAGCTGAAAAGCCCTTCGGTGCGCCGCTCCGAGACCATGTTCCGCCGGCTTTGCCCCCCCGTTCTCAGCAACCCGGGTTCTCTGTAGGAACGCCCTCAGCGTACTCTTCTCTTCCAAGCGTTTTGGCCGCCGCCGGACGCGGACGCATAACGGCAACGGCATTATCCTGTTTTGCACGCTTTCCGGACGTACAGACAACCCGGCGGTGCAACCAAAAACGCTTCGAACTTTTCAAGCTCTTGACGTTTTGGTAATTCCATTATAACCAAAAACAGAGAAAAATCAACTCCGCCGGATTTTTAGAACGTGATCACACTAGCTGCAATCTCCAAATTTTGAGCGATTTTTGCATGACAAGGCGCGAGGAAGGCGGGAGGGCGAATACTGTACGTATTTAACCGACGAGCAGCGCAGCCATGGGGAAAATCCACCGAAAGAGGGGCGTTGAGGATTCGTATAACATAGTGTGAAAAGTGTGGAGTACGCTCAATTCCGGCGTCCGGCCACCACCCGCTCGATTCCGCCGAGATCGCGGAAAACCGAAACGCCGGTAAGCCCCGCATCCCGGAATATCGCAGCGACCGCCGCCGCCTGCCCGATTCCCACCTCCACGGCGCAGAAGCCGCCCGGAATGAGCTTTTTCGTCCATTCCGACGCAATGACACGGTGGAAGGCCAATCCGTCCCCGCCGCCGTCCAGCGCCATGCGGGGCTCCCTCTGCACCTCCGGCATCAGGCCGGGCAGGTCGGCAGCGGGAATATACGGCGGATTGGACAGGATCGCCGTCCATCCATCCGGGAAAGCCGCCGCGTCATGCAACACGTCCCCCTGCACGGGGGTCACCTGGAAGACCGGATACCGCGCGCAGTTGCGGCGAAGATAGGACAGCGCCAGCTCCGACAGTTCCACCGCCGTCACCCGCACATTGGGGAACAGCCGCGCCGTCCCCAGCGCCACGCAGCCGGAACCGGCGCAGAGGTCCAGCACCGTCATACAAGGCGCGGACACCGGAACGGGGGTATTCCGCAGCCAGTCCGCCGCCGTCTCGCACAGCAGCTCGGTATCGGGGCGGGGGATCAGCACCCCTTCCCCCACCTCAAGGGTAAGGTCGAGGAAATCCCACTCCCCCAGCAGGTACTGGAGCGGCTCCCCACGCGTTCGCCGCGCCGCCGCGCTGAGCGCCGCTACGACGACCGTTTCTGGCGCCTCCTCCCTATTCCGGAGAGGACGCGTTCCACGGCCGAGACCGGCGAAATGTTCCAGCAGGCAGTCCGCTTCAAACGCGGCCGCCTCCACCCCGCCTTCCTCCAGCCGGGCGCGGAGTGCGTCGTACAATGCGCGGACAGTCATTTGGTTGCCTCCTTGTCGTTTTTTATAAAAGAAAAGCGGCAAACCGCAGCCTGCCGCTTCCACCTATGGAAAACCCAGCATTGCCGGAGCTTTTTCCATACTATGATTCGTGCAAGGAGCGCCGCTTACAGCCGGTCGGCGTCCGGGTTTTCCGGAATCACCATATTCAGCGCGGTGATCGCCACTTCGATCATGTCGTCGGTCGGCTCCTTCGTGGTCACCCGCTGGAGCCACAGGCCCGGCGCGGAAATGATCCGGACAATCAGCGCGTCCGACCGTCCGGCCAGCTTGATCAGCTCATACCCAATCCCCACCACCAGCGGGATAGTCAGCAGCTTGATGCCGGTGCGCAGAATGGGATTGGTCACCGTGATAAACATCGAGATCACGATGCCGACGATCAGCATCAAGATCATAAAGGAGGTGCCGCAGCGAGGATGGAAACGAATTTGCTCCCGCACGTTCTCCACCGTCAGGGGCAGTCCCTTTTCATAGCAGAAAATACATTTATGTTCCGCCCCGTGGTACTGGAATACCCGCCGGATATCCTTCATCAGGGAAACCGCGGCGATATAGCCCACGAAAAGGACGATACGGAGCACGCCCTCAAAAATTGCCCGCCAGACCCGATGATCCAGCGCGGGGAACGGTTTGGTCAGCAGATTGAACAGCAGCGCCGGAAGATAAATGAAGAGGCCGATTGCCAGCGCCACGCCCAGCACCGAGCTGAGCACCATCAGCAGGGTCATGCCGAACTTCTCCCAGAAGCCTTCTTCATTTCCCTCTTTTTTCTCTTTGTCGTCTTTTCCGCGCTTTCCTTCCGGCCCCTCCGGCTCCTCCGAACGCTCCTCGGCTTCTGAAACAGCGGATCCCGTTTCAATGGAAGGAGTTTCCTCCGTGCACGGAGACTCTGACGGCGCGGCCGTTTCCGCCGCCTTTATCGTTTTCTCCGCCTTGCCGTCGTCCTCCAGACCTGCCAGCTCGGCGGATCGCATCAGGCAGCGGTATCCAAAAATCATGGAATCAATAAAGTTGTATACGCCGCGAAAAAGCGGAAGCTTCCATATCTTCGCCCGGTTCCGGCCGGTGGTCGCCCACTCCTCGGTAACGATTTCGCCGGATACATGCCGCACGGCCATCGAGGTCTTCTCCGGCCCCCGCATCATAATCCCCTCAATCAGCGCCTGTCCGCCGATCGACGTCTTCTTCTTGACCTGTTCCCGTTTCGCCATTTCTCAGGTTTCCTTTCTGTTTCGAAATCGTTCCCCCGGACCGGGCGTCTACTTACACGTCCCCGGTTAGAAGCGGCGTATCGGGCGGGGCGACCGGCAGCAGGATGGTCACGGTGGTGCCCACCCCTTCCTCGCTGTCGATATCCAGCCGGCCTTTATGGCGGCGGATAATCTCATCCGCCAGCGCAAGGCCGATCCCCGAACCGGGCCGGGTTTTGTTCGCCTTATAGAACTTGCTCTTAATGTTGGGCAGGTCTTCTTTGGATATTCCTACCCCGGTATCGCTGATCACAATCTGCACATGCGCTCCCATGTCAGCCGTCTCCACCCGGATCAGGCCGCCGCGGTTGGAATACTTGATAGCGTTTTCAATGATATTGATGAACACCTGTTTCAGACGGTCGTGATCCCCGAGCACCGGAGGCAATGACTCCGGCTCGATATACAGCAGTTCGATTCCTTCCCGTACCGCACGGTCACGGAAGAGGAACACCGCTTCGCTCAGCTCGGCCAGCACGTCGGTACGGCCGAATTTCATCACCAGGTGACCACCCTGCATCCGGGAAAAGTCGAGCAGCTCCTCCACAATACCGGAAAGGCGTTCCGCCTCGCCGATGATGACGTCCAGTCCCTTTTCGGTCAGCTCTTCGCCCGACGAACCTCCCTGCCGCAGGGTCTCCGCCCAGCCCTTGATGGCGGTCAGAGGGGTGCGCAGCTCATGGGAAACCGACGAGATAAAGTCGTTTTTCAGCCGTTCGGCAGCGGAGATTTCTCCGGCCATATAGTTGATGGTGTCGCAGAGCTCGCCAATCTCATCCTCGGTCTTCTTTTCGATCCGGGAATCGTAATCGCCCAATGCGATCTGACGGGCGGCGCGGTTGATTTCCGCAACCGGGCGGACGATCGAGCTGATGAAATACGAGCCGGACAGCATAACAAAAAACAGCACGGCCACCCCGATCAGCACAATAATTCCCACCAGCAGGAAAATCTGCCGGTCTATCTGGGACAGGCTGACGATATACCGCAGCCCGCCGAAAGAGCTTCCGTCCTCATTCGGGACAGCCAGCGTGACCGCCATTACATGCTCCCCACTGGAAGTATGGCCGATCCACACTCCCCGGTTCTCATCGTCTGAAAGGGCGAGAAGATAGTCAGGCGCCTGGCCTTTCTCCGGCGCAAAGCCGGTAGAGGATACCACCGCCTCGCCCTCCGCATTCAGTATCTGCATTTCGAGCTTTTCCTTATCCTGAAAGCTCTCTACGAATTCCCGGGTGGAATTATCGAAATTGTAGTTGTTGGCCGACACCTGCACCTGTCCCAGAAAGGAATCCAGCGAATCCAGCCGAGAGGAAAGGGAATATTCCACATTTTTGTAATAATAGGACCGGGAAGCCAGGACGAACGCCACGCCAAAGACCAGCAGGATGGTGACGATCACCGTCAGGCTGTTGACCATCCATCGCCGGGTAATGCCTCCTTTTCGCATGGCGCTTCCTCCTTTTCCTTATGGCTTTCTGTTCTCTCTTAGACATTCTTTCGAATCAGCCCACCCATTTATAGCCGAGCCCCCAAACGGTCAGGATATACCGCGGGTCGGAGGGATCCTCCTCGATTTTCATCCGCAGCCGCCGAATATTGACGTCCACGATCTTTTCCTCTCCGAAATACTCCTCGCCCCACACGCGGGTGAGGATATCGGTGCGGCTGAGCGCCTTGCCGGGGTTGGTAAAGAAATACTCCATGATCTGGAATTCCACCTGGGTCAGTTCCACCGGCGTTCCCCGTTTCTTGAGGGTGCGGGATCGGAGATTCAGCACAAAATCGCCGCTAGTGATCTCCTCCAGATAGCTGACCTCTTCCCTCGTACGCGCGGCGGTCACCCGGCGATGGAGCGCATCCACCCGCGCCATCAGCTCCGATGGACTGAAGGGCTTGGTCACATAATCGTCCGCCCCCATCATCAGGCCACCCACCTTTTCCATTTCCTGCGTGCGCGCGGTCAGCATGATGATCCCAATGGTGTCGCTGCGCTCCCGCAGCTCCCGGCAGACGGCGAAGCCGTCCATCCCTGGCAGCATAATGTCCAGCAGCGCAATATCCACATTTCCCTGCTCCTCGTCATACAGGCGAAGCGCGTCTTCGCCGGAACCGGCCTCCAGCACCTCGTACCCCGAGCGTTTGAGGTTGATCACCACAAATTCCCGGATAGAACTCTCATCCTCGCAAACCAGAATCCGTTTCATTCCGCCAGTCTCCCCCTCATACTCTTTGCCATCCGCCCGAAACGCCGCCGGTTTGGCGGACAGCCGGATTTATCCCCTTTTTCGCCCTCAGGCGTTCAGAAGCGTAAACATATACCGCACCCGTTCCATATTCAGGCTGAACGGTTCCCGGGAATCGAACCACACCTCGTGCCGCACTCCGTCGTCCCGCTTTTCCAGCAGACGATAGGTGTGCTGGACCGGACTGCTTTCCTTTTCCGTGGCCTGGAGGCTTCCCTCCGGAGAGACGGCGTCCCCTGCCGGCGATTGAGCCGAAGAGGAAAGGGACGTGGCTGCCGACCACGCCGCGGTGGTTCCGGTTCTTACCCTGGTCGGTGTAGTCCGCAGCGAAAGAATTTCCGCCCGCGCCCCGTCGGAAATATCATACAGGCTGAGCGTCCCCGTTTCCCGGTCCAGCCCTGCGGAGACCTTACCGTCCCATTCGTCTTCCAGCCGGAGAAGATACCCGTCGGCCGTATTCACCACACTCGAAAACTCACGGACGGTGGTCATATCCTCAAAATTCAGGCTCATCCAGTCGGTTTTGCAGAGCGGATTTTGGGAAGGACTGAGCGTCTCCTGATCGGGGAAAAGCTGACAGGACGGCCATTCGATCTGTCCATCGCCGTCCACGTCCATCGCCGGAATGTTGTAATCGCGATAGGTTCCCCGGGTCTGGCCCGTCGTCTCGTCATAAAACGGTGCGACCAGCCGGGAACCGTCCCAATACAGCAGTTCCGTCAGCCGTCCGCCGGCGGAACTCGCCGCGTCGGCAAACACGCCGACGGCTGTATCGGACAAGCGGCCGGGCCGGATGGACAAAAACTGCTGGATCGTCTGATCCAAGGAGGCCGATCCCATCTGGATCAGCACCGTCTCGGCGGCGGACGCGTTTTTCTCGGCGCTCCACAGCACGGCGGTTGACGCCTGTTCTGCCCCGCCGGTCTGCAGAAGCAGCAGGTCGTCCCGGCCGTTTCCGGTCATATCGGTCATCACGGCGGAGGAATACATCCCCTCATACCATCGGGTCAGGCGGCCGCCGGCCAGGGAATACAGCGTCATCTGCTTGTCCCGCACGTTATAAATGCTCCACCCGACGACCATTTCGAGAAAGCCATCCCCATCCAAGTCGCCGAAGAGAACCTCTTCCACATCGGTGCTTGCGCCTTCCATATCGCTGATCGAGCGCCATTTTCCCTCGGATTTCTGCAACAGATTCAGGTGGAGGCTGCTGTTTTCCGGGCCGGGCCGATAAAAGGCCAGCGCCTCCTCCTCTCCATCTCCATTCAGGTCTTTTAGAATAATGGCCGAACGATATTCGCCCGCCTTGGGATACTTCAGCACATAGCCGCCCTTGCCAGCGTTCCCGATCGCATTCTCCAACGCCTCCTGAATCTCCTGCTGCTCGCCGGTGGAACGGGGAGGACGGATCAGATTCTCCACATCCCCGCCCAGGCTGCAGCCGGACAGCGACAGCGATACTACTGCACCGAGCAGTCCCGTCAGCAGCCGCTTCCTCCATGAACCGCGCGTTTTCCTTTTTTCCATCGCCGTCATGCCGTCCCCCTTTCCTCCCGGTCGCGGGAAATCTGTATTTCGAACCGTTCGGCGATCTCCGAGCGTTCAAAAAGAATGTATACGATAGCATATATACAGTTGTATCATAGCATAAAATCACCGGGAAGTCGAGCAATTTCACCGGGATTTTCGCACGGCATTTTGCTGAAATCTTTGCATGGAAGCCCTCGGCCGGGAACACCGGCGCTCCCCCCGCTTTTCCGGCCCGAAAAAACGGCCGCGGACGCCCCGAAGCGCATCACGCAGCCGTTAATATTACTCCACGCTTTCCGCTCAATCAGCGGGACGCGCCCGACTTGGGCGCCTATTTACCATTCGATCCCTTCCCGCGCGGGAACGCCCTTTTCATAGGGATGGCGGAGCATCCGAACCTCGCTGATATAATCCGCCAGCTCCCGCATGCCATCGGAAGGGTCGCGGCCGGTAAGCAGCACCTCCAGCCCGGCCGGCTTACCGCGCAGGAAAGCGAGCAGGGCGTCCTCATCCAGCAGGCCGGCGGACACCGCCGCGCAAGCCTCGTCCAGCAGGAGAAGTTCCATCGCTCCCGCCGAAGCGTCCACCTCGCCGAGCAGCGCGTTATAAAAGGCGCGCGCCTCCCGCTTCTCGTCGTCGTTCATGGCAAAGGCGAATTTCACCTGCGGCAGGAAAGGGAAAAACCGTACGTTTTTGAACCGGGAAAGCGCGGCGATTTCCCCCGAGCTTCCGTCCTTCAGGAATTGGACGATCCCGATCCGATAGCCATGGCCGGCGGCGCGCAGGCACTGCCCCATTGCCGCGGAGGTTTTTCCCTTTCCATCGCCGCAATACAGATGAATTAAACCGATATCCTTCATTGTCTATCACCCGTGTTTTCTATCATTCTTTTTTGTTTTTCCTATCCTCTTAATGTAAAATCCTCTTAATGTAGAATCCTCTCAACGTGAAGAACTTACCGTTTTACAATACAGGAAGACAGCGGATTTGTCAAACCGGCCGGTTTCCTGTTTTCCCCTTGCCGACCGTCAGCCGATCACCGTCAGCTCATTTGCGGGAGCCCAGCCGACCTGATCCAGCAGGACGCCGGCCTTTCTCCCATTGATGATCCGGGTAACGGTAAAAATTGCGTCCACGCTCAGTCCTGGGCTGCCGCCATAGCTGTCCCCGTACAGCCGGCCGGCATACCGTACCCTGGCGCCGATCCGCAGTGTCGGAGAAGAGCCGCCGGACAGCGGAACATGCAGTACCATTCCCGGAAGAATCCGATTCGGATTATCGCCGATCACGCCCCGGTTGCCGTCATAGGCGTACAGTTCTTCCCAGGATAGCCCGTACCGCGCAGCGATGCCGGAAAGCGTGTCCCCCGCCTGTACGGTGACCGTGGTTTCGGAGGGTTCAGGCCCCGGTTCCGGTTCGGGTTTGTCGAAGCCGTTGAATCCGCCTTCCCGAATGATGGCGGGATAATCCTTATAAGAGAGGTTGCGGTCCACCCGGCCGGAAATGCCGTCTACTGAACCGCCGCTGGTATACTGCCAGATGCCGAAGGGCGCGCCGTAAGTCGGTTCCTCGTTATACTGGGCAATCCACAGCTCCGTCTCCGCACGGAATTCCTCCGTCAGGAAATTGCGGACAAAGTGGAGATTGGAATAAACCATGGGATAATAGCCCGCCTCCCGCATGTCGTCACACCAGGCTTTGGCAATGGCGGTGACCTCCTCTCTTCCCAACGTCTGCTGAGAACGGTTCTCCATGTCGTAGGCGACGGGGTACGCCAGCTGATAGCCCTGGATCACGTCAAGGAAAAAGGCGGCCTCTTCATGAGCCTCCTCCACCGTGGAGGCATAGGAATAATGGTATGCGCCAAAGGGGATGCCTGCCGCTGCGGCTCCCCGCGCGTTTTCATGAAAACGCGCGTCCACCTGCCGTTCGCGATCCTCCCACCCGTAGGAGGCGCGCAGGATAGCAAAATCGACCGGCGCAGTTTTTACCCGCGGCCAGTCGATGCTTCCCTGAAAGGTGGAAACGTCGATGCCCTGATAGGTTGCCATAGGACCACGCCTTTCTTAAATTGTTGATATATGATACGCCGATTTCTCGTCCTTTTCATCCTATGCGCACTCGCCGGGAGGAGTGAAAATCAGGGCCGGCAAGGGATGCTTTAAAAAATAAATTTTCCAACGATTGGATTTTCAATCCGCTATTTGTCGCTTTCAAAAAGCGGTCGCTTCGCGGAGCGATTGACAGAATTTCTGATCGTTTTTTTTAACAAAGCGGGAAAAGCTATAAAAGGAACGCAGACGATGCATAAGACGCATAAAAAGAAAATAAATCGAAAATCCTGTTCAGGCCATTGATTATTTTTTGAAAATGTGCAGGGTCCGCGTTTCCACAGGAAAGGAATGGTGATTGACTGTGCAATACCGATCTTCCCGGCCTGACCGGTCAGGCCATCTCCCCGGATCTTCTCTTCCGTATGACAACGAAGACGACCGCGAGCTTTTCGACAATCTTTTTCCGGTCGCGTCCTCCATGGAATGCACGGGGCTGATTCCCGCAGCGCCGGAGTCCTCCGAAGAGGTGGACTCCTACAGCGATATTTACGACATCCCACTGGCGGACGACCCCGCCCGCGCCAACCACGGTCTGCAGACGCCGCCGAAAAGGCGGTGACCATATGCCGAAGGACAGCCAGCCCGACAAAAAATCCGTACGGATAAAGAAATGTCACGGGCAGACGCCTCTCACCCGGGAAAACCAGAACCAGAACCGCAATGCGAAAAAGCGCTCGATTCCATCGGACGATGTGTGACGGAGCAGGAGGTGCATCCATGCCGAAAAGAGGAATGAAGCGGCCGGAAATCCCCCGACGCTCCCGCAAGGAAGCGCCGCCGGTTCCGGAAATCCAGGGCCGCGCCAAGACGTCCAAGGAAAAGGCCAAACCAATCACAGAACCCTGACCGAAAGGAAGAAGGAGCGGCGCGTGGCGGCGCCGCTCCTTCTTCCTTTCATTATATCGCCGGCAACCGACAGAACATAAAAAATGAAAATAGCTCAAAGCGGAAATGAAACTTCCGCAAAAGGGGAACCTCCCCGCAGGCGTTATTCCGGTCACGTTCCTCTTCCCCTTTACATAAGATAAGACAAAAGAGCAACCCGTATCCTCTTCCCATCTGCTTTTCCCCTTTTCTTCCCTCTGTATCCGGGAAGCGGCAAACGAAAGGATATACCTCCTCAGAGAAAGGAATGGTCACACCTATGAATCCCACGAACATAGAAACCTTCGCGGTCATCGGCGGCGACCTGCGTTTCGCCTATTTGGCGGGGCAGCTCGCGGCGGACGGCTATAAGGTCATCACCACCGGCTTTGACGGAGCCGACCTGCCCCCCTGCGTCACCGGCTGCACCAATCCCTCCCAGGCCGCCTCGCTGGCGGATTTTGTTATCCTACCCATGCCGGTCACTACCGACGGAAGCATTCTCAACGCGCCCTTCTCCCGTTCCCGCATCACGCTGGACGAAGTGCTGAGTGCGCTGAAGCCTTCCCAAAAGCTGGTGGGCGGCGCGATATCGAACGAGGTTCGGGAGGAGGTGGAGTCTCGTGGGCTGTCCATCGTGGATTACCTCCACCGCGACGAGTTGGCCGTGTACAACGCCGTACCCACCGCCGAGGGCGCGATCCAGCTGGCGATGGAAGAATTGCCCATCACCATCCACGGCGCGCGGTGCCTGATCACCGGCTACGGACGAGTCGCCCGGGCTCTGGCCCGCCGGCTGGGTTCGCTGGAAGCGGACGTAACGATCGCCGCCCGAAAATTCGCGGACATCGCCCAGGCGGAATCCCAGGGACATACCGGCATCGAGATGAAGCATCTGGACGATGCGGGAGATTTTGATGTGATCTTCAACACTGTCCCTGCCCTTATCTTCAACCGTGAACGGCTGGAAAAGCTGGAAAAATCCACGCTGCTGATCGACCTGGCCTCCCGGCCCGGCGGCGTGGACTTCAACGCGGCGGCCGAGCTGCAGATTAAAACCATCTGGGCGCTTTCCCTGCCCGGTCGGGTTGCGCCGAAAAGCGCGGGCCGGATCATCAAAAACACCATTCTAAACATGATCAAGGAGGGAGTCTGATGGCAGAACCGCTGCGTATCGGGCTGGCGATCTCGGGATCGTTCTGTACCTTCTCCCGCGTCTTAGAGCAAATCCGAAAGATGACTGCGGCGGGGATAGAGATTACCCCCATCCTCTCCTTCAATGCCGCAACCATCGACACCCGTTTCGGAACGGCGGCGGAATTCATCGAAAAGTTGACCGAAGCGACCGGGCGGACGCCCATGACCACCCTGACCGAGGTGGAGCCGATTGGACCGCAGGCGCTGTTCGACGTGCTGGTCTGCGCACCCTGCACCGGCAGTACTCTCGCCCGACTGGCGTGCGGTCTGAGCGACACGCCGGTTACCCTGGCCGTAAAGTCCCACCTCCGTCGGAGCCGTCCGGTGGTGATCGCGGTTTCTACCAACGACGCGCTGGGCGCGTCCATGCGGAATATAGCGCTTTTAAAAAATGCCAAACATATCTATTTTGTCCCGCTGCGGCAGGACGATCCCGTGAATAAGCCCAATTCGCTGGTGGCCGATTTCTCCCTGCTTGACAGCACGATCGCCGCCGCCCGGGCCGGAACGCAGATTCAGCCCCTGCTCGGATAAGTCCGGATAAAATTTCTGCGCGTTTTCCGCGAAGTGTGTTATAATGGTGTGGGTTTTCCAAACCCACACCATTTGCATTGGAGGATGAACAGCATGATCGCATTGGCGAGCGACCACACCGCACTGGAAATGAAGGAAACCATCAAGGGGCTTCTCGATGAAATGGGCCTCGAATACAAAGATTACGGCACCTACTCCTCCGACCGCTGCGACTATCCCGTTTACGGCGCCCGCGCCGCGAAGGCGGTTGCAAGCGGCGAGTGCGACCGCGGAATTATCATCTGCGGCACCGGTGTCGGCATATCCCTGGCGGCGAACAAGATTCCCGGCATCCGCTGCGTCGTTTGCAGCGAGCCTTATTCCGCCCAGCTTTCCCGCCTGCACAACAACAGCAATATGCTGGCGTTCGGCGCCCGGGTCATCGGGCCGGAGCTGGCGAAGATGATCGCCCGCATCTGGCTGGAAACTCCCTTCGAGGGCGGCCGCCATCAGCGCCGGATCGACATGATTGCCGCGCTTGGCCGCGGGGAAGAGATTGAATAGAAGAATTTGAATAATCGAATCATCGTTTCTTTCGCTTCCACAAGCAAAACGAGGGCCTGCTGTTTTCGGAAAACGGCAGGCCCTCGCTTTGTTTTTTGCGTTTTTACGCACAGGAATGCCCGTCGTCTTTGCTAAGGACGACCTCGCCCCGGGCGTTTTCGTCATCCATCAGAATTTTGCCGACTTCAGGAACGTAAATCTTCCCGGAAAGCGGATTCTTAATGCTGATAACCGGGGCGATGACAGTGGCCTCGACCTCCGACTTTTCAAAGGCAAGGTCAGCGTCCATCATTTCACAGCGGACAAGCTTCAGATTCCGGCAATAACAGAGCGGCTGCGTGCCGGCAATCTTACAGTCGATCAGCGTCAGGCCGTCCGAATACCAAGCGAGATATTCCCCTTTGACAACGCTGTTTTTCACCGTCACATTCTGGGCATGCCAGAAAGCGTCCTTCGTGTCAAAAACGCAGTTTTCAAAGACAGCGTTTTTGATATACTGGAACGAATATTTTCCCTTAAACTGCACATGGGAAAAAGACAAATCTTCAGAGCGCATCATAAAGTATTCGCTTTCCGCGGTACAGCGGCGCATCTGGATATCGCTGACCGACCAGCCGAATTCGGGCGAAAGGATCTCGCAGTCTTCCATCACAACATGGCGGCATTCCCGGAGCGCTTTTATGCCGAGCAGCTTTGTCCCCTCTATTTGGATATGGTCGGAATACCACAGCGCCGCACGGCAAAGCGGCGTCATTTCCGAACGGCTGATTTTCAGCCCGTGATTGTGCCAGAGCGGATAGCGCAGATTGAAAAAACAATGGTCGATAGTGATACCGGCGCTTTCTTTCAGAGCGCTTTCCCCGTCCGCGGGGCCGTCAAAGGCGCAATGGCGCAGCAGAAGATCGCTGCTGCCGTAAAGCGCCCGCTCCATATCAAAGGTTTCATTCTCTATCGTTTTCATCAGGAAGCTCCCCTTCCAAAATCTGTTCTGCCCACGGTTTCGTCAGACCTTTCGCTTTTCCGGGAAGGCCGGGGACACACCGCCGTCCGATGAAACACGGCGGCCGGTATGCGGTGCGGACGAACCTTAAGGCTAACGGCATCATCAGCGGAAAAGCCGCTCCGGCAGCAGACGAGCCGTGCGTTTCACGTCCGCGCAACGCTCTCTGATTTTCAAACCATCCGGCCCATCTCATACGCTTTTTGCAGGGACGGATGCCCCTGGATGTCGCCCACGGCCTCTACCCCGCCTCCGAACACGGTTCCCGCAAGGTTCGCCTTTTCAAAACAGTCAATCCAGCCCGGCACGCCCTTGACGGCGCCGTCCATTTCCGCCGGTCACCAGGAGAATCTGTCCTCCTTTATGATGTACATGATAAGCGTTGCGGCAGCCGGGGGCGAAAGTAACAACCGCAATCCCCACACCGGCGTCCGTCAGCATGTTAAGATAGCATTCTCCGGTGAAATACTGCGCAAACGCTTTGTTTTCGCCCCCCATCGGGAATACCGCGCCGCCTCCCGGCTCCTGCGTCAACCGCTTCTTATCCCTCCTTTCATCCTCCCTATATCGCTCGCTTTTCTCGTTTAAGCCGCTTAAGCCTATATAAGCATACTCTTTGGAGTATACTCCAAGTCAATACTTTTTTAAACTTTTATCAACTTAGCCTAAAAAGGAAACGGCACCGCTTCCGCAGACCGCCGCACAGAAAGCGCTGTTCCGGTCACTACACCCGTTTTTCTATACAAAAGCATCCGTTAAACGCGCTTCCAACAGCGTTTTAACGAATGCTTTTGTCTTTCCGGCCCATCGACAACGTGCTGTTTCGCTAAACGGGGGGACCTTCAATCGCCCTGTTCCCCAGCTTCCTGTTGTCCGTCCAGCAGAAGGGCAAGCGCGCTGTCAAAGGCGCGGTTTTGTTCTTCCGTGCGTTTCTTCGGCCCTTTCAGCCGTCCGCCGGCCCGGCGGATTTTTTTTGCCGTATAGCGTGACAGAAGCAGAGCGTCGATGTTTTCCGGCGTATACCGCAGACCGTCCTGATTCAGGACGGCGGCTCCCCGGGCAAGGCACATGGCGGCCAGCCCATAATCCTGCGTTACGGCGACGTCCCCCGGCCGGATTCGGTTCACCAGCGCGAAGTCCGCGCTGTCCGGGCCGGTGGACACCGTAAGGACCTCCACCCCATCCCGTTCAAAAATATGCGCGCTGTCGCAGACCAGCGCCACCCGCATGTCTCGCTTTTTTGCCGCAGCGAACGCCCGATCCACCACCGGACAGCCGTCCGCGTCAATCCATAAGGTCATGACGTTTCTTCCTTATCCTCCGACATTTTTGGGATATCCTGAAAAAGCTGTTGTAAAGCGCATAACTACATAATTATTTTCTCAGGCCGGAAAAAAGCGCGGCTTCACGCCGGAAAGATGCGAAATGCGGGCCACGATCTATGGCCCGCAAACGCTCTTTTATTAGGGTACTGCTGCAAAAGGAAGTATTTTATAGCAGTACCCCTTTTCTTACTTCGGACTTTATGCTTTGGCTTTTTTGCCCTTTTCGGCTTTTACGTCCCCGTTCTTAACCCGATGCTCCTTCCACAGGACCCAGAGGGGACCGGCGATAAAGGTGGAGGAATAGAAGCCGGAAACCACGCCGACCATCATCGGCAGGGCAAAGCTGACAATGGAATCCAGCTGGTAGACCAACGCCAGCACCGCCACCACGGCGATAGCCGCGAAGGTGCACAGGCTGGTATTCAGGGTACGGGTAAAGGACTGGTTGATGCTTCGATTCACAATTTCCCCGATGGTGCAGTCGCTGCTCATGATCCGGCGGTTTTCACGGACGCGGTCGTAAATAACGATGGTCGCGTTCAGCGAATAACCAAGGATGGACAGCACGACGGCCACAAAGTTGTCGTCCAGCGGGATACGGAACACCACAAAGGTAAAATAGGCGATCAAAACGTCGTGCAGGAGGGCAACCAACGCCATTACGCCGGCGGAAAGACCGCCGATCTTACGGAAGCGGAACGCTACATAGATCACGAGGAAAAGCGAGGCGAGTCCGATTGCCACCAGACACTTGATGAAGAACATCCGACCCATTGTCGGGCTGACAGCCTGAGCGGTCAGCTGCGCCAGGGAGTTGTCGGCGTACTTCTCGGTCAGCGCCGAATCCAGCGCCTCCTGCTCATCCAGCGTGAGCGCGTCCACCAGCGGAATTTCGAAGGAATTGTCCTTTCCGTCGCTGCTGGTCGAGAACTGGACGTCCACGTTTTTGTCGAGCTGCGTATCGATAAAGGAATCCAACTCCGTTTTGTCGATGTTCCCCTGATAGGAGTAACGGATCAGGGTACCACCCTTGAAATCAATATCCATTTCCACGCCGAAAAGGATATTGAAGAGCAGACCGAACAGAAGCAGAGCAATCGAAATACCGAAGAATATTTTTCGATGGGCGATAAAGCCAAACTCTTTTCTTTCCTTTTTCATGCCCGATCACCTCCCAGCAGCCAGGGCTTCCGCAGGAAACGGAAGCGGGTAATGGACTTCAGCATCAGCCGGGAAGCCGTAACGCCCATGATGAAGTTGAAGATAATGCCGATCAGCAGCGTATAGCCGAAGGAATAGATCGAGCCGGTGGTCGAAGCCGGGAACATAAACAGGAAAGGCCTCAAAAGGATCGCGCAGAAGTCGGAGGGCGGCCCGAACACGCCCATCAGCACAATCGCGACGATCAAAACCGTGATATTCCCGTCGAAAATCGCCCAGAACGAGTTTTCCGAACCCCGGGATATGGCGCCGTCGATCGTGCGGCCCATCCGGATTTCCTCCTTGATCCGCTCGGAGGTAATCACATTGGCGTCGACGCCCATGCCGATGGACAAAATCATACCGGCCATACCGGGAAGCGTCAGCGTAAAGCTCTGCAGGAAGCCGAAATAACCCGAAACAGCGGCGATCAGACCGGCGACCTGCCCGATCAGGGCGATCACCGCGACAAAGCCGGGCAGCCGATAATACAGCAGCATAAACAGCGAAACCAGAACAAACGCGATGATACCCGCCGTGACCATAATCTCCAGCGACTGCTCGCCGAGGGTCGGATCGATCACGTTGTTGCCCTTCACGTCAATGCTGAAGGGCAGCGCGCCGGAATTGATCAGGTTGGCCAGGGAATTGGCCTCAGAGAAATCCGAAAAGCCGCCCGAAATGACCGCTTCCCCGTTGGTGATATGGGTGTTGACGGTGGGGTTAGAAATTCTCTCGTTGTCCAGCCAGATCGAGATAGTGCCTTTACTGGCCAGCTGCTGCTTGGTCGCCTCGGAGAAGGCCTCCTTGCCGGAATCCCTCAGCTTCAGCTGAACCACCGGGGTGCTTTTTCCGTCCGAGTTATCGTACATCGCCGTTGCGGATTCCACGTCGTCGCCGGTGAGCACCAGCTTGCCGGAGGGCACCTTGATTTCGTTGCCGTCCTCGTCCAGCATTGGATTGCCGTCCGCATCCTTTTTGGTCTCGGTATCGCTGCCGATGTGGAATTCCAGCATGGCGGTTTTCCCGAGCTCCTCAATCGCGGCGTTCGGATCGAAATCCTGCTCGTCGTTCTTCCACGGGAAGCGGGCGATTACCTGCTTGTTGACCGTGTCGGCGTAGATTTCATAGTCGGTGATGTTGTTCAGGACCAGTCGCTGGGAAATCACGTCCTTCACCCGGTTGATTTCGTCGCTGGTCACGTCCTGGCTCTCGTCCGACGGTCCGAAGGTGACGTCAATGCCGCCCCGGATGTCGATGCCGAACCGGATATCCGAAGCGCCTCGGATATAGGTGTCGCGCCTGTCACCGTAATAGCCGTACACGCCAAAGATGGCGGTACCGCACAAAGCGATGATCAACAGTGCAACGATGAAGAATACGGGCTTTGCTGTTCGCTTCATCGGCTTGTCCTCCAATTGTATACTTTATGGATACGGAACAAGCGCCGCCCGAACCGCATCAACAATAGTTATTATTATATAAGTTGTAGGGAGAAAAGTCAATAATCGGCAGGGGTTTCCATTCGTATTTATCCATCTTTGTCAAAAATCCACCGCATTTCTTGTCCCGGTTGCCGTCCGTTTTCCGGAAGAACAGGGGAAATCGCCATTCACCGGAAGAGGAACGGCGGAACTGCCGTACAGCAAAAGCGGCCGGCGATGCCGGCCGCTTTTGCTGTGCATTGACAGGCGGACCCCGTTTGATCCCGCCATATTATTCGGCGAGCAGCTTTTCGACGCAGGCCAACTCCGCACAAACGCAGAACAGATCAATCGCCGTTTTCAGCTCCTCAAGCGGCGGGAAGGTCGGCGCAATCCGGATGTTGCGGTCCCGCGGGTCGTTCCCGTAGGGATAGGTCGCGCCCGCGCCAGTCATAACGACGCCGGCCTCCTTCAACAGGCGGATGGCTTCCTTCGCACAGCCGTCCATCAGGTTCACGCTCACGAAATAGCCGCCGCGGGGGGAATTCCATTCCGCAATCCCCTTGCCGCCCAGATGGGTTTCCAGCGAATCGAGCACCGTCCGAAATTTCGGACGAAGAACGGCGGCGTGCAGCTTCATATGCTCCCGCAGGCCGTTCGCGTCCTTGAAGAAACGGACATGGCGAAGCATGTTGACCTTATCATGGCCTATAGTCTGGTAGGTCATCCGCTTTTTCACATCCGCTACCGTGGCCGGGCTGCCCGCCATGACCGATACGCCCGAGCCCGGGAAGCTGACCTTCGAGGTGGACGCGAATATCACCACCCGATCCTCCGTACCGCAAGCCTTCGCCTCGTCGTAAAGGTTGAGCAGCGTATCCGGCGTATCGGTCAGATGATGAATACAATACGCGTTGTCCCACATAATCCGGAAATCCGGCGCGCCGGTTTTCAGCGCGGCGAACCGGCGGACCGTCTCGTCCGAATAGGTGATCCCGTCGGGATTGGAGTACATCGGCACACACCAGATACCCTTGACCGAAGGATCGGCGGCATACCGCTCCACCTCGTCCATATCCGGGCCGTCCGGCGTCATGTTCACGGGGATCAGATCAAAACCGAAATATTCGGTGATCCCGAAATGCCGGTCATAGCCCGGAGCCGGGCAGAGGAATTTCACCGTTTCCTCCCGGCACCAGGGCGCGCCGCCGTTGACACCGTGGGAATAGGCCATTGCTATGTAATCGAACATCATGTTCAGGCTGGAATTCCCGCCGACAATCACCTGGGAGGCGTCCACGCCCAGCACTTCGGCGAACATTGCTTTCGCCTCCGGGATTCCGTCCAGCAGGCCGTAGTTCCGCGTATCCACCCCGGAGTCTGTGCAGTACCCGTCCCGGGCATTGACGCAATCCAGAAGGCCCAGCGTGAGGTCCAGCTGCTCGGGGCCCGGTTTGCCGCGGGACATATCCAGCTTCAGCCCCTTCGCCCTGGCTTCCTCATACAGGGAACGGAGCTTCGCGGCGCGAGCCGATAATTGTTCCCTCGACCAGTCTTTCAGCGCTTCCATGAATCGTTGACACTACCTTTCTTCCAAAACCATTTTCAAATCCCGGTTCCACTCAAACTGCATTGCTGCAAAAAATCCTTCCATAATTCTAGTATATGCGTCCGCATTTTGCAAGTTAAATTTATCCATCCTGCATTTTTTGTGAAAATGGACGGTTTTCCCTGGGATTCCCCTCGATTCGGGGGCATTTTGCCGTATTTGCGCTCGATTTGCCGTTTGCTCCACAATCTCCCTAAGCGGCGCAATGTCCGTCATCCCCCCTAGCGGAAGTCCAAATGCCCATACCAGCCCTACCAGGCTTTCAGGGGAGCGCCGCGGTGCGGCGCTCCCCTGAACAGAAGCGTTCGATTAAGGTGTTCCTGCCGCCGGTCCTACTTGATATCGCGGCGGCAGAAGCTGTCCCGTGCGATCCAGAGGAAGCAGACGGTGTAGATCAACAGGATAACGACCGAGAAACCCAGCGTCATGGTTCCGTCCGGCGTCAGCGACGATGTGCCGAACATGGCCGTCATCATGCCGCCGGCCGCCGAGGGCAGGTAATTGCCCAGCGACGTATTGGCGAAGAAAAGGAACTTAATGCCGGGGATCGCCCCGCCTGTAAAGGCGGTATACAGCCCGATCAGCGACATCACAATCTCGCTGCCGAACATCAGCAGCAGGGTAACGGCAATCGACACGCCGCTTTTACGGGTGACGGCCGACAGCATCAGAGCGAGCGCGCCGTAGGCCAGCACCGGCAGCAGCATCAGCAGACAACGAAGGAGGATATACAGCAGGTAGGGGAAGCGGCATACCCGGCCGAACAACGTCATCACCTGCATATCGCCGATTCCCTGGAAGCCGGTGAACGCCCCGCTGAGAAGGAAGGACAGGACGAAAACCGCCGCCGCGGCGATCAGGGTAATCTCCAGCAGGATGGTCGCCTTGGCCCAGAAAATCTTTTTCCGCCGATGGGGCGTGATCAGCAGCAGTTTCACCGTACCGGCGCTGAATTCGGTGGAGATGGCGCCGCCGGCCAGCACAATGAGCAGCAGCGTCACCAGCTCCATGGAGGAGGCGGTGCTTTCCAGCAGGCCGAGGAAAGACTCGCTCTGAACCGGTGGGGTGTTGGTGGCGAGCCGCTCCAGCGAAACGTCGACCGCCTGCTGAATGGCAGTCCTCTGGCTGCGGGTCAGGAGCGCGCCGTTATCGTTGGCGCCCCGCACCAGGTTCAGCTTGTTGGTTTTAATGGACTGAAGCTCGTCGCTTTTCCAGGAAGACGCATCCTTGGTCTTGTCCCCAAACCAATAGCCCTGTGAGCTGGTGGGGACGATTTCCAGCTCCAGGTACAGGTTATAGACTTCGATGCTGATCTGTTTTTCCTGTTCCGTGCCGGACGGGACGCCAACGGACTCCAGCTCGGCGATCTGCCGGCGGATATACGCCTTCCAGTCGTTGCTGTCCAGGATGGCCTTCAGCTCCGCCATCTGTTTCTGCATTTCCGCATCCGGCTGAACCGGCTCGCCGTCCTCCGACGGGTCGGGGTATTTCAGCAGGTAATACTGCTGCACCACATCGGTTCGCCAGTCGGAAGGCGGAATTTCATTATCCAGCAGATATTTGGTCTGTTCATATTCCCGCAGGACATATACATTGTCCGGATCGTCCCTGAGCGTTATGGTATAATTCTCAAGATCATTTTTATAATATTCCCGCCAGTCAACGGTCCAGCTGTCGTTGAACATCAACTGGGAAAAGACCAGCCCGATAAGGGTAAGGCCGACAATAATCCCGGTAAGTATCCAGGTGGAGGGCTTTTTATACAGCTTGGCGCGTTCGTTTTGAATCAGGCTACCCAATGACGTTCCCTCCTCCCGTGATATCCATGAAACTCTGCTCCAGCGACGTGCCGACGACGGACAGCCCGTAAATCGCCACATCCCTTTCCATCAGCCGGCGGTTGACCGTGGGAATCTCTTCCTCGCTGACGGAAAGGTCGATATGCTCGCTGGCAATATCCACGATCCGGTCGGGAATATTGGCGCGCAGCAGTTCCACCGCGGCCTCCATCGGGCGGACCGTATACCGGTATACGCCTGAGCCGCTGCGCTGCATCAGTTCCTCGATTGAGCTGGTCCGGAGAATCTGTCCGGCGTTGATGATGCATACCGTGTCGCACATCTGCTGCATCTCCTGCAGGATGTGGCTGGAAACCAGCACCGACAGGCCGGTGTTGTGCGCCAGGCTTTTCAGCAGATCGCGGACTTCCTTGATGCCGGCGGGGTCCAGGCCGTTGGTCGGCTCGTCCAGAATCAGGATTTTTGGGTCGTGAAGCAGGGCCTGGGCAATGCCGAGCCGCTGCTTCATACCAAGGGAATAGGTTTTGAACTTATCCCGGATCCGCATCTGCATGCCGACCAGCTGCACCACCTCGTCGATGCGTTTCCGGTCGGCGCCGCAGGCGCGGGCCTGAAGCAGGAGGTTATCATACCCGGAAAGATACCCGTACATATCCGGATTTTCCACGATACCGCTGACGTTCCGCATGGCGGCCGGAAATTCTTTTTCGATATCGTGGCCCGCGACGGTGATCGTGCCGCTGTCCATCGAGAGCAGTCCGAGAATCATCTTGATGGTGGTGGTCTTTCCCGCGCCGTTCGGGCCGAGGAAGCCGAATACCTCGCCCTCCTTCACCGTGAGGGAGAGGTCGGGGATAATGACCCGCTTTCCAAAGGATTTATGCACGTTTTTCAGTACCAGAACATCGGCCATTACCACATTCCTCCTTCCCCATAGGTATAGAGGTACAGATTGCTCACACGGAATATCTTCCATTCGCCGTCCACCTTTTTGCAGACGAGGCCGATTTCCATACGCTGCCTGCAGGTCTGTTCCACCAGCTTCTCCATACCATAATCCCAGAATTCTCCCTGAACGTCATACTCATAGTTCAGCGAGAGAGCAGCGGTATCCTGATCGACCACGCATCGGCTCTCCTTTCTGGGATTGGTACGGGAAGTGATGCGCTGCATCTCCTCTGTCTGCAGGGACAGCTCGCTGGTCAGAGACTGCAGCGCGTCCTCCAGATAGGAGGCGTCCTCCGTAAACAGGGCCGCCAGCTGTTCCCTGAGTTCCTTCGACTTTTTCTCAAAGGCGGCGGGGTCTTTCAGCGCTTCGATCTCCTCCCCGCTCAGCTTGGTGCTGCTTTCCATCATGGTACGCAGCTCTTCGCCCAGAGCGCGGATCGCCTTTTTTTCGGGAAGCAGCATCAACTGGGTGACCAGAACGTAGACCAAGACGACTGCCAGCAGCGCCATGGATACCACAAAACCGCGGTTGACGCGCTTCCAGAAAGGTTTCTTCATGGGCCTATCTCCTTTCCTGTCCGGGGGCTGCCCGCGTTCCGCGGGCCCCCCCCCGCAATTGGCGGTTTCCACCCCCCCCCACCCCGCTGGACAGGCCCCCCCGACCACACGGTACCCACAGCCGCCGTCGGGCGAATAGCCGCACCCGGCGCCGGTTTCCTTGCAAGTATAGCACAGGAAAACCGGCGAAAACAGGGGATTGGGCAATCTTTTCCTTTTTCTTCAGGAAATCTTAAAGGATTCCAGGGCGCCGCCTTGCACATTTTTCAGAATCCTGCTACAATAAATAGAAAAATTATATCGTATACATAGGGGGAATCGACTATGCAGCCCAGCAACAGCACTGCCCGCGTTATCACCATTCTGGATTATCTCGGATTTCTTTGCCTGCTCGGTCTTTTTATTGAAAAGGACAACGAGGACGTCCGCTTTCACACAAACCAGGGTCTGATCCTGTTCCTGCTGGAAATCGCGGTAGGGATCGTCGGTGCGCTTCTTTCCGGTCTGCTCGGGCTGGTGGGCTCTCTGCTTTCCAGCCTGCTGAGCCTGGCCTGTCTGGTGCTGGCGATCCTGGGGATCATCAACGCGGTTAACGGGCAGCGCCGTCCCCTGCCGATCATCGGCGCTCTGTTCACCTTTATCAAATAATTTCCGTAGTTGGCAACAAAAGTTCCTCTCAGTAGAACCGGAGGGCTATTTGGCTTCAAGCCCCTAAAGGAGAAGTGGGGGGGCCGGGGTGTGGAGACCCCCCACCCCCCAAGAACAGGCAACAC
>CAUGOD010000040.1 GCA_959601025.1 uncultured Oscillospiraceae bacterium
AAAGCGTTTTACCGCTCCCCCGGTAGAACCGGGGGTTTATTTCGGCTACAAAAAAAAACCGTGTAATACCAGCGTATCACACGGTTGTTCTGGTGGAGATAAGCGGGATCGAACCGCTGACCTCTTGAATGCCATTCAAGCGCTCTCCCAGCTGAGCTATACCCCCATATTTGTTTGTCCTATGTCAGGATATCCCGACGACGTGTTATACTTTACCACAGAGACGGTCGAAAGTCAAGACAATTTTTTCACCCGTGAAAAACACCGGCATTTCACCGGCTGGACAAGGGGTTGACAAATACCCTACAGGGGTATATTATACCCCTGTAGGGTATTTTATACTCCTGTTGGGTATTTGAAAAAAGCGAATATGAGCGGTTCGATTTTTTGCCATTGCCCGACTGTTTATCCCTAGCCTTTTCATACCTGTCATACTGGTCATAACTGTCAGCGCAAAAATATTTTCGATACTTCACGAAACCAATAATAACGATAAAAACAGAAAGAATAGAGCAAAAGGGGGAAAATCCATGAAGGAAGATGTTTATCTCATTGAAGGGATGACCTGCGCCGCCTGCTCCAGCGCAGTGGAGCGGGTGACACGTCGGTTGGACGGAGTGATCCGCAGCGATGTAAACCTGACCACAAACCGGATGACCATACAATATGACGAGACCAAGGTTACGCCCGAACAGATCATGCAGAAGGTAGATAAGGCTGGTTTTGGGATCGCGCCTTATGTTCCGGGCGGAAAGAGGAAGGCGGCGGAAAAAGACGGGATCAACGTTGAAAGCGCCGGCGGGAAATACCCTGCGGGAAATGATTCCAGGCCGGACGGCGACCGTTCTCGCCGTGGCGACTGTTCTCGCCGGAAAGAGCTGGTCGCCGCCGTTGTGCTGACGATTCTGCTGCTTTATGTTTCCATGGGACAGATGTTCTCCTGGAAGCTCCCTCTCCCCTCCTTTCTTCAGCCGGAGGTTTCGCCCACTAATTATGCGCTGACCCAGCTTCTGCTGACCATTCCGATCCTGTATCTCGGACGGCGGTTCTTTTTACTGGGCTTCAAGTCTCTGTTCCACCTCGCGCCTACGATGGATTCGCTGGTTGCCATCGGGAGCGGCTGTTCTTTTTTATATAGTCTCTTCCTCACCTATCAAATTCCCTTTGATCCCATGCACGTCCACCACCTTTATTATGAATCGGCGGCGGTGGTGTTAACCTTCATTATGCTTGGAAAGCATCTGGAGGCCAACAGCAAGCAGAAAACCAAGGGAGCGATCGAAAAGCTGATGGCCCTCGCCCCCGATACCGCCCTTTTGATGGAAGGGGAAACCATCCGGGAGGTATCGACCGATTCTCTAAAAGCGGGAGACCGGCTTCTCGTCCGTCCCGGCGCCCGGATACCATTGGACGGTACCGTAGTGCAGGGAGAAAGCGGCGTG
This sequence comes from uncultured Oscillospiraceae bacterium, assembly GCA_959601025.1. Lineage (GTDB taxonomy): Bacteria > Bacillota > Clostridia > Oscillospirales > Acutalibacteraceae > Avimonas. Next base: position 1,443 of record CAUGOD010000040.1, read on the forward strand.
GACGAATCCATGCTGACCGGGGAAAGCATGCCGGTGGAAAAATTCGCCGGAAGCACGGTGATCGGCGGCAGCGTCAATTATAATGGGGTGCTGCAAATCCAGGTGGACCGGGTAGGCGAGGATACCACCCTGTCCAAAATTATTCGGATCATGGAGGAGGCGCAGGGACGAAAAGCGCCTATCTCCAAAATTGCCGACCGGGTAGCGGGCGTGTTCGTACCGGTCGTGATCGGAATCGCGGTGCTTGCCGCTCTGCTCTGGGGCATCGCCGGCAAGGACGCGGCGTTTGTGCTGCGGGTCTTTACCTCGGTGCTGGTAATCGCCTGCCCCTGTGCGCTTGGACTGGCTACCCCCACCGCCATCATGGTGGGAACCGGGCTGGGCGCGGCTAACGGCATTCTGGTACGCAGCGGCGAAGCGCTGGAACGTCTGCACAGCATAACCGCTGTTTTGCTGGATAAGACCGGGACGGTGACCGAGGGAAAGCCTGCCGTCACCGAGCTTCTCACTGCAAAAGGCGGCGAGAAGGAGCTGCTTACACTGGCCGCGGCGGTAGAGACGCTGTCCGATCACCCGCTGGCCCGCGCCGTCCGGGAGAAGGCGGAAAGGGAGGGGCTATCATTCCTTCCGTCGGCTGCGGCGTTTGAGAATCTCTCCGGCCGGGGAATTCGAGCCACGCTGGAGGACGGTCGAAAAATTCTGGTTGGCAATCGCCGTTTGATGGAGGAAAATGACGTCTTCCGCCTTTCCGGCTCTTTCCGTCCGTCCGAATTCATCGAGGGAGCGGAGCGCCTGGCGGCAGCCGGACAGACCCCGCTCTATGTTGCAGCGGACGGCTCGCTCCTCGGCGTGATCGGGGTGGCGGATGTGGTGAAGGAATCCAGCCCCGCCGCCATCCGAAGACTGCGCGGGAAAGGACTGCGGGTAGTACTCCTGACCGGAGACAACCGGGCGGCGGCGGACCATATCGGCGCGCAGGTGGGCGCGGACGAGGTAATCGCCGAAGTACTACCGGAGGACAAGGCCCATATCGTACAACAGCTTCAGGAGGGAGGGGAAACCGTGCTGATGGTGGGCGACGGCATCAACGACGCCCCTGCCCTCGCCCAGGCCGACGTCGGCGCCGCGATCGGCGCCGGAAGCGATATCGCGATCGAAGCAGGCGATGTGGTTCTTATGAAATCCGATTTGAACGATGTGAGCCGAGCGATCCGGCTGAGCTATCTGACCCTGCGGAATATCAAGCAGAATCTGTTCTGGGCGTTCTGCTACAACACGCTGGGCATTCCTGTCGCGGCCGGCGTTCTGGTTCTTTTCGGCGGCCCGCTTCTCGACCCGATGCTGGCGGGACTGGCCATGTCACTCAGCTCGGTCTGTGTGGTGACCAATGCGCTCCGGCTGCGGATGAAAAAGCTGGACCCGTGAGCGGCTGAAGCATAACAAACCGACGAAAGGAGAGATGACGCGATATGCCCGGCTGCGAATGCAACAAGACCTGCGGCGAATGCCGGAAAAAGGTTCGGTCGGACGAAGAGGTGCAAAGCCTCGTTAACCGGCTGAACCGGATTGAGGGACAGGTACGGGGGCTGCGCGGAATGGTGGAAAAAAGCGCTTACTGCGTGGATATCCTGACCCAGGTATCCGCCGTTCAGGCGGCGCTGAACGCCTTCAGCAAGACGCTGCTCGGCGCCCACATCAAGACCTGCGTGGTGGACGACATCCGCGCCGGAAACGACGAGGCGGTGGACGAGCTGCTTGCCACTCTTCAAAAGCTTATGCGATAACGCTGGCTTTATTTTATCAATCAGGAGGAAACGTCATGACAGTACTGTATGTGGAAGAAATGCACTGCGCCAAATGTGTGGAGCGGATCACCAAAGCGCTGACCGCCGCCGGGCTGGATTTTTCGGTCTCGCTCACGGACAAGACCGTGACGGTCAACGGCTGTGATCACTGTGTCCAGGCCGCTGTAGCGGAGCTGGATGATCTCGGCTTCACCGCGGTTCAAAAATAGCCGCGCGAGACGGACGCAAAACAAAGAAGCCGCCCATTGGAAGGGACTACCGCGTTCCCTCCAACGGGCGGCATTCTCTATGGCGGGAGAGCAAGCGGATTTTCTCCCCCCGGCTCTTCACGGATTACCCCAAAACGCGCCCCCGGATGCGAAACATCCGGGGGCGCGCTGTTGAAAGCGGAAAGGGCGGGCGGTCAGGCGGATTCCTCTGCCTGCTCGAACTGGCTGTTGTAGAGGTTCGCGTAAAAGCCGTTCTTCTTCATCAGCTCGTCGTGGGTGCCCTGCTCCACAATATCGCCGTCCTTCATGCAAAGAATCAGATCGGCGTTGCGGATGGTGGACAGGCGATGGGCGATAATAAAGCTGGTGCGGCCTTTCATCAGGTTATCCATCGCCTTCTGAATCTGGACCTCGGTGCGGGTATCGACCGAGCTGGTCGCCTCGTCTAGGATCAGAATCTTCGGGTCGGAGAGGATGGCGCGGGCGATGGTCAGCAGCTGCTTCTGGCCTTGGGAGACATTGCTCGCTTCCTCGTTAAGCTCCATATTGTAGCTGTCGGGCAGGGTACGAACGAAGTGATCCACCTGGGCGGCCTTTGCGGCGGCGAGCACCTCGTCGTCCGTAGCGTCCAGCCGGCCGTAGCGGATGTTGTCCTTAATAGAGCCGTTGTAAAGCCAGGTATCCTGCAGCACCATGCCAAACAGGGAACGCAGTTCATCGCGGGTAAAGTCGCGGATATCGTAGCCGTCCACCAGGATCGCGCCTTCGTTCACATCGTAGAACCGCATGAGCAGCTTGACCATCGTGGTCTTTCCCGCGCCGGTGGGGCCGACAATGGCGACCTTCTGCCCCGGCTCGACCACGGCGGAAAAGTCATGGATGATGGTTTTCTCCGGATTGTACCCGAATTTGACATGGGCGAACTGCACGCTTCCGGCGATATGCACGCGGGAATCGGTATCCGGCTCGTCGGCATCATGGACATGGATCAACGGTTTATCCGGGGTTTCCTCCTCCTCTTCCAGGAACTCAAACACCCGCTCCGCCGCCGCGGTGGTGGACTGGAGAATGTTGGAGATGTTGGCGATCTGGGTAATCGGCTGGGTGAACTGGCGGACGTACTGGATGAACGCCTGGATGTCGCCGACCGCCAGCCTGCCCTGGGTGGCCAGCCAGCCGCCGAGGATGCAGACCGCCACATACCCGACATTGCCCACAAACTGCATGACCGGCATCATCAGGCCGGAGAGAAATTGGGATTTCCACGCGGATTTATAGAGGGTGTCGTTGTATTCGTCAAACTCCTTCACCGACGCTTCCTCGCCATTGAAAGCTTTCATCACGACATGGCCGCCGTAGAGCTCCTCCACATGGCCGTTAACATGGCCAAGGTATTCCTGCTGGGCCTTGAAATATTTTTGTGAATGCTTCACGATCACCATGATAAAAATCAGGGAGACCGGAATGGTACACAAAGCGATCAGGGTCATTTCCCAGCTGATGGAAAACATCATAGCCAGGATGCCGACGAAGGTGGCGACCGACGTGATGATCTGGGTGATGCTCTGGTTGAGAGACTGGGCCAGAGTATCCACGTCGTTGGTCACGCGGGAAAGCACCTCGCCGTGACTGGTGCGATCAAAATATTTCAGCGGCAGGCGGTTGATTTTCTTCGCGATATCGTTTCGCAGGTTATAGGTAACTTTCATGGACACGCCGGTCATCAGCCAGCCCTGGAGATAGGAGCACGCCGCACTGGCGACATACAGGCAGACAAGCCACAGCAGAATCTGCGCAATTTTGCCGAAGTCAATTCCCTCGCCGGTGCCGGCGATCTTACCCATGATACCGTTGAACATTTCGGTGGTCGCCTGGCCGAGCACCTTCGGTCCGAAAATCATCAGCACGGTGGAGGCGACCGCTGCCAGCATAACCAGCAGTACGCGGAATTTGTACTGCGCCATATACCGCAGCAGCTTTTTCATGGAGCCCTTGAAGTCCTTCGCCTTCGCACCGGACATCATCGGCCCGCCGGGGCCGGGGCCGCGCCCTCCCATCGGACCATGCCCACCCATCGGACCGCGGCGGGGCGAGTTGGGAGAGGTTCTTTGTTTTTCGCTCATTTCGCCATCTCCTCCTTCGTCAGCTGGGACTGGGCGATCTCCCGATAGATATCACAGGTTTGCAGCAGCTCGGCGTGGTTACCGATCCCCGCTACGCGGCCCTCGTCCAGAACGACGATCTGTTCCGCGTTCATGATGGTGCTGACCCGCTGGGCGACCAGCAGCACGGTGGAATCCCCGGTCTCCTCCTTCAGCGCGCGGCGAAGGGCCGCGTCGGTTTTGAAATCCAGAGCGGAGAAGCTGTCGTCGAAAATATAGATCGGCGCTTCTTTCACCAAAGCGCGGGCGATGGAAAGCCGCTGCTTCTGGCCGCCGGAGACGTTGCCGCCTCCCTGCGCGATCTCATTATGCATTCCGCCCTCAGTAGCCGCGATGAAATCGGCGGCCTGTGCGATCCGGGCGGCTTTATCCAGCGCTTCATCGGACGCTTCCGGCCGGCCGTACCGCAGGTTGGAGGCGATATCGCCCGAGAAAAGCACGCCCTTCTGCGGCACATAGCCGATCATGTCGTGCAGTTCATGCTGGGTCAGCTCCCGAACGTTGACGCCATCGATAAGGATTTCACCCTCGGTCACGTCGTAGAAGCGGGGAATCAGATTGACCAGCGTGGACTTTCCGGAACCGGTGGAGCCGATGAACGCCGTGGTCTGTCCCGGTTCGGCGGTAAAGGTTATGTCGTGGAGCACATCTTCCTCCGCGTTGCCGTAACGGAAAGAGACATGCCGGAACTCCACCCGGCCTCTCGCCTGTCCGGCCAGTGTTTTCGGCCGCTCCGGGTCAAGGATGCTGGGTTCGGTATTCAGCACCTCGGCAATCCGGTCGGCCGAGACGGCGGCGCGGGGAACCATGATAAACATCATGGCGATCATAAGGAAGGACATGATGATCTGCATTGCGTACTGCATGAAGGCCATCATATCGCCGACCTGCATGGTGGAGGCCTCGATCTGATGGGAGCCGACCCACATGATCACCAGGCTTATCCCGTTCATGATAAACATCATCGCCGGCATCATGAACACCATAACCCGGTTGACGAACAGATGAACACGGGTCAGGTCGCTATTGGCCTTTTCAAAACGGTCTTCCTCGAACCTCTGGGTACCGAAGGCACGGATGACCATCATACCGCTCAGGCTTTCGCGGGTGACGAGGTTCAGCTTATCCACCAGCTTCTGCACCAGCTTGAACTTCGGCATGGCTACCAGGAAGATAGCAAGCACCAGGCCGATCAGAATCACTACGCCGAGTGCGATGATCCAGGTCATCGAGACGCTCTTGCCTACCGCCATCACAATACCGCCGATGCCCATGATCGGCGCGTAACAGATCATCCGGATGCCCATAATCAGCAGCATCTGCACCTGCGTGACATCGTTGGTGGTGCGGGTGATGAGAGAAGCGGTGGAGAATTTATCAAATTCCGCGTTGGCGAAGCTTTCCACCTTGCTGAACACGTCGTGCCGCAGGGAGCGGGCGATTCCCGCGCCGATCCGGGAGGCGAGCAGGCCGACCAGAATGGTCGCCAGCGCGCCGGCCAGCGTCAGCGCCAGCATTTTTACGCCGGTAATCCATATATAATTGCTGCGGATTTTCCCAGTGTCCACACCAAGCTCGTTATAAAATTGTTTGACCATCACCACACCGACCTGGTCCAGCAGGGAATCGTCGGTGGCGTCCGCCGTTTTCCGCGCGTCGTCAAAGGCGGACGACGGCATTTGGTCGAACTGCGGCTGCATGGCGTACAACGGGGAAAAATCCAGCTCCTCCAGCCCATCGGTCAGGGAGGAGGAATCCGAAGAAGAGAGGGCTTCCCCGCTCTGCTCCGCCGTCTGTTTCATGAAATTCATAAAGGTCAGGGACGAGCGGCCGAACGCCGTGCCCAGCGCAGGATCGTCGCTTTTCCGGACATAGATATTTCGATTTGCGGATTCCGGATAGTCCTTCGCGTACGCCGGATCGCCGGCCTGGACAAGGGTATAGGTTTCCTCGATCAGCTGCCAGTCTTCCTCCGACATGAAGGTTTTCATCAGCTTCAGGCCGTCCTCGCTGATAGCTTTGGGCGAGGTTTCCTCAATGCCGCTCTGCTGGATGCCGACATTGACGATGTCCGACATCAGGTTCGGCAGGCTGAGGTCGCACATCGCCTGTCCAAACAGCAGCGCCACGCAGGCAAGCACCCAGACGACGTAAGGCTTCAGATAGGAAAGAATTTTTTTCATCAGGCTTCATGCATCCTTTCGGTGTGAGAGTTGCGGGCGCGTATAATCTCTGTCAGGCGGTCAAGCAGAAGAATCAGCTGCTCGGCGTCCTCTTCCCCCAGTTCCCTGGCGATCTCGTCCAGACGGGCAAAAAAGGGTTTTTCCACTGTCTCAGCCGTGTCCCAGCCCTGTTCGGTAGGCCGGACATAGACCGCCCGACGGTCGGCGGGAAGCGTACTGCGGATGACCAGCCCCTTTTCCTCCAAGGCGCGAACCGTCTGCGAAGCGCCGGAGGGCGTCTGGTGGGTAAAGGCGCTGAGTTCCCCGATCGTCACGCCGGGGCTGTCGCTCCGCCGCGCCAGCTCGGTAATGGATACGTCCGAAGGCGGCTCCGACGGCTTTTGAACCTGCCGCGCAAGACAGCAGAGGACGCTGTGCAGCATGGCAAACTCGCTGGGCCGCAGCTCCGACGCCGGGCGAACGACCATGACATAGCGCTGAAAATTCTTCAAAGCGGAAAACAGACGCCGGCCACGGGCGCTTGCTTCCTTTGTGGAAGCCATTTTCTTCCCTCCCTTTTATTTCAGTAGATTAATTATTTAAGTGCTAAACAGTATACAGCGATCTGCCTTACGGTTCAATAACTAAATTATGAACATTGGATAAAAAATTAATTTCTGTTAGATTTGTAAAGAAAAAGGCACAAGGAAGAAACAGAATAGAAAATCCGGCGAAAAATCGTGGGAAACCATGGAAAAACAGAAAGCGTACCGCCACGTTTGTGTACGATACGCTTTCTAATATCTTTTTTAGCTGACGAGGGACCGAAGAGCTTAACCCGGACCCTACCCGAGCAGGGTTTCCAGCTGGCCAAGCAGGGACTCGAATTCCTCCAGCGCGGCGACGACCGGGGCGGGCGTAGTCATATCCACCCCTGCGCGTTTCAGGGTTTCAGAGGGGTAATCGCTGCCGCCCGCATGCAGGAAGGTCCGGTACTTTTCAATCTCCTCTGGCCCGCCGTTCAGCAGACTGCGGGTGATTGCGGCCGCGGCGGAGAAGCCAGTGGCGTATTTGAACACATAGAACTCGTTATAGAAATGGGGAATGCGGGCCCACTCCCAACGCATATAGTCGTCGATCTCCACATCCGGGCCGAAATAGTCCCGAAGCAGGCCGCCGTATACCTCGCAGAGAGTTTCGCCGGTGAGCGGCTCGCCCTGCTCGGCCAGCTCATGCACCTTCAGCTCGAATTCCGCGAACATGGTCTGGCGGAACACCGTACCCTTAAATTCTTCCAGAAAGCGGTTGATGAGAAAGGCCTTTTCGGTCCTCCCCTCTTCCGTAGAGGAATCGCAGCCGGCGATCATTCCCCGCATGAGGATGTTTTCATTGACGGTGGAGGCGATCTCCGCGAGGAAGATGGGATAATCCTTCGTCATGTAGGGCTGGGTATCGGAATAATAGGTGTGCATGCAGTGGCCAGCCTCATGCGCGAGGGTGAACACGTCCCCCAGCTGGCCGACAAAATTCAGCAGCATATAGGGATGCACGCCGTACACTCCTGTCGCATAGGCGCCGGTGGCCTTGCCCCGGGTCTCGTATACATCCACCCAGCCGCCGGCGAGAAGGCGGTCCAAGTCCTTCTGGTAGGTTTCACCCAGCGGCGCAAGGGCGTCCCGCACCATTTTCTTCGCCTGCTCGTAGGTGTATTCCTTATCCGGCATTTCCACGATCGGGAGATAGCAGTCGTAAATATGCAGCTTCTCCACCCCGAGGCGGCGGCGGCGAAGCTCCAGATACCGGTAATAGGCAGGCAGATGAGCGCGAACCGCTTCGATCAGGCCGGTGTAGACCGAACGGGGCAGATTGTCCGCGAACAGCGCCTGATCGAGGCAGCTGTCGAAATGACGGGCCTTTGCGCCGAACACATCGGCCCGCACATTGCCCGCATACAGGGCGGCGATGGTGTTCCCCATCCCGGCGAAGGCGGTGTGCATAGCCTCGAATGCCTCCGCCCGTACCCGGCGGTCCCGGCTGTCCCGAAATTTGCCGAACAGGCCGTCGGTCAGCTCCACCCGGTTTCCCTTTTCATCGGTAACCTCTCCCCGCTTAAGGTCCACGCTGTCCAGCATGGTGAAGGCGGTATCCATGCTTTCGAGAGCTGGAGCCGCCATGGCAAGAAGCTGCTCCTCCCTCGTGGAGAGGACATGGGCGCGGGAGCGGATCACCTCGTCAACCATATGGCGGAAATCCGCGAGGGCGGGATCGTCGTATACCCAGTTATGCAGGGTATCGGGGGACATCGCCGTCATTTCCGGCATGAGGAAAGAGGTAATCTCCTGAATTTTGAAAAGGACGGCGAGGGCACGATCGTGCATGGCCTGATACTTCGCATCCGCATTGTCCACATCCATGTTCAGCTTGGCGTACATATACACCCGTTCCAGTTCCTTTTCCATCGACTCGAACAGAAGGAGGGCGGTGCGCAGATTGACGGCGCTTTCCGCAAGCTTTCCCTGATAGGAAGAAAGCTCCTCCGCCTTTTTCTGTACGTCGGAAAGCGCGTTCTCCCAAGCCTCCTCCCCGGGATAGATATCGGTCAGGCGCCAGGTGTATTCGGCGGGAACATCGCTGTGTTTTTCATAGGCTGCGGCAGTCATGGCGTTCGGTCCTTTCCTAATGTTGTAATATTATTGCCTGCGGTGGAAATCCGCCGCGTTTTCGCTGGAGATATGGAGACAGGAAACCTTTGCGCCGCCCGGCCGGATTCTCTGCCAGCGTCTACCGGCGGCGCAATCGAAAATGCCTGCTGGCATTTTCCCGCCGTTGTCGGTGTACCGCGGCCGCCCGACCGAGTTCTCTGCCGGCCTTTTCCGGCGGCGCAACCGAAAATGCCTGTCGGCATTTTCCCACCGTTGTCGGTGTACCGCGGCCGCCCGGCCGAGTTCTCTGCCGGCCTTTTCCGGCGGCGCAATCGAGAAATGCTGTCGCATTTCTCCCCAAATGATAGTATACCATACAGAACGGGAGTTGGGAATCTTTTCATGATTCCTTCCTTCTTTTTTCCGGGAGATTAAGCTGCCGCGGCGGCGCATTTCAGCGATAACCCATTCCTAATACACGGTCAGCCATTCCTTGGAGATAGGTAAAGACATAATCCACTACGGTATGGCGTTTCCCCCAGCCCGGGCCCCGGAGGGCGCAGCATTCTCGGTATGGCCGAGAGCTGGGCGCGAGGGAGGCGAGTCCGTAGCGATTCGTGCCGGAGACTCTTCCGCGCTCTCCTTTCCGTACCGGATCGGGATATTCCGGTTTAGTATGCGCGGGCCGGCGCGTTCCATGCGGCATATACTGGAATAAATAAATTGAAGGAGGACTTTCCATGCCACCAGCTGCCTCCGCCGCCCTGTACGATCGGGAGCGGGCGGTCGCCTACGCGCATCAATGGGCCTATTCCCGCAATCCCGCGTATTACGATTTTTCCGCTCTTGGCGGAGACTGCACCAATTTTATCTCCCAATGCCTGCGCGCGGGCGGCGCGCCGATGAATTATACCCCGGTCACCGGCTGGTTTTACAACAGCCTGTCCAGCCGGGCTCCGGCCTGGAGCGGTGTGGAGGAGCTGTACCGCTTTCTCATCCGGAACCAGGGAAAAGGGCCTTACGCTTCACTGGTCGGGCCAGCCGACATGCGCCTCGGAGACGTGGTGCAGCTTTCCTTTGACGGAAAGCGGTATGGCCACAGCCTGCTGGTGGTCGCCGTGGAGGAGGGGGAAACGCCGGAAAACCCGAACATACTGGTAGCAACCCACAGCTTCGACAGCGACTATCGTCCGCTGGACAGCTGGGTCGATGTAACCTACCGATACCTGCACATCGGCGGTGCGCGATAGCGGGGTTCAAAGGAGGAGAGCGACGGCCAAATAAGGTTGCCGCTCTCCTCTTTAGCGCCTTTACCATCGGGGATTTTTTTTTGGCGAGCACTTGCAGAGCACTGGGACGCCGATGGTAAGGTTACAGCGGAGGCGAATTTCCGTGGAAACCAAATTCCAAAGTGTAGAGCAAGGGAGGCGGGAATGTGGAGCCTTCGGTGAATCTGAAGGATGCCGTACAGGTAGAGGAGGCGCTCGGCCGGGCACGCCGATATGCACAGGAGCAGGGCGTTCCCCTAACCATGGAACGGATCGCCGCCTGTCTCGGCGCCCAACGGGAGGACATCCGGGCGGCAATCCATGCGGCCAAAAGCTGCCGGGGCAGCGGAAGCCGGTCGCAGAAAGCAGCGGGAAAAGCGCTGGAAGCGGCCGCGGCTGAATGCCGGGCGGTGCTGATGGAACTGGGGCTTTCCCGATCCAGCAGTCCGGTGATGCCGATCTTCGGACTGAAGGCGAATTTCGGCTACAGCGACCGGCCGGCGGAGGAACCGCCCGCCGAAGCCGTCCGCTTCGAAGGAGAGGACGCGATTCCGGAATGAAAAGGGAAACAAAGGAAACGCGGGTATACTTGCCGGAGATCGTGGGACGGGGCTACCGCTCCTTCTGGAACTGCCGGACGCGGTACCGGGTGGTCAAGGGCGGCAAAGGGAGCAAAAAAAGCGCAACCGCCGCGCTGTGGTACATCGTCCAGCTGATGAAATACCCGGAAGCCAACCTGCTGGTGGTCCGGGCGGTATACGCCACCCTGAAGGACAGCTGCTTCGCCCAGCTGCTCTGGGCTATCCGGCGGCTGAAGGTGGAACCGCTCTGGCAGGCGGCAAAGAATCCGCTCGAGCTGACCTACCGGCCGACCGGGCAGAAAATCCTGTTCCGGGGCTTCGACAACCCGGACAAGCTGGCCTCCGCGACAGTGGAGCGGGGATATCTGTGCTGGGTGTGGATCGAAGAGGCGTTCGAAATCGTCTCCGAAGCGGCGTTCGACAAGTTGGACCTGTCTGTTCCCCGGGGGACGGTCTCCCCTCCCCTGTTCAAACAGACCACCCTGACCTTCAACCCCTGGAATGGACGGCATTGGCTGAAAAGCCGGTTTTTCGACCAGGCGGACGAACGGGTGTTTACCCTGACCACCACCTATCAGGTTAACGAATTTCTGGATGGAGCCGACCGGGCGGTATTCGAGCGGATGCGGCGGGAGAATCCCCGCCGGTATGAGGTCGCGGGGCTGGGCAACTGGGGAACGGCGGAGGGGCTGATCTACGAAAACTGGACAGTGGAGGCCTTTGATCCGGACAGGCTGGAGCCGGAGGGAAAGCGATGCGTATTCGGACTGGACTACGGCTACACCAACGACCCCACCGCCTTTATCGCGATGGCGGTGTACCCCGCCCGGAAAACGCTGTATGTGTTCGACGAGCACTACGAAACCCGGATGCTCAACGACGCGATTGCGGCGATGATCCAGGCGAAAGGGTACGCGAAGGAGCGAATCCGGGCCGACGCGGCCGAGCCTAAAAGCAATGACGACTTGCGGGGGCTGGGCGTTCCCCGCATCGTTCCGGCGGCGAAGGGACCGGACAGCGTACGCAACGGAATCGCCCGGCTGCAGGAATACCACATGGTCGTGCATCCCCGGTGCATCCATACGGCGGAGGAGCTGGCGGCCTATGTCTGGGACGCAAACGAGAGCGGGCCGGTCAACCGGCCGGTAGATTCGGACAACCACCTGATGGACGCGATGCGGTATGCGATGGAGGATATCCGGCCTCCCCGGCCGGACGATGAAAATTGCCGACGGGCTGTCAGAGGACGGATTAACGCCGGAGTCCGGCCGGACGACCTGCACGGCGGATGGAAATGAGGACGCGGGACGCGTCCCCGGAAAGGATGGATGAGAAATGCTGCTGTTGGGACTGACCGCGCTGTTTGCGGTGATCTCCGCCTTCTTGGCGGGGATATGTATGACGTTTTATGCAAAAGGAAACAGGCCATCGTTCAAAAAAACGCCAAAGCCGACCGAACGGCAGGCGGAGGAGCGTCGGCGATATCGAGAAGAGCTGGAGAATTTTTTCCGATACGACGGCACAATTCTTCCACCCGTGGAGAGAACGGATATTACGGCTGGAGAAAAAAGGAATAAGACGAGGGGACAGCGCGTCTGGGGGAATAGACAATACGGCGAGGAGGAACAGAAATGACCGAAGAACATAAGACGCACAGAACGGAACGGCCCGAAAGCGACCCGCTCCGCATTGCGGACGAATACCGGCGCGGCATTCGGGTTAAAAACGGGCTGGGCGACCGGGGACTGTATGAGCAGTGCCGCATGAACGAGCGGTTCTACCTGGGGGACCAGTGGTACGGAGCGAATTGCGGCAACGAACGACCCCTGGTGCGATACAACGTGATCAAGCGGATTGGGGATTACAAAATGGCGGTGATCGGCGGAAGCCCGGTTTCGATCCGGTACTCGGCCGAAGGCGTGCCGAACACTCTTGGCGACCAGGAAACGGTACGGCGGCTCCGGAAGGAGGCGACCGAAGGAAAGCCGGTGTTTTCCGGAAACGCCGAACCGGAAAACGGGGAGATCAATCTGGTGATGTCGGCGCTCACCGATTACTTTCGGACGACGGCCGAACGGGTGAAGTTCGATGAACGGAAGGGACAGGTTCTGCGGGAAGCTTATCAGACAGGCACCGGCCTTCTGTACACCTATTGGGACGAGCGGGTCAAAACCGGACTGTATGCCGGATGGCCGCAGAGGACGCCAGTCACGGGGGACATTGTCTGCGAAACGCTGGACGTGGAAAACGTGTACTTCGGCGACCCGGGGCTGGACGACGTACAGGAGCAGCCCTATATCCTGATTGCCCAGCGAAAAAGCGTAACGGCAGTTCGGGAGGAGGCGCGGCGGAACGGCGCGGGGCACGCGGAGCTGAGCCTCATCCAGCCGGATCCGGACACTGCCGACGCGGCCCGGGAGGAGGATCGGAAGGCCACCGTGCTCACCCGTTTCTGGAAAGAAACGGACCGGAGAGGGAACGGTTCCGTCCTGGCGGTACGGGTATGCGGCGGCGCCGTGGTACGGCCGGTCTGGAATCTCGGCATCCGGCTGTATCCGTTGGCCAAATTCGTCTGGGAGCGGCGGCGGAACGCTGCCTATGGAGAAAGCGAAATTACCTACCTTATCCCGAACCAGATCGCCATTAACCGAATGATTACCGCCGGCGTCTGGTCGGCGATGATGACCGGAATGCCTCTCATGGTGGTGAACGGGGACAGCGTGCCGGGAGAGATCACCAACGATCCCGGCCAGATTCTGCGGGTATACGGCGACCAGGCGGACGTGGCCGGCGCGGTGCGGTATATCAGCCCACCGGGAGGCTCGCCCTTCGGGGAGGCGGCGAACACCCTGATCGCCAACACGCTGGCCCAGGCGGGCGCGAATGAGGCGGCGTTGGGCGACATGCAGCCTAACAACACCTCCGCAATTCTGGCCCTGCGGGAGGCGGCCACCCTCCCCCTGCAACCGGTACAGGAACGCTTCTACGGCTTCTGCGAAGACGTGGCCCGCATCTGGGCTGAATTCTGGACGGCGATGTACGGCGACCGACAGCTCCGCATTGAAGACGGTAGCGGCGTATGGTATCTGCCCTTCCGCGCGGAACGGTACCGCGATCTGCTGATCTCCGCCCGGGTGGATGTGGGCGGCTCTGCGCTTTGGAGCGAGACCCAGACCGTTCGCACACTGGATAATCTGCTGGATAAGGGGGTGATCAACGCCGTTCAGTATCTTCGCCGCGTTCCGAAAGGATCGATTCCCGACAGGGAAGAGCTGATTCGGGAGTGCCGCCTTGCGGAAGGCAGGGCAGGAACAGAAAGCGGGGGCGGCTTCCCCGCGAAAGGGACGGACAGGCCGGGCGCCATGCCGGCCGAATCCGGACAGGAAAGGAGCGAATAGACAATGGAAAGCACAGAAGTCATGAACGAATCCACCAAAGAGGGCATGACGGATTTTACGGAGCGGACCGGCGCGGCTGTCCAACCAGAGACGGCCGGCGGACCGGCGTCAACCGTCCGTCCGGAAACGGACGACGGGGAGGAGCCTTCCGATATGGAAGACATCCAGGAAGGAAGCGAGAGCTCCGGAGAGGGTCCGGTGATCCGGGCTAAATACAACAAGCAGGAGCTGACTTTTACGGCCGAGGAGGCCGTTCCGCTGGTGCAAATGGGGCTGAAGTTCCGAGCGCTCGAGCCGAGCTATCGTCGGCTCCGTCAGCTGGCCGCAGCGGAAGGGCTTGGGCTGCCGGCGTTGATCGACCGGCTGGCGAAGGAAGGCGAGGAAGCGCTTTACCGGAAAACGCTGGCCGAATGCGGCGGAAACGAGGAGGCGGCCCGGCGGCTGTTCGCCTACCAGCGGCAGGAACGGGAGCGGGCTTCCTCGGAGGAAGCGGCGGCCGGAGAGGCGTTCCGGGAGCTGTGCGACGCTTTCCCCGGGCGGTTCCGGGAACCTGGCGAGCTGCCCGCAGAGGTCGTGGAGCTGGCCGCACGGCGGGGCCTCTCCCTGCTGGACGCCTACCTGCGGTATGAGCATGAGGGGTTGGAAAAAGCGGCCCGGGAAAAGGCCCGTCAGGAAAAGGCGGCGCTGGCTTCCTCCGGCTCAATGACCGGGGAAAGCGCTCAGCCGGACCCGGATGCCGAGGCGTTCTCAGCGGCGTTTTCCGCCGCGCTGCATTAAATCAGGAACAACTACAAGAAAGAAAATCAGAAAGGAATGGTATTTTTATGGCGATCAACACATTGAATCTGGCTTCCAAAATGACGGGAGAGTTGGATAAAGCGGTGGTACAGAAGGCGATGACCGGCTTTTTTGCGGATAACGCGCTGCGCGCCAAATTCGTGGGAGCGGCGACGGTGCTCATCCCCCGCATGGAGTTTTCGGGTCTGGGTACCTATGACCGGGACGAGGGCTTCGCCCGCGGGTCCATCACCGTATCGAACGAAAGCTGTACCCTGACGATGGATCGGGCGCGCAGCTTTCAGCTGGACGCGCAGGACTGCGACGAAACCGGGATCACCGGCCTTGCCGGACAGGTGATGGGCGAATTCGTAAGCACCCGCGTGGTGCCGGAGATGGACGCCTACTGCCTGTCCAAGCTGGCGACCCTCGCGGTTTCAAAATCCCAGACCGTGACCGGCGCCCCGGCCACCCAGGCGTATAAGATGTTCACCGACGCGGTGGCCAAGGCGCAGGATGCGGTGGGCTACGACGAGGAGCTGGTGGCGTTCGTCAATTCCGCGATGTGGACGGCGTTCCAGACCACGGAGGAGCTCAGCCGGCAGATCACGGTCTCCGATTTCCGCAAGGGCGGGATGGATACCCGGGTGAAGAGCATCAACGACATTGCTCTGCTGCCGGTAAGCGATTCCCGGATGAAGACGGCCTACACCTTCTACGACGGGGTGACCGCTGAGCAGACGGCGGGCGGATTTGCTCCGACCACCGAGGCGAAAAACATCGGGCTGCTGGTAATGCCCAAGCGTGCGGCGTCGCTGGTGAAAAAGACCGAAACCGTCCGTATTTTCGATCCCGACCGGAATCTGAGCGCCGACGCGTGGAAATTTGATTATCGGCTGTACTACGATCTCTTTGTGCGTAAAAGCATGGAGGGCGGCGTAATCGCTTACGTCTACTAACCAATACAAACCGAAAGGGCCGGCGAGGGGGAGGACGGGTTCGTCCTCCCCTGACCGGAACCGCGGTCGAAAGGAGGAAACCCGATGACCGGACGGGAGGTACTGAACCGGGCGATGCAGCTGCTCGGCTACACCAATGGATACGGCGAGGTGGACGGACTCCGGGATGCGGAACTAATGAAAAGAGGAACGACGGCGGTGGATCAGATTCTGACCGACCTCCGCCGGATCGAATCCCCCGGCTGGACGGCCGAGGGGACGGTTAATCTGGATGCGCCCCTTCCCCTTTCCCCGGACGCGGCGAAGGATGCGATGACTTACGGGGTGGCAATGCTGCTCGCGCAGGGGGAAAGCGACGGCGATGCGCAGGGACTGTTTGCACAGCTGTACAACCGGAAACGGGCCGGTGTGAAGGCACCGGCCAGCCGCCGGGCCGATGTGCTGCCCCGCGTAAATCTATAAGATTCGAAAGAAAACGACGGAACCATGAGACAAAAAAGGAGGGATAACCCCATGAAATATCCGACGCTGCCGAACGCTGCCGCCCGGCGGGTATCCATCCCGGCGCTGGACGGCGGAGTAAACGGCGGGAACGGAAGGGGAATATCCGCGGTGAGGGAAAACCAGCTGACGGACTGCGAAAACCTGTGGTGGCAGGGCGGCGCGCTCCGTTCCCGGCCCGGACTGGCGATCCGGCCGGAAACCGCAACGGTGGAGGCCCTTCCGGACCGGTACGAAGTATACGGAGGCACGGAGGACGTTACAGGGAGAAACGGCGCGGTCTGCCGCAAATTTGCGGTGATTACCGGTATCTCCTCCTCGCCGCAGATAGCCAAAGCCACCCTGCACACCCTGTTCCCTGACGGAACGGAAACAAAAGAGGAGATTTTCACCTACCCCGACGGCCAGTACCGGTTTGCTTTTCTGGCGGAAAGCGGGGCGGGAAGCTGGGAGGGCGTACAACCGGACGGAGCGATCGCTTTTTTCCTTCAATCAGCTTCCGTTCCGAAGCCGAAAATCCTGGCGGAACCGGCGGAAGCGGGCGCGGACTGGGTGGATGTGACGGAGCTGGCGTATGTACCGCTGGTTATGCTGAACGGCAAAGCCAGCGAACAAAAAAACGGCTCCGCCGGCGGGGTGGTTTTCGAAGGAGCCAATCTGCTGAATCCGAGGTTCCGCGCCCTCTTCACCTCGGGAGACGGGAAGTATTACTGTCTTCCCAAAAAGGAACTGGACGACGCGGCGGTAACGGTCTCCCTGACGCTGGAAAACGGACAGATGCTGTCGTTCACCATCCCTGCGGGAGCAACGGCCTCCGGAGCGGCCTCCAGCTATAAGGCATATATCGACCGGACGGCGGGCGCGTTATATTTTGTGCTGGCCTCCTCTTCAACGCCGACGCCCATCAGCCTCGGAGACATGGGCCGGCTGAACAACATCGAGGTGACCGCGGCGAAAACCGACGCTTCGCGGGTCCGGCGGCTTCTCCAGATGCGTTTCAGCTCCTGGTTCGGCGGCGGAAGCAGCCTGTATGCCGGCACCCGGCTGTTCGTATCCGGAAACGCCGGATCACCGGGAACGGTCCATTGGAGCGACGTGAACAACCCGCTGTATTTTCCTATGTATAACTCCTGCACAGTGGGAAACATTGCGCACCCGGTGACTGCATTCGCCCGGCTGCGGGAAAAGCTGGTAGTTTTCAAGGAACGCGAAATCTACAGCATGACCTATGAACAGGGCCGCTACTCGACGGAGGAGCTGCAGAACGGCACGGTGGTCGACGTGACGACGGCCTCCGCCTCCTTCCCTGTCGCGCTGCTCTATCCCTCCGCCGGGTGCGACTGCCCGAGGACAATCCGGTTGTGTGAAAACCGGCTGCTGTGGGCCGACTCCCGCGGAGAGGTCTACTGTTTGAGCGAGGCGAACGCCTTTTCCGACACCACCGTCCGCCGGCTGTCGCGGAACGTGGAGTCCTGGCTCTCCCGGCACACCCAAGCGGAAAAGCAGGCGGCGGTGGCGGTAGACTACGCGGATCGATATATCCTGATGGTCGGAGACAGCGCCTACTGCCTCGATTACGCGGATGACACGTTCCGCCGGCTGGTATCCTCGGCGTACGGAGACAAATCCGGCGACGGATTGAGATGGTATATCTGGAATCTGGGGGATGCGGCGCTGGATGGAGCGGTTTCGGACGGAACAACAGCGGCGTTTCTCTGCCGACGTACCCAAACCGATGAAAGCGGGCGACCGCTTTTACTGCAGTATGCCGCGTATCTCCATGGAACACGGGACGGGATCGTGGACAGGAAAGAGGATGGAACCCTGGAGCTCACCGACGCTCCCGTTCACTGCCGCATGGAGACTGGCCGCTACCTGCTGGAGCCGTGCGAAAAGCGCAAAACGATCCGCCAGGCGTACCTGACGGTGGAGGGAGGAGCCGCCGTCTCTGTGACCTGTCTCACAGACCGGGACGCCTTTTCCGACCCGCAGTTCATCCGGCCCGATGCGTTGGACGATAACGGAGCGGAACGGGCCATCCTTCATCGGTTCTCCCCTTCGCTGCACGGCGTTCGGGAATGGGGGCTTCGCGTGGAAGGCGACGGCCCGGTCGCAGTCGGCGGGATCGTCGTGCGATACACCCTGGACGGCAGCAAAGGATAATCCGCTATATTCGATAGGGGCCCGGGCACTCCGGGCAGGAAGGAGAATGAAAACATGGCAATCAAAACCGTTACCTTTTCCGCGACGCCGGACGGTGTAACCCCCGCTATCCCGCAAGATGCAGGTGTACAAGGGGACCACCAGGCGACAGCGGTGATTTTTCGGCTGGACCCGGCACTGATATCCGTCCGCTATCAGTACCGATGGGAGTTCGTGGACGGCAACGGACGGTATGATACCACCGAAGCCTTCTCCATCACGGCGGAGCAAACGGAAGTTTCCGCGCCGCTGCTCAGTACGTGGACCGGGGCGGGTGGGACGGCAGAAATCCGTCTGGTAATCACCGATCCGGGGCAGGACGGAACAGAAGAGCCTGTTACGCTGTACACGCTGGCCGGACGGCTCCGTTTTCAGGGGCGGGACGGTGCGGCTCTGCAGGAACAGGAGCTAAAAAAAGGACTGACCCGTCTCATTGAAGAGACAAAGAGCGCCGCCAAAGAAGCAAAAACGCAGGCCGCGGCAGCCGGAGCCGCCGCAACGAACGCGGATTCCATGGCTCGTTTTGCGGACAGCGCGGGTCAGCAGGCTCATACTGCCAAAGACGCGGCGAACCGCGCCGCCTCAGACGCTGCGCAAAAAGCCGCCGACGCGCAGACCGCCGCGCGGCTGGCGGAAACAGCAGCTCAAAACGCGAACAATGCAACAGCGTCCGCCAATACGGCGACGTCCAACGCACAGAGCGCCGCGGACTACGCCGCCGGGAAAGGAAACTACGCGGATACCGCAGCGGCGCAGGCAATCACCGCGACAAATACCGCAAACGCGGCCGCAGAAGCGGCGAACGCGGCTGCGGAACGGGCGGATGGAATGGTCGATCGTTACGACCGGGTTATCCCATATGTGGAGGCAACAACGATCAATCCATCGGGCGTCATCGTTGCGCTGCTCGAGCCAACGCCGGAAAAAACGGCGGGGCTTTGTGTGCGTGTGAAGGTACCGTCGGCGTTTGATATGTCCAATTCGCTGACTGTTGCCGGCGGCGATAATCCGTGGGCGGCATCCATAGCCGCCGATGAAAGCGTAACCGGGTATACGCCGTCCTGGCCCGCCGGAATCTATACCTTTACTTACGACGGGACGGTGTGGCGGCTTCCCCTTCCGATGGCGGCGGGTACGGCGTACACCGACAACCGCGCTGATCAGGCGGTAACATCGTCCGCGCAGTATACCGACAAAACGGTCGGCGCAGAGACCGCCCGGGCGCGGCAGGCGGAAACGGCGCTCACGCACGAGCTGCGCCGCAGCTACTCCCCGGCGCTGCACGGGACGGCGTCGGGGGAAGGGGCGCGGCTGACGGATTCGGCGGCGGAGAGCGACTTCTCCCGGCTGGCGGCGGCCGGGAGGACCACGCAGGACGGAACGCCGTCGCCGGACGCGCCGGTTGACATCGCCGGCGCACAGCCGGCGGCGGTCAGGGTGTGCGGGAGGAACCTCGCGGACGAATCCAACGCAAAATGGGCGGTCATATCCGGCAACCCTCCTTACCTGCTGAAAGCCGCGGCGGCAGCGGGGGCGGACAATGCCATCCCCTCCGCCGGCTATCGGGGGCTTGGCGTATGGGCGACGGTGCGCCCGGGGACGAAATACACCGCGCGGATAGACGGGATCGCCTATTCCGGGGCGGGAGCGGCGAGCTTCCAGATCGGGTATTACCGTTCGGCAAAGGACGTGTATACCTCCGGCGCGGGGCTGTCCAAATATTCGCGCAATGTGACGGCGGAGGAGACCGCCGTGTCGGTATCCTTCACCACGCCGGAGGATTGCCATGCCGTTGTGATAACCTACGCCGCCTATCCGGTGGCGGCCGGCGAGACCATCCGTGCGAATCATATCACGGTGATGGAGGGGACGGAAGCGGCCTATGAGCCGTATACCGGGACGGATTACCCGTTGGAGCTGGATTCGCCGCTGTACAGCCTGCCGGACAGCGTGCGGGATGAGGTCGACCTTGTGAGCGGTATGGAAACGCGGCGGTGCGGGGTGGTCACGCTGGACGGGACGGAAGACTACATGGTATATCACATCCCCGCAACGATCGGCAACCGTGTGATCCGAACCTATACGAAACGGGCTTTGACGCCGGGAGCGGTGGTATGCACCCATTTGCCGTACAGGAACGATGTTTCCCACCAGGACGCAGCGGGTATTGATGCGGGGACCCCGGCCGGGACGGCGATCACGCTGTCGCTGCCGAAGGAGACGGTAGGCTACGCCGAGGGGGATACCGCGGAGCAGGCGATCGCCAAGGTCAAGGCCTGGCTGGCGGCGCAGGCGGAGGCGGGAACGCCGGTGAGGGTGGTGTACGGGCTGGCCGAGCCGGCGGTGACGGAGCGCGGAGGGACGGATATCGCCCAGCCCGCCCCCGAGGCCAACGTCAGCGCGGACGGCGCGCCGGTGGAGCTGACCTATTCCCGCGATCTGCAAATGGCGTTTGACGCCTTGCAGGCGGCGGTCACCGCGGCCAATGTTGGACCGTCGTCAGCGGAAAGCACGGTCGAATCAAAGGAGGACAACGTATCGTAACGAGTTCGGCATCCTTTTACACTTTCGTCGTTATATCCGGCAGGATTTTATTATAAAAACCTAGCCCCCGCTGGACCGGAGGCTTGAATACAACACAGACCAACCCCTTCAGGGACGCCAAGAGAGCCTCTCTCTGCCCCCTGAGGGGGTTTATGTGCTCTGGAGCTTTGTACGCCCGGGAAAACAAGGAAGGAGTACGCTCTTGGACTACATCAAAAGAGGACAGTAAGCAGCAAAAGCTCCGAAATGAATAATGGGCAATAATGATCCCCCGGCAAAGCCGGGGGTATTTCATGTGCGGGCAAAGCCCTAC
>CAUGOD010000041.1 GCA_959601025.1 uncultured Oscillospiraceae bacterium
CAAGCACCTCTTATTCGCTTTCCCTTTCCTGTAACACATCTTTGACAATCCTACACCGTCTTTTGCAAAATATTTGGAAGTGTATTGACATATACCAAAATTCGTGCTATCCTTTAATAGAATAAACCGTTGAAGCGGAGATAACGGCGATTATGCTTCCACAGAGAGCCCGCGCTGCTGAGAGTCGGGTGAAAAACAGATCGTCAAATGGACCGCGGAGGGTGCAGTCAAATGCGTGGTTTCACGCAGAGTATTCTGCAACGTGGGGGCATACGTTAGTTGCCGGGGATATGCTGGTATCCTGTTGAGCGCATGGCCTGTAATGGGCTGTGAATCAAGGTGGCATCGCGGATAAAGCGCTTTTATTCGTCCTTGACAGAAGAGTTGTTCTGTCAAGGGCGTTTTTTGCTTTCAGGCATTACCAATACCCCTTTGACAGAGAAGACAAAGGGGTATTTTTTTACAGAAGGCCATAGCGTGAAAATACGATGCTTCCGCCTTTTTGCGGAGAAATTTGATTCTTCGCCGCAAAAAACGCGGCGGCCGTTTCGCCCGTTGGCCGAAGCCCCCTCAAATTCAACAAGGAGTGGAGATTAACATGAAGATTTTACCGAGCAGCGATGACGTCAGAAAAATCGCGGAATCCGGCGAGTATAAGGTGCTGCCGGTCAGCTGTGAGATCCTTTCGGATATCTGTACGCCCATTGAAGCGCTACGAATCCTGAAAAACGTATCGACGCACTGCTATATGCTGGAATCGGTCGCCGAAAAAGAAAAATGGGGGCGGTACACCTTCCTCGGCTTTGATCCCAAGCTGGAAATCACCTGTATGGAGGGGAAAATGAAAGCCGGCAACGTCAAATTCAAAACCGACGATCCTTCTGCGTTCCTGCGTCAGATTCTTGCCGATTATAAAAGCCCGCGCTTTGATTATCTCCCGTCCTTTACGGGAGGGCTGGTCGGGTACTTCTCGTATGACTATCTTGGGTACATCGAGCCGTCCGTCCGAACCGAATTGCAGGACAGCGAGGCGTTTAAGGACGTTGACCTGATGCTATTCGATAAGGTTATCGCCTTTGATAACTTCTGCCAGAAGATCATCCTGATCGTCAATATGCCGCTGGACGATCCCGAAACAGGCTACAACAAAGCGGTAATGGAGCTGAAACAGCTTTGTGAGTTGCTCCGCACCGGCGAAAAGAAGAACGAGGCGGGCGGCCATCTGGCGGGGGAGGTCACGCCGCTGTTTGACAAGGAAGCCTACTGCGGCATGGTTGAGAAGGCGAAGCGCTATATCCGCGAGGGAGATATTTTCCAGATCGTGCTTTCCAACCGCCTCAGCGCCCCCTTTGAGGGAAGCCTGCTGAACACCTACCGCATCCTGCGGACCATGAATCCATCCCCGTATATGTTCTACTTTTCGGGGACCGATGTGGAGGTTGCGGGCGCGTCGCCGGAAACCCTGGTTAAGCTGGAAAACGGCGTGCTGCACACCTTCCCCCTGGCAGGAACCAGGCCGAGGGGCAAAACGGACGACGAGGATCGGGAACTGGAGGCCGAGCTTCTGGCGGACCAGAAAGAGATTGCGGAGCATAATATGCTGGTGGACCTGGGAAGGAACGATCTCGGCAAGGTCAGCAAATTCGGAACGGTTGAGGTGGAAAAGCTGCACTCCATCGAACGCTATTCCCATGTGATGCACATCGGTTCCACGGTAAGAGGAGAAATCCGGGAGGGACTTGACGCGCTGGACGCCATCGGCGCCGTTCTCCCCGCGGGGACGCTTTCCGGCGCCCCGAAAATCCGGGCGTGCCAGTTGATCGGCGAGCTGGAAAGCAATAAGCGGGGCATTTACGGCGGTGCGATCGGCTACATCGATTTCACCGGCAATATGGATACGTGCATTGCCATCCGCATTGCCTATAAGAAAAACGGCAGGGTATTCGTCAGAAGCGGCGCCGGGATTGTTGCGGACTCGGTTCCCGAAAAGGAATACGAGGAATGCATCAACAAAGCGAAAGCGGTCGTCAACGCTCTGAAGCGTGCGGAGGAGGCGGACATATGATCTTACTGATCGACAATTACGACAGCTTTTCCTATAATCTGTATCAGCTTGTCGGTGGGATTGATCCCGATATTCAGGTGATTCGCAACGACGAGATGACGGTGGAGGAAATACGGAAACGAAGGCCCAGCCGTATCCTCCTCTCGCCCGGTCCCGGCAGGCCGGAGAATGCGGGGGTTACCATCGAGGTTGCTAGGACGCTCGGCAAGGACATCCCGATACTCGGCGTATGTCTCGGCCATCAGGCGATCTGCGCGGCGTTTGGGGCGACGGTCACCTATGCCCGGGAGCTGATGCACGGAAAGCAGTCGGAGGTTCGGTTTGACGCGGAATGCCCGTTGTTTCAAGGCTGCCCCGAAACAGCGCTCGTTGCCCGCTATCATTCCCTTGCCGCCGACCCGAAAACCCTTCCCGATTGCCTGACGGTTACCGCCGTAACAGCGGACGGCGAGGTGATGGCGGTGCAGCATACCGAATACCCGATTTTCGGGGTGCAGTTCCATCCCGAGTCCATCATGACGCCGGACGGGAAGACCATGCTGGAGAATTTTATCAATTTGAGATAAAGGAGAAACGGCCATGATTAAAGAAGCCATCGAAAAGATCGTAAGCAAGCAGGACCTCACCTACGATGAGGCGTACGGCGTTATGAATGAAATTATGAGCGGAAAAACCACGCCTACGCAGAACGCAGCCTTTCTTGCGGCGCTGTCCACGAAGAGCGCCAAAGCCGAAACCACGGCAGAGATCGCCGGCTGCGCCGCCGCCATGCGGGATCGTGCCGTAAAAGTGGAAACCGGCATGGAGGTATTTGAAATCGTCGGTACCGGCGGAGACTGCGCGCACAGCTTCAACATCTCCACCACCTCCGCGCTGGTCGCCGCCGCGGGCGGGATGAAGGTCGCCAAGCATGGCAACCGCGCGGCGTCCTCTCAGTGCGGAACGGCGGATTGCCTGGAAGCGCTGGGCGTGAACATCCAGCAAAGCCCCGAACGATGCGCCGAGCTTTTACACGAAGCGGGCATTTGCTTTTTCTTTGCGCAGAAGTACCACACCTCTATGAAATATGTGGGGGCGATCCGTAAGGAGCTTGGCTTCCGCACCGTGTTCAATATTCTTGGCCCGCTCACCAATCCCGGAAGCCCGGCAATGCAGCTGCTGGGCGTGTATGACGAGTATCTGGTGGAGCCGCTGGCTCAGGTGCTCATAAACCTTGGCGTCAAACGCGGGATGGTAGTGTACGGCCAGGACAAGCTGGATGAAATCTCTATGAGCGCGCCGACCACCGTCTGCGAATTCAAGGACGGCTGGTTCAAAGCGTATACCATCTCCCCCGAAGATTTCGGCTTTGAACGCTGTGCGAAGGCCGACCTTACCGGCGGGACGCCGGAGGAGAATGCGGAAATCACACGGGCTATTTTGCGCGGTGAAAAGGGGCCCAAGCGAAACGCCGTATTGATGAACGCCGGCGCGTCGCTCTATATCGGCGGCAAGGCGGAAACCATGAAAGAGGGCGTCGCCCTGGCGGCGGAGCTGATTGATTCCGGAAGGGCGCTGGATACGCTGCAGAGGTTTATCGAAGTGAGCAACCGCCCGGAGGAATAAGGCATGAGTATATTGGATCAGCTTGCAGACTACGCCAGAGAGCGTACCGCGCTGGCAAAACGGGGACGTTCCGCCGATGAAGTCAGGCGGCAGGCAATGTCGCTTCCCCAAGGCGTATTTTCATTTGAGCGCGCGCTGAAAAAGCCGGGGCTTTCCTTCATCTGCGAATGCAAAAAGGCCTCGCCGTCCAAGGGCCTGATCGCGCAGGACTTTCCATACCGGCAAATAGCGAAGGAATACGAGTCGGCGGGCGCCGACTGCATCTCGGTCCTGACCGAGCCGAAATGGTTTTTGGGAAGCGACGAGTATTTGAAGACGATCGCCGCCGCCGTTTCCATCCCCTGCCTGCGCAAGGATTTTATCGTGGACGAGTACATGGTCTATGAAGCGAAGCTGCTGGGCGCGTCCGCGGTTTTGCTCATCTGCTCCATCCTCTCCGAGCAGCAGGTCCGCGAATACATCGGGATTTGCGACGCGTTGGGGCTGTCCGCTTTGGTGGAAGCTCATGATGAAAACGAAGTGCAGATGGCGCTGAACGCGGGCGCCCGCGTGATCGGCGTCAATAACCGCAATCTCCGGGACTTTACGGTGGATACCGAAAACAGCCGCAGGCTTCGTGAGCGGATACCGCCGGAGGTGCTGTTTGTCTCCGAAAGCGGCGTGGAAAGCGCCGGCGATGTAAAGGTGCTGCGGGAACTCGGCGCCGACGCTGTCCTCATTGGGGAAACGCTGATGCGGGCGTCGGATAAAAAAGCAAAGCTTGCCGAATTGAGGGGCCTGGTATGACGAAAATCAAGCTTTGCGGCCTTACGAGGCCCTGCGACGTCGAAGCCGTCAACGAGCTTTTACCGGACTTTATCGGCTTTGTTTTTGCGCGGAACAGCCGGCGGTATATATCGCCGGAAAACGCGGCTGGCCTGCGGAAACGGCTGCGTCCCGGCATTTCCGCCGTGGGCGTGTTTACGGATGAGAAGCCCGAAGCCGTCGCCGAGCTGCTAAGCCGCGGCGTCATCGATATCGCGCAGCTGCACGGCGGCGAGGAGGAAGCGTATATCGGGCGGCTGCGGGCGTTGACCGATAAGCCGGTCGTCAAGGCCTTCCGGATCGACGAGCCGCGGGATATTGCCCGCGCGCAAAACAGTACGGCGGATTATGTGCTGCTGGATTCCGGGCCGGGCGGAACGGGAACGGTCTTTGACTGGAATTTATTGCGGCCTATGCGCCGGCCGTATTTCCTCGCGGGAGGATTAAACGCCGGCAATGTGAAGGCCGCGGTTGAGGAACTGGCGCCCTACGCTGTCGACGTCAGCTCCGGGATTGAAACCGGCGGAGTGAAGGACATACGGAAAATAAGAGAGTTTGTTCACGCTGTCCGCAGCGTGTATTCCCTCTGAAAACCGCAGGAAAAGAAAGGAACGGATACCATGTCGAATAAGAAAGGGCGCTTCGGCGTCCACGGCGGGCAATACATTCCCGAAACGCTGATGAACGCGGTTATCGAGCTGGAAGCGGCGTATGAGCATTTTAAAAACGATCCCGCGTTCAACCGGGAGCTGACGGCGCTTTTCAATGAATACGCCGGCCGGCCCTCGCGGCTTTACTATGCGGAAAAAATGACAAAGGCTCTTGGCGGGGCGAAGATATATCTCAAACGAGAGGACCTCAACCACACCGGAGCCCATAAAATCAATAACGTGCTGGGGCAGGCGCTTCTGGCAAAAAGGATGGGGAAGACCCGTCTCATCGCCGAAACAGGCGCCGGTCAGCACGGCGTCGCCACCGCGACGGCCGCCGCGCTGATGGGGATGGAGTGCGTGGTGTTTATGGGCGAGGAGGATACGATACGGCAGGCTCTGAACGTTTACCGTATGCGTTTGCTGGGGGCCGAGGTGATTCCGGTCAAAACCGGCACCGCCACCCTGAAGGATGCCGTGTCCGAGGCGATGCGGGAGTGGACCAGCCGGATCGCGGATACCCATTACTGTCTTGGTTCGGTGATGGGCCCCCACCCGTTTCCCACCATTGTCCGGGATTTCCAGGCGGTCATTTCCAAGGAAATCCGGGAGCAGATTCTGGAAAAGGAAGGCAGGCTGCCCGACGCGGTAATTGCCTGTGTGGGCGGCGGTTCCAACGCCATCGGCAGCTTCTACCATTTCATCGGGGACAAGGAGGTAAGGCTGATCGGCTGCGAGGCGGCCGGCAGAGGCATTGATACCTTTGAAACCGCCGCCACGGTCAACACCGGCCGGGTGGGGATTTTCCACGGCATGAAATCTTACTTCTGCCAGGACAAATACGGCCAGATCGCGCCGGTTTACTCCATTTCGGCGGGGCTAGACTATCCCGGCGTCGGGCCGGAGCACGCCTACCTCCACGATATCGGCCGCGCGGAATACGTGCCGGTTACCGACGAGGAGGCGGTTTGCGCTTTTGAATACCTGGCGAAAACCGAGGGCATCATTCCCGCGATCGAATCGGCGCACGCCGTCGCTCACGCCATCAAAGTCGCGCCGGCAATGAACAAGAATCAGATTATCGTCATTACCATATCCGGCCGGGGCGATAAGGACTGCGCCGCAATCGCCAGATACAGGGGGGAGGATATCCATGAGTAAAACAAGCAGCATAAAATCCGCTTTTGAAAACGGGAAAGCGTTCATTGCCTTCATCACCTGCGGCGATCCTGATCTGGAAACGACCGCCGCGGCCGTCCGTGCCGCCGCGGCAAACGGCGCGGACCTCATTGAGCTTGGCATCCCGTTTTCCGATCCTACCGCCGAAGGCCCCGTTATCCAGGGGGCGAATCTCCGCGCTCTGAACGGCGGCGTGACAACGGATAAGATTTTTTCGTTTGTCAGGGAGCTGCGCCGGGACGTCCATATTCCGATGGTGTTCATGACCTATGCCAACGTGGTGTTTTCCTATGATGCGGAGCGTTTCATTTCCGCCTGCGGGGAAATAGGAATCAACGGGCTTATCCTGCCCGATCTTCCTTTTGAAGAAAAGGCGGAATTTTTACCCCTCTGCCGGCAATACGGCGTTGCGCTGATTTCCCTTGTTGCGCCTACCTCCGAAAACCGGATTGCCATGATTGCCAAAGAGGCGGAGGGCTTTTTATATATCGTCTCCAGCCTCGGCGTAACGGGCGCCCGGAGCGAGATCAAAACCGACCTTGCTTCCATCGTTGCCGTTGTCCGTCAGAACACCGATATCCCCTGCGCGATCGGCTTTGGGATATCTACCCCCGAACAGGCGAAAAAAATGGCGGATACGTCCGACGGCGTTATTGTCGGTTCCGCGATCATCAAGCTGCTGGAAAAGTACGGCCAGACGGCGCCGCGATATATCGGTGAATACGTGAAGTCGATGAAGGACGCGCTGCGGTGACGCTCGGCGTAGAGAAACGGGACTGATGGATAATCGGTCCCGTTTCTTTAGGCTATGGAGACGTCCGGAATGGCAGAACCAGAACCTTTTCCATTGCAAAAACGCTTAAAGAATGGTAAAATCCGTTTGTAAATTTCCAAGCGGAGGGATAGGCTGCTCCTTCCCTGCCTGCTTCTTAAGTACATTGTACAAATGGATTGTTGCTGCGCTGAAGTCTGCCGAGCATCCGGCCCTTTCGCGCCCTGAAGCGCAGTGGAAAGGTCTGATTCTATGAACGAGAAAGAAATTGCGGAAATCCGCCGCCGCTTTCGTCCCGACAAAAGCAATATAACGCACGTCCGGGGGTGCTATGTCAACGATAAACGGGAGATTGTTTCCGAATTCGACCAATCCCTTGCCATGATGCCGCAGGAGGAAGGGGAGAAGCTGCTGGCGCTGCTTAAGCGTTCCTTGTCCGGGACTTTGGGGAAAAATCTGCTGGATATCACTTTCGCCACCCGGCAGGTGGTGGACAGCGAGGAACACAGGCGGCTCATGCTCCTGCGGGATTCCGCCCTGAACGATCAGGAGGGAGTGGAGGCTTTTTACCGCTGCGTGATTGACAATTTGATGCTGGAGGGACATTACCTCATCCTTTTGGCCTATGACCGCTATGACGTACCCTACCGCTCCAGGGATGGGGAGCGGCTGGAGGACGCCTCGACCGAGGTGTTTTCCTATGTGCTGTGCGCCGTCTGCCCGGTGAAAATGCCCAAGCCGGCGCTGTGCTACGATATTCCTGAAAACGCGTTTCACAGCATGAAAATTGACTGGCTCGTAGCGCCGCCCGAACTGGGGTTCCTGTTTCCCGCCTTTGACGACCGCAGCGCCAATTTGTACAACGCCCTTTACTATACCAAAAGCCTGGAGGAAAGCCACAAGGAGTTTGTGGACGCGGTGTTCCATACCGAAATACCGGAGCCGGCGGAGGTACAGAAGGAGACCTTTCACGTGGTAATGCAGGAGGCGTTGGAGAAGGAATGTAGCCTGGAGGTGGTGCAGACCATCCACGAGGAGCTTTGCAGCATGGTGGAGGAGCACAAGGCCAGCAAGGAGCCGGAGCCGCTGGTGATCTCCAAGCGGGTGGTTCAAGGGGTGCTGGAATCCTGCGGCGTTTCCGGGGAGCGTTTGGAGGCGTTTTCGGAACAGTATGACGCCCGGTTCGGGGCGGACAGCTCCCTAAGCCCCCGTAATGTGGTGAACCAGAAGCAATTCGAGGTAAAAACGCCGGATGTTACCATCCGTGTGAACCCGGAGCGGAAGGATTTGGTGGAAACCCGGAACATCGACGGAACCAACTATATTCTCATCCGGGCTGAAGGCGGCGTGGAGGTCAACGGCATCGACATTCATATATCCTGAATATGGCGCTCCCGGCCGCTTGCCGCGAACAGCGTTCAGGAGGGATTGCCGGCTTCGCACCATTCGTATGGCCTGGAGCAAGGTCTGTGGCGTGTTCCGCCAGCTTGAGGAAAAGGGATATGGCCGGTTCGTTCTACACCTTCGGCGTGCCGCTCGGTACTTGTTGCAGGAAGAAAGCTTTTCCTCCAAAAGCTCTTAAAAATAAGAAAACGACGAAACGGCTGCAAATGGGATTGCCGCCGTTTCGTCATTTTTCGTTTTTTAGTCAGTCTTTCCTATCGAAACAAAAAGGTTTTGAGAGGAAAACCGGAACGATTTTGTCCAAGTAACCGATTGTGTTTCCCTCTGCTGGCCAGGGGTTGCTTTTTTCAGCTTTTTGTATCATAATGTTTACATCATGCAATGATAATGCTGGTGGGCGGAAATATAGGAAATAACGACAATTTTTTCCGCGCTTGTCCCCGGAACGGAGCCGCGCCTGCCCTGCCTGTCCTTGTTCGGACATAGTCAGAAAGCCTGTGCGGCGATCCTTTCGTCTTCCGGGAATTTACACTGCGCCGATCGGCCGGGTTCTGTGCCGGCTTCCGCCGGGCGGCGTAATGAAAAGCTCCGGAGGAGGAACGAGGCCGCGCGTTTTGAGGAAATATTGCGTCGGAAATCACCCTGGGTGAGACGCTTGCCCGGGGGCTTTTGCCGCCGCCTGCCTGTTTGGATATTGAGATTAGGAGCGTACACCACCATGTACAAACGGTTTTTCAAACGATTTCTGGATATTGTTCTCTCGTTGTTTGCCCTGATTGCGCTGTCCCCGCTTCTTTTGATGCTGACGATCGTGGGGGCAATAAAAATGAAGGGCAATCCTTTTTTCACGCAGCTTCGGCCGGGAAGGAACGAACGGATATTTCGGTTGATCAAGTTCCGTAC
The DNA here is from genome assembly GCA_959601025.1 of uncultured Oscillospiraceae bacterium. GTDB lineage: Bacteria > Bacillota > Clostridia > Oscillospirales > Acutalibacteraceae > Avimonas. The sequence goes on from CAUGOD010000041.1 coordinate 9,383, forward strand.
CATGACCTGTGAAAAGGATGAAAACGGCAAGCTGCTTCCGGACGAACGGCGGCTTACCCGCTATGGGCGTGCTCTTCGCTCCACCAGTCTGGATGAGCTGCCGGAATTGTTCAATATTTTAAAAGGAGATATGAGCATTGTAGGGCCCCGCCCTCTGCTTGTGGAATATCTGCCGTTGTATAACGAAGAGCAGCGCCGCCGTCACGAGGTTTGTCCGGGACTGACGGGGCTGGCGCAGGTGAACGGCCGCAACGCCATCCGCTGGGAAGAAAAGTTTGAGTGGGACGTTCGGTATGTGGATGAATATAGCTTTCGTATGGATGTGGCGGTCGTGCTGAAAACCGTAGGAAAGGTTTTCCGGCACGCCGATATTTCCTCCGCTACCGCCGTCACCATGGAACCGTTTCGGGGAACCGTCGATGTATCGGACGCGGAAGGAGAAACCGCCCATGCCTGAACAGGTAATCATTCTGGGAGCCGGGGGACACGCCCGCGTCCTTGCCGATTGTATCCGGCAATCCGGTGATCTGCTTCTCGGCTTTCTGGACGACGGCAAAGCCAAGGGATCGCTGATTGCTGGCTGTTCGGTGCTCGGTTTCATAGAGGATGCGCCCGTGTTTGCCGGGCAGGCGCGTTTTGTGATGGGGATCGGCGATAACCAGGTACGCCGGCGGCTTGATTCCCTGCCTTGCATACGCTCCCTGCGCTGGTACACGGCGGTTCATCCGTCAGCGTCGGTTGCTCCCAGCGCGTCCTTAGAAGCAGGAACGGTTGTCCTCGCCCAGGCGGTCGTCAATGTGGATGCGGCAATCGGCCGCCATTGCATTGTCAATTCCGGCGCGATTGTGGAGCACGATAATGTGATTGGCGATTATGTGCATCTCTCGCCCGGCTCCAAGCTGGGAGGCGCTGTCCACGTCGGAAACGCCGCCCATATTGGCATCGGCGCAACCGTACGGAATGGAATCCGCATCGGAAGCGACTGCGTTGTGGGAGCCGGAGCGGTGGTGGTCAAGGATATTTCCTCGCCGGGAACCTATATCGGCGTGCCCGCACGGCGGATGAATTGAGTCCTGATTTCCAAAGGACCGGAGGCGGAAAAGAAAATGAAAAACATCTGGATATTTAACCACTACGCCGGTCCCCCGTCGGTTACCACCGGGCTGCGGCATTATTATTTTGCGAAAGAGCTGATTGCCGCCGGCTATTCCGTCACGGTATTCGCGGCGAGCACGGTTCATAATACCGACCGTAACCTGATTGAGGATGACCACCCTTATCTGGAGATGGAGGAGGACGGCGTTCCCTTTGTTTTTGTCCGTACGGACAGCTATCAGGGAAATGGCAAAAAGCGCATTATTAATATGCTGCAGTATTACCGCCGGCTTTTTAAGGTGACCAAGCATTTCTCAAAACCGGATGTGATTATCGGCTCGTCCGTCCACCCGCTCGCCTGCGTCGCGGCGATTAAGCTGGCGAAAAAGCATCGTTGTCGGTGCATCGCGGAAATCCGCGATCTCTGGCCGGAAAGCATTGCTACATATGGGATTTTAAGTAAACGGAATCCGCTCATGAAGCTGCTGTATGCTGGTGAAAAGTGGATATATAGAAAAGCGGATGCTTTGATTTTTACGATGGAGGGCGGCAAGGATTATCTGACTGAAAAGGGATGGGACAAGGATATCCCGCTGGATAAGGTGTATCACATCAATAATGGAATCGATTTGGAAAGCTATCGGGAGAACCGGCAGGGCTTTCAATTTGACGATGCCGATCTGGAAGACAGCTCCACATGGAAAGTGATTTATACAGGGTCGATCCGACGGGTGAATCATCTGCAAACCCTTGTGCTTGCGGCGGAGGAGCTACAAAAAAGGCAAGCGGAACGCATTCGTCTGTTGGTTTATGGCGATGGGGACGAGCGGGAAGCGTTAGAAAAACTGGCTGCGGAGAAAGGGCTGCAAAACATTGTCTTCAAGGGCCGCGTAGATAAAAAGTATATTCCTTATGTCCTTTCCTGTGCGGATATAAACTTAATTCATGTGCAGAACACGCCGATTATGCGGTTTGGTTGCAGTTTGAATAAGCTGTTCGACTATTTTGCAAGCGGTAAGCCGATATTATCGGACTTATCCGCCAATTATGATTTAATTAAGAGATATCAAGCGGGTATAGTGCTGGATACGCAGGAGCCGACCGCGATTGCTGATGAAATTTGCCGACTGGCGGAAATGCCGGCTGAGGAGCGCAGCATAATGGGGCAAAACGCGCTCCAAGCAGCGAAAGACCACGATTATTCAAATTTGACAAAGAGGTTAATCGAAGTATTAGAGATTACCCGCGATATCTGAGGTGAATATTTTGAAGATTATCGTTTCCCATGATGTGGATCATTTGTATCCTTCCGATCATCATTTTCGAGACTTGTATTTTCCGAAGCTTTGTGTGCGCTCCTTTTTGGAGTGGAGTAAGGGGCAATGTACCTTTCACGAGTTTCTCCAGCGGTGTGGTCGGATGTTTTCAAAGCGGCTGCATCGTATTCCGGAGGTGATTGCCTTCGACAAAGAGCATGGCATTCCCTCGACCTTTTTCTTTGGCATGGCAAATGGTTTGGGAATGATGTATTCCAAGGAAAAAGCAGCCCCCATGATACAGTATGTTCGAGATCAGGGGATGGATGTGGGGGTTCACGGAATTGCTTACGATGATCCAGCGGCAATTTGCGAAGAACACGATGCCTTTGCTCAACTGACTGGAATGGATTCCTTTGGAATTCGTATGCATTATGTTCGCTATACGGAAGATACCTTTCGTTTCCTTTCGCAGGCCGGATATGCTTTCGACAGCACACAATTTGATAAAAACCAGGTGCATGCAACGGCGCCGTATCTGGTGGACGGTATGTGGGAGTTTCCGTTGCTGCTTATGGAGGACTATATTGTGACTCCTGGAAAGCTGGACGATGGAAAGCGGCATACGCTCGCTTTGTTAAAGAAGGCTGAAGAGGAAAATATAAATTTTTTAGTTCTTTTATTTCACGACGTGTTTTTTGACTCAGATATTTATAAGGACTTTACTGCTTGGTATTGTTGGGTTATTGAATTGTTTGAAAAGAAGAAAATTGAGTTTGTTAGTTTTCATGATGCTATTCGGGAGTTGGAATTCGGAAATACTGGACAACATTATTAGATAGAGGGCCGCTTATGAATGTACTTCAGATTTGTTCCTACTACGCAGGACGGAAAAGGCTTTATGATCAGTTTAACCGTTCTGTCGGTGAAGTTGGTGTAGACAGTACTTTTTATGTTCCTACTAAGGCAGACCTGATCATTTCATCCGATGAAAGCAATGTGATTGAATCTGTTTGTTTTAGTAATATCGATCGCCTTTTTTTCTTTCAAAAACATAGGAGAATTTTCAAAGATGTTCAGCAGAAAATTGATGTTGTATCTTTTGACCTTTTTCACGCGCATTCCCTGTTTTCCAACGGTTATATAGCGTATAAACTTTCAAAAAAGTATAATATCCCTTATGTGGTCGCAGTAAGAAATACAGATTTAAATTTATTCTACCGATATATGATCCATCTGCGTCCTTTGGGAAACCGTATTTTGAAGGATGCCACGGCAGTGATTTTCTTCAATGAAGCGTACCGTGACAAGACGATCAATACCTACGTCCCCTTAAAGTGGCGGGAAGAAATACGAGCCAAATCCAGAGTGATTCCAAATGGAATCGATTCTTTTTGGCTTGAAAACAAATATTTGAGAGAGACGCAGCGTGATTCCGGCTGTGTTCGTTTGGTTTATGCCGGAGAAATTAATCGCAATAAAAACCTGACCGCATCGTTGGAAGCCTGCCGTATTTTGATTAAACGCGGATACGCGGTGCACTATTTAGCGGTCGGAAATATTCTGGATAAAAAGGTTGCCGTGCAGCTCGCTGAAGCGCCCTTTGCCGAGCATCGAGATCGGTGCCCGAAGGAACAACTGATTTCTTTTTATCGGAACAGCGATGTGTTTTTAATGCCGTCGATTACGGAAACGTTTGGGCTGGTATACGCTGAAGCGATGACACAGGGACTGCCGGTGGTCTATACCCGCGGACAGGGCTTCGACCGCCAGTTTGAGGAAGGCGCCGTAGGCTACAGTGTGGATTGCCATAACCCACAGGAAATCGCAGACCGGATACTGGATTGTATAGGGCGGTATGAGGAGATATCCTCCAACTGCGTATCGCTGTGCGATAAATTCAATTGGGATACGATTGCGCAGCAATATTTGGAGTTATACAGCCGGATAGCCGGCTGTGCAGAACACGAATAACCCGACTGCTTGCCCATAAGCTGCTCGTGAAACAGGTGATATCACAATGTATATTTGCATAGTGTCCCGCGGCTATCCGACCGATGTGTATAAAATGAACGGCATTTTTGAATACGATCAGGCCAAAGCGCTCGCAGAGGCGGGACATAAGGTGGTCATGGCCGTTGTGGATCTCCGTTCCTTTCGCCGGAAAAGGAAATGGGGAATGGAGCATTTCCAACGGGACGGGGTGGAGATTTATGCGATCAACGTGCCTATTGGGCGGATACCCGCGTCCCTGCGCAATCGGCTGGGAATACGGGCGCTTCGGCGGCTTTCGAAACGAATCGAGCAGGAACAGGGGCATCCGGATATACTCCACGCGCATTTTACCGATATCGCGTATATTGCGTCTGATTGGGCGGGCCGGAGGAAAATACCCTTTGTTGTGACGGAACACGCTTCCGCAATGAACCAGAAGGAGGTTTCCCCCTCCCTGATTGCTACGGCAAAGAAAGCGTATGGTTGTGCGGACTGCCTGATCGCTGTTGGCAGCGGGCTTGCCGAAAGCATCCGGACAAAAACCGGCTTCCGGGCGAAAATCGTAGGGAACATTGTGGATACGCGGCAATTTGCTTACGTTCCGCAGACCAAGACGGATGACCTGTTCCGGATAGTGACAGCGGGGAATTTGATTCCCGGAAAGGGAATAGATATTCTGGTGGATTGCTTTGCGCTCTTTCATCAAAAACATCCGGAGACGTTCTTAACGATCATTGGGCAAGGACCCATGCGGTCGGCTCTCGAGCAGGCCATTATCCAAAAGGGAATAACCGATTGCGTTTTTATGAAAGGTTTTTGTTCGCGAGATCAAATGGCAGCGGATTATCGGAACAGTGATCTCTTTATTCTTCCCTCTTGGAGTGAGACATTCGGCGTCGTTTACATTGAAGCCATGGCGGCCGGGCTTCCGGTGATTGCGACCCGCTGCGGCGGCCCGGAGGATTTTGTTACAGAAGAAAACGGGCTTCTTATTCCTGTAGGAGACAGGGACGAACTGATACGGGCGATGGACCAGATGTGGGAGGATTGTGCCCGGTATGACCGGGCGGCGATTGCTGAGAATGCCGTCTCCCGGTTTTCCGCAGAGGCTATTGCCCGGCAGCTGACCGATATTTATAACAAACTTGTGTAATTGCTAGGGGGCCCCTTTTGAATAAGTTTATACGCGCGGTGATCTATTTTGCCGTTTTGACATCGTTTTTAGCCGCTCAAATATTTACCTACGATCTGGGAGCGTTTCAGCTTTCCCTGTTTCGCGCCGCGATTCTGTTGCTGCCGGTGTTGGTTTGTGTTTATGCGCTGCGAAGCACGGAGCCGGTCTACCTTTTGGCGGCAGGCAAAAGGAATTCCTATTCCGTACGGTTCATGCTGCTGTGGCTGCTTTATGCAGTCGTCAGCGTTTTGATGAGCCCCGTTTTTAGTAGCTGGCTGCGAAACGTATATTTTCTCGGCTGCGGCGTCCTGTGCGCCCTGCTGTTCGGCATCTTCCTTACGGAAAAGGAGCATATCGTCACCGTATTTCGGTTAATGCGGCTGATGATCGCCGTTCAGATATTTATTGGATGGTATGAAATTATCTTCCGAAGATATCATTTCACAAGTGCGTTCAATCAAGCTTATTATTCCTCGGCTGCGCACCGCATTCCCATTGCCATGTGCGGAAATCCGAACGACTTCGCCATGCTGATGCTATTCGGCGTATTCATTGGTTATGTATGCTTTTGCTGTCGTAAAGGGCTTGCCGATGGGATTTTCTCTGTTGCTCTTATGGCAAATTGCGCGTTTTTTGTATTTCAGACGGAATCCCGCGCCAATATTATCGGTCTGCTGATGGCGGCGGCGTTTTTTGTTCTTGTTTCGTATCGCAACCGTGCCGGGGTGCTGCTGGGAGTTGTCTGCGCTGCCGCCGGGCTATCGTTGGTAATTCCCGGCCTCTGGGAAAAGGTGGGGCTGGAGTTGAGTAATACCCTTACGTTTGATTTCAGCGGGCAGTACATGGGTTCGGACACCATTCGTGTCAACCTTATTAAAAACGGATTTTACTTTTTATATCAGACCTTCGGGTTAGGAACGGGTGCGGGCAATCTGGAATATTGGATGCAGAACGCCGCCATCTATCCTACAGGCGGCATTACGAACATGCATAACTGGTGGATGGAACTGCTTACCTCCTATGGTATAATTGTTTTTATCGGTTATGGAATTTTCTATGTCAAGCTGTTCCGGGATTTTTACCGGACATTAAAGCAGAGCGCTGATCCCCAAATTCGCGCCATCGCATTTGGCTTTTTATGCTGCATGGTTGGTTTTCTGGTCGGCTCGGTCAGTTCCAGCTCCAATATAAAAACGGAATGGCTGTGGGTTTTCTGGGCCGTCGCGATTGCGTTTCAGGGACAGGTGGAAAGCGCTGCAACAGAGCGGAAATCATGTGCGGTAAGACGGACAAAATATATAAAGGACAAATTTTCTGCCCACATCATTTTCTAGAGAGCAATTTGATAACCATTGCCAGAAGGGCATTCCGTTTATGTCTGCATACGCAATTGCGCTTTCGCCAATAGTTTTCCTTTGTTTCAGAGGTGTTATTCGACTTTTTCAATGGGGGATATCAGTTGAAAAATCTCATAATTGTTAGCCCATATTTTAGCCCACAAAACAGGATTGCGGCTGTTCGGCCCACCAAATTTGCAAAACATCTTCAGGAGAGCCAAAAATATCGGATAACTGTTCTGACACAGCAGCAATACAAATCATTACATGATCCCATATTAGAAAAAGATGTTCTCCAAATAGCGGATATTCAATATTTACCGTTGGGATTTTTGGCGAAAACAGCGCATCGTTTGTGCTCCTTTTTAATTGACAGGAAACGCTCAGATACAGAGAGTGTTTCTTCAACAGTCATTTCAAATCCTCGAAATTCTCCCAACCGGTTAAAAATATGGTTTTCCCGGTTCGTAAACCAAACCCTGGGATGGATTGATGGACGCAGTTTTTACCATAAAGCGAAAGTCTTGATTCGGAAAAAGAAACGGGAAGACCTTGATATTATTTTTTCCACTTATGGTCCGTTATCCAGCCACTGGGTTGGACGATATTTAAAAAAGAAAAATCCACAAGCGAAATGGATTGCAGATTTTCGTGATCAGGTTTTTAGCGGAGATACGCCTTGGCCATATCGCGCCTATTATCAGAGCTTTCCTCGGAAATGCTGTCGAACGGCGAATGTGATTACCGGCGTTTCTGAAGGTGTTCTACGGGAGCTCAACATATTGGACGGACAGAGCGCCTCAATTATTCCAAACGGCTTTGATCCGGATGATTACGAAGAAGCGAAAAATCCTTCCGGAGATTGTCTGAAGATGGTTTATACAGGCGCAATGTATAGAGGCGAGCGAGATATTACGCCATTGTTTAAAGCTGTTTCGGAGCTTATTCATGATCAAAAGATTGATCGTTCCCGCATTGCCTTTGACTATGCCGGCGGAGAAGGGGAGGTCTTTCTTCGGCAGGCTGCTGCGTTTAGTTTAGAAGATGTAGTAGTTGATCATGGCTATATATCCAGAGAGAAGTCTATCCAACTTCAAAGTACGGCGGATATTTTATTGCTTGCATCATGGAATAAAAAGGGGAACACGGGTATTGTCACAGGAAAGTTCTTGGAATACCTGATGATGAAAAAAAATATTGTCTGTTGTATGTCCGGCGATCTTCCGGACAGTACACTCAAGAAAATGATTGGTGTTGCGCAAGTGGGTTTTTGCTATGAGGAGGCTCGGAAGGAACAGGACCTCGTTGGCTTAAAAGAATATATATATCAGAAATACTTGGAAAAGCAAAAAAGTGGTTATTGTATCTATGAGCCGAACGGGCAATGGATTCAGCAATACGATTACCGGCACATAACTCAGCAGTTAGAGGAGCTTTTTGAAATTTAGTACTCGCTTGTATTTTAGCTAAGAATTTTATTCCTTTGGAATACGTCCATCCTACCGGTTTGGGAACAAAAATATTTGATTATATCTATTTGAATCGGCCGGTTATCAGCGCGTCCCCCAGAGAAATCTATCTGTCACAGTTTATGCAGCGATTTGAGAATGGCTTTGTTTGCAATAGCGCCGATGAAATTTATACCGCTATCTGCAAGATTATTTCGGAAGATAAGGCGGCGTTGGATAAAAATATGCATCCGGAGACATATTCCCGCCGTATTCAGAATCAACGGTTCGAAGCTTTATTTCATTCGAAGCAACTGCGTTAGAAAAACGGCTTTTCTCTTGAAAGGAAGATAGAATGCGAAATCCAAGACCAAAAGGAGCTTCGTTAGGAAAAGACGCGCTCCTTTTGACGGTTGCTAAAGTGGCGACATTAGTCATTACGATGGTTTCCGGAATGCTGCTCTCTCGTTTTCGGACGCTGGAAGAATATGGAACGTATTCTCAGATTAATATGGTAATCACTCTGGCAATTTCCCTTTTTACTTTGGGGTTACCCAACAGTATCAACTATTTTATTGCCAGAACAGATAATGTAGAGGAGCGCCGCCATTTCCTGTCGAGTTATTATACGCTCAATACTTTACTTTGCGCAATAATGGGGATTACGTTGTTTGCGTTGACTCCGGTGTTTGAACTATATTTTAAAAACGCGTATATCCGTTGTTTTGCTTATGTTTTTTTGGCGCTTCCCTGGTCACAGGTGATTATTTCCAGTATTCAAAACTTTCTGGTTGTTTACCATAAGTCTCATCTGTTGGTTTACTTTACCATCTCGCACAGTCTGGCAACGCTTTTGGTGGTTCTTTTAGCGGTATGGCTGCAGTGGAGCTTCTCCCTGTATATGGTGGTTTTCATTATTGAATCGGTTCTGTTTGCCTTACTGGTATACGGAATCGTGTGGCGGGTAGCCGGAAGAATCCGGGTTCAATTGGATTGGAGGCTTATTCGGCAGATTTTTGTGTATTCCGTTCCCTTGGGCCTGGCCACGGTGGTGGGAACCCTAAAGACGGAAACCGATAAATTGCTGATCGGCTTTTTCTATACGACCGAACAACTGGCGATTTACTCCAATGCTTCCAAAGAATTGCCGCTGTCCATTTTCGCCACTTCGCTTACGGCTGTTTTGCTGCCGAAAATGGTAACGGAATTAAATGCCGGCCGAAAAAAAGAGGCCCTTCATTTATGGGGAACCGCTACGATTATTTCTTATGTTATCATCTGCTTCTTTACGGTTGGGCTTTTTACCTATGCGCCTGAAGTGATGTCGCTGTTTTATTCCGAAAAATATCTATCCGGTGTGCCGGTATTTCGTATCTACACCTTATTATCGCTGTTACGCTGTACCTATTTCGGTATGATCCTGAATTCCAGCGGCAAGACAAAATTGATTTTTTATAGCTCTATTGCCGCTTTAGTGTTGAATGTAGCGCTTAACTTCGTTTTTTACCGACTCTTTGGATTTATCGGTCCGGCTTTAGCGACAATAGTGGCTACGATCTTTAGCACCTTCTTTTTGCTTGCGGCCACATCGCACAGTATAAAAGTCCCATTCCGGGAGATTTTTCCCTGGAAACAGCTTGGTATTATTACAGGAATCAACATTGTGTTGGGTATCGTATTTTATTTCCTTAAGAAGGCCTTACCGCTGCAGGCCTATATTGGTGAAATTGGCGAATCATTGCTTCTCGGATGTCTTTGGGGGGTGCTGTATGCCGGGTTAATGTTCCGATATGTCTATAAAAAATACCGGATTTTGAATCAGTAGATTATTTGAGAGGAGAACAGCAAATACGCTGTACAGGAATACGTTATGAAAAGAACAGTTGTTTTATACGGAACGGTTTCAGAGGATAATTTCGGGTTTCCCTCCCTGATGCACGGTGCGGAACAGCTTATCCACGAGCAGAATCCGGAAACGGAAATTGTTTTTTATCAGCGAACCCCTCCGCAGGATATCGCTGTAAAGGATATGGGATTTCCCTGCCTTCAGATGCCCTATCGTTCAATCAAAGAGCTTTTGTTGGACGCTGTTTTCGTTAAGCTGGGAAAGAAACCGAAAGAATTGCAAAAGCAGGAGTTTTTTGATACTCTCCGGCGGGCGGATGTCGTTGCGGATTTATACGGTATATGCTTTTGTGATAAGTTTACGAAAGAAGCAGAGCAGAGGGAGGCTTATAGTCGCTTTCGCGCGAAAAAAAATGTTATGGCTAGCTTCCCCGTTTGTGCAGCCGCGCGGATTTTAGGGAAGAAAATCGTAAAATGCCCCGCGAGTTATGGGACGATCCGTTATGATAAAGACCGGAAAGAAGCACGTTATGCGGCGGACAAGTTTTTCGATTTGATGGCGGCAAGGGAAAAGGAAAGCCGGCGGCAGATGACAGAAGAGGCCAAGGCGTCTGCGGAAGTCCTGCTTTCTCCTGATCTCGCCAATTATTTTAAAGTATCCGTTCCCGAAGCCAGAAAGAAAACAATCGGCATCTCTGTGAGCCATCAGATAGTCCGCCAATGGTCGTCACAGGAATCTTATTATGACAATATTTGCGCGTTGGTTCGGCACATTCTTGGTACAATGGACGCGGACGTGCTTCTGATTCCAAACGAAACCTCTCCGGCCGCTCCGGTTAACGACATCACCGTAGCACAGAAGATTGTATCGATGCTTGGTGAGACGGAGCGCGTACTCCTGCCGGATGTCCGTCAGATGACCAGTACACAATTGAAGCAGCTTATCGCCGGGTGCGAGGTTATGGTTGCCAGCCGCTATCATTCCTGCGTGGCCTCTCTTTCTTCCGGCGTCCCGCTGTTGGCTATCGGATGGCATTATAAATATACGGAATTGCTGGAGCTTTACAAGCAGGAAAAATGGATTTTACATAAGGGTTCCTGTTCCTCAACCGCCCTCATCTCTCTGTTCGATCAGCTGTGGGAAAACCGGGTACAGGTGGGCAGGGAAATCCAGGAAAATTCTGAGCAGGTCCGCGCTTCCCTTCGGGAAGTAGGAAAGAAATTGTTTTTCTGATATAGAAGGGAAAGGTTTCGATAATGGCTGATTCCGTCAAGAAGATTACGGATAATGCGTTGTGTACAGCATGCGGCGCCTGTGCGGGACTATGTCCTGTTCACGCCATCCAGATGAAAGAGAATCCGGCGGGCTTTCTTCAGGCGGAGGTAGACCCCTCGGCTTGTATTCTCTGCGGAAAATGTCTGAAAATTTGTCCCAGCTATTCTGAAAATCCGCTTTTTACTTCTTCGGAAGATATCTTTCATGGAACCAGCGTTAACGGATATGTCGGTTATGCTGCAGACCCGGAAATTCGCAGACGGGGACAAAGCGGTGGGGTTGTTACGGCGTTGCTGCTTTATTTGTTGGAGCAGCAGGCAGTGGACGGCGCGGTTGTCAACGTATTTGACGCGGAGACACAGCGCCCCAAAGCCATCTTGGCGAAAAGCCGGGAAGAGCTTTTGAAAGGATGCGGCTCGTATTATTCTCAATCAGCGGTAGTAGAGGCCATCCTTAGTCACCAGGAGGAGAAAACGGCGGCGGTTGTGCTTGGATGCCAGGCGGAAAGCCTGCGTTTGATCCGGGAAAGGTTCCCCGGATGCTCTTTGCCGGAATATACGATCGGCTTGATTTGCGCCGGACAAAACAGCGGACGAATGGTGGATGATCTTTTGCAGATGGCTGGATGCCCTGCGGAGGATGAGAAAATACAATATTTTCGGTTTCGAGATAAGTTATGTGGAGGATGGCCGGGAAACGTTCATATGTCATCCCCCAATAGAGAGTATTCGCTGCCCAAAGAACGTCGACATGAGCTGAAATCCGTTTATGAATCGTATCGTTGTCTCAGCTGTTATGACCAGATGAATATATACAGCGATATTGTCTGTGGAGACCCATGGCATATTGCCGGCAAAGATGTGCCGGAAGGCAATTCGGTAGTCATTTCTCGTACGGAGAAGGGAGATCGGCTCCTCCAGGATGCCTGTCGAGATGGAGCAATTTGCCTGGAACCACTATCGGTGGATGCGATTTTCACGGGGCAGACCGTGGATTCCCGTCATATTCCCAAGTATTTTACAGTGCGGCGCATTCATCAAGAAAAGGATTGGGCGTATCCGTATCCGCAGGAATATCCGGAAGACTGCCCGGCGATATCGGAAGCTTCATGCCGGCAGCTATTGCATCGTTTAGAATACAGCCGTCAATATTATCTTTCCGAAAATCGACAAGAGGCGGATCGCCTTTTAACTCGAGAGAAAGAACAACAGCAGCGTATCCGGCGAAGAAGAGTGATACCAAATTTAAAGCGGAAGATATATTCTCTATTAAAATTTATTAAAGGAAGGAATCGTCATTGATGAGCAAGATGAGCATGAAGGAAACCCTGCTGAAAAAGATTGAGAAGAAAGAGATCGTGGTCGGGGTAGTGGGGCTCGGATATGTGGGGCTGCCGCTGGCGGTGGAGAAGGCGAAGGCCGGGTTCCGAACGATCGGATTCGACGTGCAGGCGAAAAAGGTGGAGCTGGTGAACGCCGGTCATAACTACATCGGGGATGTGGTGGACAGCGATCTGGAAACGCTGGTGAAGGCGGGGACGCTGACGGCGACGACCGACTTCTGTTTTGTGAAGGATGTGGATTTCATCGCGATCTGCGTGCCGACGCCGCTGGACGC
>CAUGOD010000042.1 GCA_959601025.1 uncultured Oscillospiraceae bacterium
CGCTTTTCACTGAAAAGCGCCCGGCTGGGTTTTTATTTGTAGAAGGAAAGGGGAGCAGGGATTACAGCATCCCGAAGCCGTTTAAATACAGCAGATTCTGTATGATGCCGTTCCCCTTCCACCAATTTTTGCTGATCGCCCATTCATCGGGGAAAGCGTCCCAGTGCCAGGGAATATCCCAGGAACCATCCGGAAGCTGCGTATTTATAATATACCCACACTCATACTCCGCAATCTCCCGGTTCTCCGCATAAAACGCACTGTCCCGGGAATGCATAAATTGCGAGGGCTTACACACATACGCGCCCCAGTTTGACTTATCGGCATCAATCAGATTTTTGACCGACCGGTGTAATTTGGATTTCAGGAGATCATAAGGGATGAGCTCTGCCGCGTTCGCCTTTTCAAAGGATTCCATCATCTGGACATAGCAGCCGCAGGTATGCATATCCTGTATACTTTCGGGAGGAAGGGCGGCGACAGCTTCGTTTGCAATGCGAACGCCGAGCCGGAATATATCCGATTTCCGGTCGGCGTATCTTACGATAAAACCGGCGATTTGAGCGGTGCCGTTATAATCCGTATGGCAGGCGCTTACGCTGTCGGAATGCCACCAGGGCGCGTGCGGATAATCGTTGTTGCTCTCAACAGTGATTGCCCAGCGATTTCCGTCAAAATTCTTTCCGCTGGCATACCATTTCAGCAGCCTCTGAACCAACGGATGATCCCGGTCGTCAAAACCGATTTCCATCAGGATTGTGCTGGCGCGGCTTGTGTGCAGCGGCGTAGAGTTGGGGTTCCAGCAATCGGCTTCTACCGCATGGCCGAAGCCGCCATCCTCGTTTTGATAACAGGATAAGACGTTGACGACATTTTCCCTGCTGCCGTTTTCAAAGTGATACTGAAACCGCGCCAAATCAAGCGGCCTTGCGTTACGGTACATAAAAAGTCTTGCTTTATCAAATGTCGGATTCATGGTATGCCCCCTTTCATCGGACAGGAGCCGGTTAATGTACGATGGCGAAGTAAATCACATAAACCCAGCTAAGCAGGCCGTGGAAGATCGCCCACGGGATGGAATGCCAGGTTGTATAGGAAATTACCATCGCCAAGCAGGAGCCGAAGGAGATTCCCGCCTTTGCCGTGTTTTTTACTGTGTGGGAGACAGTGCGGGTCTGTCCCTGTTCGTTCACCTGTTCCACGGTATGGATTTCCTGATTGAACTGGCTCATAATCCGTGCCTCCTCTCTTATTTTTCCTTCGGCGGGCGCATGGTCAGGGAAATACGCTTTTTGGGCACGTCTACCGACAGCACCCACACCTTTACCACGTCGCCCACCTTCACCGCTTCGGACGGATGCTTGATGAAGCGGTTGGTGATTTGGGAGATATGCACCAGCCCGTCCTGATGCACGCCGATATCCACGAATGCGCCGAAGTCGATCACGTTGCGGACGGTGCCGGTCAGCTCCATGCCGGGCTTCAGGTCCTCCAGCCCCATCACGTCGGTGCGCAGCAGGGGAGGAGGCAGCTCGTCCCGCGGGTCCCGTCCGGGCTTGGCCAGCTCCGCCGCAATGTCGTGCAGGGTGGGCGCGCCCACTCCGATCTCCGCCGCGAGCCGCTCTTCGCCCAGCTCCCGGAGCTTGTCCGGCAGCCCGCCCAGCTTCCCGTTTTTCACGTCCGTCTCGGTTGCGCCGCAGAGGGCGAGAAGCTTTTTCGCCGCGTCGTAGCTTTCGGGATGGACGGCGGTGTTGTCCAGTACGTTTTTGCTCTCCGGCACCCGGAGGAAGCCCGCGCACTGCTCAAACGCCTTCGGCCCGAGCTTCGGCACCTTTTTCAGTCCCGCGCGGGAGGTAAACGCGCCGTTTTCCTCCCGGTAGGCCACGATGTTTTTCGCCACCGTCCCGTTCACGCCGGCCACTCGGGCCAGCAGGGGAGCGGAGGCGGTGTTCAGGTCCACCCCGACCGCGTTCACGCAGCCCTCCACCACGCCGCCGAGCGCCTCGGACAGCCGGTTCTGCGGCATATCGTGCTGGTACTGCCCCACGCCGATGGCCTTGGGGTCAATCTTCACCAGCTCGGCGAGCGGGTCCTGCAAACGGCGGGCGATGGAGACCGCCGAGCGAAGGGATACGTCGTATTCCGGGAATTCCTCCGCCGCCAGCTTAGAGGCGGAATAGACCGAGGCTCCCGCCTCGCTTACCACCATATAGGACAGCCCGCAGTCCAGCTCTTTGATCAGCCCGGCGGCGAACACCTCGGTCTCATGGGAGGCGGTACCGTTCCCGATGGCGATGATCTGTACCCCGTGCGCCTTAATCATTCGGGTCAGGATCGCCCTAGCCTGTTCGGTTTTGTTATGGGGCGGCGCGGGATAGATCACGCCGGTATCCAGCACCTTGCCGGTCCCGTCCACCACCGCGACCTTGCAGCCGGTGCGATAGCCGGGGTCTAGGCCCAGGGCGACCTTGCCCTTCACCGGCGGCTGCATCAGCAGATGCCGGAGGTTCAGGGAGAACACCCGGATCGCCGCCTCGCTGGCATTATCGGTCAGCTCGTTCCGAAGCTCCCGTTCGATGGAGGGAAAGATCAGCCGGTCATAGGCGTCCTCCGCAGCGGCGCGGACCGTTTCGGTGCAGGGGGAATCCTCCTTTACATAGGAAGAGGCGACGATCCCCGCCCCCTTTGTCCGGTCGAAATCAATGGATACCTTCAGCATGTCCTCCCGTTCCCCGCGGTTGACCGCGAGGACGCGGTGTCCCGCGATTTTCCGCAGCGGCTCGCGGAACTCCTGATACATTTCGTAGACGCCGAGGTCTTCTTTTGCGCCTTTGGCGGTCAGCTCGCCGTTTGCCATGCAGACCACCCGCAGCCGCCGGCGGATTCCCGCGTCGTCCGACATCTGCTCGGCCAGGATATCCTGCGCGCCCTGTAACGCGTCCTCCGCCGTAGCGACGCCTTTTTCCTCCGACACATAGGCCTCCGCCAGCTCGAGGGGGGAGGGGGAGCGCCGGTGCTGCGTGAGAATGGCGTCGGCCAGCGGCTGCAGACCCTTTTCCCGGGCAATGGAAGCGCGGGTTTTCCGCTTGGGGCGATAAGGGCGGTAGAGGTCCTCCACCTCGGTCAGGGTAACGGCCGCGTCCAGCGCGGCGGCCAGCCCGTTGGTCAGCTTCCCCTGTTCCTCGATCGCGGCCCGCACCTTTTCCCGCTGCTCGTCCAGATTGCGGAGGTAGGCCAGCCGCTCGGACAGCTCGCGGAGCACCTGATCGTCCAGCGAGCCGGTCATTTCCTTCCGGTACCGGGCAATAAAGGGGATGGTGTTGCCGTCGTCGATTAGTTTAAGGGTGTTTTCTACCTGCGAAGGGCGGAGCTGAAACTCCCGGGCAAGTACGGCGGGGATATCCATAGGTCGAAATCCTTTCTCTTTGTCTTTTCCAGCCGGGCCGGCGGCGTTATGGTGTAATAGCAACGATGGGAAAATGCCGAGAGGCATTTTCGGTTGCGCCGCCGGAAAAGACTGGTATAGAATTCGGCTGGGCAGCGCTATGGCATAAAGTATACCATACCACCAGAAATGATGCAAACAAAAAAGAACCGATGTTCGATTTTTTTCGGAAAACCCCTTGCAAATTCTGAAAAGTCGTGTATAATGAGAATACGCAAGAGACGAACACATGTTCCGAACAACCGTTTGTAATGCTTGATTAAGAGAAAGGACGATGAGAAATGCTCCTCAGCCTTTGCAGTATCGTGGCGATGGCGGGTATGTTTCTTTATATGTTTCATAAAGCGAAGTTTGCCCGTACCCGGCGGATGGCGCTTCTGCCGCTGGCCGGCGCGGTGATGGAAGGGATCGCCGCGGGCGCGCTCACACCGGGCCTTTTTCCGGTACTAACCGCCGCGCTGGTCGTCCTGCGGCTGGCTATCCTGCTCTGCTGCGCCGGGGCGATGCGGCAGGACGCCGCCATGGCTCGCCGCCGCAGCCGAATACGCCGCCGGATGGCCGCGGAGATGGCGAAGGAGGCTATCGTCACCCTGCCGGTTGCGCGGGAGCTTCCTTCGGCCGGGCAGGGCCGCCGCCGTGCCGCCGGCCGCTGCGCCTGAGCGGATCGCCCTCCTCTCATGCAGCCGCTTCCCGGCGGTCTGCTCCTCTTTTTTTGCCGTTTATGGCCGCCGCTCCCCTGGACGGCCTGCGGAAAGCGCCGTGCGGACGTTCCCCGTCTGCACGGCCGTTTTTATTCTAAGCGGGTAAAAAGACTTCCTCCACAGGAAGGAATCCGGGAGGCAGGGAAAGCGCCATCGACTTTTTTCAGCAGAATATGAACAAACTTTGTACGAGAACTTGATTTTTTCTTATTCTTCCTCTATACTTAAAGACAGCGTTTTTACTCGAAAAAAAGAGGAGGAGAAACATGGAGAAGCTGGACAAGTTCTTCAAGCTGAAGGAACATGGTACCACGGCGAAGACCGAAATTATCGCCGGTATCACGACGTTCCTCGCGATGGCCTATATTCTGGCCGTCAATCCCAACATGCTGTCGGCGGCAGGCATGGACTCGGGCGCGGTGTTTACCGCCACGGCGGTTTCGGCCGCGTTTGCAACCATCATCATGGGCGTGTTTGCCAATTACCCGGTGGCGCTGGCTTCCGGCATGGGCCTGAACGCATATTTCTCGTTTACGGTCTGCACCGAGCTCGCCAGGCAGGGAATCCAGAATCCCTGGCAGGTTGCCCTGACCGCAATTCTGGTGGAAGGCATTATCTTTATCGTCCTGTCCCTGTTCAAGTTCCGCGAGACGCTGGTGAACGCCATTCCCGCTAACCTGAAATACGGCATTACGGCGGGTATCGGCCTGTTTATTGCGATCGTCGGGCTGGAAGGCGCGGGGATCATCGCGGGCGACGCCTCCACGCTGGTGACGCTCGGCAGCTTCAAGAGCGCGCCGATGGTGCTGGCGCTGGTCGGTCTGCTGGTGATCGCCGTCATGAATCATTTTAAGATCAAGGGCGCTATCCTTTGGGGTATCCTGATTACCTGGGTGCTCGGCATGGGTGCGGAGCTGATCGGCTGGTACGCCGTTGATGTGGAAGCGGGCGTATACTCGGTTTTCCCTGAATTTACGGCTTCCAAATTTATTCCGCCGTCCCTTGGGTCCACCTTCTTTAAGTTTGATTTCGGCTATGTGGCGAAGAACGTGCTGAACTTTGCGGTCATCGTTTTCTCCTTCCTCTTTGTCGATCTGTTCGATACGGTCGGCACCCTGGTCGGCGTTGCCAGCAAGGGCAACCTGCTGGATGAGAAGGGCAACCTGCCCCGCGCTGGCCGCGCGCTGATGGCGGACGCGGTGGGCACCGTGGCCGGCGCCTGCCTTGGCACCTCAACCGTCACCAGCTATGTGGAAAGCACCGCCGGCGTGGCGGAGGGCGGCCGTACCGGCCTGACCGCGCTGACCACCGCCGTGATGTTCATCCTCGCGCTGTTCCTGTCCCCGATTTTCCTCGCCATCCCGAGCTTTGCGACGGCTCCGGCGCTGATTTTCGTCGGCCTGCTGATGATGTCTTCGGTGCTGAAGATGAAGTTCGAAGGCGACATGGCGGATGTGCTGGGCGGTTTCCTGGCGATCATCATGATGCCCTTCTCCTATTCCATCGCCAACGGCATCATGTTCGGAATGCTGGCCTGGGTTATCCTCAAGCTGGTCAGCGGCAAGTTCCGTGACATCCATCCGGTGATGTATGTTTGCGCGGGATTGTTCGCGATTCGTATTGTTACCTTGGTCCTCGGATAACAAGACAAAGGAAAAAGCGCCTCAACGATTGTTGGGGCGCTTTTTTGCGGATTTTTCCCGCTTTGTGTTTCCGGCCGCTGAATAAATCAGGTTTCCTCCGGATGATCGGCAAGCCATTTTTCCGCGTTGGCGGCGGATACCGCTTTGATCTGCTCGTTTTTATAGGGGGAATCCTCACCGCCCACGCCGTGGAGAAAGTAATAGCCGTCCGGCGTGCGGTACAGCGTTTCGCTGTAGCCGGCTGGGTCGCCGAAATAGCTGACGTTGCGGACAGAGAGACGCTCGGCGGTGTCGGTGTCATACACCCGTTTGCGGATTGTTTTCTGCATGACAATTCTCCTTTCTTTTTTCCACAGGACCCGGCCGGCTTGTGGAAAAACCGGTCTCTTTGTATTCTACTAGAAAATAATGGAAATTTCAATCCGGAAACCGTTATAGACGAAAAGAATATACGAAAAAAGAGGCGCCGCAAAATATCGCATTTTGCAGCAGCCCTTTCTTGTGGCGTCTTAAGATTTGTCTCCGGACTTTGCCACCAATGCGAAAAGAAAGCCCAAGAAAATGGAGGCGGCGATTCCCCCGGCGGCGCCGGTAATCCCCCCGGTGAGAGCGCCGAGCAGACCCTGCTCCTTGACGGCCTCCTGCACACCCTTGGCCAGGGTATAGCCGAAGCCGGTCAAGGGGACGGTGGCCCCGCCGCCCGCAAATTGCACCAACGGCTCATACAAACCAACGGCGGTCAGCACCACGCCCATGGTAACAAAAAGTACCAGAATGCGGGCTGGCGTCATTGCCGTGTAATCGATCAGCAGCTGGCCAATCACGCAGATGGCGCCGCCGACCAGAAACGCTTTAAGGATCATCCAGAAATCCATGCTCCACCCAACCTTTCTGGCCATAGCATGTGCCGGACGGCCGGGTTTTATTCCGAAAACGCCAAAAATTTGCCTTCTCCGCCGCCCTGTCGCTGGGGGAATCGGCCGGTGCAACATATCGAACAGAAAAAACGGGGCTTCAGCGAAATTCATCAAAGTTCAGGATATACCGGCATTCCTGCCGATCGCCCGCCCGATAGAGCTCATGGTCGGGCGGCAGATCGACGATGCCGCCGAGCCGCGCTCCGAGCGCCTCACAGGTTCGGCGGGAGGGAAGGTTGTCGGGACGGCAGGTGATCACCACCTGGGGCATCCGGTGCTGTTTCGCCAGCTCCAGCAGCAAGCGGCAGGCCTTGAGCGCGTAGTGGCTGCCGCGATAGGGCTCAAAAATACGATACCCGATATTCCCGGCGTAAAACAGCGATTCGTTAAAGCCGACCCGCAGGTCGCAGCGGCCGACCGTTTCCTCATCCGTTCGGCGGACGATGGAGAAACGGTAGGTGGGGGCCAGCCCGCGTTCCGGCTGCGGAGCCGCGGTCTCCAGCAGTTTCAGACGAATCTCTCCGTCGTCCAGGGGAAGGGAGTCGTAAAAGTGAAAGGGAAGAATCCGCATGACGTCGCCTCCGGAGGTTTCAGAAGTCTCTTCCGCTTCAGCATACTGCGGGCGGGGGAGGTCTGTCAAGCGGTTCCCGTCTATGCGGAAGAAAAGAAAGTTCTCTTCAGGGGTTTCCCCGCAGACCGCCGCATGGGGAAGCTCCGGAAACAAAACAAACCGCGGCGGAAAGCAAACGGCATTCCGACGCGGTTTTTCGGCCGTCGGTAAACGGGGTATGTCCCCGTCCACCCGGATTATTGATTGGCGAACTTCTGCTTTACCTGCTGCAGCTTCTGCTGTTCCGCCTGTTCGGTCGGATACCAGCCTTTAGCGGCCATCTTTTTATAAATGTCGTCCTGCATGGTCAGGGAATCCTTCAGCGCGGTATCGAAGGCGCTGTGAACGTTTGCGGTGTTGGATTCGATTGTACCATGAAGATACAGGTCGCACACGCCCTTTGTGGTCAGCAGGATGTTTTCCATCAGGCATTTGTCGTCCATGACAATTTCTCCTTTTATACTTTACACTTTCGAGGTTTGGGATCGGGGAGGGGTCGGGGTTACACCAGCTGGTAGAAGCTGTCGAACAGCTGCTGGTGCTTGTTCATCAGCTGCTGAACGCAGTTTTTCAGCTCGCCGTCCTGCAGGTTCTGTACGGCTTCCTGACACTGGGTTTTCAGAAATTTTTCGTGGCCGAGCGCGTCTTCAATATACAGCAGTTCCTTCGGGCTCATTTCCTTCACCTCCTTTAATTTCCTTCTCTAGTATGGACGGGAATCCGGCCGCTTATCCCTTCGGAAGGGAGAATTTTCTGTGGGAGTTGTCCGGCGGCGCGCTTCAGCCGGCTCGGGGCTTTCCTTTAACGGAGCCCGTTCCCACAGTCGGACGGTCACGGCGTCTCCCGGCTGCTTGCCGATTTTTGCGCGGATATCCTTTCGCAGACCGAGGATATGACCCCGGGTTCCCATCCGCACCAGACTGCCGTCGTAGGGTTCCCCGTCGAAGGTGGCGGAAACCGGTACCCGTCCCTTTCCAAACGCCGCTTTTACGTCATAGGGGAATTCGATATACGCGCCGTCGATGCCCGGTACGGCCCGTATTACCGCTTCGAACACATAGATACGTTTCGCCGTTTCGCCCATTTTGGGTATTTTTTCCGGCTTACCGGGTTGTTCCATTCGGCATTCCCCCTTTTTCATAGCCTTCCCGGTGAAGCAGTGCCTATGCGTTTCTGCCGGCAGTTGTAATGTGTCGGAATATATGGTAATATAAGGAAAAGTGGCGTGCTGCACATGGCGCCGCAAAGGGAGGGAGTTTGTATGGCTAAGGTGGTTCTGCCCATCGCAGACCCGGAAAGCCCCTATTATCCGCAGGATGCGGCGCTGTTTTCCATCCTGCTGACGAGCCCGGAACGGTCAATGCCCTGGATTCACAACAATTATAAGCAGATATTCTGCCATAAGGAGATGTACGCCCAGTACACCGCGGATTTCAATAAGGTGGATATCTGGAACAACTGCCCGTGGATCGTCCGTCACAACGTGCCCCACGCGTTGATTCGGGCCCATTGGAGACGATTTTCGGATTTTATTACCGATTCCCTCGATCAGGGGTTGTACGTCTTCTGCCGGTACGACCGGTTTTATCTGTCCGCCCTCAAGGATCCGCGGCATTTCCCCCACGATATGTTTATTTATGGATACGATGGGGATACCCTATATTTTCGGGACTTCCTGTTTCATTATGAACGGCTCTCCTGCACCAGGGAAGAGCTGGATGCCGGCCATCTGGAGGGGTGGGAGTCCGGGGATTACCTGCAGGGAGTGGATCTGCTTGAACACAGGGAGGCGATGTTCGCCTTTGAGATGGACAAGTATGCGCGGGACCTTGGCAATTATGCCCGGGGTGAGAGCGGGATCACCAGTGCGGACCTGTATCCCGGCCTGCCGCAATACCGTACCGAATACGTTTACGGGGTGGAGGTGTATCGCGCTCTCGCGCAGTATATCCGGGATACGGTGGCGGCCGGTACGCCTTCGGTGATCCGTACCGCGTTTCACCTGACGTATTACCACAAGCGTCTGCTGGAGGACAGTGTGGTCTATCTTGCGGAGCAGGGACGGCTTAAAAACGGAGAGGAGCACCGTGCGCGCTGTCATGCCTGGACGCTGGAGATGGACAAGCTGCGGACTATCCTGCTCAAGTTTAACGCCTCGGGCGATCCGTCGGTGCTGGAGCGCATGGATGCGATCGGCCGGCTGGAAAGGGCCTATGAAACGGAGAAACGGGAGCTTCCCCGCCTGATCGCCGATCTGCAATAATTCCCGAGAAGAGGGAAAACCCAAAGGCGAAAGCAATTTATCAAAATATGAAAAAAGGTACCGCGCACAGCACGGTACCTTTTCCGTATCCTCGGGCGGGAGCCGCCGGGACGGTTTTCATTTGGAGCGGGATGGCCATTTTCGCCTCGCAGTCACTCCATAACGGCGATTTTCGAAAGGTCATTCCAAAGGGCTTCGGCCGTCCCCTTTATCAAGGCAAGGTCGGTTGGGCGGACAGGAGAAAAGAATTCGAGGGATAACGTTCGATTTTTCTTTCTCCATTTTCCGATTACCTGTCCATTCCACAGGATGGAGGGCGAAACGATTCCGGCAAGATTAAAAATACGCCGCCTGTTTTCGGGTTCTAAATACAGGCTTTCTTTTTTCTCATATCCCAGCATAAGCTGGTCAAAGCCCGCGAGAAATACGCACTTTGGGATTTCCCTGGTGTAGCTCTTTCCGTTTTCGATGTAGTAATAGGTCTTTCCGCCGCATTCCGTGGAGGTTACCGGGAGCCTGGCAAGCCAGTTTTTCACTTGCGCGGCGGTTGCGTGAAAATAATACATCGCGTCGTGAATCGTTGCGGGAGCGATGTTGGTAAAATATCGCCTGGCGATTTCGAGGTTTGCTTCCTCTTCAGGGATAGGGGTGAAGGCGGGAGACAGGCAAAAGGCTTTTTTCTCCTGAACGACATAATGGATAAATCCGCGTTCACATAGTTCCCGGATGCCGCCGCCCCATTGGTCGAACAGGCTTGCCTCTTCCAACGACGTCATTCCCCGTTCGCGGCAAAGCGCTTTTAATTCCTCCCGCGTATGAGGCCCCTCTTTTAGGCTTGTTAGAATGACCTCGGAAAAATATTCTTGCCTTTTCGGCGTCAACGTCCATTGATCCTGCTGATCCGGGTAGGTATATCCGTTCCATTCCTTTCGTCTGTAATCCTCGCCGTTACGGCAATGGATGAACAGCGGCAGGTCCTCTTCCGCAAAAACATGGACGGTTCCCCGCACGGTCCAATTCTTTACTAATCCATTTTGAAAGGAGGATTCATCGTAGTTTTCACAACGGATTTTAAGCGAGTGCATCGCGTTACTCAGGAACTGCGCCTGTATGCCGCAAAGATCCCGGATTACCGTCAGCTTGTCGGCATGCGTAACCAGATGTTGATTGGTCATCTGCCGGGTTTTGATTTCTTCCAATGTCATGATGACACCTCCATAGCGTCGCAGACGCACTGATAAAAAAGCCCGCCGCCGCGAACGATAAGGTATGGTAGGCAAAAATGGATATAATCTCGGCCTATCCTATAGGAGAAAAAGTGGCGCAAAAACTTATAGAAAGGTATGGAAAATGAAAACGGAAAAGCAAACTGTCAGAATCCAACCTGATTATTTGCAGGAACCCATTTGGATAAGTGATATTGAAACAGGGGAACCCTTGACAGGCATTGAGTTAATAGATAACGATTCTGTCCTTAAAGAGTTTAATTACCAAGCGGCACAGCTATTTAATTCATATTACGAATTCGATTCGCACGATGTTCCTTGTTGGTTTAATCACGAAAAAAAAGCGGAAAAGGAAATTATGCTTGATCTTATCGCGCAGATTGTTGCACGTCTTGAAGAAATCAACGATGGTAGTTTCGTGGTTGAGGATTTGGAAACAGAGCGGTTAAAAAGTCTTTAAGCGGACAGTTACTTGTCGATAGTAATTTGAAAAGCCGGCAGCGTAAGCTGTCGGCTTTTGCCACCCACGCAAGGTGGTATTATATTTTGGTATGGCGGTGGGGAACGATCCCCACTTTACAATCGCCCCGGTATGAATCGGGGTTACGCCATCTTTGCAATCAACGGATACAAACGTTCATACACAATTGCCGTTGACAGCCTGGCGCGCCCGGCGCGATTCGAACGCGCGGCCTTTCGCTTAGGAGGCGAACGCTCTATCCTGCTGAGCTACGGGCGCATATTATGAAATTTACGAAAGATATGGCATGTGCGCCTCTCCCTTATGTTTTCCCGAAAAGGCGCCAAAGGGTACCAAACAAGGCGCCAAAACCCGAGAGGCGTTGTTACAAGGTCGCGAAATCGCGGTTTTACTCGCGTTTTCTCGTTTTCCTGCGGGTATCACGCGGACAGAGCAACACCTTAGGAGGCGGTCGCTCTATCCAGCTGAGCTATAGCGACATTTATGAAGATGCGGCGTCTTTCCCGACTTGGGTTTTATCAAAACGTTCGAGAAACGCCTTTTTCTGCGGCGAACCCCCTGGAAAGAGACCTTCTCCGCGTATCGGTACAACCGACAGTGTACACCAAAGCCGGGGACTTTGTCAATTCCCGCCGCTGCATTTCTCACGACTTTATGGTACAATGACAGCAGGGAGAAATACCGACAGGTATTTCTCAATTGCGCCGCCGGAAAAGGTCGGGATAGCGCCCGGCGCGGCGGCGCTTAGTTGGAGGCGAAAGGCTATGAAATCGTCGTTGCTTGCCGCGCTGCGGGACGATATTGTGCGTCTGTGTACGCCGGAAAAAATCTACGTTTTTCATCAGAAAAACAGCCCCTCCGGGGAACTGACCGCTGTAAAGCTCTGTGTGATCCTACCGGAAGGGGACGCGCGGGCGGCGGAGGGCCGTCTGTATGGGGAGCTGGAATCCGAGCTGCCGTTTGATCTGCTGGTGTATACGGCGGAGGAGTGGCGGCAGCTGCTGAACACCGAGCTGAGCTTCGCCCGGCATATCCGGGAAACGGGGAGGGTGCTGTATGCGGCCGACTAGGCACGCCGGGGACAGCCGGAAGTTTTTCGACTGGCTGGAAATCGCCGCAGGAGACCTGCTCGCCGCGCGCGTTTTGCTGGAGCAGGAGCAGTGTGTAGAGGTCGCGGCCTTCCATTGCCAGCAGGGGATGGAGAAGGCGCTGAAGGCCTATCTGATCGACCGGACGGGGACGCTGGTGGACGGCCACAACCTGACCTGGCTCTGCCGGCAGGCGATGAAGCATAACCGCGGCTTTTCCCGCTGGCTGAACGATACTACGCAGCTGAACCGCCTGTATATTGAGACACGGTATCCTTCCGATATCGACCTGCGGCTTTCTGAGGAGCGGGTGCAGGAAATCTGCGGGACTGCGCGGGAACTGTACGATTTTGTCTGCACTGAGCTGTACGGCGAAACCGCTATGGAAGAAAGATAGAAAAGCGCAGCGCGCCCGTTTTTTTCCGGGCGCGCTGCGCTTTTTGACCCGACGGGGTCGGTTGCCTGCGTGGGCATCCGGCGGAGTTTTTTACACCGTGTCCGCAGAGAGTGGCGCGGAGGTATTCGGCCCGTCCGCCACGATCCGGCCGTCCTGTATGCGGACGATCCGTTTCGCGGTGGCAGCGATCTCGTTGTCATGAGTGATGAGGATGACAGTGCGCCCTTCTGCGTTCAGCTCCCGGAGAATCTGCATCACATCGCTGCCAGAAGCGGTGTCCAGGTTACCGGTCGGCTCATCCGCCAGGATAATGGGCGGACGAGCGGCGATGGCGCGGGCGATTGCGACCCGCTGCTGCTGGCCGCCCGACATTTCGGCCGGACGGTGGTGAATGCGATGCTCCAGACCTACCCGGTTCAGGCTTTCGGCAGCGATTTTTTGCCGCTCGTCCTTTGGCATCCCGCGGTAAATCAGAGGAAGCTCCACGTTTTCAAGCGCGTTCAGACTGGGGATGAGGTTAAAGCCCTGGAAAATAAATCCGATATGCCGATTGCGGATATCGGACAGTTCGTCGTCCGAAAGCTGGGCGACGTTTTTCCCTTCAAGGAAATATTCGCCGGTGGTGGGGGTGTCCAGACAGCCCAGCATGTTCATCAGGGTGGATTTCCCCGAACCGGAATGGCCGACGATCGCGACGAATTCGCCCTCGTCCACTGTGAGGGAAACTCCGTCCAGCGCCCGCACTTCGTTTGGTCCGGGATTATAGATTTTATACATGTCGATAATACGGATCAGCTCGGCCATAGGGACCCCCATCCTTTTTATGGAAAATTTTAGCCGGCGGCGGCCGGCGGGGATTTTCTGCACGCTCAACAAACGGCGTCGCACGGTTAACGGTTAATGGTATAATGCGGGCTTCGCCGCGGGCAAACGTCCGTATAGAACTTGGCTGGGCGGCGCTATGGTTAGTATATCCCTATTTTACCGCTTTCGCCGCCGGGGAATGTAAACAAAACGAAAATAAATAAAAAGCGACTGCTGCAAAATGAAGAGTTTTGCAGCAGTCCATATTTTTCCGGCTTATCCATAAGGGAAAGCCGCTGATTTCACGTCAACCCGAATTTCCAGAGAAAGGAACAATCAGAGATCAAGGCCGCCCAGATCCCCTAGATCCCCCAGGTCACTCATCTCCTCGTACTCATCCAGGTTTTCCGGCAGGGTAACAGTGATATCCTGGCCGGGATTAAGGTATTTCATTGTCATATTAATGACCATGAGCATTTCCTGCTGAGTGGTGGATTCGCTGCCGTTCATGTCGGGCATTTCCGCTGTCGTCGAAGCGTTACAGTCAATCGTCATCTCTGACAGGTATCCCGCCGCGTCAATTACAAAAACCGCGGTGAATTCGGTTATTTTGGTCTCGCTGGTTTCGTCTATATCGCCGGAGCCTGCGCTTTCTATCGCATTGCCGGCCAGTTTTTTTGCCAGCCCTTCGGACATAGGCAGAGAGATTTTAGTCGAACCGTTTTCCTCCGTCACCGTCGCGTCCTTGAAATCACTCTCCGCCATAACGTTGGTATCGACAAAGGAAAACCCGGCTTCTTCCGTATAATCCTCATAGGAAACGGGCGTTTTTACTTTCATACCAAAGGTATCGGTATAGGAAAAACCGTCCGCATAATACGAAACCATGGAAGTCGTCTGACCCAGGATTTCCATGTTCGCGGTGGTTGCAGCCTTCCGCTCTTCCCCTTTACCGGCGGCTTTGACGTTTCCGGAAAGATTGGTGGCGATTGTGGAGCCGGACACATCCACGGTGATCTTCATGGCGAAGTCCATGTCGACAGAATCCAGGGCGTTGGATTTTTCGGCCGCTGCCTTAAACAGCGACCAGGCATCTGGTTTTGCCGCTGTGGCTGTGGAAGCGGTGGAAGAGCTGCCGCCTTGAGCCGGAGTGCCGGAGCAGCCGGCCAAAGAGACAAACAGGATGGCGGCCAACGAGGCCGCGCCGATGCGGAATAGGCGATTCATGGTTTTTCCTCCATCTTTTTGATAATGTATTTTCAGGGGATTGCCGACTGTATAGGGAAAGGGCGAACAGCTTTGTACGCCCGCCTTAAAGAAGCTCGTAGTCGGAGAACTCGTCCCCCCAGAGCTCCTCGTCATCCGGGGATTGTTCCTGATACGAATCCAAATCGGCGGGCTGGATAATTTCTACCGGCTCGCCCGGATTGTTGAGCTTTACGGAAAGGGACACGCGGACGGTGTTTGATCCGGAGGAAACGGAAGAGGATTCCTCCGTCTGCACAGGCGCGACCGCTTCGCATTCCATAAGCATTTCGGTCAGGTAACGCTCGCTGTTCATGGTCAGAGTAACGGCTAAGTCGGACATCTCGGGCTGTGCGGAAAGGTCCAGATCGCCGGAGAAGGTATCCTCCGGCAGCTCGGAGGACAGGGCCTCTATAAAGTGCCAAAGGTCGACAGCCGGGATGGTCAGGGTGATCTGCGTATCGCCGTTTTTCTCAATGGCGACGGCGGAATCCAGCATTTTTTCCTGCAGCAGCGCTGCCTTTTCCTTCAGCGCCGCCAGCAGCTCTTCCTGTGTTTCGTCGTCGGAGTTCTCCGGCAGCTCTGTCGGCACGGGAATCTTGATCTTGGAGTCCATGTAGGCGTCCTTCGCGGCGATATACATAACGTTATCCGCGTAATACAACGACATGGAAACGCTCTGCCCCATTGAGGAGGTGGAAATGTCGGCGGTCAACGCCGGCTTGTCCGGCAGCCCGGCGGCGCGGACGGTTCCTTCCATATTTGTCACCAGAGAAGATTCGCCGAGAAGAATGGTTATGCGCATAGAGAAGTTTGCGTCCATCGAGGTGAGCGGCTCCATCTTGGCGTTCATCTCCTGGTATAGTGCCCTGGCGTCGGGGGGCGCCGTCACGGTGGAAGTCGTCGAGGCTTCAGAGCCGGCATTTCCTCCCGGACGCGCGCCGGAGGTACAGCCGACCAGAGAAACAAGCAGGGCGGAAGCCAAAGCCGCCGCGCCAAAGCGCCACTGGAATTTCATAAGAATGCCCTTCTTTCTTTTCTTTACTTTACTTTTTCTCACAGTGCCTGTGCTTTTTTACGCACCTGTCGGTATCTTTTTTGTTTTGCCGCTAATTTCCGGCATTTCTACCTAACGATTATAAAAGAACGGCGTCGAATAGTCAATGATTTTACCGATAAATACGGGGAATCCATAGATTTCCTGGGAGGAATCGTTTTCGCAAAAGGCGGATGACAAAGACGGAAAAATCCGGTATAATGAAACCGGCGCTATGTATAACAGAAAGGAACGAGAAGCGTGCTGAATTCGTACTGGAAACATTTCAAAAGCGGGACCGATATCCGGGGGGTGGCGATCGACGGGGTGGCCGGGGAGCCGCTGGACCTGACCGATGAAGCGGTCGGGAAGATGGCGGCGGGCTTTGCCGCCTGGCTTTCTGAACGGGCAGGGAAGCCTGCGTCGGCGCTGACGGTGTCGGTGGGCCGGGACAGCCGTCTCTCGGGCCCCCGTCTGCGGGACGCGGTGACGGCGGCGCTCACAGCCGCCGGGGTGACGGTACTGGACTGCGGGCTGGCCTCCACCCCTGCGATGTTTATGACCACGGTGGATTTGGAATGTGACGGCGCGGTGCAGCTCACCGCGAGCCATCATCCCTACCACCGCAACGGGCTGAAATTTTTCCTTCCCTCCGGCGGGCTGGAGGGGAGCGACATCGAAGCGGTGCTGCAGAACGCGCAGGACGGCTTCGCGCCGCCCGCCGCGTCCGGCTCCTGCCGGCCGGTGGACTATATGACTCAATATGCGGCGCGGCTCCGCCGCCTGATCTGCGACGGGGTGAAGGCGGCGGATTATGAGCATCCGCTCGCCGGCTTCCACATCGTGGTGGACGCGGGGAACGGCGCGGGCGGCTTTTATGCCGCCGACGTGCTCGCCCCGCTGGGTGCGGACGTGTCCGGCAGCCAGTTCCTCGACCCGGACGGTCGTTTCCCCAATCACATCCCCAACCCGGAAAACGAGGACGCGATGCGTTCGGTATGCGAAGCCACTGTCCGCGCCCATGCCGACCTCGGGGTGATCTTCGACACCGATGTAGACCGCGCAGGCTGTGTGGACGCCGCGGGGCGGGAGATCAACCGCAACCGCCTGGTCGCCCTGGCATCCGCCATCGCGCTGGAGGGAAACGAGGGCGGCACGATTGTGACCGACTCGATCACCTCCACCGGGCTGAAAGTCTTCATCGAAAAGGACTTGGGCGGGGTGCACTGCCGCTTTAAGAGAGGGTATAAAAACGTCATCAACGAGGCGCTTCGCCGGAATGCGGCGGGAGAGAACTGCCCCCTCGCCATCGAGACCTCCGGCCACGCCGCCCTGCGGGAGAATTATTTTCTGGACGACGGCGCGTACCTCATCACCAAAATCATTATAAAGCTGGCGCAGCTCCGGGCGGAGGGCCGGACGCTGGACAGCCTGATCGGAACGCTGGCCGAGCCGGCCGAAAGTGAGGAGCTCCGCTTCTCCATCCGGGAGGAGGATTTCCGCGCCTGCGGCAGCGCCGTGCTGGACGGGCTGGAGGCCTACGCTCACAGGCAGGGCTGGCAGGTGGCCGACGATTCTCGCGAAGGGGTGCGCGTCTCCTTCGGCAAGGGGGAGGGGGACGGCTGGCTGCTGCTCCGGCTAAGTGTGCACGACCCGGTGATGCCCCTCAATATCGAAAGCGACGTTATCGGCGGCTGCCGGGTGATCGCGGAGAAGCTGGCCGGATATCTCCGTACCGTCCGCGGGCTGGATCTGTCCGCGCTGGACGCTTTCCTCGCGTAAAGCGCCCACGGGAGGACAGCCACACGGAACAAACGGAAAAGGAGGCCTCACATGGACTGGACGGAAGTGAAAATCACCGTTCCGGCGGCGGATACCGACCGGGCGGCGGATATTGCCAACATGGTGGTGCCGTATGGCATCTATATCGAGGATTACAGCGACCTGGTCGAGGGAGCGCGGGAGATCGCGCACATCGACCTGATCGACGAAGAGCTGCTCGCGCGGGATCGTACCCGGACGATCATCCATGTCTACATATCGCCGGAGGAAAGCCCCGCCGAGGCGGTCGCCTTCCTCCGGGAGCGGTATACGGAGGCGGGAATCCCGCACGAGGTGCTGACCGGCGAGGTCAGCGAGGACGATTGGGCGAATAACTGGAAAAAATACTTCAAGCCCTTACCGGTGGGGGAACGGCTGATGATCTGCCCGACCTGGGAAGCCGCGCCGGAGGCAGCGGGCCGCGCCCTGCTGCATATCGACCCTGGCATGGCCTTCGGCACCGGCGGACACGACACCACCCGGCTGGTGCTGGAAACGCTGGAGAAGCACGTCCACGGTGGGGAAGCCTTTCTGGACGTGGGCTGCGGCAGCGGGATCCTTTCCATCGCGGCCCTTTTGCTCGGCGCGGAAAGCGCCGTAGGGGTGGATATCGACGCGCTGGCGGTGAAGACCGCCGCCGAAAACGGGGAGCTGAACGGGCTGGTTCCGCCCCGCTTTACCGTCCGGCAGGGGAATCTGGTGGACGCGGTCAGCGGGCGGTACGATGTGATCGCCGCCAACATCGTGGCGGACGCGATCATCGCCCTGTCGGCGGATATCCGCCCGTTTTTAAAGCCGGACGGCGTGTATATCATGTCCGGCATTATCGACACCCGGGAGCAGGATGTGCTCGCCGCCCTGCGGGACGGCGGCTTTACCCTGACCGAACGGTTTGAGCGGGGCGGCTGGCTCTGCCTCGTCGCCCGGGCCTGACCATAACCACCGATTAGGGAAAGGACGAAGGCGGATGCAGGATTGGCTTGCGCGGGAGGGGATGCTTCTCGGCCGGGAAGGGGTGGAGAGGCTGGAAAACGCCGCGGTCGCCGTTTTCGGGCTGGGCGGCGTCGGCTCCTATACGGCGGAGGCGCTCGCCCGCGCCGGGATCGGTTCCCTTCTGCTGGTGGATGGGGACGTGGTGTCGGACACCAACCGCAACCGCCAGCTGGTCGCGCTGACCTCCACGGTCGGCCGTCCCAAGGCGGAGGTTATGGCTGAGCGGGTGCGGGACATCAACCCCGCCTGCCGGGTGGAGGCGCGCACCCTGTTTTACCTCCCCAAAGGAGAGAGTCCCTCTGGGGAAAGCCTCCCCGGCGGGGAGGAAGCCGCCCTCCTGGACGGGCTGGATTATGTGGCGGACGCGATCGATACCGTGACGGCGAAGCTCTCCCTCGCGGAGGAGTGCGCCCGCCGGGGGATTCCGCTGATCAGCGCGATGGGCTGCGGCAACAAACTGGACCCCACCCGTTTCCGGACGGCGGATATCTATGAAACCCGCGTCTGCCCTCTCTGCCGCATTATGCGGCGGGAGCTGAAGGCCCGGGGAATCCCCGCGCTGAAGGTGGTTTACTCGGAGGAACCGCCCCTTACGCCGGAGAACCTTTTTCCGGCGGGCGGCGGGGAGACGCCGCCGGAGGGCCGCCGCGCCCTGCCGGGGAGCTTGTCCTTCGTGCCCTCGGTCGCCGGGCTGATCCTGGCGGGGGAGATTATCAAGGATATCGCCGGGAGGGAACGCTGATGCCGCGCTTTTTCATCTCGTCCGCCCCGTTGTCAAGCGGGGAAACGGTTCTGGTTTCGGGGCAGGACGCGGTGCATATCCGCCGTGCTCTGCGGATGAAGCCGGGGGAGAATCTCACCCTCTGCGACGGGCGGGGAACCGATTATTTCTGTGAAATCGACGGCTTTGAGGGGGAGGACGTACGGCTGAAGGCGCTGTACCATACCCCCACCGCCTGCGAGCCGGATACCGAGGTCGTCCTGTATCAGGGACTGCCCAAGGGGGATAAGCTGGAGCTGATTATCCAGAAGGCGGTGGAGCTGGGTGTGGCGGCGGTCGTTCCCTTCGCGGCGGCGCGGAGCGTCGTTCGCCTGGACGGCAAGGAGGAGAAGAAACGCGCCCGCTGGCAGAAGATCGCGGACGAAGCTGCCGGACAGTGCGGGCGGGGCATCCTCCCGCCGGTGGAGTCGCCGCTGACCTGGAAGCAGGCCGTGGAGCGGCTTCGGACCGGCAGCGGAGACGGGATGCCGGTCGTCGTGTTTTACGAGGGCGGAGGCCGCCCTCTTGCCGAGCTGGCAGGACGGGAGACCCGGAAGCTGGCGATTGTCATCGGCCCCGAAGGGGGCTTCGAGCCGGCCGAGATCGAGGAGCTTCGCGCTATGGGGGCGGAGACGGCGACCCTCGGTCCCCGCATCCTCCGCTGCGAAACCGCGCCCCTTGCCGCGCTGTCGGTCATCATGGCGCTGACCGGGAATATGGAGTGATGACGGGCGCCGGTTTTACGGCGAATCTATCCGGAAGAGCCGGGGGCGTCCAAAAATGCCGGTTCGCCGGCGGAAGGAAGGATTGGTATGATCTTACACGATATATCCCGCGAGCTGCTGGGCGCGCCGGTGTACCCGGGCGATCCGGCCCCGGCGCTTTCCGCCCTCTGCCGGATCGAGTGGGGAGACGTGTGCAACACCTCGGCGCTGTCCGCCTGCGCGCACAACGCCACTCATGTGGACGCGCCCCTGCACTTTATCCCGGATGGGACGGACACGGCGGCGCTGTCCCTCGACCTCTGTGTGGGGGAGTGCAGCGTCGTGGCGTTTGAGGGCGTCCTCCTCGGCGCGCAGGCGGAGGAGCTGCTGCCTCGCCTGCATAAGCGCATCCTGTTCAAGGGGAAAATGGAGATCAGCCCCAGCGCCGCCTTTGTGCTGACCGACGCGGGGATAAAGCTGGTCGGGGTGGAGGATCCGTCGGTCGCCGCTCTGGAATGCACGTCCGCCGTCCACCGCCAGCTTCTCGGGAGCGGGATGGCGCTGCTGGAAGGGCTGGACCTTTCGGGAGTGGAGCCGGGGGATTATTTTCTGTTCGCGCCGCCGCTGAAAATCGCGGGCGCGGACGGCTCGCCGGTCCGCGCTGTGCTGGTGGAGCGGGAACGGCTGGACGTTGGCTGATCCGCTGAAAAGCGGCTGAAATAACGGGAATAAAAGGTTTCTATTCAGAAAGGCGGGGATTGTATTGTTTTTTTGGGTGACAGGCGTTCCGAACCTCAACGATGATTTTGGGGCCATCGCAGCGGGAATGCTGGTGTGGGTCTTGCTGCTTCTGGTAATCGGCGTTCTGGAGTCGGTTTTTCTGGGGCTTTGCGTGTATAACGACGCCCGGCTGCGGCAGAACGAGAATGCGGCGCTGTGGGGTGTGCTCTCCGGCGTTTTCGGGATCGGGGCGCTGATCTATCTGATTGTTGCAATGTCCTCCAAAAACCAGCCGACCCGCTGTCTGCGGTGCGGCAATTTCCTCTATCCGGGGATGCCGGCGTGCCCGGTCTGCGGCCAGCCCGCGCCGGTCCTTCCGCTGGAGGCGGCGGAAACCTACCGGAAGCGGCGGACACGGTATCTCGTGCTCTGGATTGTGATGATAGCCCTGACGGTAATCCTGGGGATCGTGTTCGGCTTTTTCTTTGTACAATCCATGGTTATCTCCAATGTTTACCGGTACTATTGAAGAAAAACGCAGAAAAATAAAAAATGTAAGTTTGTCAAACATATTGGACAGCGAAGTCAAGAGGAGAAAGCCAACGGAG
>CAUGOD010000043.1 GCA_959601025.1 uncultured Oscillospiraceae bacterium
AATAGCCCCTTTTAGGGGCTGTGCAAGCCACCGGTTCTACCGGTGGTCTTGACTGCCGATGAACGGAAAAGCGGGAAGCGATCAGACGATCCCCTGCGCCATCATGGCGTCCGCAACCTTCAGGAAGCCGGCGATGTTCGCGCCGACCACATAGTTGCCTTCGTATCCGTAGGCTTTCGCCGCATCGTAGGCATTCTTGTGGATGCCGGCCATGATCCCGTGCAGCTTCTGGTCGACCTCTTCAAAGGTCCAGCTCAGGCGCTGGGAGTTCTGGCTCATTTCCAGCGCGGAGGTAGCCACGCCGCCGGCATTGGCCGCCTTGCCCGGGGCAAAGATGACGCCCTTGCTCTGGAGCAGCTCGGTGGCTTCCAGGGTGGTGGGCATGTTCGCGCCTTCACCGACCAGCTTGCAGCCGTTCTTGATCAGGGTGGCCGCGTCCTCGGTGTTCAGCTCGTTCTGCGTCGCGCAGGGGAGGGCGATATCGCAGGGGATGGACCAAATGCCCTTGCCGTCGTGGTACTCCGCGTTGGGACGGTACTCCACATATTCGCGGATGCGGCCGCGCTTGACCTCCTTGATCTCCTTGACGGCTTCCAGATCGATGCCGTCCTTATCATACACCCAGCCGGTGGAGTCGCTCAGCGCGACGACCTTGCCGCCCAGCTGCTGGGCCTTCTCGGTGGCGTAGATGGCCACGTTGCCCGAGCCGGAGACGACGACCGTCTTGCCGTTCAGCGATTCGCCCTTGGTCTTCAGGATTTCGTCCACGAAGTATACCAGGCCGTAGCCGGTCGCCTGGGTGCGGGCGAGGGAGCCGCCGTAGGTCAGGCCCTTGCCTGTCAGCACGCCTTCAAAGCGGTTGGTCAGCTTCTTGTACTGGCCGTACAGGTAGCCGATTTCCCGGCCGCCCACGCCGATATCGCCGGCCGGCACGTCGGTGTCCGCGCCGATATGGCGGAAAAGCTCGCTCATAAAGCTCTGGCAGAAGGCCATCACTTCGCGGTCGGACTTGCCCTTCGGGTCGAAATCGGAGCCGCCCTTGCCGCCGCCGATGGGCAGGCCGGTCAGGGAGTTCTTGAAAATCTGCTCAAAGCCGAGGAACTTGATGATGCCCAGGTTAACGGAAGGATGGAAACGCAGGCCGCCCTTGTACGGCCCAATGGCGCTGTTGAACTGCACGCGGAAGCCGCGGTTGACCTGTACCTTGCCCTGATCGTCCACCCAAGGCACGCGGAACATGACCACGCGCTCCGGCTCGGTCAGGCGCTCCAGCAGGCCGGCCTGCTCAAAGCGGGGGTTGGCTTCGATCACCGGACGCAGGGAATTGAGCACTTCGGTCGCGGCCTGGATGAACTCTTCCTGCGCGGGATTTTTGCGTACGAGTTCCTGCAAAACAGAATCAACATAAGACATACACGTTTCTCTCCTTACTTTCGTTTAGAATGGGGTGCATGGCACGGTGTGTGGCGGATGAAAAAACAGGGGATAAACCCACGACTGCAATTATACAGAAAAGCGAATGAATTTGCAAGAATAATTCGATAAAATTTCAAAATTTATGTTTTCTTCCCAAAAACGCATCTTTTTTCCGGACGAGGTGCAAAAAAAGTTTGGGTTCGCTGCAATTGATCGGCGGCTATTCCGAAAAACTTTCGTGCTTTCCGGTTAATCACCGGTATAACCGGTATAAATTCCGGAAAGGACGGATGGAATACGGAAACTCAGCGGAAAACGGCGAAAATACACAAAATCCTGGCATGGCCATATCGGAAAAAGGAAAAAGAGGGTATACGCTATGCATAAAGTTTCATTGACGCCGCTGAAAAATCTTCGCTAAATCACGGGATATATCCGGAAACACGAGAAGGGTACGGGTCGCTTTCTCCCTGATTTCCACAAATCGAAGGATTTCTTGGAATAGCCGTTGCCACTATTGGAAAGCGTATGCTATAATACGTAGTTAGTTAACATCTGCAGGCGAACGTGGAAGTCATGAAGAGCAGGAAAGAACAGGAAACAGGGGGAATACAGATGACAGGCGTATCCGACAGCCGGACAAGGCTGATCCGCGGCGCGCGGGTAATTGATCCGTCCTGTGGGCGGGACGGCGTGATGGATGTGCTTATCCGGGACGGCGTGATCGTTGAAACCGCCCCCGCAATCCATGCGCCGGAGGCGGAAGTGCTGGAAGCCGGAGGGCTGGTGTGCGCGCCGGGGCTGGTGGACATGCATGTTCACCTCCGCGATCCGGGGCAGACGTATAAGGAAGATATTCAGACCGGCTGTTCCGCTGCGGCGGCAGGCGGCGTTACCTCATTGGCGTGTATGCCCAATACCGCGCCGGTGTGCGATGATCCGGCGGTTATCGGAGACATTGTGGGACGGGCGGCTTCCGCTCCCGCCCGTGTGTATCCGGTGGCCGCCGTTACCGCGTCTTTGGGCGGGGAGGAGCTGACCGATTTCGCCGCGCTGAAGGCGGCGGGCGCGGTCGCCGTGTCGGATGACGGCCGTCCGGTCCCCACGGCGGGCCGGATGATGGAGGCGATGGAGAAAGCGGCGGCGCTTGGCCTGCCGGTGCTGTCGCATTGCGAGGAGTTGTCCCTGACTCGGGGGGGGATCATGAACGAGGGCGCGGTTTCCGCTGCGCTCGGCGTCCCCGGCATCCACCGCGCGGCGGAGGAAACGGCCACCGCGCGGGAGATTGCGCTGGCGGCGGCCACCGGTCTGCCGGTGCATATATGCCATGTCAGTACGCGGGGAAGCGTCGCGCTCCTGCGGGACGCCCGGCGGCGCGGCGTTCCGGTGACGGGAGAAACCGCCCCGCACTATTTCCTGCTGACGGACGAGCTTCTGCGGAGCCGGGACGCGGACTACCGGATGAATCCGCCGCTTCGCACCGAGGATGACCGGCTGGCGGTCATCGAGGGACTGGTGGACGGCACCCTGACCGCTATCGCCACCGATCACGCCCCCCACTCGCCGGAGGATAAAGCGGATTTCCTTCACGCGCCGAACGGTTCCATCGGTATGGAGACCTCTCTGGCGGCGGGACTCACCGCCCTGGTCATGCCGGGCCATCTTTCCCTTTCCCGGCTGCTTTGGCTGATGTCTACCGAGCCGGCGCGTCTGCTCGGCGTCCCGGCCGGGACGCTCCAGCCCGGAGCGCCCGCGGATATCGTGCTGTTCGAACCGGACGCGGAGTGGACGGTGGACCCCGGGGCGCTGCACGGGAAATCCCGCAACACCCCCTTCAAGGGGATGAAGCTGTGCGGACGGGTCCGTCTTACCCTGCTTGGTGGAAAAACGGTTTACGCGGCGGAATAGACGGAATAGGCGGAATAAACGGAATAAATTTCGTGCGGCGACGCACCAGTGAAAGGACGGGATGGCAATGTGGGAGATCGTGGCGGCTGTCTGCTCCGCGGCGGCGATGGTTCTCGGCGTCGTTATCCTGCTGCGGCTGCCGAAAAGACAGAGCGACGGTGTAACCTACGACCAGCTTCGGCGGGAGATGGCGGAGCAGAGCAACGACGTTATGCGTCAGCTCAGCCTTCTGAAGCAGGAGCTGGACACCGCTATGAAGAACAACAGCCAGCTGACCGGGCTGAACATCGAGCAGATGACCCGGGTGATCGACCGTCGGCTGGCCGCGATGCAGGATACCGTGGACCGCAACATCCGCGCCCTGCAGGAGGATAACGCGAAAAGGCTGGATTCCATGCGGCAGACGGTGGACGAAAAGCTGACCGTCACCCTGGAAAAGCGGCTGGGCGAGAGCTTCCATACCGTGAGCGAGCAGCTCAAAAAGGTGTACGAGGGGCTGGGGGAAATGCAGACTCTGGCCACCGGGGTGGGCGACCTGAAAAAGGTGCTCACCAATGTGAAAACGCGGGGCACCTGGGGCGAGGTTGCGCTGGGAAACCTGCTGGAACAGCTCCTCAGCCCGCAGCAATATAAGGCAAACGTCAAGGTGGCTCCCCGGCGGAACGAGATCGTGGAATACGCGATCTGCCTGCCGGGAAAGGAGGACGGGCTGGAAACGGTGTACCTGCCCATTGACAGCAAATTCCCGATGGAGAGCTATATCCGCCTGGCGGACGCGTCGGAGGCGGGCGATCCCGCCGGGGTGGACGCGGCTTCCCGCCAGCTGGAGACGGCGGTGAAAGAGTGCGCCCGCGATATCCGGGATAAATACATTGTGCCGCCCCACACCACCGACTTTGCCATTCTTTTCCTCCCGACCGAGGGATTGTACGCCGAGGTCACCCGCCGGGCGGAGCTCTGCGCCGCGCTGCAGCGGGACTGCCGCGTTACCATTATGGGCCCGACCACGCTGGGCGCTTTCCTGAACAGCCTGCAGATGGGCTTCAAAACACTGGCAATCCAGAAGCGTTCGGGCGAGGTGTGGAAGCTGCTCGGCGCAATCAAGACCGAGTTCGGACGGTTTGGCGAGGCGCTTTCCGCCACCCAGAAGAAGCTGGAGGAAGCGACGGCGAATATCAGCCGCGCCTCCCGGCGGACCGAGATGATCCGGAACCGGCTGCGCTCGGTGGAGGAGCTGCCGGAGAACGACGCGGCCGGATTGCTCGGAGACGACGGTATAGGCGGTATAGAGATGGATTCGGCGGGAAATCCGCCTTTTGCCGATAAATAAGGAAATAAACGGAGGTAGCTATGGCACTGGACAGACTGATTGAAGGAATCAAACGCACGCATAACCCCACCGTGGCGGGACTGGATCCTAAGCTGGAGTATATTCCGGATTTCCTGGTGGAGAAGGCGTTCGCCGCGCACGGCGAAACGCTGGAGGGCGCGGCGGCGGCAATCCTCGCTTATAATAAAGGATTGATTGACGCGCTGTGCGATATCGTCCCGGCGGTGAAGCCGCAGGCCGCCTATTACGAAATGTACGGCTGGCCGGGGATGCGGACGCTCAGCGAAACCATTGCCTATGCGAAAGCCAAGGGGATGTTCGTTATCACCGACGGCAAGCGGAACGACATCGGCAGCACGATGGAAGCGTACGCCGCGGCCCATCTCGGAAAAACGAAGGTGGGCGGAGCGGAAATCGCCGCTTTCGGCGGGGACGCGCTGACGGTGAACGGTTACCTCGGCGAGGACGGAATCCGGCCCCTGCTGGATACCTGCCGCCGGTACGACGCCGGCATCATTGTTCTGGTAAAAACCTCGAATCCCTCCTCCGGGGAACTGCAGGACCGCCGGATCGACGGGGAAACGGTGTACCGGACGATGGGCGGCCTCTGCGAAAAGTGGGGGGAGGAGCTCCCCGGCAAATACGGCTATTCCGGCGTCGGCGCGGTGGTGGGCGCTACCTATCCCGCCCAGCTTGCCGAACTGCGGGCCGCGCTGCCGCACACCTTTTTTCTGGTTCCCGGTTACGGGGCGCAGGGCGGCGGGGCGGCCGACGTGGCGGGCGCCTTTGATAAGGAGGGAATGGGCGCAGTCG
The DNA here is from genome assembly GCA_959601025.1 of uncultured Oscillospiraceae bacterium. GTDB lineage: Bacteria > Bacillota > Clostridia > Oscillospirales > Acutalibacteraceae > Avimonas. Next base: position 5,468 of record CAUGOD010000043.1, read on the forward strand.
TCAACTCCTCCCGCGCCATCCTCTGCGCCTGGAAGAAAGAGGGCTGCGCGCCGGAGGATTACGCCGGCGCGGCGCGGCGGGAGGCCCTGCGGATGCGGGACGATATCCTGAGCGCGCTGTAAAAGATTTCAAAAGCCGCGAATAGCGGTGGAAAACAGGGAAAAGGACACCGGCGGCGCTTCCGCCGGAAAAGCAAGCGGAAGGAATGGGATTATGGCAGCGATGGAAAAGAAAATGAAAACCGCCTACCTCCTGTTGGAGGATGGAACCAGCTACAAGGGCTATGCTATGGGCGCCGAGGGATCGGCGGTGGGGGAAGTGGTGTTCAACACCGATATGACCACCTACCAGGACCTGCTGCAGGATCCGACCTATTCGGGACAGATCGTGGTGCAGACCTATCCGCTGATCGGCAACCGCGGCGTGGATCCCGAAGCGCCCTCCAAGCTTATGGCGAGCGGCTACATCGTGCGGGAATGGTGCGTGGAGCCGACCGACGCTCATGAATTCGTGACGCTGGACGAATACCTGAAGCAGCGCGGGATTGTCGGGCTCTGCGGCATCGACACCCGGGCGCTGACCCGCCATATCCGGGATCACGGGGTGATGAACGGCGTAATCGCCGAATCCCTCGACGACCGGGAGGGCTTGCTGGCGCGGCTGGAAGGCTACCGCGTCCCGCCGGCGGTTGGACAGATTACGGTAAAAGAGCCTCAGCGGCGGACGCTGGAAGGGGCCAAATACCGGCTTGCCATTCCGGATTACGGCTTCCGTCGTTCCATTCTCTCGCACTTTGAAGAAATGGGCTGCTCCTGCACGATCTATCCGGCCTATACCTCCGCGGCGGAAATCCTTGCCGACGACCCGGACGGCATCGTTCTTTCCGACGGCCCGGGCGATCCCTGGGACAATCCGGAAATTATCGATATCCTCCGCGAACTGATGAAAAGCGGCAAGCCGCTGTTCGGCTGGGGGCTCGGCCATCAGCTGCTGGCGGTGGCGGGCGGCTTCCGGATCGAGAAGCTGCCGGTCGGCCATCGCGGAAGCAACCAGCCGGTGCGAAACGTCGAGACGTTCCGGGTGATGACCACCGAGCAAAATCATGGCTATGCCGTCGCCCTGGACAGCATCGATCCCGACCGGGCGGACGCGTTTCTCCGCAACGTCAACGACGGAACGGTCGAAGGAATCCGGTACAAAACCATCCCGGCCATGACGGTGCAGTTTGAACCCTCCAACGGGCGGGGCTATCAGGATACGGCCTGTATTTTTGAGGAGTTTGCTTCCATGCTGGAGCGGGTGAAGAGATAACCGTTATAACAAGGATAAAGACGCGGTTGGACGTATGCGGATATAGAAAGGAATGGGATCAGAAAGATGCCGAAACGCGACGATGTGAAAAAGGTGCTTGTCATCGGTTCCGGCCCGATCGTGATCGGGCAGGCAGCCGAATTTGATTATGCCGGAACCCAGGCCTGCCGCGCACTGCGGGAGGAGGGGCTGGAGGTGATTCTGGTGAACTCCAACCCGGCCACGATCATGACCGACAAGACCATGGCGGATAAGATTTATATCGAGCCGCTGACCCTCGACGTGGTCAAGCGGATTATCGATATTGAAAAGCCGGACAGCGTGCTGGCAAATATGGGCGGGCAGACCGGTCTGAACATCGGCATGGAGCTGTCGGAGGGGGACTTTCTGGAGACGCGCGGCGTGAAGCTGCTCGGCGTGAATCCGGAAACCATCCGCAAGGCGGAGGACCGGCAGATTTTCAAGGACACCATGCTGTCCATCGGCGAGCCCTGCATCCCCTCCAAGGTGGTGGAGTCGGTCGAGGACGCGCTGGATTTCGCTCATACCATCGGGTATCCGGTGGTGGTGCGCCCGGCCTATACCCTCGGCGGCACCGGCGGCGGCTTCGTCAACAACGACGAGGAAATGCACGAAATCTGTGCGGGCGGCCTGCGCGCCTCCCTCATCCATCAGGTGCTGATCGAAAAAAGCGTTGCCGGCTGGAAGGAAATCGAGTTTGAGGTCATCCGGGACGGCGCGGGCAACTGCATCGAGGTCTGTTCGATGGAAAACGTCGACCCGGTCGGCGTGCATACCGGCGACTCCATCGTGGTAGCTCCCGCCCAGACCATGACCGCGTCCGAATTCCGGATGATGCGCTCCGCCGCGCTGAACATTGTGACCGCCCTCGGGGTGGAGGGGGGCTGCAACGTGCAGTTCGCCCTGAAGCCGGACAGCAACGAATACGCGGTGATCGAGGTGAATCCCCGCGTTTCCCGTTCCTCCGCCCTTGCGTCCAAGGCGACCGGCTATCCGATCGCCAAGGTGGCCTGCAAAATCGCTATCGGCTACCGGCTGGACGAGATTGTGAACGCCGTGACCGGCAAAACCTACGCCTGCAACGAGCCGGCGGTGGATTACTGTGTCATCAAGTTCCCGAAATGGCCTTTTGATAAATTCGTTTATGCCGACCGGCGACTCGGTACCCAGATGAAGGCGACCGGCGAGGTCATGTCCATTGGCGCGGGCTTTGAAATTGCCTTTATGAAGGCGGTCCGTTCCATCGAGCTGGGGATCGACACCCCGAGTCTGCCGAAGCTGGCGAAGAAGAGCGACGGGGAAATCCGGGATATGATCGCCCGGATGGACGACGAGCGGATTTTCGCCATCTATGAGGCGATTACCCGCGGCATCATGACGGCGGACGAAATTTTTGAAATGACCAAGATCGACCGCTGGTTCCTCTCCAAGCTGAACCGGTTGGCCGCGATGGAGAAGGAACTCAAAACCGCTGCGTTGGATGAGGAAACCTATCTGCGGGCGAAAAAACTCGGCTTCCTGGACAAGACCATCGAGCGCCTGTCCGGACAGAAGCCGCCCGTGAACCGGTACGCCGCCTATAAAATGGTGGATACCTGCGCGGCGGAGTTCGTCGCCGAAACGCCCTACTTCTATTCCTCCTGGGATGAGGAGAACGAGGCGGAGATTTACCGCGAACGCCTGCATTCCGATAAAAAGCGGGTGGTGGTGTTCGGCTCGGGGCCGATCCGGATCGGCCAGGGCATCGAATTCGATTACTGCTCGGTTCATTGCGTCCGCACCCTGAAAAAGCTGGGCTATGAGGCGATCATCGCCAACAACAACCCGGAAACGGTCTCGACCGACTTTGACACCTCCGACCGGCTGTACTTCGACCCGCTGACCCCCGAAGACGTGGACAGCGTGCTGGCGACTGAGCGGCCGGAGGCGGTGGTGGTGCAGTTCGGCGGTCAGACCGCCATCAAGCTGACCAAGCATCTGGAGGAAAAGGGCGTCCGGATTCTGGGCACCCCGGCCGACAGCATTGACGCGGCGGAGGATCGGGAACGCTTCGACGAGCTGCTGGAGCAGTGCGGCATTCCGCGTCCGCAGGGCTCCACGGTGTTCACTACCGAGGAGGCGGTCGAGGCTGCCAACCGGCTCGGCTATCCGGTGCTGCTCCGCCCGTCGTATGTGCTGGGCGGCCAGAACATGATCATCGCCTACGACGACAACGACGTGCGTGAATACATGGCCATCATCACCTCCCATAAGCTCGAAAATCCGGTGCTGATCGACAAGTACCTGATGGGCAAGGAGGTTGAGGTGGACGCAATCTGCGACGGAACGGATTACCTCATCCCCGGTATCATGGAGCATATCGAACGGGCGGGCGTCCATTCGGGTGACTCGATTTCGGTGTATCCCTCCCAGACCCTGAGCCGGAGAATCAAGGATACCATCGTCGATTACACCGGCCGGCTGGCCCGGGCCCTGAAAGTGGTCGGGCTGGTCAATATCCAGTATGTAGTGTATCAGGACACGGTGTACGTGATCGAGGTGAACCCTCGTTCCTCCCGGACCGTCCCGTATATCAGCAAGGTTACCAATATCCCAATGGTGGAGCTGGCCACCCGCTGTATGCTGGGCGAGCCGCTCAAAAATATGGGCTATGGTCTCGGCGTGGCGCCGGAGCCGGACTACGTTGCGGTGAAGGTGCCGGTGTTCAGCTTTGAAAAGCTGCGGGACCTGGATGTGCAGCTGGGGCCGGAGATGAAATCCACCGGTGAAGTGCTTGGCCTTGCCAGGACGTTTGACGACGCGCTCTATAAGGGTCTGGTCGCGGCCGGTTACAAGATGAAGAAAAACGGCGGCGTGCTCATCACGGTGCGGGATTCGGACAAGCCCGAGGCAATGGAGCTGGCGGATAAGTTTGCCTCGCAAGGCTTTAGCCTTTACGCCACGGCCGGCACGGCGAACCGACTGAATAAGCAGATGATCCCGGCCTCCGCCGTGCGGAAGATGCACGAAGAGCACCCGAACATCGTCGACCTGATCGAAAGCGGAAAGGTGGACTACATCCTTTCTACCGATGCGCATGGGCGGGACCCGAAGCTCGCCAGCGTACAGATGCGCCGTCTGGGCATCGAGCATGCCATCCCCGTCTTTACCTCGGTGGATACCGCCGCCGCCATGCTGCGCTGCCTCGCCATGGACAAGACGATGGAGGACATGGAGCTGATCGACATCACCAAAGTGTGATCCGCCGGCGATGGAAGCGGCAGCATAGATAGCAGCATAGATAAAGGAGGAATTTCATGCGGTATACACAGGAAATGTGCCAATTACTCAGCAAAACGGAACTTGCCCCGGGTGTGTACAATTTTGTGCTTTCCGCGGGGGCGATCGCCGGGGCGGCCTCGGCCGGGCAGTTTGTGAATATTCTTTGCGACGGCTACCAGCTGCGGCGGCCGATTTCCATCGCGGGCTTTGACGCGGCGCTGGGAATCCTCCGTCTCGTGTTCGAGGTACGGGGAAAAGGCACCGACTGGCTGGCCGGCCGGGAAGCGGGGGAGACGCTGGATATTGTCGGACCGCTGGGACATGGCTTTCCGCTTACCGATCCCTCGAAAAAAGCGGTGCTGGTCGGGGGAGGAATCGGAACGCCCCCCCTTCTTCCGCCGGCGCAGTTTTATGGAACGAACGCTACGGTGATCACCGGCTTCCGTTCCGGGAGCGCAGCGATCCTACAGGCGGACTTTGAAGCGGCGGGCGCGAAAACCATCCTCTGCACGGACGACGGTTCCGCCGGCTTCCATGGCTTCACCACCCAGGCGTTGGAGCAGCATCTGGAGGAAAACGCCTGTGACGCGGTGTATACCTGCGGCCCTAAGGGGATGATGCGGGGCGTCGCGAAGCTGGCCGAAGCGAAGGGGATTCCCTGCTATGTATCGATGGAGGAACGGATGGCCTGCGGCGTGGGCGCGTGCCTGGGCTGCGTTTGTCAGACAAAGGACAAGGACGGCCCGCATCGTACCCGCGTCTGCCTGAACGGTCCGGTGTTCGATTCGAAGGAGGTGGACTGGGATGCCTGATATGGCGGTCAATCTTTGCGGCGTGACGCTGAAAAACCCCGTCATCGCGGCGTCCGGTACTTTCGGCTATGGAATGGAGTTTAACGAGTTTTATCCGGTTTCCCGCCTTGGCGGGGTCTCCTGCAAGGGAACGACGCTCAGGGAACGGGCGGGCAACCACGCTCCGCGGATTGCGGAGACGCCTTCCGGCATGCTGAACAGCGTCGGATTGCAGAACCCAGGGGTGGACATGTTCCTGTCGGTGTATCTTCCCTGGCTAAAAAAGCAGGGAACGGCGGCGATCGCCAACATCGCCGGCAATTCGGTGGAGGAATACTGTGAGATGGCGGAGCGTCTCCATGACTCCGCTGTGGATATCGTGGAACTGAATATTTCCTGTCCCAACGTGAAGCATGGCGGCGTGAATTTTGGTACCTCCTGCGACAGCGTTGCGCAGGTGACGGAAGAGGTGAAGAAGCGCTGCGGCAAGCCGCTGATGGTGAAGCTGACCCCCAATGTGACCAGCATCGGCGATATCGCGGCGGCGGCGGAAGCCGCCGGAGCGGACGCTCTTTCCCTGATCAATACCCTGACGGGGATGCGAATTGACATCCGCACCCGCCGCCCGATCCTGTACAACAATACCGGCGGGCTTTCCGGTCCCGCTGTGTTCCCGGTCGCCGTGCGGATGGTCCGGGAGGTTTATAAGCGGGTTAAGGTGCCGGTGGTGGGCATGGGCGGCGTCTCCACCTGGGAGGACGCGGCGGAAATGATGATCGCCGGAGCGGCCGCCGTTCAGGTGGGCACCGCCAATTTCCGGGATCCGATGGCCTGTGTGAAAATTATCGACGGGTTGCAGACATTTGCGGAGAAGAACGGCCTTCACAGCATTACGGAGCTGACCGGAACATTAACGGAGTGGCAGTGAACCGTCATGAATCGTTAGAAATGGAAGAAACACGGCGGAGGGGAGCCTATGAAAATTCTCGGCGTGGATCTGGGTACGGTGCGTACGGGTCTGGCGGTTTCCGACCCGTCGGCGTTCATCGCCTCCCCGGTGGGGACGATCACCCAGAGGGACTTGGATAAGCTCGCCGGGCAGGTGGCCGAGACCGCTCGGGAGCAGGCGGCGGCGGAAATTGTCGTCGGCCATCCCCGTAATATGGACGGCAGCCGGGGAGAAAGCGCCCGGCGGGCGGAGGGGTTTGCGGAAACACTTCGTACCCTGACCGGTCTGCCCGTCCATCTGTGGGATGAGCGGATGACCACCATGTCGGCGATCGGCGTGCTGAATGAGACCAATACACGGGGAAAAAAGCGGAAGGCTGTGGTGGACACGGTGGCCGCAACGATTATTTTACAGGATTATCTGGATGCCAGGCGGTTACAGCAGAAAAGCGAAAATTCCTAAGTTATCCAGGGGCATGTAACGCTCCAACGGCGCGCAAAGGCGCTCCGTCACCTGACACCGGTTCCCAGTTTGCAATGAGGTGACAAGCAATATGTATTCTTATCATTTTCTGCTGGATCTTGCCCTGATCCTGCTTAGTACCAAGCTGTTCGGCCTGGTGACAAAGCGGTTCAAAATGCCCCAGGTGGTGGGCGCTCTGCTTGCCGGTCTGGTTTTCGGCCCTGCCATGCTGAATATTTTGCGGGAAACGGAATTTATCAACCAGGTGTCGGAGATCGGGGTTATCGTCCTGATGTTTACCGCCGGTTTGGAAACGGACGTCAAGGAATTGCGAAAGACCGGCGCCGCATCCTTTTTAATCGCGCTGATCGGCGTCATTGTTCCGCTGATCGGCGGTTTTGCGGTGGCGTATTTCTTCAACGACGGTACAGCGAGCGATGCGACGGCCAGCATTTTCCTGCAGAATATTTTTATCGGCATTATCCTGACGGCGACCTCTGTAAGTATTACGGTGGAAACCCTGAAGGAAATGGGGAAGCTGAACACCCGGGCCGGCAACGCTATTCTCGGCGCGGCGATCATCGACGATATTCTGGGCATCATCGCGCTGACTATCATCACCAGTCTGGCGGATACGTCGGTCAACGTGGTGATCGTGCTGCTGAAGGTGCTCGGATTCTTCGCCTTTTCCGTGGTGATTGGGGTTCTGTTTTATTTCTTGTTTAATAAATGGATCAAATATTATAATCAGGATAAACGCCGTTTTGTCATTATCGCGTTTGTGTTCTGCCTGCTTATCTCCTACTGTGCGGAGGTGCTGTTCGGCGTGGCGGATATCACCGGCGCGTTTATCGCCGGGCTGGTTGTTTCCAACGTGCAGCGTTCCGGCTATATCGCCGCCCGGTTTGAGACGGTATCCTATATGATGCTGTCCCCCATGTTCTTCGCCAGCATCGGCATCAAAGTCGTACTGCCGGAAATGACCCCCACAATCCTTCTGTTTTCCGTTATTCTGGCGTTGGTGGCCGTCCTAACCAAAGTGCTCGGCTGCGGACTGGGCGCCAGGCTCTGCCGTTTTTCCAATAAAGAGGCGCTGCAGATCGGGGTGGGGATGATCTCCCGTGGTGAGGTGGCCCTGATCGTGGCGAGCAAAGGAGCCGCTCTCGGCCTGATGTCTTCCTCCCTGTTCGGGCCGGTGGTCGTTACGGTTGTTTTCACTACGATTATTACACCGATTCTGCTTAAGCTGGTGTTCCACAGCAGGAAGAACGGTTCGGCCCCGCCGGAGCCGGAGTTCCACAGCGAGCTGATCAACGAATACGAGGAAGTCATCCAGATCACCAAGGAATATCCGCAGAATATGCGGTAACGCGTCCCATGGGAATAGCCCTTCGAGGGGACAGCCCTTTGGGTAACCCGCGAATAAAGTAAACAAAACGGAAGGGATGTTTTCCCTTCCGTTTTGTTATTTACCGGGCGAGGGGTTCTATGATCAGCGACTGCCGCCCCATTTCCTGATACCGCTGATCGGCCAGCTCCTTATCATAGGAGACGACGCCGTTGGAGCTGTATGGATCGTTAAAATAATAATGCGACGCGTCGTAGCCGACCAGCACCAGACAGTGCTCGTTTTTGGTCCAGGTGAACAGCCGGCCGCTGCCGTTGAGGAACCATTCCAGCCCCTCTTCAATGGGAGCCATGTTGATGCTGGCCCAAACGAGAACCGGCGTGTCCCCGGACACATAGTCGCAGCAAAGCGTTTCCAGCGAGACGCCCGTGGTGTTTTTTACCTGAAATTCATGCCTTTCCTCCTGAAAAAGCCGCTGCAGGGCCTTTTGGATAACCGGCGCGTAACAGCCAAAGCTGTCCGAACGGTAGGGACTGCCGACAAACGCTTCGTTTGGATCGGGCCCATACCGCATTTTCCCGCGCAGCTCCAGCTCGCCGCATTCCAGGTAGCGGTCGATCAAGGCGTTGGTATCCGCCGGGATGGAATAATATTGAAGCAGCATGACCGTGCTGACAATTTCGCAGCCGGTGGGAAGGGCGTTTTCCTGACTGAGATAGGGGACGGGGAGCAGGATTTTTTCAGAAGAGGAGAAACGGGGAGGGGATACAACCGATTCTTTGGTCGGCTGAGAGAAGACCGCTTCTCTGGTCGGCTGGGAGGAGACCGGATAGGGGACGTTTTCTTTCCTTTTTCCCGCGTCCTCCGCGGACGGCGAGGAAAAGCCCTTCCATAATAGCGCGCCCCAAACAACGCATAGGATCAGAAATATTCCATAGCCGATCAGGAATCTTCGTTTTTTTCGGCGGGACACGGACATTCATCCTTCCTGTACGGATTTGCTGTTAGTATAGGAAGGAATCATCCGAGGGGTTTCATCAAATTGTAAAAAGGTTGTGTCGGTTCCGGACCTTTCGGCAACCGTTATACCGCCGACGAGAAAAGGAACGATTACTCCAGCTCCAATACCAGCGGATATTTTTTGGAAAGCCTATTGAAGCCGGAGGTTTCCTCAATCAGAAGGCGGGAAGCATCCCGGCTCAGCTTGATCCGGAAGGAGCCGTAATCTCCTTTATAAAGCAGGCGGGGATTTACCAAACGGTTATCCTGTATCTGCGAAATATAAACGTCGCAGTAGTCGACGGCAAAGGCGATATAGCTTTCCCCATTTTCCGTGAAAGAAAGGCAGGAATTGTGGACGGAAATATTTTTCTGCAAGATCGTGGGAGACAGGGCGTCGTTGAATTCATCGAAAAGCAGCTCGGTTATGCAGTCATACGCCTTGCTGCGTTTCTGGATGTCGTCCAGCGTGCACCGCCGCAGGGTGTTCGCCCAGTGATACCATATTCCCCCTTGATGATCGAAGGCGAACCAAGGATTCGCCGTCTGATAAAGCAGCTCATACATGCCCTCCTCCCGCTCCGAAAGCATATAATAAAAGGAGTCCGGCTCGTTTTTTCCAAACGGATCGCCGTATTGGGAAACGATCAGCGCGTTTCCTTCGTTGTTAACGGCGCTCACCCGGTCGATAAAGGGAACGAGACAGCTCCGCGAACGCATCGTTGAAAAGTTGATCACGGAAACATCGGCGTCCTTGGGATAGCTGCCGGGAGTCATCCAGACGGCCAGCGCGTTTCCGCTGTCCGACCAGCAGCCGGACATATCGCTGTATGCGGCGGACAGCGTGTCAGGATTGACCGGATTGTTCCATTCGGAGGGAGACATTCCCTCCATGGCAAAGGTTTTCCGTTCGCCGCTGGTCAGGTCATAGCGAGTAAAATCGACCTCTATTGCCATGGCGGATTCGGAGATGACATCCGTTTCTCCCTCGGTGGAAGGCTCCGGCGCCGGCGGCTCGTCCTCGGAAGAATATTCCGCATAAACCAGAGTCCGTCCGTCAGGGGAAAGCGTGGCGTATAGCAGCCGTTTGGAATAGTAGGTGAAAATCGTGTCGTAGAAGCCATACCGATAATCCATCCGCAAGACCTTTATCGTGTGTTCGTCGGTGGCCTTCAGTATGAGCAGCTTGGTCGGGTCGTCGTCGTCCCAGGCGTATTCCAGAACGACCTCGCTGGCGTTTTCCAGCGCTGCGTCGACCGTATAGATTTTTTTCAGCTTCAGTTCCAGCTCGCCGGTCTCCGCCTCCGGTTCGGACTTTGCCGGGTACTCCAATACCACCGTTTTTGAGGATGCCTGGCTACAGCTGGGAAAAAGCCAGAAGCATAGAAGAAGACAAAGCAGGCCGAAAAGGAAAAGCGGCCGGCCCCTTCGGATTTCCATAGAATTTCTCGGCTTCATGCTATTCCCCCCATTCCGTCGTTTCCAACATCTTTGCCGCTATGCCGTTTCAGCCGTTCTCCTACGGGAACCCCTTCGGGAGCGATTCCGCCCGAAAGGGAAGGGCTGCCCCAAAGAGGAAGGGCGACCGTTACAGTGACCGATTCGTGCAGCCGGCTCCGGATGGTGATATCGCCTCCGTGCTCCTCCACGATTTTCTGACAAATGCTTAACCCCAGCCCCGAGCTGCCGCGCTCCCTGGATCGCTGTTTGTCGACCCGGTAGAAAGGGATGCACAGCTTGTCCAGCTGGTCGGAAGGGATGCCTTCGCCGGCGTTTTCCACCGAAAGGATCACCTGCGTTTCGGTGGAATCCAGCACCACGGCGATCGGCGCGTTTTCCCTGCCGTATTTGATGGCGTTGTCCAGCAGGTTGATCAGCAGCTCCCGCAGCCGTTCCTTCTGCCCTCGGACAAACTGTCCCGGCAGGCCGGACAGGGCAAACGTATTCCCGTACCGCTGCGCTTTAAGCGACATGGCGTCGGTAACCGAAACCGCCAGCTCGGTCAAATCCACCTTTTCAAAGGGAAGCTTCTGATTGAGCGCAGCGATGTCCAGAAGGTGGATGACCATATCGTGCAGCCGGCGGCTTTCCGCCTCGATATGACCGACGGCTTTCCGATAGAATGCCTCATCTTTCCGGGCGTCCGACTGCAGCAGTTCCGCATATCCCTGAATCGTGGTCAGCGGAGTTTTCAGCTCGTGCGTGACGTTGTTGAAAAAGGCGCGGTCGTATTCGTACAGCCGGCGGATATGGTCCGCGTCTTCCTGAAGCAGCCGGAACTGGTCGTTGATTTTCGTCAGCATTTTTTGGTAGTTGGCCGCCAGCTCCCCGATCTCATCCCGGCGCTTCGTTAACGCGTCTACGCCTTCCGAAACCTCGCCGCCCGGTTCGCTGCCGATCCTCTTTGCAACGGAGTCGGAGTCCCGCGCCAGCGTCTGAACGGGGCGCACGATCCGGTTGGCAAACAGAAGCACGAACAGAAAGGTGAGAAGGGAAACGGCGAGGGTGACCCAGAACACCACCAGCTCGGTGCTCAGCCCCTGACGGAGCATATCGTCGTAATCAGCGTAAAACCGCAGGATGCCGACCGTTTTCTCCTCTACCACCATCGGGCAGGAAAACTGAACGTCCAGACCGTTCTGTCCCGTATAGGTGAGCGAATACGAGGGTTTGCCGTTCATAGCGTTAATCAGGTCGGCGTCCGTGCCGGAGAGGGAGGAATCGCCCGTCTGCTTCAGCAGCTCCCCCTTTACCGTATACGCGGCCGCTTCCCGTCCGGTCGCTGTCCGGAGCTGGGAAAGCAGCTCCGAGGCGATCGCCCGGAACCCTTCCTCCTCATTGTTCTGCTGGTTCAGCATCAGAATCTGCCGGGTATAGATTTCGGAATTGGTCAGAAGCTCGTTCATATCCGCCGCTACACGCGCTTCGTTGCTCCGGCGGATCTGCAGGGATACCAGCAGATTAATCGCCGTTAATCCGACTACGAAAAGAACCAGAAGCTGCAGCATCAGCTTTACCCGTATGCCAAAACGGAGCGTCCTTTCCCGCTTTTTCTGTTCGGTCTGCTTCACACGCTTTTCCGTCACCTGTGTTCGCCTCCTTTGTCCCGTTGAAGGGTATTTCGTTATCCGGTTAACCCGAAACCCGGTGGTTCAGCCGCACGAAAGTGATTTAGTGATTAAGGGCTTAATAGAATAAGTCTATCCCCAAAATGTCAACAAAGTGTGTCGGCGCGGCCGGAAACAGCGGAAAGGACGGTGATAATAACCGAAAAGACGACGACGCAAAATGCAGGGACGGCAGTACTGCCGTCCCTGCATTTTGCGCCTATTCGCTCATGTATTTATATCCCACGCCGAAAACCGTCTGGATGCTGTCCGCCATATCCAGCTTTTTCCGGAGCCGCTGGATATGCGTGTCCACGGTTCGGGTATCGCCGAGATAATCGTAGCCCCATACCTGTTCCAGCAGGACGTCCCGGGTAAAGACCTGGTGCGGACGGCGGATGAGAAACAGAAGCAGATCGTATTCGCGGGGCGTAAGGTCAATGGGACGGCCGTCCCGTTCCACGGTCCGCTCTTCCGGCCGGAGCAGCATTCCGTGAAAGAATATCGGTTCGGAGCCGGTGTCCCGGCTTTTCCCGATTCGCCGGAGAATTACCTTGATCCGGACGATCACCTCCCGCAGCTCGAACGGCTTGGTGATGTAATCGTCCGCGCCCGCCTCCAGTCCCTGCACCTTGTCGTCCATGGAGGAACGGGCGGTCAGCATAATGATGGGAACGTTGTGCTTTTTCGTGATCATCTGGCAGAGGTCGACGCCGCTGCAGTCCGGAAGCATCCAGTCCAGGATGAGCAGGTCGGGCCGGTCGTTTTCGAAAAGCTTCAGCCCGTCGCTGCCGGTAAAAGCAGTGCGGACGCGATAGCCCTCCTGCTGCAGCCCATATTGCAGCAGCTCTGCGATCGGTTTTTCATCCTCGATGATCCAGACAACATAATTGCTCATGGGAAAGGCCCTCCGAAATCGTAAAATCTATCCATAGCATTGGTTGGTTTCCCTATCATTCTAACGGATGCATATGAAAAAATCAATTTTTCCCATAAACAATTCCCTGCAGCCGGATATCGCTTGCAAAGCAAGAGGGGAAGTGTTATAATGCCCCTGTCTTGCAGAGAGTCCCGTTTGTGCTCCCGGGAGGAGGAAAAAACACGATGCTCCGCTTCGACATGCTTCGCTCCGGCGATACGTCTCCAAGCCAGAAACGCAGTCGGAAAATACGGCCCGGACAGGTCCTTGTCCTGGGCTTTCTTTGCGTTATCCTGGCAGGCGCTGTCCTCCTGACGCTTCCCGTCGCAACGGCGGATCGGAATTCGCTGGGCTTTCTGGACGCGCTTTTTACAGCGACCTCCGCCGTCTGTGTGACCGGTCTCACCGTGGTCAACGTCGGCGTGACCTTTTCCCTTTTTGGACAGATCGTGCTTTTGCTTCTGATTCAGATCGGCGGGCTGGGCTTTATGACCATCACCTCTCTTTTATTTATGGTGGTGGGGAAGCGCATTTCCTTGAAAGAACGCCTGCTGATCCAGGAATCCTATAATCTGGATTCCATACAGGGGGTGGTTCGCCTTGTCCGCAACGCCCTGACGGTGACCTTTGTGACGGAAGGGGCGGCGGCTGTTGTCCTGGCAATTCGCCTGATTCCGGAATTCGGGGCGGCCAGGGGGATTTATCACGCGGTGTTCCTAGCGGTTTCCGGCTTCTGCAACGCCGGATTTGACGCCCTGGGGCAGGCGAATTCGCTGGAAAAATATATTGCCGATCCGGTGATCAACCTCGTTATCATTCTCCTGATCACGCTGGGCGGTATGGGCTTCTCCGTTATTCTGGACGTGCTTCGCAAACGGCGTTTCAGTAAATTGATGCTGCACAGCCGTATTGTTCTGCTGATGTCGGGTATCCTTTTTCTGTCCGGCGCGTTGCTGATCGGGCTTTTGGAGTGGAACAATCCGCATACGCTGGGCCGTCCGGGGCTGAATGTCCCTCAGAAAATACTGGGGGCCTGCTTCCAGTCGGTCACCCTGAGGACGGCCGGGTTCGATACCATCGGCCAGGGAGGGATGACGCCCGCCGGCACGCTGGTCAGCATCATCCTGATGTTTATCGGCGCGTCGCCGGCCTCGACCGGCGGCGGTATCAAGACCACGACGTTCTTTATCGTGCTCCTGTCCGTTTCCTGCATGATCCGCGGAAAACAGGACTACAACGTTTTTCACCGCCGCCTGAACGAACAGCTGATGCGGCGCGCCGTGACCATCGTCGCGCTGGCTCTCGGCCTCGTCCTGGTGGATACGGTGGTGATCAGTTGGGTGGAAAGCCTGAGCGGCGGCGCCGAACTGCTCAGCGACGTGTTGTTTGAAGTAACTTCCGCGTTCGGCACGGTCGGGCTGACAACCGGAATTACGCCGACGCTTTTCCCGGTTTCCAAAATCCTGATTATATTGACGATGTTCTGCGGAAGGCTCGGGCCGCTGACTATTTCCATGGCCCTCTCCGGCGCCGCGCCGAAGCCCGACGCCCTGCACTATCCGGAGGAACGGCTGATCATCGGCTGATCAGGGATCATCGGCTGATCATGCATCATCGGGCGCTTTGTCCGGAACACAGAGAAAGGTTAGGTTGAACAGCGTATGAAACAGATGGCGGTTTTGGGACTGGGACGTTTCGGCGCCAGCGTGGCCCGTTCGCTGGTCCAGCACGGCGTGGAGGTAATGGGGGTGGACAACGATCCGGAAAAGGTGGCGGACATCGCCCCGGACATCACCCATGCCGTGCAGGCGGACGTGATGGATGCGGATGCGCTGGATTCACTCGGCCTGCGGAATTTTGACGTAGTAATCCTCAGCATCAAGGATGTGGAGATCAGCTGCGTTACCGCCATGACGCTGAAGGATCGCGGCGTCCGGTTTGTGGTCGCGCAGGCCGGGGGAGACGCCCACGCGAAAATACTGGAACGGATCGGCGCGGACAAGGTGATTATGCCGGAAAAAGATATGGGTGCCCGTCTGGCAAGAAGCCTGTCCAGCAACAACCTGATTGATTATATGGAGCTTTCCGCCCGGCACAGCCTGATGGAGCTGGCGGCGCTGGACGAGTGGATCGGCCATACCTTGAAGGAGAACAATATCCGTTCCCGTTATGGAGTGAACGTGGTGGCGATCCGTTCCGGAAAAGCGATTCAGGTTTCGCCGCAGGGCGACGATATCATTCATGACGGGGACGTTCTGGTTGTGATCGGCGAAAACGCCGATCTGGAGAAACTGACAAGACTGAGCAAGAAAAGCGGCGGCGTCGGGTCGAAACATTAAAGCCTTCGCTGCGGAAGAGCGTGGTCTTTAAGAGGACTGCCGCAAGCCTGACATATAATAAAAAGCAACCCGAAAAGGAGCCTTGATGAACCGGACCAGATAGTGCAGACAGCACAAAAAAGCCCCTGGTGCGAGAAATATTAAGTTTTAGCAGGAATGGCGCAGAGTC
>CAUGOD010000044.1 GCA_959601025.1 uncultured Oscillospiraceae bacterium
CATTCCTTAGTACAAGTATATCATACTTGTCTAACTAATGGGGTGCAGTTCAGTTGTTGCAAAGCGGCGTTTTTGTATGTCTTTTGCAATCAAAGAGGCGTCCGACCGCCCAAAGACTCCAGCAGACGGCGGTTAAAGAGCTCCCGCTCATCGTAAAACACACCGTGACCGCTCTTTTCAAAGGTATACAGCCGGGAACCGGAAATAGCCTGATGCTGGATCAGCGCCATTGTATACGGCACCACCACGTCCTTTGTCCCGTGGAAAATTACGGTGGGGACATGCGCCCACGGCAGGTCGTCCCGTCCGTCCTCGTCCCGCAGGGATACCGCTGTGCGAACCGTGCCGATTCCGGAGGCTTCCAGCGCGATATTCCGAAACCAATCCTTGATCGCTTCACTGTGGGGCCTTGCCAGCAGCATCCGGCTGAAATCCTGCGCCAGCTGGGCGCGGTCGGTTTCCGCCTGTCTTACCATATCCTCCGCCTGCTCCCTGGTCATCCCATAAGGAAATCCCGGCGCTTCGGTAAAGCGCGGCGCGGCCGCCGCGATCAGGAGCAGCCGTTTCACTCCGTAGCCCTGGCAGCGGCGCATATACCGCAGAGCAATCGCTCCGCCCATGGAGAAGCCGGCCAGAGTGAAATTCCGAAGATTCAGACGGCGGACCACCTGATACAGGTCATCCGCCAGCTGGTCGTATCCGTAACCGTTTCCCGGCGCGTCGGAGTTGCCAAAGCCGCGCAGATCCAGGGTAATCACCCGGTATCCGTTATCGATCAGCACCCGTTCCTGATACTCGTACATTTTCGCGGCCAGCGGCCAGCCATGGAGCATCAGCACCGTCTCTCTCCCGCCGGGATGGGGATCGTAAACGGCGATCTTCACATTGCCCTTCACCGGAACTAAAAGCATGGGAATCCCTCCTTCGTTTTTCCCATTCTATGTAACACCGTTTTGTCCCGTTCGGAATACGCCGCCGGGAAGGGCGAAAGGATGCGCAGAATGCGCGCCGCGCAAAGCGCACGAAGCAAGGAAAACCGATACGCGGCAAGGAGGCCCAAAAAGCGGCCCCTATTCCGGACGCAGGGCTTCTCCCACGTCCCTTTTCAGCTGGAGCCAGGCATCCTCATGCTGAACATAGTACAGCGGGCAGAGCTTCCCGGATACATCGTAATGCCGGATCAGGTTCTCCTCAGACAGGTCAAACTGTTCGCACAGCCACGCTGTCAGCCGGATCAAAGACGCATAGGTCACTTCGCTGAACTGGCCGGTTTCGTCCGGATGGCACACCTCGATGGAAATGGTATCCCCATTGCGCTGGTTGGTCGCCACCGACCGTTCATTCAGCGGCAGGCACTGCAGCACCTCGCCGTCCAGACCGACGATGAAATGGGAGCAGACCTCTACCCCTTCGCTGTTGAAATAATTCCGGTTGCCCTTCGCGCTGGAACCGGGATTGCCTACATAATGGATCGCCAGATCCCGGACAGCCGGCAGCGGCTCGCGGGTACGCGCCTCCGGGTTTTCGATGAATACCTGCTCAATCCAGTCGGGGTAGGTAATATGGGAAATATCGACCCCTCCGTTCGGAGGCGACAGCTCCGGCGCGGCGTCCCACAGGGCGCGGAGGCCGAAAAAGGAGGCGGCCAGCGCCAATACCCCTCCTGCGGCGATGACCAGAATCCTCAGCCGGTAACGACGGCGTGTTTTCAGCCATTCGTTTCTCTGGCAGCGATTCTCCTGAATCCGCCGCCGGAGAAGCGCTTCCTCCGGCGGCTCGCTGGTGCGGTCCGGCCTTTCTGCTCCGCCAATTCGATCGAAAGCATGGGCTTCTTCCTCTTTTGGGCATCCCGTTTCCGGGCCCTCATATTTCACCGTCATGCACATTCCTCCCCGGCGCGTCCTTTTCGGCGGACATGCTCTTTTTTTCCCATTTTACCGCTTTTTCGCCGGCAATACTATAAATATATCCTTACAAAAACCTTAAAAAGAACCGGCTCCTGATCCGCCCCGGCGCCGGAGGCCGGGCCGGCTGCCCGCAGACGAGCAAAACGGGAGCTGCAAAACGGCCATAAATTTGCTCCGGCAATGGGAAAGGAAAGGGGGAAAAGCGCCGTTCCCCGCCGGAAAACGCGAAATGCGGGCCATCATTCATGGCCCGCAAGTGGTTTTCCAGGGGCTGTTGCAATGCCTCCGTCCCGGTATCTCAATGATCGTATGTCAGCGGATAGTCCTTCACATGGGTCCAGTTGCTGAAATCCTCCGCGTCGCCCCGCACCTCGTATTCCTCCAGCGCCTGCTTGTTGACCTTGTACAGGAAGCGGCGGACCACCTCTTCCGTCTCACCGATCTCCCAGATGGATTTTCCGTATTCGTCGCTGTCGATTCCGGCGGCCTGAAGCACCGTCGCGTGAAAATTGGTATGGGACAGCGGCCTTTGGGACGTTTGCAGCGCGCCGCCGGAGCTGCCGGCCGGCTTCACAAACAGGCCGGTGGTTTTATAGGTGTCCAGGCTGCGCACATCCTCCGACTTGCCGTGATCCCCTGTGATGATGATGGTGGCGGAGTCGTAGACCCCCAGCTCCTTCATCTGCTCCATATAATCCTTCAGCAGCTTGAAATTGCCCTTCGTCTGTTCCAGCAGGGTACTGTTTCCGTCGCCGACATAGTTTCCCTGCGCGTCCATATCGTAGCTGGCATGGCAGCCCTTGAGGTGGAGAAACATGAAATTGTTCTTTTCCTCCGTCAAGGAAACGCCTTTTTTCTTGAGCTCATCCCCGAAACGATACGCGTCCCCCTCAAACGGCTTGTTCTCATTCGTAATCACCACCGTATCCGAAAACGTCTCCGAACTCAGCCAGAAGTACTGCTTCATCGCGTGGGGCATATACCGGAAAGCGGAGAACTGCGCCATTTTCTGCAGCATGCTCAGGCGGTTTATCTCCCGCTCCTGCCTTTCGGTGACGATATTATCCGCCAGCCCCTGAAGCTGGGCGATATCCGAATACACGTAATACTTAGAGACATACAGCTTGGTGGTATAATCCCGCGCCCGCAGGGACGGAAGGAAATTGCTTTCACCGTACGCCTGACTGAAAAGCTCGTTCGCCGGCTGGTCGTAATGCGAGATTTTCCCGGTCAGCAGGAACAGATCCGCCGGATAGGTGCGGCAGTACAGGGAGGTATGGTTCGGGAAATAGGTGAAGCCGTCCATATCGTCGAAGAAATGCGGGTCGTCCTGCAAAACGCTGTCAATATACTTGCCGTCCAGCCGGTCCAGAATAAACACCAGGATATTATTTTTCGAGGACAGCTCGAAGACGCCCTTATCCGATAAAAACGCCTCCGCCTCTTCCGCGTCATCCGCCGCGTTTAGCTTGGTTTCCAGCGAAAAATCGGCGGTCACCGCCGTGGAAATCAGCCCCGCGAGCTGCATGCCGATCAGGAGAACCGGCAGGATGACGGTCAGCCTTTTCCATATCTTTTCGGAAAAAATCAGGACCAACATCGGCACGACGATCAGCACCGCCCATATTGCGCCGTTGATAAAGGAATGGGTGGTATACTGGCTCCAGTTGATCTGGTCGCCGGTCAGTTCCCCCAGGTCAATATTCAGAAAATTTCCCTGCAGATAGCCGGCCAGAAGAATACCCAGAAAAAGGGACACCAGAATATCGTAAAACTCGCCCTTTACCAACACGCAGACCAGCGTGATCGCCGCCGTGCAAAGCAGGCCGCAGAGAATCACCGGTCCCACCAGAGTCGCCATGTCAAAGGGAAACAGGCCGATATTGTTCATATACAGATCGAGCATGCCAGCGATAACGAAGGTAAAGGATACGGCAAATCCGGCCAACAGCGCGGTAAGCAGTCTCTGTCGAAACGGACGTTCATCGTGCCATAGCTTTTTCAGGGTTTCCTTCACGTTTCATCATCCTCCCAAATTTTCCCGCCTTACCATCTTATCGTCCCCCGCCGCAATTCGGACCCGCATTTTCCGGCTGCTGTAGCTCAACGATTCCGAGTATATCATTTTCATGTTGAAAAATCAAGGAAAGCCGCTTGGAATGCGCTTCCGGAGGACTCAAGACGGAGACTGGCAGTCTCTCTGCCGGCAAATAGCCAAATCACTCCGCCGCTTTCCATCCGGCATAGCACATCAGCGCGCAGCAAAGCCCCTTACCGGCCGGTAAGGGGCTTTGCTGCGATACGTATCCCTGGAGACGAAAGGCGAGGTTATCCCTTCTCCCCGTTCTCTTCCCTTTTTTCGTTCCTGCCGCACAGATTCTCCGTCATCTGTCCCACGATATACCGGGGACGGCCTTTGACTTCTTCATAAATTTTAGCGATATAATACCCGATAATACCAAGGCTCATCATCAGGATTCCGCCGATCAGAAGGAGCAAAAGGATCACCGTGGTGAAGCCCTCCACCGCCTGATGGAGAAAATACCTCACCAGGGTCTGGATTCCCAGAACCACCATAATCACAAGAAGCAGAATTCCCAGGCCAGTCACCAGCTGCAGCGGGGCGGAGGAAAAAGCGGTGATATTGCTGACCGCGTATTTCATCAGCCCCTTGACCGACCATTTGGAGCTGCCGTACGCCCGTTCCGCAACCTCGTACTCCACCGAAATGGAGCGGAAGCCTGTCCAGAAGGAAAGGGCCCGGAAGAAGGTGTTCCTTTCCGGCAGAGCGTTGAGTACCTCCACCACCCTCCGGTCCAACAGCTTGAAATCGGAGGTATTCGCCATCTCGACCCGGCTCAGCCGGCTCAGAAGGCGGTAAAACAGCCCGGCAGAAAGCTTATAGGAGAGCTTTTCCTTCCCCCGGCTGGCTTTCACGCCCTCCACCACCTGGTATCCCTGCTCCCACAGGCGGTACATTTTCGGGATCGTTTCGGGGGGATGCTGCAGATCGCAGTCGATCACAACGCAGCAATCCCCTCCGGCAAACCGAAGGCCGGCGAAAATCGCGGCTTCCTTCCCGAAATTGCGGCTGAACTGCAGCCCCTTGACCCGGTTATCCCGTGCAGCCTCCGCCTCGATCAGGGAAAACGTTCCGTCCGCCGAGCCGTCGCTGACAAACAGGAGCTCATAATCGATTTTCTCCCGCTGCAGGATCGACGACAGCGCCTCCGTCGTATGGGCGATATTCATCTCTTCGTTATACGCCGGGATAATGACCGACAGCAGGGCCATGTCGCTTCCTCCCCGTCGGGGGACGTTTCCGTCCCGCCTTGAAATTCCCTTTGTTTTCATTGAGTGTATCATGTTTGCCGAAGCCTGTCAAACAGGAAAGACGACGTCCCGCCGGGCTGTTAGCCCGGCTGACAGCCCGAGTTTTTCGTGTCAAATCCTCCCCTGTACGCATAGCCTGTACAGAGGGGAGGTGATAACGATGATGAACCGATCCCGCAACCGCGGCTGCTGCAATCACGCCGCGGCCGCTCAGGACAACGCCCCCTGTGAAACCGTCCGTGACTGCTGCGGCGGCACCATGAACATTTACCGCGCTCCGGCCACCGCCTGGTATCCCTGCGCGCCGGGAAGCGTCGCCGCCGATATTCTCTGCGCCCAGCAGAATGAAAAAGACGATTGTTATGACAGGGAAGCCTCCTGCGGAGACTGCAAGGAGGACTGGAGCAAGTCGCTCCGCCGGGCAGTGGAACGGTGCGAAAATGCGGCCCGCGAGGCCTGTGAAGCCGCCCGTGAAGCCAATCAGTCAGCGTGTGAAGCCGTTCAGTCCGCCAGCGAGGCTGCCCAGTCCGCCTGTGAAAGCCAGGAAGCCGCCTGCGAAAGCCGGGCGTGCGCCGAACGGGCGGAACGCGCCGCCTGCGAAAGCTGCGAGTGCGCCGAAGCCGCTCAAAGGGGCTCCGACTGCGGCTGCCGCCGGAATAACGCAAACGGCTGCCGGAACTGACCCGTTTCGCTTCCGCTTCGTATCCTGACGCCCTTTTTTCGGTCTTGGGCCTTGCCGGAGGGCCCGTCTTTGTTGCGTTCCGGAGCTATGAAGAATCCCCCGCCGACCGGCGGGGGATTCTTTGCATGCGTACTGGGCGGCGCCGGTTCGCCCCGTTTTTCCGTAAGGAAAACACGGACTTCCCCTGCGGTCTAAAACCTGCTATACTGGTTTTAAAATGGATTTTCGGTCCATTCGCCGCTAACGGAGAGTGGAAGAGAATCCGTCCGTGCGGCGTAACGGCGCAACAAGTCCGGCGCGCCGGATTGGCGGAATTCCAAAGCAAACAGAAAGAAGGCAAGTGTTATGCAGGCGTACAACCCCATGCAGGACCGGATCGACAAGCTCGTCCTGTTTTACATCTCGCAGCATTATGACGTAACAAAAATGGAGCCGGAAGAATTCGTGGACAAATTCAACGACGCCGCCCATCGGATCGTGGATTATCTCAACCGTGGAAAGGACGGCAAAGAAAAGGAGGGGGAAACCGACTAGCGCCCCGGAAAAACAGGTCGCGAAAGCGCCGCATCCGGCTGCCGGCGTGGAATCCGCCTGTTCCCGCCGGATAATTCGTGCCATCCCGCGAGTTTTTCTTGACGAAACCCGCTTCATCGTATACAATCCTGTCTGGATAGAGGTAAGGGAAATCTCCGGCTAAACTATCTGTGGACGCGTCGTTCGTGAAAACACGGGCGGCGCGTTTGCCATTCCTCTCAAAACGCCGCCGAAAAAGGCGAAGAGGCTCAGCGCCCCGTCAGCAGCGCGAGGGTCTCAGCACGGGTACGGGCGTCCGCCTTCATCCGTCCGCGCAGGGCGGAGGTCTGGGTACGCGCCCCTGCGGCCCGCGCGCCCCGCATCGTCATGCAGAGATGCTCCGCCTCCACGATAACGGCCACCCCCTGCGGATTAAGCTCCGCCTCCAGGAAATCCGCCAGCTGGGCGGTCAGCCGTTCCTGCAGCTGGGGACGGCGGGCGAAGGAATTCACAATCCGTGCCAGCTTGGACAGGCCGATCACCCGGCCTTCCCGAGGAATATAGGCGATGTGCGCCACCCCGATAAAGGGCACGAGATGGTGCTCGCACATGGAATACAACGGAATATCCCGCACCGTCACCATCTCGTCGTGCTGATCCTCATTAAAAACCTTTAAATGCCGGCGAGGATCCTCTTCCAGCCCGGCAAACACCTCTTCATACATATCCGCTACCCGGCGGGGGGTCTCCAGCAGACCCTCCCGATTCGGATCCTCCCCGATTGCCTCCAAAATCTCTCGGACAGCCGCTTCAATTCGCTTTTTATCCATAATGATGAATCCATCCTTTCCTCTCCATCTCGAGCCTTGTCCTCCGCAAACATGAAAATGCACCGTACACGGCGCCGTCCTGAAGCTCTCTCAAAACGCCGCTTCCAAAATTTTCACTGCCAAACCTGCGCCGACGACGGCCAGAATTTGTATATATGTTCTCTGATTATAATCCCGACAACCTGCCCCGTCAAGCAAAATGGCCCGTCAGAAGCCGATTGGCAGCGAGTCCCTTTGGCGGTGTCGTCTGACAGGCTTTGGGACTGCCGGGAAAAATATTGTCGATTCTGCACAGTTTTCCACCAACCCCCAGAGGAAATACGGATTTTTACACTTGACAGGAAACCGGCGAAAGATATAAAATATGTTTTAGGTTTTTATCCCAAAGCCTTGTTATGCCTCGTCTCCGACGGCGTTTCGTCGCCGGAGATTCCGGTCCGGCCGCGGCAGGTGGCGCTGCCGCGCGGGAGAAAGCCGTTCGGGGATTTCCAGCCCGAGAAATTGACCGGGGAAGTTTCCCCTCTTAATACCACGAGCAATTGAGTACATTGAAAAAAGAAAATCAAGGAGGTGTAGCAGTTAACGTGCCTGACATCGTATTTTACATTCTGTTCTGCGTAGCGGGCCTGGTGGTCGGCGGCGTGGTCGCCGGTCTCCTTGCCTTTAAAGCGGGTATATCTCATCGAATGAAAACGGCGGAAGCCGCCATCGGATCGGCTGAGGCAGAAGCCGAGCGAATCAAGAGCAATGCCAAAAGCGCAGCGGAATCCACGAAAAAGGACATTCTGCTGGAAGCCAACAAAGAGGCCCAGCGTCAGCGGGCGGACGCCGAGCGCGAACTGAAGGAACGCCGTTCCGACATCCAGCGGCAGGAGCGCCGCGTCCAGCAGAAGGAAGAGAATCTCGATCGAAAAATCGAAAACTGCGAAAAGAAAGAAGAAGCCATCGCCGCCAAGCAGAAAAAAATCGACGCTACCCTGGAGGATGTGGAAAACCTCAAAAAGGGGCAGTTCGAAATGCTGGAGCGGATTTCGGGCTTCACCGCCGAACAGGCGAAGGAATACCTGCTCGGCAACCTGGAGAGCGAGCTCACCCATGAGAAGGCCCTGAAGATCAACGAGATCGAAGCCCAGCTCAAGGAAGATGCCGACCAGCGCGCACGCAACCTGATTTCCCATGCAATCCAGCGCTGCGCCGCCGACCAGGTGGCGGAAACCACCGTTTCGGTGGTGCCGCTGCCCAACGACGAAATGAAGGGCCGCATCATCGGCCGTGAGGGCCGCAACATACGCGCGATCGAAACCCTCACTGGCGTGGATCTCATCATCGACGACACGCCCGAAGCGATTACCCTTTCCGGTTTCGACCCGGTACGCCGCGAAATTGCCCGCATCGCGCTGGAACGCCTGATCTCAGACGGCCGGATTCATCCCGCCCGCATTGAGGAAATGGTGGAGAAGGCCCGCCGCGAGGTGGAAGCCACCATCAAGCAGGAGGGTGAGCGCGCCGTTCTGGAAACCGGCCTGCACGGTATCCATCCGGAGATCATGCGACTGCTCGGCCGGCTGCGGTACCGCACCAGCTACGGGCAGAACGTGCTGAATCACTCCATGGAGGTCGCCTTCCTTTCCGGCATGATGGCGAGCGAGCTGGGAATCGACCCGGTGGTTGCCCGCCGCGCCGGCCTGCTGCATGACATCGGCAAGGCCGTCGACCACGAGATCGAAGGCTCCCATGTGGAGATCGGCGTGGACATCGCCCGGAAGTACAAGGAAAGCGAAGCGGTTATCCATGCGATCCAGGCTCACCACGGCGACGTGGAGGCCAAGACCGTGGTCGCCTGCCTGGTGCAGGCGGCGGACGCCATTTCCGCCGCTCGTCCGGGCGCGCGCCGCGAAAACCTGGAGAACTACATCAAGCGTCTGGAAAAGCTTGAGGAAATCGCCAACGAGTTCACCGGTGTGGAACGCTCCTTCGCCATTCAGGCGGGCCGCGAGGTTCGTATTATCGTCCGTCCCGAAATGGTGAACGACGACCAGATGGTCCTGCTGGCCCGGGACATCGCCAAAAAGATCGAGGCCAACCTTGATTATCCCGGCCAGATCAAGGTCAACCTGATCCGTGAAAATCGCGCCATCGATTTTGCGAAATAGTCTGGAACAGCCTGCGAAAGCGGAACGACAGCCGTCGTTCCGCTTTTTTGCATGTTCGGCCCGGCCTCACTTTTCGCCTTCCCCGCATATTCCCGGGACGGCGGATCATGCTAAGGAGGTCTTTTCCATTCCGGATACCTCCTTTTTCCATTGTTCATTTTCTTATGGTTGATTTTCTGTTGCTTTGATGATAAAATAAAAACGGTGTGCGACTGACTGCGATTCAATCGCAGAGGAAGCTCTGTACTGCCTTTCTCCGCAGCGGCAGGGATCGGTTTTCTGGGAGAGAGGATTCCTGACGGCTGTAAAAGAACTGGGAGAGTAGGGAACACTATGCATATTCTTTGCGTCGGCGATGTGGTAGGCAGCGCAGGCTGCGCCCATCTCCGCCGTGTCCTTCCCGGCGTCAAGCGCCATTACGGCGTGGACGTCTGCATTGTCAATGGGGAGAACGCCGCGGACGGCAACGGTCTGACCCCGGCCGCCGCCGGTCACCTTTTCGACAGCGGCGCGGACGTGATCACCGGCGGAAACCATATCTTCCGCCGACGGGAACTGTACGAAACGCTGGAGGAAAACCCGGCCCTTCTCCGGCCGGCGAATTATCCCGCTTCCGCCCCCGGCCGCGGGCTGTATATGTTGGACCGGGGTCGGTATCAGCTGGCGGTAATCAGCCTGATGGGGCTGGTATACATGGAGCCGCTTGCCTGTCCCTTCGACACGCTTGACGCCTTGCTGAAGGAGGCGGGGAATCCCCGCTTCTGTATTGTGGACTTCCATGCGGAGGCCACGGCGGAGAAAAAGGCGCTCGCCTATTATGCCGACGGCCGTATCTCGGCGCTGGTCGGCACCCATACCCATGTCCAGACCGCCGACGAGCAGATTCTGCCGGAGGGTACGGGCTTTCTTACCGACGTGGGGATGACCGGCCCGATCCATTCGGTGTTGGGGATACGGCCGGAACAGTCAATTGCCAAGATGCACGGCAAGCTACCCGTTCGTTTCAGCACGGCGGACGGCCCCTGCCGGATGAACGCCGTACTGCTCACGCTGGACGACGCGACCGGAAAAACAGTCGCCGTCGAACGGCTGAATGTCGACTGAAAAATACCGCCGCATTTCATCATAAATAACCTACGAAGATATTTTGCCATTACGATCAACGCTGGTGAGAAAAACGATGGCGACGCGAAGCGACGGCGGCCGGGTCAATTGCCCGGCAACCGTTTTTCCATGAATCCAGCTATCCGGATTTCCTGCATTCCGTTTGCTGGATTCCCTGTGATCGGGAAGGAGAGTCTGCTTGAAACGCATGAAACGACCGGGCACCCTTGCCGCTTTGCTGCTTCTGACCTCCGCTGCCCTTTTGGCGGGCTGTTCCACCCTGCCCAAAAGCTATTACGAGCATTCCGAACCGGAATCGATCCCGTCCTCCGGCGCTTCGGAACCGGAAACGCCGGAAACAAAGGACTTCGCCCTTTGCTATAGCAGCGGGGATTCCCTGAATCCCTTTGCCGCCCGCACCCGCAGCAATCTGGAGCTTGCGCCCCTGCTCTATCAGGGACTGACCGCCCTGGATGCAGAATGGACGCCTCAGCCCGCGCTGGCCTCCTCGGTTTCGGTCTCGGGGAACACGGTGACAGCCGCGATCCGGGAGGACGCGGTTTTTTCGGACGGTTCAGCCGTCACAGCGGCGGACGCGGCCGCTTCTTTTCAGCTGGCAAAAGCGTCAGACAATTATAAGGTGCTTTTGAAAAATGTGGAAAGCGCGGCGGCTGGGAACGGAACGGTTACTTTTACCCTCTCGTCTCCCGACCCGAACGCCGCGGCCTGTCTCTCCTTCCCCGTTATTAAAAGCGGGACGGCGGATTCCCCGGTAGGCAGCGGCCCATATGTATACAAAACGGGCGACGAACCCTTTTTGGAAGCCAACCCACATACCGATTCCCCCTCGCTTCCGGTGATCCGACTCAAGGATTATCCAAACGGCGACGCCACTATCCGCGGGCTGGAAAGCGGTGCGATCAGCTTTTATTTCGACGACCTTTCCAGCGGGGACATTCCGCGCACCTCCAGCGCGAACATCAACGTCCCGTTGAACACGCTGGTATTCCTGGGGATCAACAGCGGGAAGGCCGGTTTGTCCTCCCCCACGGTACGAGGCGCGCTTTCCACGGCGATCAGCCGGACCGATCTCGCCTCCAACGCGTTTGCTGGACGGGCGCAGCCGGCCGTCGCCCCCTTCAGCAAGCAATGGAACGTCGCTGTCGAATTGAAGGGATTTGACGCAAACGAAAATATTGCGGTAGCGGTTGCACAATTGGAACAGGCAGGTTATAATAATACGGATGGAAATCCGCTTTCCGTGGAGCTTCTGGTCAGCGAAGGCAACAGCTTCCGCGCCGCGGCGGCGGAGCTTCTCCAGCAGCAGCTTGCTAAAGCGGGCGTGTCGGTTACGGTCGTCAGCCTCCCCTTCGAGGAGTACGGCGAACGGCTGAAATCCGGCGATTTCACGCTGTATCTCGGGGAAATCCGCCTGCCCGCCAACATGGCGCTCTGGCCCTTCTTCACCTCCGGCGGACCGGCCGCTTACGGAATCAATACCGGCGGAAACGCCGCGGCCGCTTACGGCGAATACCTCGCGGGCGGAAAAACACTGCAGGAATTTATCGACGCTTTTACGCAGGACGTTCCCTTCATCCCCCTTTGCTGGCGGGAGGGGCTGGCGGCTTATGACCGCTCCCTCACCGGGGTCGCCCCCACCGCTTTCAACGCGTATTACGGGATCGGCGGATGGAGTTTTTCTTAAAAGCGAAGCAACGGCTTCGCCGGGACGCTTACAGGCCTTTGGTCGACGCGGCATCGCGGCGGCGGCAAAAAACCGGAAAGGCAGGTCAATCGTATGATTCAAATCGAAAACCATCTGGGCACCATTGAAATTTCGCAGGAATACTTCGCGTATCTCGTGGGGAACGCGGCTTCCTCCTGCTACGGTGTGGCGGGCATGGTCAAAAGCGGCGCGAAGCAGGGGCTGCGTTCGCTGATTTCCCGCCGCTCCTATGCGGACGAGGGCATCCGCGTACGCAGTGAAAACGATAAGCTGATCGTGGATCTGCATATCTCCGTGATTTATGGGATGAATATATCCGCCATCGCCAAAAGCATTGTAAACAAGGTGCGCTACACCGTCGAGGAAGCCACCGGCCTGCAGGTCAAAAAGGTCAATGTTTTTGTGGATGGGATGAAATCCGAATAATTCGGTGCGGCCCGACCGGCGGCGCCGTGCCGCGGTGGAGCACCTTCAAGGGAGTGCTTAATGTTGATTCAAGGTAAGATTCTACGCGACGCGATGATCTCCGCGTCCAACTGTCTCGCGAAAGCGAAGCATTCGGTGGATGAGTTGAATATTTTCCCGGTTCCCGACGGGGACACCGGCACCAATATGTCCATGACCCTCTCCGCCGCAGGACGGGAGCTCGCCCGCCTGAACGACCCGACCGTCAGCGAGGTCGCCGACGTCGCTTCCGCCGCCCTGCTGCGCGGGGCGCGCGGCAACTCCGGCGTTATCCTTTCCCTGCTCTTCCGCGGCTTTTCCAAGGGACTGAAGGGCAAGGCGGAGGCCAACGGCGCCGATCTGGCCGCTGCGCTCACCCTCGGGGTAGAGGCCGCGTACAAGGCGGTCATGAAACCCACGGAAGGCACCATCCTGACGGTAGCCCGCGAGGGGGCCGCCAAGGGACGCGAGGCGGCAGAAGCCGATCCCTCCCTCTCCCCCGTGTGGGAAGCGATCTGCGTGGAGGCGGAAGCCTCCCTGCAGCGCACCCCCGAGCTTCTGCCGGTGCTGAAAAAAGCCGGCGTGGTAGACGCGGGCGGCCAGGGCCTGTGCATCATTCTGCGCGCGATGCAGGCCGTGTTTGAAGGCGGCGCGGTCGTGGAGGGCGAGGAGCCAGCTGCCGCGGCGCCGGTCAAATCGGCCAGCGCCGCCGGTTCATTTGAAACCGAGATCACCTTTACCTATTGCACCGAATTTATCGTCGGCCGGGAAAAGGGCAACACCCGCGATCCACTGCGCCTGCGCGCGTATCTGGAATCCATTGGCGACTGCGTCGTGGTGGTGGACGACGACGAGATCATCAAGGTCCACGTCCATACCAACGACCCCGGCAAGGCGCTGTCCGAAGGCGTGAAATACGGCCAGTTCGAAACGGTGAAGGTGGAGAACATGCGCATCCAGCATGAAAACGCCGCCTGGGTGCCGGAAGAGAACGCCGGGCCGGAGATTCCGCCGCGAGCGGAACCGGAAAAGGAAGTCGGTTTTGTCGCTGTTGCCGCCGGCGAAGGGCTGCGCGCCCTGTTCACCGACCTCGGCTGCGATTTCATCGTGTCGGGCGGACAGACCATGAACCCCTCCACCGACGATATCCTGAACGCCATCCAGGCCACACCGGCCAAGGTGGTCTATGTGCTGCCGAACAATAAAAACATCATCCTTGCGGCGGAACAGGCGGTACCGCTGGCCGACCGCAAGGTACATGTGCTCCAGACCCGCACCATTCCGCAGGGCATCTCCGCCATGCTCGGCTTCGATCCCGACGCAACGGAGGAGGAAAACCTGCTGAACATGATGAAGGCGGCGGACAACGTCTCTACCGGTTCGGTCACCTTCGCCGCCCGGGACAGCGACTTCGGCGGCCACGCCATCAAGGAGGGGGAAATCCTCGCCCTTGAGAACGGTAAGGTGGTCTTTACGGACAGCGATATCCGTCATGCCGCGGTCAAGCTGGCCAAGAGCATCATCAACACCCGCAAGATCACGGGTAAGGAGGTCAGCTTCATCACCCTGATCTATGGCGAGGGGATGGAGGAGGCCGACGCCGAGGCCGTACGGGAAGCCGTCCAGGCGAAGGTCGGGGATACAGTAGATATCACCATCGTAAACGGCGGCCAGCCGGTGTATTATTACTTCCTTTCGGTAGAATGATCGATCCGGTTTCCCGGGATGAGGCGGAACGGATGTACGGGCCCGCCTCCCCTCCTGGTGTTTCGGAAAACAAAAATCGACCGGCCCGAATGCGTTCGGGCCGGTTTTAAAATTCAGGAGGAATCGGTATGACTTCCCGCTTTCTGCATGTTAACTTCAACGTTTGCGATCTGGACCGCAGTCTCGCCTTTTATGAGAAAGCCCTCGGGCTGCGGGAGGTTCGCCGGGTAAACGGCCCGGACGGCGCGTTCATTATCGTCTTTCTGGGAGATGGGGAAAGCGACTTCCAGCTGGAGCTGACCTGGCTGCGGGAGCATCCCCAGCCATACGATCTGGGCGAAGGGGAATTCCACCTCGCCTTCCGGGTACCGGACAAAAAGGCCGCCCATGCCCTGCATGAGGAAATGGGCTGCATCTGCTTTGAAAACCGCGAAATGGATTTGTATTTCATCGCCGATCCGGATGGGTACTGGCTGGAAATCCTCGACTGACCGGAACGATCCCGCAGCAATCGAATATATTCTATTTCATCCGGAGCTCGGTCAGCCGAACTCCGGATATCTTTCGAGGTTTTTCAGCGAGGCTCCGTACATGGCGAGCACCTCCCCCGCCGCATCATAAGCGGTCGGCCGCTCCGGCATTGTGCTCGCCGTGCTTTTCCGGGCCTTCCAAAGGGAGAAAAGTGCATCTTCCAACAGCAAAAGCTGGCGTCGTCGTATGTACCGTATGTCTCCGTCCTTTTTGTTATATTTGTTATACCTGAATATACCGGCTGGCGGCGTAACCGTCCACGCCGTTGTAGTTCACGATATACCAGTCCCTCCACTGGCCGAGGATCGTGATCGGCGCCCCTTTTGGCGCGGAGGTGAGAATAGAAGCGGTCAAATCCGGGCGGCTGCGGATATTGAGACTGCCCCGATCGGTCGCCACCGTCCCCATCCGTGGAGCGGAGGCATCTACAAATGGAAGGCCAAAATAGATATCCAGCCCTTGTACGATATTGCGGGCGATAGCGTCTATATTGTCCGCGAGCCACTGCGCGTCCTCGAGATTGTCGTGATAGGCCAGTTCCATCAGCACGGCGGGCGCACGGGTGCGGGATACCTCCGCCAGCGAGGTGGTGGGAACCGCTTTCACCAGCGACGGATCGGGATAGATTTCCTTGAAGTGATTCGCCAGCACCGTAGCGGCCTGCCGCCCCGCCGCGCTCGGCTCATAATAATACACGTCCGTCCCCCGCAGACGGCCGGCCAGGCTCTCCGGTGAGGCGTTGGAGTGCAGGGCGAGGTGCAGGTCATAATTTCCCTGATTGGACTCGACAATCACCTGAGACAGGGTCATATCCGGTCGGTTGCGGGTAAATTCGATGCCGTTGGAACGCAGATACGGCTCCATGGCGTCCGCTACGCGGTTCATCAGCTCCTCCTCAGAGATTCCGAGGACGGTAGGGTTGCCCTCCTGCAGAGATGGGCTTAAGTAAATCCGTGGCATAGGTACAAACTCCTTTCAGTCTGCCGTCTCTCCTTCAAAGGAATAGCGGTTCACTCGACAAGTTTCATGGTTTTTGTAAAAAAGGCGGCGCTGTCGGTTTTCGGCGGGCGGAGGTACCGGCCCAGTCCATATAAACAGGCGGAATCCCGGGTAATGGTATTGATCCGGCTTTCACAGATCAAGGTTGCCTGAAAGCCCATCTCCTTGAGTATGGGAAGGGATTCCTTGCTGACCGCGCCAAAGGGGTATACGAACGCCGTAGGGGTGAAACCGGTATTTTTGGTCATGGCGTCCTGCATTTTCTGCACATCCTCCCGCAGGGCTTCGGCGTATTGCTCCACGCTCTCCCCGCTTACCTTTTTGGCGCCCTTCCGTTTGGTTTTCTTTCCGTCCCCATGCATATCGTAGGTATGGTTCTGTACTTCCACTAACCCGGACTCGATCATCTCTTTCAGCTGGGTCCAGGTGGCGTTGGAATAGTTCGCGTGGAGAGTCTTTTCCGTGCTGTCCTGGTCGGCGTATCGGCCGATGGGAGACAGCACCATCTTGCACTG
This sequence comes from uncultured Oscillospiraceae bacterium, assembly GCA_959601025.1. Classification (GTDB taxonomy): domain Bacteria; phylum Bacillota; class Clostridia; order Oscillospirales; family Acutalibacteraceae; genus Avimonas. The sequence continues at coordinate 16,445 of CAUGOD010000044.1, forward strand.
ATACTTCTGTAAAAGCGGATAGGCATACAGATAGTTGTTGTAATATCCGTCGTCAAAGGTGAGCATGATCGGCTTTTCCGGCAGCGGGACGCCACTCGTCACATAGTCGATCAGGTCCTGCACTACCACGGTGGTATAGCCGTGCTCCGTCAGATACTGTAAGTCGCTCTCGAAAAGGTCAGGGGAAATCACATACTGCCCCTGTCGCTTTTCCTCCTTCAGCAGTCCATGATACATCACGATCGGCAGGGCAATCCCTTCCGACGACTCCGCTTCCGCCGAAGCGGCCGGTGAGGTTCCCAGCCCAATCCCGACGCAGACCAGCCCCGCCAGAAAAACAGCCGCCATGGCGCACAAACTGCGCTGGAGCCGTACCGTCCAGTACATAAAGGCATCCTTCCCTTGCGTTTATCGTTCCTTCCATATATAGGCGGCGATCCGCCGGATTATTCGCATCACAAACCGGGATTCCTTGCGGCAAAGGAACGGGTATGGTATACTGACAACGTTGAGAAAATGCCGACAGACATTTTCGATTGCGTCGCCGGAACAGGCTCGCAGAGAATCCGGCCGGGCGGCGCTATGGTACAATGCCGATTGCGCCGCCGGATAAGGCCGGCAGAGAATCTGACCGGGCGGCGCACTAGGAAGGAGGCGGCCGGTATGGCTTCCGTTTCCCCGATCACCATGGATATGTCCCTGCGCTACCTGAAAGGCGTAGGCGAACACCGTGCCGCCCAGTTCGCCCGGCTGGGCGTGACTACGGTGGGCGAGCTGCTGCGGAACGTCCCCCGCAGTTATGAGGACTGGTCAAAGCTGACCACGATCCAGGACGCGCCCCTCGGGGAGTCCTGCTGTATCAAAGCGACCGCGCTGCAGGCTCCGGCCGAGCATCGGGTGCGCAAGGGGCTGACCCTCTATAAATTTACGGTGAGCGACGGTTCCGCGCGGATGAAGGTCACGCTGTTTAACAACAAATACGCCGCCGCGAAGATTCATGTCGGCGAGGAATACCTGCTGTTCGGCCCGGTGGGCGGGGACTTCACCCATCGGGAAATGGTCTCTCCCCTGATTGAGCCGGCTGGGGACGGCCAGCGTATTCGGCCGATCTACCGCCAGACGGAGGGGCTTTCCACCCGGGTAATCGAAGGCTGCGTAGCCCGGGCGCTGGAGGCGCTGGACACAGAGCTGGACGACGATCCCCTGCCGGATGAGCTGCGCCTCCGGCACGGGCTGTGTACCCGTCGTTTTGCCTGGGAAAACATCCATTTTCCCACCAGCGGGGAAACGCTCGCGGTCGCCCGCAAACGGCTGGTGTTTGAGGAGCTTCTGATTCTCCAGCTCGGGCTGCTTCGCCTGAAAGGCCGCTCCCGCAGTGAAAACGCCGCTGTGATAGAAACCGATCATACGGAGGCTTTCTACGCCCTCCTGCCTTTTTCACCCACCGGGGCGCAGCGCCGGGCAATCGCCGACTGCGTGGGGGATATGCGGGGCTCCCACCCCATGAGCCGGCTGGTACAGGGGGACGTGGGAAGCGGCAAAACCGCCGTCGCGGCCGGGGTGGCTTACACCGCGATTCGAAACGGCTGGCAGGCGGCGCTGATGGCGCCTACTGAAATTCTGGCTGAGCAGCACGCCCGCTCCCTCTCCTCCCTTCTCGGTCCGGGCGGCGTGCGGGTGGGGCTGCTCACCGGCTCCCAGCCCGCCGCTGAAAAAAAGGACGTCCTCGCCCGGCTGGCGGACGGACGGATCGACCTGGTCGTCGGCACGCATGCCCTGCTCTCGAACGGCGTCGCTTTTCAAAAGCTCGGCCTGGTGGTGACCGATGAACAGCACCGTTTCGGCGTCGGACAGCGGGCGAAGCTCGCGGCCAAGGGGGTGAATCCCCATATGCTGGTCATGTCCGCCACTCCCATTCCCCGCACCCTCGCCCTGATCATCTACGGTGACCTCGACGTTTCGGTTCTGGACGAGCTGCCGCCCGGACGACAGCCGATCGAAACCTACGCCGTACGGGGAGACAAGCGGGAACGGGCCTACAATTACATCAAAAAGCATATTGCGGAGGGGCGGCAGGCCTATATCGTCTGCCCCCTCGTCGAAGAGAGCGAGGATGCAATGACGGGAGAGGCCGATCTCGCCAGCGCGACCGAATATGCCGGGAGGCTGGCCGCCGGCCCCTTCCGGGGCTATGCTCTCGGGCTGCTCCACGGCCGGATGAAGCCGGCGGAAAAGGAGCGGGTGATGACCGCTTTCGCCCGAAACGAGCTGTCCATCCTAGTTTCCACCACCGTCATTGAGGTCGGTGTGGACGTACCGAACGCTGTGCTGATGGTGATCGAAAACGCCGAGCGCTTTGGGCTGGCGCAGCTCCACCAGCTCCGGGGACGGGTGGGCCGCGGACAATACCGGTCCACCTGCATTTTGATCTCCGACGCGAAAAACGAGGAGGCGATCCGGCGGCTGAAGATAATGTGCTCCACCAACGACGGCTTCAAAATCGCGGACGAGGACCTGAAGCTGCGCGGGCCGGGAGATTTCTTTGGCTCCCGCCAGCATGGGCTGCCTGACCTGAAAATTGCCGACCTGAACGGGGATATGCCCCTCTTCCTCGACGCGCAGGCGGAAGCACGTAGCCTGATCGCCGCCGACCCGGAGCTAGTGAAGCCGGAAAACCGCCCCCTGGCGGAAGAGGTTCGCCGGCTGTTTGACCGGGTAAGCGAGCAGGGCCTGAATTAACCTGAATGAAACGGAACAAAAAAGAGGAAGAACAATCCATTTTTGTTATTTTTTTAAATTCTATTGACAGTCGCTTCCAGTTGCCTTATACTTTATCCTGAAATTTTATCCAATTCGCTATAATGTTCAGAATGAATTGCGGTAGAATTTCAGGAAAATATAAGAAAAAGGAGCCAAAAACATGTTAATGCCCCATATGCCCCACATGTCCCGCCTCTCCGGCCGAAAATCCGGAAAACGGCTGTCCCTCCTGTTGGCGGCCGCCCTGTTGTTCGCCGCCCTTCCCCTTTCCGCTACCGCAGAGGAAGACGAGCCTGTACTGCGCACTGAACCCTTGAACTGCGCTTCGTTCACTAAGGACGAATCGAACGAAGACGAGGGCTGGAGCTGGAACGCCGCGGACAAAACGCTGACGCTCCGCGACTTTCTGTTGATGCAGGAAGACGACGCGCTTCTCGGCATTCAGCTGCCGGCGGACTCCACCCTGGTGCTCGCAGGTGAAGGCGGAAACCTCCTTTCTGGCGCGGGAACAAGCGGCTGTGGGATTCAGGCCGAAGGGAACCTGACGATCACAGGGGAAGGAACCCTGATGATTACTCTGGCAAACGAAGAGCCTGCCGGAGCGCTCCAAGGCATTCAGTGTACAGGCGATCTGACGTTTGATCTGACCGACAGCCAGTCCGGCGGCGTTATGGTTATCGTCGGCCCGGTGGCGGAGGGCGACTGTCTCGGCATTGCGGCCGGCGGCGATATCGCCGTCAGCGGCGGCAATATCGTGACGATGGCCGGCGGCGCGGAGGGTGGCGGCCGTTCCGCAGGCGTCCGCGCCATCGGAGACATAACGGTTTCCGGTGGGATGCTGGTGGCTGCCGCCGGTCTGGGCGGAACGTCCGGCAGTCAGGCGCTTTACGGCAAAAACGTGACGGTTGAGGGCGGTCTTGTGGTTGGCCTGAGCGGCATTTCGCTTGACGGCGACATTGCCGGCGCCGCCGACAGCGCCTGCATCGGCGTTTATACCGAAAACAGCCTGACCGTTTCCGGCGGCGCCATTCTGGCGGCGGCGAATCCGGAAAGCGAAAACGCCTGCGCCTTCTACAACGCCGGAAGCGAGAACGGCTCGATCGAAGCGGCGGATATGTACCTCTACACCACCGAGGATGGCGAGTTCTTCGATGTTCCCGCCGTTGTGAAGGAGGACGGAAGCGGTCTCGCCCTTCCGGACGATCCCAGTGTTTCCATATCCCAGGCGATCATTTCGGAAAATCTATACCTGGACGCCATTTGGGACGGCGATGAGGAGCAGCACTGGCATCCCGCCATCTGCGGCGACGACCCCGAACTCCGCTTTGATCTGGCCGCCCATGTATGGGACAACGGCGAAATTCTGTGGGACGCCACCGAGACCGAAGAAGGGGAAAAGCTCTTCACCTGCCTGATCTGCCAGCTGACGCGGAGCGAAACGATCCCCACGCTGGCCAAGCCTTCGGATTCCACCGTCCCCGGCGCCACGTCGTCGACTGAAGCCACGGTATCAACCGCCACGCCGGCTTCGGCCAAGCCGACCAGTCCGGCAACGGGAGATTCCGGTTCCGCCCTGTCTTTCTCTGTTCTGGCAGCCGGCGCGCTGGGCCTTGCCGTTTCCCTAGCGCTTTCGAAGCGCCGCCGGACCCGCGCATAAGAGACGGCCTCGTTTGATGGCTTGCCACGGCGATATTCCAACAGAGCCGTAGGATTCTCCGACAGCGGCTGATAAAACTGCAAACCGCCGCGCAACCGTTGGTGAACTGCACCCCATTAGTTAGACAAGTATGATATACTTGTACTAAGGAATGGGG
>CAUGOD010000045.1 GCA_959601025.1 uncultured Oscillospiraceae bacterium
TTTTACCGCTCCCCCGGTAGAACCGGGGGTTTATTTCGGCTACAACAAAAGAGGGTTTGCCGTAAAACGGCAAACCCTCTTATCGTTAATTTGGCCCCGCCAAGCCGTATCGCCGCCAGCGATAACCTGCTACTAACGTCAGCAGGTGGGCGCCGCCCGGGACGTTCCTGCTCCCTTCGTCCCGCCGCAAGATTTATCCTGCGGCGGGGAGGTCTGCAATCCGGCCCCGGAGATAAGCTCCCGATATCAAAGTGTAGTAGGGTTATAAGGCGGCAGTCCACGCACAAGGCAGGGAAAGAAAGCTGTATTCCGCCGTCGCAGCACACAGGGAAAACATTGGCAAACCATGTCTCTCGTTTTGCGCTGCGCCGATATTGCTCGGCTTCTTACCTTCTTCAGTTCAGCTCTTCCGGTTCGCCTTCCATTTCTTCGATTTCATAGAGATCGGAGAGACGTTCCTCGAAAATCTCGGCGATTTCGTCAAACAATTCGTCGTCCTCGATGGGAAGCAGCATTTCCCCGCCATCCTCCTCGCCGACCTGCAAAATGATCAATTCGCCGTCGTCGTTCAGCGTTTCCGAAGGGTCGTCGTAAACCGGCAACAGGGCGACATATCGTCCGTCGTCGGTTTCGATCGCGTCGATCAACTCAAATTCGTGTTCCTTTCCGTCCTCGTCCAGGACGGTGACCAGATCCGCGCCATATTCATCGGCCATGGGATTCACTTTCCTTTCCATTAAGCGCCCGCCGGAGCGGGCGTTTTCCAGCCCCGTTCCATTTGGTTCGGGTTTGGGAACGCCGTTCGGATTCTGGGCTGTTTTTATTGTACCGTTTCCGGATGCATTCGTCAAGAGGTATTCAGCAATGGTAAAATTTCATAATTAGTTTAAAATTTATTAACGAAAACTATTGACAAAAACAACTTCGCGTGCTACAGTAAGAATGACAAAAGGAAAGGTCAAAAGCAAGAGAGAAAAGCGTAAAGCCTTCTAGGAACTGGCTGGAGAGTACAGCCGGCTGGAAAAGGGCTTTTGGAAAGGGGTGATTCCAGTGCACACAGACATTGAAAACCAGCCGTTGGCCCGCACGGGAATCTCCCGCTGCGGGCGGATTCAGAAGGTTCGCCGATAACCGTTTTCCAGGGAATCGTTCAATGAGTCGAAGAGCCGCGGTTTTTCCGAAAAGGGACACGGGTTGTTCCGGAGTGGAAAAACGGAAAGCGGAAGCCTTGTAAAATTTCTATATTGCATCGCTTCTTAGACCAGGGATCAACGCTTCCGGGCGATATGAAATGTCGAAATGTTGTTTTGCTCTCAAATGCAGACGGCGGAACCAAGCTGAATGGGCGTTGCTGGCGCCGGGATGGCGGAAGCGGCGGGGAAATCCGCGCAGGAATAGCCTTCTCCATCCAAAAACAGAATATTGATATAGATTGTTTCCAAAAGCGATCGGGCGAAGCCCGGCGATACCCGGCGATACCTTGTACGGCAAATTTGATGAATAAAGGATGAGTCCGATGTTCTGATCCGTCCGTAGTTGTATCGAGTGTTTGTTCAAACGGTGAAGCTGCACCGAGACTGCAACCGCACCCCGGCGCAGGGCCGCGGAGAACAAAAAGCGAAACTAACTGCAAAATTAGGATTGAAGCCCCCGTGCTAATGCATGGGGGCTTTGCTGTGCAGGGAAGGAAACGGTCAGTTATCCTCCTCTTCGGCTTGAGTCGGTTTGCTGCGCAGCTCCCGTACGCCGATGTACAGCAGGAAAACGCCGAAAATCCGGCGAAGGAGACGGACGTCCATCATTCCCGCAATCCATGCGGCCAGAAGGGAGGTGACCACGCCCGCCGCCGTACACCAGAGAACCGTCCGGCCGTCGATCAGACGATTCCGGATGTGGGAAATCAGCGCGGCCGGCGCGCAGAAAAGAAAATACAGCAAATTGATCCCGCCGGCGACGTATTGGTTGACCCCGGCGAAACTGGTCAGGTACAGGATCAGCAGAGACCCGCCGCCGATCCCGAAGCCGCTGAGAACGCCGGTCAGGAGTCCTACCACAAAATTCCAGAAAGCAGTCAAAGCAGCAGCACCGCCCGTATCCCGCCGTACAGGATCAGCAGTCCGAAGCCCTTCCGCAGGAGCGTGATCGGGACTTTTCCAAAGATTCGGCCGGCGATCAGTCCGCCGGCCAGTCCGCCCAGCAGGGTGGGGAATACCGAGGAGAAGTCCAGACCGCCTTTCAGAAAATAGACGAAAAGAGAGACTGCCGACAGGGGAAAAATGACCGCTATCGAGGTGGCGAACGCCCGACGCTGATCCATCTTCAGCCATTTGGTAAACATCGGCACCAGAAACAGGCCGCCGCCTGAGCCGAAAAAGCCGTTGGCGGCGCCGGCGAGCGCGCCCGTAACGATTCGTTTGGCGTTTTTCTCCTTTTTTCCCAGTTTCCTCTGGTTTAATGGTTTTCGCATTCTCGCCGCCCCTTTCCGCCGATTCATGCACTTTCGTTTATTGTGCCGCCGGGAAGAAGAAAAATGCATGGGGCAAAAGACAGAAATGGAAATTTAGCCCGTTTCCTAACGCCTGGCTGCCGGAATATTCACGCATATCCTACAATCTCCTCTTGGCAAGAGCGCCGCCCTAATATATAATAAAAGCATTAGAGAATGCCCAAAGGCATCAGACAAGGAAGGATGACTCACCATGGGAAAGATACCGTCCAGAGACGAGGCGGAGGCGCTGCTGCGGGAGTATAACAAGGAGCCGTTCCATCTCCGCCACGCGGAAATCGTTGCCGGGGTAATGGGATATTTCGCGGCGGAATACGATCCTGAAAACCGGGAGTTCTGGGAAATCGTCGGTCTGCTGCACGATCTGGATTTCGAGCAGTATCCCCAGGAGCACTGCCTTCGTTCCCAGGAAATCATGCGGGAACGGGGCCTGGACGAGCGATTGATCCGGGCGACCGCCAGCCATGGCTATAACCTGACGGTGGATATCCGGCCGGAGCATGTGATGGAAAAGGTTCTTTACGCAGTGGATGAGCTGACCGGCCTGATCGGTGCGGTCGCGCTGATGCGGCCTTCCCGCAGTGTGGCCGACCTGGAACTGAAATCCGTAAAGAAGAAATACAAAACGTCGACCTTCGCGGCCGGCTGTTCCCGCCAGGTGATCGAGGACGGCGCGGCCATGCTGGGCTGGGAACTGGACGACCTGATTTCCCGCACTATCCTGGCGATGCGCTCCCTGTCCGACCGGATGGAGATTTAAGGCTTTGCTTGAAAATCGAAAATGCCCTCTATTTTGCCCATAAGGGGCGCTTTATGCATGCATTGGGGCTGGACCTGTAATCAATTGACGGATAGAAAGGGATTTGAATGCTCATGGAGGAAAACAGCGGTAAAGGAAAAGCCGCCCGCGCCCTGTTTGAGCAGGGGTATACCTGCGCCCAAGCGGTGCTCGGCGCTTACGCGGAGGAGCTGGGACTTGATTGGAAGACTGCGATGCGTCTCGCCTCGCCCTTTGGCGGGGGAATGGGGCGGATGCGGGAGGTCTGCGGCGCGGTTTCCGGGATGCTGATGGCGGCCGGATTAAAGTACGGCTACGCCGACCCAAAGGACAGGGAGGAAAAGAAAAGGACGTATCAAATGACGCAGGAGCTGGCGGGACGCTTCCGGGAAATCAACGGGTCGATCGTCTGCCGGGAGCTGCTGGGACTCGACGGCCGGGACCGGTCTCCGGAGCCGTCCGAGCGAACGGCGGAGTATTACAGAAAAAGGCCCTGCGCCTGTCTGGCGGAATGCGCGGCGGATATCCTCGACGCCTATCGGCTCGGAGAGGAAGGGCGCGGGCAGTGCAAACGGAACGAAAAGGACAAATAGGAAATAGACAGGGACTGCGGAAGGGAAGAGGACGGGAATGGGACATTCCTTTTTCGCGATGCTTTCGCGAATGAAACATATCAATCGGTGGGCGCTGATGCGAAATACCCGTGCGGAAAATATCTGCGAGCATTCCCACGATGTGGCGGTGCTTGCTCATGCGCTGGCGGTGCTGACCAACCGCCGCTTCGGCGGCCAGGTGGATGCCGGGCGCTGTGCGCTGCTGGCGCTGTACCACGACGCGCCGGAGATTCTGACCGGTGACATGCCCACGCCGGTGAAATATTACAACCCGGCTATTCGGGAGGCGTACCGGCAGGTGGAGACCGTATCGGAGAAAAAGCTGCTTTCCATGCTGCCGGAGGATCTGCGGGAGGAATACGCGCCGCTGCTGCTCTCCGGCGGGAAGTGGGCGGAGGAGCGGCGGCTGGTCAAGGCGGCCGATAAGCTTGCGGCGCTGATCAAATGCGTGGAGGAGCTGGAGCAGGGAAACCGGGAGTTCGAGCAGGCCCGGAAATCCACGGAGGAAGCGATTCGCGCCATGGCTCTGCCGGCGGCGGACTGCTTTTTGGAGGAATTCCTGCCGTCTTACCGCCTGACCCTCGACGAGCAGGGCGAATAGGCGGGCAGACCGATGCCAAAGCCATATAGGCTTATTTTATGAGGAAGGGTGTTTTACAGGTATGGGCAAGAGGTACGTTGTGGATTTCAACACGGGCAAACCGGATGATTTCATTCAGTTTGTCTCCGAGGATTTTTTGAAAAAGGAGGGCTTTGTCCTGACCTCTCTCAAGGGGGAGGTCGTCTGGAAAAAAGGGGTGGGCGTTTTGTCCGGCCCGCAGTTTATCAAGCTACAGTATTCCGGCGGGATGGTTCATTTGGAGGCGTGGATCAAATATGCCATCCTCCCCGGCGTGTATTGCGGCGAAATGGGTCTGGACGGCGCCATGGGCTTTGCGGTCAAGGCGGCCTTGAAGAATAAGGTGAATGCGCTGGTAGCGCTTCTGTATCAGCCGGCGAATATTCCCGGCGCGCCGGTTTCCGCGCCATATTCCGTATCAACGCCGTCCGACGGCGTGGGCGCGCCCGTTTCGGCGGAGGGAGGCGCCATACCGGCTGGATCGGCCACACCGGCCTATAACGGCGTCCCGACAGCGCCGATTCCGGTGGCGGTTCATAATCCGACCAATAAAGCAACCCTTTCCCTGGTGATGGGGCTGTGCAGCATCGCGGGATGCTTTTTTCCGATTGCCGGCGTGATTCTGGGCGCGATCGGCATTCCCGCCGGCGTCGTGGGAAGGAAAAGCACCGCTCGCGGAATGGCGACGGCTGGTCTTGTGCTGAGCATCTTGTTTCTGGTGATCTCCATCCTGAACTGGATCGCCGGGATCATCCTGACGGTAATGCTTTGACACAACGGAAAAGAAGAAGGAAACGGAGGAACGAAGAATGAAAGCGCTAAAGCGAATATTAGCCGGGCTGTGTGCGGTTCTGCTGACAACTACGGCGGCGGTCTCTCTCGCCGGCTGTAATATTATCCAGTTGGGACGGGCGCTTGCCGGCAACCAGGCGGCGGACGAGGAGAAGACCGTAACCAGCACGGATGGAAGATACCGGATTACCGTACCGGGGGACTGGGAAGACGAGATGGAGGAATTGGGCGATCAAGCGGTTTTGGCCGTGGGAAACCGGCTGCAGGAAAAATATCTCGTCGTTCTAACGGAAAGCAAAGAGGATTTTGAAAGCAGCGTAACGCTCGAAGATTACCGGAATGCCGTGATTGGGCAGATGGAGGATACCGTGGAAGACGCATTGGTTTCGCAGGCGGAGCCTTTTTCAGTGAACGGACGGACCGGTTACCTTACAGAAGTACGCGGAACGATGGAGGGAATCAATATCACCTATTGGGTGACCTGCCTGGAGACAAATACCGATTTCGTTCAGATTACCGGCTGGACCCTGCGAAGCCGAGAAGAGAAAAACGGGGAAGAAATCCGCAGGGTGGAAGCATCCTTTCAGAAAGCATCAAAAGTGTAAGCCAAAACTAACCCTGTACACATAGGGCAATTTTTTGGAAAACTTTCAGAAATAATAGCAAAAAGCTGGATTGTTATAAAAATAACAATGGGTTTTTTCTCGAATTTTGAAGAAATCCTGTAGAAATTCCCCACCGCTTCTGGTATACTATTAAATTAGCGTATAGCGTATATTGCTAAAGAGGGCCCTCCCGTTTTCAACGGAGGGTTGCCGTGCGGCAGTATACCGAACGGCGAGTATGAATATCCGCAAGGAGGAAAAGGCAACATGCAAAAAAAGATCAGCAAGCTTCCTTTTAAGGGCACCGCTGAGCAGAAGCAGAAACTGCTGGATGTGATCGACACCTACAAGTCGGATTCCAGCCGCCTGATGACGGTCATGCAGGAGGCGCAGGAAATCTACGGCTACCTGCCGTTTGAGGTGCAGCAGATGATCGCGGACGGCATGAACGTGCCTCTGGAAAAGGTGTACGGCGTGGCGACGTTCTACGCGCAGTTCGCGCTTTCTCCCAAGGGCGTTTACAATGTTTCCGTGTGCCTCGGCACCGCCTGCTACGTCAAGGGCTCGGGCGACCTGTTCAATAAGATCAGCGAAGTGCTGGGCATCGGCGCGGATGAGTGCACGGAGGACGGCAAGTTCTCCCTGACCGCCTGCCGCTGTATCGGCGCCTGCGGCCTGGCCCCGGTTATGACCGTGAACAACGACGTGTACGGCCGTCTGACCGTGGACGACGTGGAAGGCATCCTTGCGAAGTATAACGATTGAGATGCGTGAGTTATCGCTGAACGTACTGGATATTGCGCAGAACTCCATCGCGGCCGGCGCTTCCCTGACCGAAATCACCGTGGAAGAGGATACGGCGGCCGACCGGATCACCATCACCGTCCGGGATAACGGCCGGGGGATGACCCCGGAGCAGGTTCGGAAGGTGAGCGATCCGTTTTATACCACCCGCACCACCCGAAAGGTGGGGATGGGGATTCCGCTTTTCCGTATGGCGGCTGAAATGGCCGGCGGCGGACTGCGGATCGACTCCCGCCTGGGTGAGGGGACGACGGTGACGGCGGACTTTGTCCGTTCCCATATCGACCGGATGCCTTTGGGTGATATGACCGGGACGGCGGCGGCCCTGATCCGGATGAATCCCGACCGGGATTTCCGGTATACGCGAAGCCTGAATGGGCGGACATTTACGGTGGACACGCGGGAGCTGCGGGAAATCCTCGGCGACGTGCCGCTGGACACGCCGGAGGTTGCGGCGTGGATCGGCGAGTATATTGCGGAGCAGACCGAAGCGGTTCTTGATCCGCCGCCCGGCGACGAAGCGCAGGGCGGCTCATACACAGATTAGGAGGTTAGCGTTGTGAAAACTTTGGCAGAGCTTCAGGCCATTCGGGATAAGGCCCGTGAAAAGATGACGGTCCGGGGCGACCATCAGGAGGCGGTACGCGTTGTCGTCGGTATGGCGACCTGCGGGATCGCGGCCGGCGCCCGTCCGGTTCTGAACGCGTTTACGGACGAGGTGGCCAAGCGTCATCTGGAAAACGTGACGGTGGGGCAGACCGGCTGTATCGGCATGTGCCAGTTTGAACCGATCGTGGAGATCACCCTTCCCGGTAAGGAAAAAGTCACCTACGGCAAGGTTACGCCGGAGAAGGTCGCGCGCATCGTTGCCGACCATGTGGTCAACGGCAACCCGGTGGTCGAGTACACCATCGGCGAACTGATGAAGTAAGCAGGGAGGTTAATAAACATGTTTCGTTCCCATGTACTGGTTTGCGGCGGTACCGGCTGCACCTCCTCCAACAGCCTGAAAATTATTGCCAAGCTGGAAGAGGAAATCGCGGCGCAGGGCCTGACCGAAGAGGTGAAGGTCGTCAAAACCGGCTGCTTCGGCTTGTGCGCGCTCGGCCCGATCATGATCGTGTATCCCGAAGGGTGCTTCTATTCGCGGGTCACGGTGGAGGATATCCCCGAGATTGTTTCCGAACATCTGCTCAAAGGCCGAATCGTGACCCGTCTGCTGTATGATGAGACGGTAGGCAAGGATGAAATCAAATCTTTGAACGAGACCGATTTCTATAAAAAGCAGGTCCGCGTGGCACTGCGCAACTGCGGCGTGGTGGACCCGGAATCCATCGACGAATACATAGCGCAGGACGGCTATCAGGCGCTGGCAAAGTGTTTGACGGAATATACGCCCGAGCAGGTCATCCAGATTGTGACCGATTCGGGACTGCGCGGCCGCGGCGGCGGCGGATTCCCCACCGGCCGGAAATGGGCGCTCTGTGCGCCGAACAAGGCTCCTCAGAAATATGTGGTCTGCAACGCGGACGAGGGCGACCCCGGCGCGTTTATGGATCGTTCCGTGCTGGAAGGCGACCCGCACTGCATCGTGGAAGCGATGGCGATTGCCGGCTATGCGATCGGCGCGACCAAGGGCTTCGTCTATGTCCGCGCGGAATACCCGATCGCGGTGCAGCGCCTGCAGATCGCCATTGACGAGGCGCGGGAATACGGCCTGTTGGGCAAGGATATCTTTGGCTCCGGCTTTGATTTCGATATGGAGGTTCGGCTGGGTGCCGGCGCATTCGTCTGCGGCGAGGAAACTGCGCTGATGACCTCGATCGAGGGCAACCGCGGCGAGCCCCGTCCCCGTCCGCCTTATCCGGCGGTCAAGGGCCTGTTCGGCTGCCCGACGGTGGAAAATAACGTTGAAACCTTCGCCAACATCCCGCAGATCATCCTGCGCGGGGCGGACTGGTTTGCGTCCATGGGCACCGAGAAGTCCAAGGGTACCAAGGTATTCGCCCTGGGCGGCAAGATCAAGCACACCGGCCTGGTCGAAATCCCGATGGGCACCACCCTGCGGGAGATCGTTGAGGAAATCGGCGGCGGCATCCCGAACGGCAAGAAGTTCAAGGCGGCCCAGACCGGCGGCCCCTCCGGCGGCTGTATCCCGGCCAGCCTGATCGACACCGCGATCGACTATGACAATTTGATCGCCCTGGGCTGTATGATGGGTTCCGGCGGCCTGATCGTCATGGACGAGGACACCTGTATGGTGGATATCGCGAAATTCTTCCTCGAGTTCACGGTGGACGAGTCCTGCGGCAAATGTACTCCCTGCCGTGTGGGTACCAAGCGCCTGCTCGAGAAGCTGGAGAAAATCACCAAGGGCAACGGCACGCTTCAGGATATCGACGATCTGGAAGCGCTTTGTCACTACATCAAGGAGAATTCGCTTTGCGGCCTTGGCCAGACGGCGCCGAACCCGGTGCTGTCCACCCTCCATTTCTTCCGTGATGAATATGTGGCGCACGTCGTTGATAAAAAATGCCCGGCCGGCGTTTGCAAATCCCTGCTTTCCTACTCCGTCGTGGCGGAGAAGTGCAAGGGCTGTACCGCCTGCTCGCGCGTCTGCCCGGTCGGCGCGATTTCCGGCACGGTGAAGAACCCGCATGTTATCGACGTTTCGAAGTGCATCAAGTGCGGAGCCTGCATGGAAAAATGCCGGTTCGGCGCCATTGTAAAACGGTAAGAAAGGAGTGCGCTGAAAATGGAAATGATCAACTGCAAAATCAATGGGATCGCTGTCAGCGTGCCCAAGGGCTCCACGATTCTGGAGGCCGCCCGTTACGCCGGTGTGGAAATCCCCACGCTGTGCTTTCTGAAGGATATCAACGAGATCGGCGCCTGCCGTATCTGCGTGGTCGAAGCGACCGGCGCCCGCGGTCTGGTGACCGCCTGCGTATACCCGGTGGCGGAAGGAATGGAGGTCCAGACCAACTCGGCGAAGGTGCAGGCCGCCCGCCGCACTACGCTGGAGCTGATCCTCTCCACCCATGATAAGAAATGCCTGTCCTGCGTGCGGTCCAACGACTGTGAGCTGCAGAAAATGTGCCGCGACTATGGCGTGGAAATGGCCGAGAAGTACGACGGCTTCCGCCCGCAGTATGAGCTGGACCTCTCTACCGCCCATCTGGTGCGGGACAACAACAAGTGCATTCTCTGCCGCCGTTGCGTGGCCGCCTGCCGCCAGCAGTTTGTGTCGGTCATCGGCGCGAACGACCGCGGCATCGACACCCATATCGGCACCCCGTTTGAGAAGCAGTTGGCTGACGTGCCCTGCGTCTCCTGCGGCCAGTGCGAGGTGGTCTGCCCGACCGGCGCGCTGGTAGAAAAGGATGACACCGATAAGGTCTGGGCGGCCCTCGCCGATAAGAGCAAGACCGTGATCGTCCAGACTGCACCCTCCATCCGCGCCACCCTTGGCGAATGCTTCGGCATGCCGATTGGCACCAACGTGGAAGGGAAGATGGCTGCGGCGCTCCGTCGCCTGGGCTTTGCCAAGGTGTTCGACACCGATTTCGGTGCGGATATGACCATCGTCGAAGAGGCGACCGAGTTCGTGGATCGGGTGAAGAATGGCGGTGTGCTGCCGATGATCACCTCCTGCTCGCCCGGATGGGTTAAGTTCGCGGAGTATTACTATCCGGATCAGCTCGCGAACCTGTCCTCCTGCAAATCGCCGCAGCAGATGACCGGTGCGGTCATCAAGACCTACTACGCGGAAAAGAACGGCATTGACCCGAAGGATATCGTTGTGGTGTCGGTCATGCCCTGCACCGCGAAGAAGTTTGAGATCGGCCGCGACGATCAGGATGCGGCCGGCGTGGCGGACGTGGATATCGTTCTGACCACCCGTGAGCTTGGCCGGATGATCAAGCGCGCCGGCCTGGACTTTGTTAACCTGCCGGACGAGGATTTCGACTATCCGCTGTCGGAGGATACCGGCGCGGCGGTCATCTTCGGCGCGACCGGCGGCGTGATGGAGGCGGCCCTGCGGACCGCCAACGACGTGCTGACCGGGAAGGACAACAAGGAAGTGGAATTCCACGAAGTCCGCGGCACCGACGGCATCAAGGAAGCGACCTACAATATCGCGGGTATGGAGGTCAAGGTGGCGGCCGTCAGCGGCATCGCCAATGCCAACTACGTCATGTCCCGGATCAAGGACGGCACCGCTCCCTGGCATTTCGTCGAGATCATGTGCTGCCCCGGCGGCTGCGTGAATGGCGGCGGCCAGCCTATCCAGCCTGCGTCAGTGCGGAACTTCACCGACCTGAAGGCGCTGCGCGCCAAGGCCCTGTATGATCAGGACGCGGCGATGCCGCTTCGGAAATCCCATCAGTCCCCGGCGGTCAAGCTGGTTTACGATGAGTATTTCGAGAACTACGGTAGCCACAAGGCGCACGAGGTTCTGCATACCAAATATGTCGGGCGGAAGAAGTTCAACTGATATTTCCCGGAAAATCATAGGCGGAACGCTGCGAGGCGTTCCGCCTTTTCTATCTGTTGAGAAAACAAAAGCAGCGGCAGGGCCGGTAATCGGCCCTGCCGCTGCTTTTGGCTGTCCATAAAAAGAAAAAGAGAAATGGGGAAGGGGGGAAGGGGAGATATTGTTCGGTTTTATCCTATCACCTTGACGCCAAGGGAAGTCTTTTCGCCGTTGATATCCCATTCCATGGTATAACCATCCATTTCACCGATCCGGATGTCGTCCGCCAGCACGTCGCGGGCAATCGCGTCCCGGTTCTCGGTCAGCAGACGGGCGATTTTTTCGCTCCCCGTCTGATATACGGCGATATGGTCGGTCACGTTGAAATCGGCTTCCTTCCGCATGGACTGGATCTTGCTGACGATCTCCCGCACAAAGCCTTCCTCGATCAGCGCGTCGGTCAGGGAGGTATCCAGCACCACAGTCACGCCGCGGTCGCTCTCGCTGGCGAAGCCGGGCTTGGGCGCAGCGTCGATCAGCAGCTCCTCCGGGGTGAGGGAGATATCCCCATCTGTCAAGGTAAGGACCAGTACACCGTTTGTGTCCAGCTCCTTTTTGGCTTTGCCGCCGTCCAGCGCCGCCAGAGCGCTGCGGATTTCCCCAATTCGCCTGCCGTACTTCTGCCCAAGCAGCTTGAGCTGCGGTTTGAAGGTGTAGGCGGTGAAGTCGGATACGTCTTCCGTGAAGGCAAACTCCTTCACGTTTAGCTCGTCCTTGACGATCTCCTGATACAGCGGATCCAGCGGATGATCCGCCATCACAAAGAGCTTGGCGAGGGGCTGGCGGTTCTTGATGCTGGCGGCGTTTCGGGCCGCGCGGCCCAGCGTGACCACCTGCAGAACCTCCTCCATATCCTCCTCCAGCTTCCGGTCGATCCGGCCTTCATCCGCCGTGGGGAAGTCGCAGAGATGGACGCTTTCCGGCGCGGAGGGGTCGAGACTGCACACCAGATTGCGGTAGATATCCTCGCTCATGAAGGGAATCATCGGGGCCGCCAGCTTGGCGACGGTCACCAGCGCGGTATACAGGGTCATATACGCGGCGACCTTATCCTCCGGCATGCCGGAGACCCAATAGCGCTCCCGGCCGCGGCGGACATACCAGTTGCTCAGCTCGTCCACGAATTCCTGCAGGGCGCGGGCGGTCTCGGGGATTTTGTAGTCGTTCAGGTCGGCGTCCACCTCAAGCACGAGGGAGTTCAGCTTGCTGAGCAGCCATTTGTCCATGACGGTCAGCTTCGCCTCGTCCAGCGAATAGTTGGTTGCGTCAAAGCCGTCGATGTTGGCATACAGAACGAAGAAAGCGTACGTGTTCCACAGGGTGGAGAGGAACTTGCGCTGGCCCTCCTGCACCGCCTTGGCGTGGAAGCGGTTGGGCAGCCACGGGGCGGAATTGGAGTAGAAATACCAGCGAATGGCGTCCGCACCGTAGGCGGCGAGCGCTTCGAAGGGATCGACCGCGTTCCCTTTGGATTTGGACATCTTTTGCCCGTTTTCATCCTGCACATGGCCGAGGACGATGACATTGCGGTAAGGGGCCTTGTTGAACAGCAGGGTGGAGATCGCCAGCAGGGAATAGAACCAGCCGCGGGTCTGATCCACCGCTTCGGAAATGAAATCGGCCGGGAACTGCTGCTCGAACAGCTCCTTGTTTTCAAACGGATAATGGTGCTGGGCGAAGGGCATGGAGCCGGAGTCGAACCAGCAGTCGATCACCTCGGGGGTGCGGGTCATCGGCTTGCCGCATTTCGGGCAGCGGATGGTGACCGCGTCTACGTAGGGGCGGTGAAGCTCAATGTTGTCCGGGCAGTTGTCGGAAAGCTCTTTCAGCTCGGCGATGCTGCCCACCGCGTGCTGGTGGCCGCATTCGCACACCCAGATATTTAACGGCGTGCCCCAGTACCGGTTCCGGCTGATGCCCCAGTCCTGTACGTTTTCCAGCCAGTCGCCGAAACGGCCCTTACCGATGCTCTCCGGCATCCAGTTGACGGTGTTGTTGTTCCGGATCAGGTCGTCCTTTACGTCGGTCATCCGGATGAACCAGCTTTCCCGCGCATAATAGATCAGAGGGGTGTCGCACCGCCAGCAGAAGGGATAGCTGTGCTCAAAGGCGGGAGCGGAGAAAAGGAGACCGCGTTCCTGCAGGTTTTTGAGCACCTCTTTGTCCGCGTCCTTGCAGAACATGCCGGGCCAGAGGGTCTCTTTCGTCATTTCTCCCTTGCCGTCCACCAGCTGGACAAAGGGAAGATCATAGCGGCGGCCCACTTTGGCGTCGTCCTCACCGAAGGCAGGGGCGATATGAACCACGCCGGTGCCGTCGGTCAGGGTAACGTAACCGTCGCAGGTGACGTACCAGCACTTTTTTTCCGGCTGTACAAAATCGAACAGCGGCTCGTATTCCAGATGCTCCAGCTCGCGGCCGGTTTTGGTCTCCAGCACGGTGTAATCCTCGCCGAGAACCGTCCCGGCAAGGTGTTCGGCAAGGATGTAGGTTTCCTCGCCGCAGCGGACCTTCACATAGTTCTCGTCCGGATTGACGCAGAGCGCGACGTTGGAGGGAAGGGTCCACGGCGTGGTGGTCCACGCGAGGATATACGCGTCCTCATCCTTTACCTTAAATTTGGCGACGGCGGAGCGTTCCTTTACGTCCTTATAGCCCTGCGCGACCTCGTGGCTGGAAAGCGGGGTGCCGCAGCGGGGGCAGTAGGGAACGATTTTGAAGCCCTTGTACAGCAGGCCTTTTTCCCAGATTTGCTTGAGCGCCCACCACTCCGATTCGATAAAGTCGTTGTGATAGGTGACATACGGGTTCTCCATATCGGCCCAGAAGCCGACGGTCTGGGAGAAATCCTCCCACATGCCCTTGTATTTCCACACGCTTTCCTTGCACTTTTCGATGAACGGCTCCAGCCCGTAGGCCTCGATCTGATCCTTGCCGTTGATGTGCAGGAGCTTTTCGACCTCCAGCTCGACCGGGAGGCCGTGGGTGTCCCAACCGGCCTTCCGGGGAACCATATAGCCTTTCATCGCCCGGTAGCGGGGGATCATGTCCTTGATGACACGGGTGAGGACATGCCCGATATGGGGTTTGCCGTTCGCGGTGGGGGGGCCGTCGTAGAAGGTATAGGTTGGGCAGCCCTCCCGGTCCTCCATGCTCTTTTCAAAAATGTGGCGTTCCCGCCAAAACTCCTCGGTTTTCTTTTCCCGCTCCACAAAATTCAGGTTGGTCGGGACCTTTTCATACAGCGCCAAAATCCATCCACGCCTTTCTAATGATGTGAGGATATTTGCCGGGCGGCAAAAACGGCGAAGACGGAAAGCAAAAATGCCAAAAAGAAAAGTCCCCGCCCCGTAAAACGGGACGAAGACCTGCTTCGCTGTACCACCCATTACGACATACCGACATATGCGTTCCCGATAACGGCGGAAAGCCGGCCCCGCTTACTGAAGCGTACGCCGAGGCGCGCCTGTTCGGTGGGCAACTCCAGAGGGATATTCCGTCATCCCCGACTCGTACCGGGCTCCCACCGCCCCCGGCTCGCTGTAACTTTGGAAGAAGACGTACTGTCTCTGTCAACGTTTTTCTATTATATTGGCAGGTTACCACCAAACGCGGAATTTGTCAAGCCAATTACAGGGAATAAATGCGCTCCGGCCGTCAAAGAATGTTTTCCGGCAGGATATCCTCTATATCCGAAAGCGTTTCCAGCTGGTTCCGGCATTTGGTGAGCTCGGCCAGCCAGTGCGCGTTCTCGCCGGTTTCCAGCATCACCGGCAGGACGGCCACGGATTCCTCGATTTTGGATATATCCGAATGCCGCATGAAAAACGGGAAGAAGCGGGTACGCTCGGCAAATTCGTCTACAAACTGTTCGGAGAGGGAGAGACATTCGTCCAGGTCTCCGTCCTGGTAGGCCTCCTCCATCTCGTCCATTTTAGCGAGCAGATAATCCACGCTCCGGTTCTGGGTGACCAGCGCGGCTGTGCAAAGCGCCGCGACGCTGAGCAGCAGCGCCAGGGCGACGATCAGGCGTTTCATGCGCACTGCTCCTTCCGTATCAGGGTATACTGCCGGCTTCTGTCCGCCGTCAGGATAAACACATCCTTCGTTTCACAGGTGTTGGCGGCCAGCACGTCCCGCAGCCAGGCTTCGTCCAGCCCGCAGACCGAAAGCCCCCATTGGGAAACCTTCCCGTCGCTGACGACCACCATCGGCATCCCGTTGTCCGGCGGGTTCAGGTTCAGGTCGTCGCAGGTAACCTGCCGGGCGCCGACCTTGGGATAAACGCTGATTTTTCCGTTCGCCTCCACAATGGCGTACTGCACGTCCGCGATGTCGAAGGTTCCCTGCTGGCGGAGGGTCTCCATCAGGTCATCCACCGTCAGACGCATCCCTTTCATGGCGGTCGCGTCGATCTGCCCGTCGCTGACCACGATTTTCGCTTTTCCGCCGATCAGCCGGTGAAAGAAGGGAACCTTCATCATCAGCGCTGAAAGCAGCAGCTCCATGGCGACCAGCACCATGATCGGGATCAGTCCGTTGAGCAGGGGCATCCCGCTTTCCTGCATTGGCACCGCCGCCAGATCGGAAATCAGCAGAGTCACGACTAGCTCGGCGGGCTGCAGCTCTCCCAACTGCCGTTTGCCCATGATCCGCATGGCCGTGATAATGAATATGTAGATTATCACGGTACGAATAGCGGTAATCGCCATAACCCATTCCATCCTTTCCGGCCGGAGCCGCGCGTTTCGACGATAGTATGGCCGCCCGGACCGAATATATTCCCCGCCGCCGGATATAACTAAGGAAAGCCTGTTTGTGGGAGAAAGAGAGGCGTTACCATGTTCCATAAGACCAATTTTACCACCGACTCCGAAGCGAAGAAAACACAGCCGCCCTCCGGTTCGGCCCCGGCCACGCCGGTCAGTGCGAGCCTGCTGGATAATCTGGTATATCTGCGTACCCGCTTCGGCATCAGCTCCGACCTGATGATCCGGGAGCTGAACCTCTGCGGTTACAAGGCCGCCGTCATTACCATGGAGGGGATGATCAACCGCCATATCCTCGCGGACGCGTTCCTGCTGCCGATCACCGAAATCAAGGGGAACAAGCGAACGCCGGAGGAGCTGATGGAGCACATCCGGGACGATGTGCTCGGCTCGGGCGACATGCTCCAGGTGCAGACCATGGAGGAGGTCATCAACCTGATCGCCTCCGGCTTTGCGGCGATTGCGATCGACGGCGTGGCTTACATGATCCTGGGTGGCATCCAGGGCTTCGCCGTCCGGAGTGTGAGCGAGCCGTCCAGCGAGGTGATGCTCCGCGGCTCGCGGGAAGGCTTCACCGAGGTCATCCGCATCAATCTTTCCATGCTCCGCCGTCGCCTGAAAACACCCGACCTTATTTTTGAAATGATGAAGGCGGGAAAGACCAGCAACACCGACGTCTGCCTGTGCTATATGCGGGGGAGGGTATCGGAAAAGCTGCTGCGCAGCGTGCGGCAGAAGATCGAGAATCTCCCGCTGGACGTGGTGCTGGATTCGGGCTATATCCAGCCTTTTTTGGAAAATAAGCACCTGTCCATCTTCACCAGCGTCAACACCACCGAACGGCCCGACACCCTCTGTGGGAAAATCAGCGAGGGACGGATCGGCATCCTGGTGGACGGTACCCCGTTCGCGCTGATCGTCCCTTACCTGTTTATCGAAAACTTCCAGGCGATGGACGATTACAATATGCCGCCCTATTACGCAAGCTTTCTCCGGATTCTGAAATTTGTCGCCTTTGCGGTCAGCCTGCTGCTTCCCGGGCTGTATGTGGCGATCGGCACCCATCATCCGGAAATGTTCCCGCCCGTGCTGCTGCTGTCCTACCTCAACGCCGATCATACCACGCCGTTCCCCCTGACGTTTGAGGCGCTGCTGATCCATTTCCTGTTTGAGATCATGCGGGAAGCGGGACTGCGTTTTCCCCGGGCGGCCGGACACGCGGTCAGCATTGTCGGCGCGCTGGTGATCGGGCAGGCGGCGGTGGAGGCCGGGCTGGTTGGCGCGCCGATGGTGATTATCGTGGCGCTGACTGCGATCAGCTCCTTTATCCTCCCGACCCTGTACGCGCCGATTTCCATCCTCCGTTTTGTCTTTATTCTTCTGGGCGGCGCGCTCGGACTGTATGGGATCCTGCTGGGAACAGCGCTGCTGTTGTGCAGCATCTGCGCTATCGATGTCCTGGGCATCCCGTATACCGCGCCGGTGTCGCCCCTCACCTTCCGGGCGCTGAAGGACGTGATCATCCGGGCCGACTGGCGGCAGCTGTGGAAGGACAAATTCCGGGTGCAGAACGTCAAGGGCTCCGATATCCGAGACGACGGGCAGGAGCCATGACGCAGCCGGATCAATAACAAGAAGGAAACGGGGAATTTCTCATGGAAAAGACCGTAAAAATCAGCGCATGGCAGCTGATGACCCTGCTGTTGGTCGGCCGGGTGGCGATAGCGCTGACCTATACCGGCGGCTCGGCCGGCGTGGCGCACGGAACCGACCGGATGGCCGTCCTGCTGCTGGAGGCCGCCGCCGCGCTGCTGTTGTTCATGCCCACCCTGTGGTACAGCCGGGCGGCGCAGGGAATCGGCGCGCTGGAATACGCCTATGTGCAGTTCGGAAAGGGCGGGGCGGTCGTCGCCGTGCTGTATTCGCTGTATTGCCTGTATATTCAGTCTCTGGATCTGATGCAGTTTGATCATTTTGCCGCCGCGGCGACCTCTCCGGAGCTGCCGCGGGTGATCCTGTGTATTGTTTTGGTTGCAGCGGCCTTTATCGCCGCCTTTTATGGGCTGGAGGCGGTGGCGCGGACGGCGTCAGTCATTGCGCTCCTGATGGTCGCTGCCATCGTGTTTCTGATGATCAGCCTGATTCCCGACATGAAGCTGCTGCATTTTCCGCCGCTGCTTTACGATGGTGTAGCGCCTGTAGTCACCGGCGTACTGGAAAACCTGCCCCGTTTTCTGGAGCTGGGGCTGATGGCCCTGCTCGTCCCCTATGTAAAGGGCGTGGGAAAGGGGCTTTCCGCTGGTGTGCTCCTCTCTGCGGCGGTCGTTCTGGTGATGCAGACGACGGTGGTGGGCGTGCTCGGGGATTACGGCGAAATGGTCACTTATCCGTATTACACAGCGGCGACCCTGGCCCAGTCCAGCCTGATCCAGCGGCTGGACGTTCTGGTAACCGCTATCTGGCTGGCCGGAATTTTTGTGAAGATGTCGCTGCTGGCAGTGATTTTTCTGGGCTGTATGCGGCAGGCGTTCGGGGACAAATGGAAGCTGCTGTATGTTGCGATTGGGGGAGCGGTGGTGCTGACCGTCGGTCTGCTGCTGGGCGACCGGATGCTGGAGGCGGAGCACGGCTTTCTGTGGGTGATCTCAACGACGCTGCTTCTCCTGTTCACGGTGGCGCTTCCGGTGGTTCTGCTATGCGCGAACGCTCTCAGGGAAAGGAAGGCGAAGGCGGAATGAGAACATGGATTATGCTGGTCGCCGTATTGCTCGGTATCGTGATGCTGCCGAGCTGCCGGGAAAAATCCCAGATCAACAACCGGGTGGTGGTCACCGCCGTCGGGATCGACCGCGCGGAAGGGGAAGAAGGCTGCTCTCTTTCCCTGCAGGCGATCGAGGCGCTGAAGATTTCGGGCAGCCTGACCAATCAGGAGAACAACGCCACCGGCCTGTACGAGACCGACGGTTCCTCCGTGGCGGCGGCGATGAAATCCTTCGTCACCCAGACCGGGAGGAACACCTACCTGCTGCAAAACCGGGCGATCGTGATTTCCCTCGACCAGCTGAAGGAACAGTCCCTCCAGGCTACGCTGGATTATTTCCTGAGAAATTATGAGAGCCGTCCCGGCGTGTATCTCGCCGTCAGCCGGGACAGCCCGGCGGAGGTGCTGGGGATTACAACCAGCAGCTATACCATCCCCGCCGAATATCTCGCCACCCTTTTGCGGGAAGGGCAGCGCTGGGGGTATTCGGCAAGCGCCACCCTTCTGGACGCGGAGCGTTCCTTCAGCGGGATGTTTGACGCCTATCTCCCGATCGTCCGGGTGGAAGGCGAAGGAGACGACGCCGCGATCGTGATGGACGGCACCGCGATTTTCCGCCAGGGGGAATACGTAGGAGAATTGGATTCATCGGAAACCCGGGGCCTTCTCTTTGTGCAGAATGAGCTGGAACGGGGAACCCTGACGGTGAAGGGGGAAGGCGGGATTCCGGTCACGGCGGAGCTGAAAAAGTCCCATACCTCCGTCACCGTAGAGCGGGAGGGGGACGCGGCCGCGTTCACCATTCGGATAAGCGCGCGGGCGGAGATTGCGGAGGAAGCGGACGGCGACGCCTTATCAAAAGCTGGCCTTCCGGCGCTGGAGACGCTGTTCGCCCGGCAGATCGAGGAAGAGGTTCGCGCCGCCGTGGAGAAAACCGTCAAAGAGTACGGCAGTGATGTTTTCGGATTCGGGCGACGGCTCATGAAGAAGGAGCCGGGGCTGATCCGCGGATCGGAAGACGAATGGCCCGCCCGGCTGAAGGAGTGCTCTTACCGCGTTGTTGCCGAGGTAGACATCCGTGGGATCGGCGCGGACACCGGAGCCGAGCCGAATAAAGTTTCTTAACGGGTTGTTTTTTCCTCCGGAGGGAAGTACAATAAAAGCGGAAGACCGGTTCGGTCTTCCGCTTTTCTATTGTAGCCGAAATAAACCCCCGGTTCTACCGGGGGAGCGGTAAAACGCTTTAGTA
>CAUGOD010000046.1 GCA_959601025.1 uncultured Oscillospiraceae bacterium
CCCATTCCTTAGTACAAGTATATCATACTTGTCTAACTAATGGGGTGCAGTTCAATACCGGCGGCGGTTCTTTTGGCGCATTTTCTGACCTTTTCCGTTCCCTAAAAAGGCCGCCGCGCGGGCTGGAACCATCCAGCTTCCCGCGCGGCGGCGTTTTCCGGTTCGGTCCGTCCGACGGAGAACGGTCAACGGCCGCTGTCGAAGCGCCGTACCACGTCGTGCATGAAGTCGAAGGCTTCCTCCATTTCCGCCACCAGCTTGAATTGGGTGCGGCAGCGGTCGAGGTTGTGGCCCTCCCGGTGGATTTTGAAGTAGGTGTCGCCCTCCAGATGGTCGGTGAGGAAGCGGATGCCGCATTCCAGCGTCATCAGCTTGGCGCCCCAGGGGAGGTATTCCTTCTCCAGCGGGGTAAGGGCCTCTCCCGCCGCGCCGAGATAGGCCTCGGTATAGGCGGTATACAAGCCCTTGTCGAAATGCACCTTGCCGAGGTCCTGTTCGTCCTCGGCGGCGGTGGTTGCGCCGAAGCGGATGGAATCGCCGTAATCGTTCAGCACCAGCCCCGGCATGATGGTATCGAGGTCGATCACACAGAGCCCTTCGCCGGTCTCCGGGTCCAGGATGATGTTGTTCAGCTTGGTGTCGTTATGCGTCACCCGCAGGGGAAGCTTCCCGTCTTCCAGCAGGTCCATCAGCACAGCGCAGTCGGCTTCCCGGTCCAGCACGAACTGGATTTCCGGCTGTACGTCCTTTGCCCGGCCAAGCGGATCGGCCGCCAGCGCCGCCTTGAAGTTTTTCAGGCGGTTTCGGGTGTCGTGGAACTTTTCGATGGTTTCATACAGCGTGTCGGCGGGGTAATCCTCCAGCAGACGGAGGAAGCGGCCGAAGCTGCGGCCCGCCGCGGCGAACTGGTCGGGCGTTTCCGCCGCCTGAAGGCAGTAGCCGCCCTCGATGAAGGGATAGCAGCGCCATGCGCCGCCTTCCGCGTCGGCATAATAGGGCTTTCCTTCCCTGGTAAGGATGACGTTCAGGGTCTCCCGCTCCGGGTCGCCGCCCGCGGCGACGATCTTTTTCCGCAGGAAGGCCGTTACCCCCTGAATGTTGGCCATGAGCTGGTCGGGGTTCTTGAAGATCGACGTGTTGATCCGCTGCAGAATGAAACGGCGGGGGCTGCCGTCCGGCTGCTGGACATAGACGGCGAAGGTATCGTTGATATGGCCCTGGCCGTACCGGAGCGCGCCGGCGACCTCTCCGCCAAAATCAAAGGCGGCGAATACGTCCGCTGTGGGGCGGACGGCGTTGGTGGACATGGTTCATCAGCCTTTCTCTCTATATTTTACGCTGTGCGCGTTATTTCCAGAGGGGCGCGGGATACAGGCCGGAGCGGTGCTTTTCGGCGATGGCTTCCATCACCGCCGGCTTGTCCTCCTTGTAGGTCACGCCGCACCATTTGTCGGGGCTGGTCAGCACCCGGACGGAGGCTTTTCCCTCCTGCAGCAGGGCGTTTACTACCGTGGGAAGCTGGTATTCTCCCTTGATCGGGTCGGTTTTCAGCGTCTGGTCAAGGAAGGCGGGAAAGCGCGCCCCGATTTCCTCCAGCAGGCCGGGGGTGAAGCCCCACAGATTCATGGAAACCACCGTTTCGGGGTCGAGGGCGGTCCAGGTCTCGCCGCCGTCCTCGGTGAAGCGGGCGCCGTCCGCCGTCTTTTCGATATGGGTGTGCTCCGTCACCTCGCGCAGGATGCCGCCGTCGTCTACCGAGCAGACCCCGCGGGCCACATGACCGTATTCGGTCAGGGTGTTCTTCAGCCGATACCCCACCATGCAGAAGGGCAGCACGTCCCCACCCTCCGGCAGGGAGGCGAGTTGGTCGTAAATAAGCTGGAACGCATGGGGACCGTAGTAGTCGTCGGCGTTGATGACCGCAAAGGGGGCGTCCACCACGCCGCGGATGCTGTAAATTGCCTGGGCGGTGCCCCAGGGCTTGGTCCGGCCCTCGGGGACGGTATAGCCCGCCGGCAGGTCGTCCAGCCGCTGGAAGGCGTAATCCACCTTCGCGAGCTTTTCCATCCGCCGGCCGATCACCTCGTAAAAGTCCTCTTCGATCTCCTTCTTAATGACAAAGACCACCTTATCGAACCCGGCGCGCAGCGCGTCGTAGATCGAGTAGTCCACAATCACCTCGCCGTGGCTTCCTACCGGGTCGATCTGCTTGAGGCCGCCGTACCGCGAACCCATGCCCGCCGCCATAACGACCAATACCGGTTTTTTCATCGGTTGACCATCCTTTCCGTGCTTTCCATAGTTCTCCTATCGCGCAACAGGGCCGCTTCCCCCGATCGGGAGCAGCCGCCCTGTCTCTTGGCTTGTTTGTATTTTACCACAGGCTCATCCAAATTGGCTATAGGCCGGGGATGTCGGTTCCGCCGATAGATTTATCTCTTTCGCCTGTTCGTTCCTCTTTGGCGTTTTTGTCAGTCAATCTCATACCAGCGGATCTCGTTCGCGTCAAGATGGAGGGGGAAGGAGCTGCCGTCCCCGCGGTAGACCACGGTATCCTGCGGCTCGTAGGTGTTGTTCACCACGCAGTATTTTCCATTCTTGACATAGGCGTGCACCTCGACGTTGTAGTTCTCGCTGAACCACTCATGCAGCCCGTCCTCCCCGTGCGCTGCCCAGAGGATGGCGCGGTAAAGCAGACGGGAATTTTCGAAGCTGTACGGCAGCCCGCTGATATATACGCCGCGTCCGTGACCGAAGTCGTTTGCAGCGAGCTGTACGCCCTTGTCAACCTGGCGGAGCACCTGCGCGCCTTCCAGCGCGTAGACGTTCTTTTTCCCTTCACCGAAGTCGATGGCCCTGCCGTTTTCCCCGCAGTCGGCGGTGATGAAGTGGGGATGCTCCTCCCAGTTGTACTTATCCAGGGAAAGGGTAAAGCCGGTTTCCTCTTCCACCCCGAGCACCCCGGCCAGCTGGAAGAAGCGGCCCTCGTGCTGGCAGGCGGTGGGTTCGCCCACCCCGATAAAGCCGCCGCCCCGGTGGACGAACCGCCGCAGGAGGGCGACGATCTCCGGGTCTACCCAGTTTTCTCCGCCGGAATAGGCGGTGTAGGCGTCCCCGACGTTGAGCACCACGTCCACATCGTCCAGCAGGGCGGGATTCTCCCGGAGGTCGTCAAAGCTGATAAACCGCACGTCAAAGGGCGCGCCGCTGAGCGCCTCAATTACTCCGGCGTAGGAATAATTCTGTTTATAATAGATCGCGTGATGCACCATATGGTTGCCCCACGCCCGCATTTTTCCCCAGCAGTTGAGCACCGCGACCCTTTTCACGCAGAAAGGGGTGGTCCCTCGGATGTTTTCATACAGCACCCGGAATTCGTCGCACACGCTCTTCACATAGTCAATAAACTCCGGAAATTCCAGTGCGAGCTTGAGATAGCCGCCGTAGCCGATCCGGTCGATCGGTTTGCGGAGGATGGCCCGCCGGGCCGTCACCCAGTTGATTTTGGCTTCCTTCACCGGGTCCCCGCCCTCGTGGAAGGTGTCGGGGAAGAAGTAGGGGAGGAAGCGTCCTTCGGTATACTTCACTCCGGGGATGTCGCTGATGAGCCGGAGGGTCGCGCCGTTGCCCACGCTTCCCACCACCGCGTCCAGCCCGATGGAGGGGAACTCCTCCATGAACGGCTCGGTGCCGATCCAGTGGTCGCCCAGGAACATCATCGCTTCCTTGCCGCAGGCGTGGGTGACGTCCACCATCTCTTTGGCAAGCTTGGCGACCTCCCGCCGCTGGAAGGCCTGAAAGTCCCGGAATTCCCGGCTGGGAATCCGGTAAGTGTTGTTCATATACCCCTGGTCGATGATGAATTCCGGCCGGAATTTGTATCCGACCTCCCGCTCGAACTGTTCGAGGATATAGGGGCTGACGCTGGCGGAATAGCCGTACCAGTCCACGTATTTTTCCCGCGCCAGCTCGTCGAATACCAGGGTGAACTGGTGGAAGAAGGTGGTGAAGCGGATGACGTCCACATAGGGATGCTCGTCGATAAAGCGGCGGAGCCGTTCCATCGTGAAGGCGTGGGTTTTGGGCTGGCGTACGTCAAAGGTGATCTGGTGCTCCACGTTCTTCCAGCCGTTCGTCACGGCGTTGTACATATGCACCGGGTCCCAGAGGATGTAGGCCAGGAAGCTGACCGTGTACTCGTGGAAAGGCTCGGTGGGGGCGATGGTCACGTCCCCGGTCTCCTCGCTGTAGCTCCAGCGATCCGGCGGCACCACCTCGCCGGTGGTGCGGTCGATGACCTCCCACCAGCGGCGGATATCGTCCCGACTGTTCACCGTCAGCATGTCGGGATACAGCCCGGTCATCAGGTGGATGGAGAGGGTCTCCGCTTCCGCCGCGCGGTGCGGGGTCATCAGGTACATTTGCTGGATTTCATCCGGGTTGGCCCTGGCCCAGGCGTTGTCCTTGCGGGTGGTGTAGTAGGTGGAATATACCTTGGCGTCCACGTTTTTCAGCGCTTCGGGGAAGTCGGTGCCGTCGCAGTCGCGCACGGCGTCCGCTCCCCAAAGGTCTATCAGCTCCAGGGTCTGCGGCACCACGTCCAAATCGGTCGGAATGGTGACGCGTCCGCGGTTGGTGATTTCGTTGCTCATGGCGATCCTTTCCGGCCCCGCCCGGTCCCTCCGGCCGGAAACCTTGCAAATGAAAATAGCATGGATGGGGCCGGTCAGCGGGACTGCCGGCCCTTCTTTTTCTGCACGCGGTCGGCGCGCGTATAGCGGCGGTTGTAGAGATAGAGGAGGAGTAGCAGCCCGGCGAGCCCCAGAAGCATCAGGCCGAGCCATCCGGTTCCCGGATTCACCTGGCCCACGATAATCAGAACCATACTGCCGATAAATACCGCGAGAGCGGCGATTGCCTTGATCAATTTCATGGTGGTTCCGTCCTTTCCATATAGCGGGAAGAGCCGCGTCAGCCCTTCAGTCCGCCGACCGTCATGCCCTGCGTCAGCTTCTTCTGCACCAGGATGTACAGGATCAGGGTTGGCAGCATGACGATGACCAGGCCGGCGTACATCTGCCCGTACTGCGCGGCGGCGTTCTGCGCTTTCATCAGGTTCATCAGCCCGACCGGCAGGGTTTTGACCGATTCGTCGGTCAGCAGGGTCATGGAGATGATATATTCGTTCCAGAAGGACAGGAAGTTGAACAGGATCACCGTGATGATGCTGGGCTTGGCCATGGGCATAATGATCTGCACCATGGTGCGGAAATAGCCGCTGCCGTCCACATAGGCCGCTTCCTCGTAATCCTTCGGCAGGGTGGCGAAGTACCCCGAAAGCAGGTAGATGGTGAAGGGGAGAGCGGTGGAGGCGTAGATCAGCGCCACCATAAAGAGGTTGTCGGTGAAAACCGCGTCTCCGACCAGCGCGTTGGCGTCCACCAGCATCAGGAAGATCGGCACCACGATATAGTTTACATTAATAAACAGGCCGCCCATGAAGGCCACGTTCAGCACTTTCCGGCCGGGGAAGCGGTACCGCGCGAGCACATATGCAGCAGGCAGGGCCACCACCAGCAGGATTGCGAGGCCCACCGCCGTTACGATGGCGGAGTTGAGGAAATACTGCCCCATGTTGGCCTTTTCAAACGCGTCCACGAAGTTCTGGAAATGGAAGCCCTTGGGAAGCGCCCAGGGACTGCCGTAGAATTCGGAGTTTTCCTTAATAGAGGCGAGAAACGCCCAGCCAACCGGCACGATAATGGTGATTGCGAAGGTGATCAGCGCGACGTAGACGAAAATCTTAAAGAGGGTTTCCGCGCTCATGCTTTTTTTGCTTTTCGGTGTATTCACTGCGCTTCCCTCCTTTTTAATATTCCAGCGGTTCCCGCTTGGTGACGGCGTTCACAATCGCCGACAGCGCAAAGGAGAACAGGAAGACGACCACGCCGATGGCCATGCCGTAGCCGTAGGACGAATTGGTATACGCCTGCTGGTACATATAGCTCAGGAAGACCTCGCTCGCGCCGTCCGGTCCGCCGCTGGTCATCGCTTTGACGAACAGGAAGCTCAGGTTGATCGAGCTGATAATGAAGAAGGTCAGCGTGGTGCGGATATTGGTCCAGATCAGCGGAATGGTGATCTGGAAAAACTGGCGGACCCGCCCCGCGCCTTCCAGCGAGGCGCTTTCATACAGACTCTGGGGTACGGCGGACATGCTCGCCATGTACATGACCATGTAATAGCCGATCGCCTGCCACACCATGGCTCCCGCCAGGCTGAACACCACCAGCTTCTGGTCGCCCAGCCAGAGCACAGGGGCGTCCTTCACGCTGCGGAACAGGCTGAGGATGCTGTTAAGCAGCCCGCTGTTCGGGTCATAGATCGCGTTGAAGATGGCGGCGATGACCACCACCGAGAGGATGTTCGGGATATAAAAGATGATGCGAAAGAAATTCTGCCCCCGGATTTTTTCCCTGGTCAGGATGCCGGCGAAAACCAGAGCGAAGGCGAAGGTGACGATGGTCACCAGAACGATGAGCAGAATGGTGTTCTGGAAGGAGCGGAGAAAACGCTCATCCCCCAGAAGCTTCTGAAAATTGCTCAGACCAACGAAGGTCTTTCCCTCGGCGGAATAGCCGCCCCATTTGAACAGGGACAGCCAGAACACCTGCAGGGTGGGGATTACCATGAAAACGGTGAACAGAATGACGGCCGGCGCCACACAGAGAAAGACGAACCGGCCCCGTCCCTTCTGTTTGTTCATGCGTAGATCATCCTTTCTCTCGATGCGGTGAAAAAAGCGGACGGGAAAACGGCCCGCTCCGGGGAAGCATGGGGAATCCCTGGGGAAAACGGAACCATTCCGAAAGAGACCGCTGCGAAACGCAAGCGGATGCCTTTCGCAGCGCCTGTCATTTCACAGCGGCCTCTTTCCGCGTCCCTTTCCGGGCGCCGCCGCCGCGCGGCTTCAGCGAATGCCGGGGCTTATTTCAGCGCTGCGCGCAGGGCGTTGTTCGCCTTGTTGACGGCTTCCTTCCACTGGGCCACGGTCTTCTCGCCGCTGACGATGCTGTCCACGGTGCCGAACAGCGCGTCCTTCATGCTCACGCCCTCGACCGCTTCGGTGGTGGCGAAAGCGCCCATAGCGGCCTTCGCGCCGTTGTCATAAATGCTGTAAAACAGCTTGTTGTCGCCTTCCAGCATGGAGCTGACGCCCTTGATCGGCTGGATTGCGCCGGCTTTGGCAAAGATTTTCGCGGCCTCGTCGGAATAAAGGTACGCCATGAACTTATCGGCGAGCTCGGGGTTCTTCGCTTTCTTCGGGCTCCATACCTGCTCGAAGAAGGTGTAGGAATAACGGTCGCCGCCTTCCTTCACGGCCGGCAGGGCGGTGAAGCCCCACTGGAAGCCTTCGGCGCGGGGAGCGTCCACCATTTCTCCCACTACCCAGGTGCCGTTCGGCATGAAGAGCGCCTTGTGGTCGAGAATCAGCTGCTGGTTCTTCAGGTAGTTGGAGTCGTTCGCATTGGCGACGGTGGTTTTTTCTGTGTAGGAGGCCAGCTTTTCCACGATGGCGAACGCCTGGTTCGCTTCATCGGTATCCCAGATGCCTTCCTCATACTGCATGGCGCGGTTGAAGAAGTCGGGGCCGCCGGTCTCGTTCAGCAGCGCATAGAAGAACGCGTCGAAGTAGCCGGTGGTGGGATAGGTGAACAGCGCGATGCCTTCCGCTTTGGCCTTTTCGCCCAGCTCCCACATCTCGTCCCAGGTGGTGGGAACGCTCCAACCCTTGGACTCCAGGAACGCCGCGTCATAGAACAGGCCGCAGGGGCCGTAGAACATCGGCGCCAGATAGGTTTTGCCGTCCGAATACGGATTGGTGACCAGCGTATCCAGGAAGCCGGAGACGATTTTGTCCTTCACCTTTACGTCCTCGCCCGGAACGGTCATCTCAAGCATGCCGCTCAGATCGCGGATGGCGTTGTCCTTGGTCATGGTCTCGGTCAGGGCCGCGGTACGGCCGACCGCCAGGTGGACGACGTCGGGATAATCGCCCGATTTCATTTTCGGGCTGATGACGTCCTCCAGGTTCTTGTCGACGGTCAGCTCCACCTTTACGCCGGAATTGGCCTTTTCAAAGGCGGCGGCGATTTCCTTCCACATGTCCGCGCCGTAAGCGGTTTCGATTACGGCGACCTTCAGGGTCTGGCTGCTGCCCGCGCCCGAGGAATTCTCTTCTTTTTTCGTGCATCCGGACAGGATGCCGGCAGCCATCGCCGCCGCCAGGATCAGGGAGATTGCCTTTTTCATATTTTTTCCTCCTTGCTTAATAAAGCTTTACAGATACTGTGTTTCCTTTGTATTGTCCGTTTGGAAACGTCCTCAGGCCGTCAGCGGTTTTCCGCTTCGTATAGGCTTTTGACGGAAGGAGCGTTCCTCTGCTTTCAGTATACGGTCTTTTCGGCTGGAATCAATTCCAATGTTGCGGCATTTTTTATATATATTGTGGTATTTGTTGCTTTTTGCTATTGATTTGGAGTTTCGTGAAGTCATTCTTTGCGATTTGTTCAATTCTTCGTGCGATAAAAGGCGCTTCGTTTAAGGCGAGGGATTTTTTGTCGAAAAATCTGGATATATTGTCAATTAATGTGGGAAGGTATATAATAGACAAAAGGCCGAATCCAAGAAAATAACGGAAAAAAGTGGATAATAGAAATCGCAATATAGTAACATGTTAAAGTGCTGACAGGAATGCTTTAACATGAAAAAGAAAGGAACGGCCGTGCAGGTGCGCTGAGGTGTGGGAATGATCCGCTGTGTGATGGCATGCTCCCTTTCGTTTTGTTTGCATGGACGATGTTGGCGCTGAAAGCGGAAGAATGGGGGAATACGATGAGCAATCGGCTGTACGCGATGGAAACGCCGGGCGACGACCGACCGTCCGCCAAGCTGCTGTACATTACCGCCGCCAAATATGAGCGGGACTGGCATAGTACGCTGCACGCCCATCATTTTTCGGAATTTATCTACGTCCTGCGGGGGAAAGGCCGTTTTCTGGTGGAGAACGACGCGTTCGACATCCGGGAAAACGACCTGGTGATCGTCAACCCTCATGTGGAACATACCGAAACCTCGCTGGAGGACCACCCGCTGGAGTATATAGTATTGGGCGTGGACGACGTAATATTCACTTTCGGCTCAATGGGGGCGGCAAGCAGCTACCGTCTTTGCCATTATCAGGAACAGGCCAGCCGGATGAACTGGTACCTGAAGACCATGCTGCGGGAGATGGAGGCTAAGGCCCCCTACCATGAAACCGTCTGCCAGAATCTGCTGGAGGTCATGATCATCCTGATGATGCGTCTGGCGGATTTCACTCTGTCGGTGGTTCCCTCCCGCCGCCTGCGGGCGGTCAGCAGCGCCGCCAAACGGTATATCGACGACCATTTTCAGGAAGCGATCACTCTGCAGGCGCTGGCCGATCAGCTCCATGTGAACAAATATCATCTGGCGCACAGTTTTGCCGAGGACTACGGGATTTCTCCCATCAATTACCTTATTGCGCGGCGGATCGAGGAAAGCAAGACCCTGCTTGGGACCACCGACATGAACGTCGCCAAGATTGCGTCCTTCAGCGGGTTTGCCTCGCAGTCCTATTTTTCCCAGTGCTTCCGGCGGATCACCGGTATGACGCCGAATGCGTTCCGTAGTGCGCGGGTTGCGCCGGAAAACCGAACGAACTCACCAAAACAGCCCCGCACCGGGACCGAGGGGCAGGCCGGTCAGCATCCAGACGACCAGCAGCAGGGACCAGGCAATCAGGAAGAACAGGCTGTAGGGGAGCATCATGGAGATCAGAGTGCCGATTCCCGCTTTTGAATCGTATTTTTTGGCGAATACCACCACCATGGCGAAATAGGACATCAGGGGAGAAATCAGGTTGGTGCAGGAGTCGCCGATCCGGTAAGCCACCTGTGTCAGGGCGGGGGAATATCCCAGCATCATGAACATGGGGATGAAAACGGGGGCCAGAATGGTCCACTTGGCGGAAGCGGAGCCCATCACGAGGTTGAGCAGCGCGGTGAGCAGGATGAACAGCAGCATCAGCACCGGGCCGCTCACGCCGGAGGACTGCAGAAAATCCGCTCCCCGGATGGCGAGGATGGTCCCCAGATGGCTGTAGCCGAAATAGCTGATGAACTGCGCGGCCGCAAAGACCAGCGCGATATAGCTGCCCATCGTCGCCATGTTTTTTTCCAGCTGGGCGCATACGTCCTTCTCGCTCCGATAGGTTCCGGCGATCCGTCCGTATACCACCGAGGGGATGAAAAACAGCAGCGTGATCAGGGGAATGAGCCCGTTCATCAGCGGCGCGCCGATGGTCAGGCTTCCAGTCTCCGGGTTTCGCAGCAGGGAAGAACGGGGAATGGCCGCAGCAATCAGCCCCGCTGCCAGGAGCAGCAAGACAGTGAAAGCGGCTTTTAGCGCTTTCGACTCCCGTCCGGTCAGGGCGTCGGACAGGTTGTCCGGAGCCTTCTGCCCGGAGGAGGCGGCCGGGTTGGCGGAGTTTCCGCCGGCGGTCTCCGGGGAGCCGGCCGATCTAAAGCCTCCCAGCCGCGGTTCCACGATTTTATCGGTGACCAGGGAGCCGATCGCCACGATCACAAAGGTGGAGACGATCATAAAAAACCAGTTGTCGGTCGCCAGTACGGCGGCGTTCGGGTCCACCAGATGCGCCGCCTCGGTGCTGATGCCGGCCAGCAGGGGATCCAGCGCGCCGACCAGCAGATTGGCGCTGTATCCGCCGGATACCCCGGCGAAAGCGGCGGCCAGTCCGGCCAGAGGATGCCTTCCGCAGGCGAGGAAGATCAGCGCCCCGACGGGGATAAGCACCACATAGCCGATATCCGTCGCGATGTTGGAAAGTACGCCGAGGAACACCAGCGCCGGGGTGAGCAGCCGCCGCGGCGTGACCGCGACCATTTTTCTCAGCGCGGCGGAAAGAAAGCCGCTTCCCTCGGCGCAGCCCACCCCCAGCATGGTGACCAGCACCACGCCGAGCGGGGCGAAATCGGTAAAATTTTTCACCGCGCTGGTGAGCATATACACGATCCCGTCCCGGCTCAGAAGACTGACCGTGTGGACCGTCCGTTCGGTGAGCTGGAGGGTCTGCGGATCGATGGTTTCGCCGGTGGCCGACACGCCCAGCGCGGCGCACAGGGCGGAGAGCAGCACCACGGCGAGGGCGAAAAGGAAAAACAGCGTGACCGGATGGGGCAGGCGGTTGCCCACCCGTTCTACGCCGTTCAGAAATCGGGCGAAAAGGGAGGGCTTATCGTTTTTTTGTTTGTTTTTGGCTGTTTTGGGTGGCATGGCAGTCGCTCCCGGCTTTCCGATTGGCGCGGCGAAAATCGCGCCTCCTCCTTAGTTTAGCCCGGTGCAGTCCGGAAAATCCGGAGCGGGCGATTTTTTAGGCGGTGCGCCCGGCATTTCTGCGTATCCGTTTATCCGCTGTCAGCACAGCTCCAGCGCAACCGGGGAGAGGGGAGCGCGCAGCGTCTCCGAAGAGGGCGGATCGAAAAAGCCGACGGAGGGTCCCGCGTTCCGGCCGAGGGAAAACGCCGCGCTGTCCAATGCGGAGACGGCGCCTCCTTTATGGAGTCGGGCGGTCTCCCGCATAAGCGCCGCGGTCGGCGGCGTAAGAAATCCGGGTCCGCCGGTCACGGTAAAAAGCAGCTGTTCCGGACAGACCCGGAGCTGGAAAAGCACCCGGCCCTCCCGCGGCGCGGCGGCGGCGTCCCGGAGTAGCCGGAGCAGCGTGAAAACCGTCAGGCGGGGCTCCATCACGGCGATGGCCGGGCCGTCCGGCAGTCCGGCGGCAAGCTCAATTCCCCGATCCGCCAGCCGCCGGACGGCTTCCCCCGCCACGGCTCGGAAAAGCGCCGCCGCGTCACCGCAACGAAGGGGACGGCTGCGTCCGGCAAACTGCAGCGCGGCGGAGAGCTCCAGCGAGGATAGCTCCCGCGCCGCCCGGCGGTAATCGTCCCGGGGCTTTCCGGTGAGACAGTCCGGCGCGCCGGAAGGGAGGGAAAGAAAATAGACGGCCAGCCGCTCCCTCTGCGCCCCCTCCTTCTGTCGGGAGGACTCATCCCGCAGCGGGGACGTATTTTCGGAAAAGGGCGCGGAGAAAGCGGAAACGGCCGGTTCCGGAGCGTGCGTCTTCTTGGTATCCATCGGTGGAAACCGCCTTTCGGAAAGAAATTTGTCCCTTTTTGAGAGGAACAGAGAGGGCAAAGCGGCGAAACCGGACAGGTTTTCTGAGAACGGGCCGGCCGCTTTTGTGGAAGATCACGAAAGTCGTTAAGGGACGGTTAATAAATTGACAAACTTCTTGAAGTTTTCCGGAAAACATTATAAAATAAAAAAAGAATAAATCAGTGGAGGTAATCATTTATGGCTATCAAAGTTGGCATCAATGGTTTCGGCCGTATCGGCCGTCTGGTGTTCCGCGCGGCGGTCTCCCAGCCCGAAAAGTTCGAAGTTGTCGGCATCAACGATCCGTTCATCGATCTGGACTACATGGTCTACATGGTCAAGTATGACACGATCCATGGCAAATTCGACGGCGCTATCGAGGCGAAGGACGGCAAGCTGGTTGTGAACGGCCACGCGATTTCCGTCTATGCCGAGAAGAACCCGGCCGACATTAAGTGGAGCGAGTGCGGCGCGGACTACGTTGTGGAGTCCACCGGCGTATTCTGCACCACCGAGAAGGCCAGCGCCCACCTTGCCGCCGGCGCGAAGAAGGTTGTTATCTCCGCCCCCGCGAAGGACAAGGACACCCCCACCTTCGTTTGCGGCGTCAACCTGGACAAGTACACCAAGGACATGAAGGTCGTTTCCAACGCGTCCTGCACCACCAACTGCCTGGCTCCTCTCGCCAAGGTTATCAACGATAAGTTCGGCATTGTCGAAGGCCTGATGACC
Source organism: uncultured Oscillospiraceae bacterium (assembly GCA_959601025.1). Taxonomy (GTDB): domain Bacteria; phylum Bacillota; class Clostridia; order Oscillospirales; family Acutalibacteraceae; genus Avimonas. Next base: position 12,991 of record CAUGOD010000046.1, read on the forward strand.
ACCGTCCACTCCACCACCGCCACCCAGAAGACCGTCGACGGCCCGTCCGCGAAGGATTGGAGAGGCGGCCGCGCCGCTGCCGGCAATATCATCCCCTCCTCCACCGGCGCCGCCAAGGCCTGCGCCCTGGTCATCCCGGAAGTAAAGGGCAAGCTGACCGGCATGTCCTTCCGCGTGCCGACGCTGGACGTTTCGGTTGTTGACCTGACCGTCCGCACCGAGAAGGCCACCACCATGGAAGAGATCAACGCCGCTCTGAAGGAAGCTTCCGAAACCTACATGAAGGGTATCCTCGGCTACACCGAAGACGCGGTTGTTTCCTCCGACTTCTACAGCGATTCCCGCACCTCCATCTACGACGCCACCGCTGGTATCGCCCTGAACTCCAACTTCTTCAAGCTGGTTTCCTGGTACGATAACGAATGGGGCTACAGCAACAAGGTGCTGAACCTGATTGAGCACATGGCGAAGGTAGACGCGGAATAAGTTCCTTTTGAGGGGCAGCTTTCGCCTCGGCGAAAGCAGACGCGGAGTAATTTCATTTAGGAGTTATTTATCTATCGCCCGCATCTTTTATTGATCCCCGTTGCGCGGCCGGCTTATCCGTCGGCCGCGCATTTCTTTTCTGTCAATTTTGTCCGTTTTTATAGGATGAATTGCCGAAAAGACCGGCGGAGACCCGATCGGGCAGCAATAGCGAAATGGTGAAATTATGAAAAAGACGGAGTAAAACGCAATAAACGAAGAAGGAAAGGAGGAATGGAAAATGGCGGAGGAAATCCAGGCAAAGCTGACGGCGGATTCCCGTACCGAACAGGTGCAGATCGTCCTGCCTCAGCACGCGAATTCGGCGAAGCGGCTTTTTGGAGGGGTGCTGATGGCGTGGATCGACGTGGTGGCGGCGGTGGTCGCCCGCCGCCACGCGAACACGGAGGTCACCACCGCCTGTATCGACACCCTGCGCTTCGACGCGCCCGCCAAGGTGGGGGAGACGGTGCTGCTGGTCGGCTGCATCACCTACGTCGGCCGCACATCAATGGAGGTGCGGGTGGACACCTACTCCGAGTCGCTGGACGGCCGGCGGGAGCGGGTGAACCGCGCCTACCTCGTGCTGGTCGCGCTGGATGAGGAGGGGCGGCCGAAGGAGGTCCCCGGACTGGTCCTGGTAACCGACGAGGAACGGGAGGAATGGCAGGCAGGGGAACGCCGCCGTGCGCTCCGCCGTCAGCGCCGGGAGGAAAAATATTGAATGCACCGGAGAACGGATAAATAAAAAAATAACCCTGGACGGCTGCTGCCGTCCAGGGTTATTTTTTGCCGGAGGGGCCTCCGGTTATGAAAATTAGGAGGATAACGTGGAAGAAAACCGCAAACGGGGATTGGAAAGAAGCGTTTGTCAAACGCCTGGCGGGCCTCCGTCCTGCAATGTGGGGATGCTCCGTCGCGTGGAGGCACGCTTCTTTCCGCCCGTTTGTGCCGTTTGTCTGTGCGGGATTCACATAGAGGATGGTGGTCTGTGCGCCTTACCGCCGGCGCAGCCACTGAAAATCCTCGCCGTTAATACAGCCGAAGAGGAAGAGCAGCAGGGCATACAGCAGCAGGCCCGCCAGCGCGGAGACCGCAACCGCCGCCAGCAGGGGGAGGCTTCCTTCCACCAACCCGTTCAGACCAAGGGCGGCGACCCCGCCGGCCGTCATGGCAAGCAGGGGCTTGATCAGCCACTGCCCCCACCGCATCCGTACGCCGGTAACCACGAGCAGGCGGCGGATGTTCAGCCAGGAGGTCAGGATATTGCTGACGATCATGACAAACAGGAAGCCCTGCATTCCGCGCCCGGGAACGAGGAAAAAGATCGCCGTGATCCGCAGGACGGAGTCCAGTACGCTGTATTTCAGGGAGCTGACCTGTTGATCCAGCCCCTTGAGCAGGCCGTCCACCACGCTTTCCAGGTACATGAACGGCATAATCGGCGCGAGCACCCCGATCAGAAAGCCGACCTCTTCGCTGTGATAGATCAGCAGCCCCAGCTGTTTGGAGAAGAGGGCGAACACCCCGCTGATGGGGATGGACAGCAGCAGCGTCACTCGCAGGGAGGTATGGACCGCCCGTTCCACCCGCCGGGTCTGGTTCAGTGCGGCAGCCTCCGATACCTCGGGAATCAGCAGGGTGGAGAAGGCCGACAGGAAGGAGGAGGGGAAGAACAGGATGGGCATCGCCATCCCCTTGAGCATACCGAATTCGGAAAGCGCCCGCTCCTTGGAGCCGGAATACCGCGTCAGGCAGTTCGGTACCAGCAGATTTTCCACCGTCCGCAGGGCGGAGTTGAGATACCGCCCGGCCGTAATCGGCGCCGCGATGGAGAGAAGCTCCCGCAGGATGCCCTTTTTCCGCACGGGAGGATTCCCGGCTGTCGGCAGCTTCCGGCGGTCCCGCAGGTAGCCGATCCCCATGTAGAGGCAGGAGCCGATTTCCGCCAGGGTGTCCCCGATCATGACCGCCGCACAGGCGGTGCTCATCCCCATAGCGGCGAACCGGTCAATGATGAGCAGGATTGCCCCGATCCGCACCAGCTGTTCGAACATCTGGGCGTTGGAGGAGCAGGAAACCTTCCGGCGGGCGATAAAATACCCCCGCAGGCAGGAGGAAACCCCCATAAAGGGCAGGCCGATCGACAGGATTTTCAGCGAGGGCACTGCCCGCATGTCGTGAAGCCAATACTGGCTGATCAGGTTTGCGCCAAACACCATGGCGGCGGCGGAAACCAGGCCGATCAGAACGCTGACGAACATCGCCCGGCGCAGGATACGGCGGATCGACCGCCGGGTTCCCCGTCCGGCCTCCTCCGCAATCAGGCGGGTCACGCCGGTGGAGATGCCGGAGGTTGCGAAGGTGGAGGCCAGCACATAGATCGAGATGATCAACTGGTACAGGCCCATCCCTTCGGCCCCGATTTTGTTTGACAGGTATACCCGAAAGAAGATGCCTACCGTGCGCAGCAGCAGGGAGGTCACCGTCAGGATCATCGCGTTTTTCAAGAAGGTAAACCGTTTCAAAGCAGCACATCCCATCCCTCACAGATCCGGTTCCCCGGGTCACTCGGAATCCGTTCCCGGATGAGCGCCGCCGCGTTTTTCCGGGCATATCCCATTCTATGGGCGGAGCGGGATGGATATGCCTCCGGCCGCTATTTGGAGCGCGGTTCAGACGCGTCTTTTTCAGGGCCTTGAAGCATTGCGCTCGGGAAGGAAGGGCGGCTCGGCGGCAGAAGCCGGCCGATTGATATAGCGATAGGTTTCCACCAGAACATTCCAGGTGTCCCGATCCACTCCGCCGGTTTCCTCCAGCTCCGCTGAATTCTGTACCCGGCAGACCGCGTTGGCGTCACAGTCTGCAAAGCTGCCGGTAATTTTTATATCATCCATATTGTAAAAATAATTCCCGATAGCACGGAGCATTAGCTGGATAATGACGACGATGTCGCCTTCGTCCCCCTCGCTGATTACCGCGTCGTTCGAGGGGAAGGACTCGACAAACTGCGCCGGTTTCTTGATCGCCAGGATGCGGTTGTATTCAAAGAAGATCATATCCCAGGTGGCGGAATCGACCTCTCCGGTGACGGGCAGGCCGTTTGCACCCTGGAACGCGGCGACTGCTCCTGCGGTTTCGGGGCCGTAGATTCCGTCTACGGAGATGCGTGGAATCTGGAGGTTATAACGGGAAAGCTCCCGAAGGGCGGTCTGGAATTCCCTCACATACGCTGCCTGCTGTTCGGGAGTAAGAGGGCCGGTTTGCCGGTTGTAACGATTCGATGCGGCCATATTCTCATCCTTTCGATACGATTGTGGGGCGGGTTATGCCTGCCCGCTGTTTTCGGTGACGGTCACGCCGGGATTCTGGCCGGGCTGCTTGTTCTGGCCGATGGAAAGATCGGAATACAGGCTGGCAATCCGGTTCCAGGTATTGATATCCACCCGGCCGGTGACGGGCAGACCGAATTCCCGCTGGAACGCCATGACCGATTCCCGCGTCTGGGAGCCGAACAGTCCGGTTACCGGCACACTGGGAATGCTCGTATAGGTTCCCGCGATCAGAGACAGGTACTGCTGTAGGTAGGAGACATATTGTCCCATGGAGCCCTGCTGCAGGATGGTGCCGGGATACAGGGCGACGCCGCCCTCGAAGGTGCTGGATTCCAGGATGCCGTTGTAGGCGCGTTCAAGATCGTTCCAGGTGTTTCGGCCGACCAGTCCGTCCGGGGTAAGGCCATAGGTTTTTTGGAAGGCGATTACCGCGTCGGTGGTCTGCTGGTCGAAGGTGCCGGTCACCTGTACCCGTGGAACGGAGTCGTAATACGCGCCGATTACCGCGAGGTAATATTGCAGAACCTGTACGCCGATGCCGGTATCGCCCGGGCGAAGAAGGCCGGGATATTGGCGGGAGGCCTCGCTCAGGGAAATTCCCTCGCTGTCCAGCTCGGAAAGCCGTTTCACCGCGGTATACAGGTAAGCGATCCGGTACCAGGTATTCGGACCGACGATTCCATCCACCGGCAGGCCGAATATTTGCTGGAAGGCCCGAACGGCATTCTCCGTGGATTCGCCGAAAACAGCATCTGTCGGGTTGATCTTGGGAATGCGGGGATAGTTTCGGCTGATCCGGTTTAGTTGAATCTGGATGGTCTGCACGTCGTTTCCCGCGTCTCCCAGCCGCAGGGGAGAGCCGGGATAAGAGGGCGTTCCAGTGCGCACCGGAACGCCGCGCACGATGTCGATATTATCCCCGTAGAAGCTTTGCAGGATTTCATAAGGCGTCATCCCCTGTTCGGCCAGCGGGACGGTTCCCCATTGAGACAACCCGCTGCAGGTGACGGTGGTGCCGTTGCAGTACTGGGTAAAATACGGCTCGATGTTGCCCTGGCGACGGACATAGCTGTTGAAAATCTCATCCACAATCGTGTTGATGTTGTCGTAGATATCCCGCCCGTGAACGTAGGACTGATCGTAGGCGGTGGAATTGGTGATGTCGTAATCGTATCCCTGGCTGCGATACCATTCGGTGAAATACCGGTTCAATGCAAATGAAATTTGGGCGTAGATATTGGCGCGGAGGGCGTTTTCCGGCCAGGTGGGATAGATTTCGCTGGATGCGACGTTTTTGATGTATTCCGGAAAGGTAACGGTCACGTTCTGTGCATTGGAACCGGGAGGGCCCAGGTGAACGGTAATGCTGTCCGGGATATAGGGTTCTCCGATCATGCTAATCCCTCCATTTCGCCCATACAGGCAGTGCAAAAAGAATGGAAAGAAGCGTGTCTCCGCTGTAAAGCGGAGCGTCGGCCCCGCGAGTGGCCGACGAAGGGTTCTTTCCAATCCCGTGTACGGTTTTCTTTCACGCTAATCCCTCCTTCCACATAAACAGGCGGCTGCCGCTTTCAGTGCAGCATCATCAGTAGACATAGAATGGAAAGAAGCACGCCTCCGCAAAGCGGAGCATCGGCCCCGCGAGTGGCCGACGAAGGGTTCTTTCCAATCCCGCGTATGGTTTTCATTCACGCTAATTCCTCCATTTCGCCCATACAGGCAGTGCAAAAAGAATGGAAAGAAGCGTGTCTCCGCTGTAAAGCGGAGCGTCGGCCCCGCGAGTGGCCGACGAAGGGTTCTTTCCAATCCCGTGTATGGTTTTCATTCACGCTAATTCCTCCATTTCGCCCATAC
>CAUGOD010000047.1 GCA_959601025.1 uncultured Oscillospiraceae bacterium
CTTTTTTGCGCCTTTTTTGGGGGTGATGGCTTATCTCTTTGTTTGTTTCAAACTTCATCCTCACTATCTTCCTTGTAATTTTTAAGGCCTTACCTGTATCATACCGAAGACGCCCGGAGAAGTCAAAAGCCGAAAACGACGGAAAAAGCGCAAAAAGCATCGGGGGAACATCCCCCGTCCAACCTAGTCCCTCAATCGAATCCGCAGTATTTTTCCCGGCCTCCCGCCGGATGTATCCCCCTCCATCATATTTCCCTGCCTTTCCCCAGCGTCGGCCTTCCGACTGTGGGAAAAGCCACCCCTCTTTCAAAGCTTTTAAAGAGGCGTTTCGCAATGCATATAGGGCTGGGCTGCTGCAACAGCCCCTGTTATTGCCAGAGACGGCAGCGGGGCGGACGGATCAGCGCCCCCAGGTTGGCGGCGGTTCTCGCCGTCGGATTGAAAAGCCGGTCCACCAAACGCTGGCGGACGCGGTTGGCCGCGCAGAAATACAGTGTCACCAAGCCGGGCGGCGCGGCCTCCTCCAAAGCCGCAAACCCGTATCCGGCGGAAGAGCCAAGCGAAAGAAGCTCCCGCAACTCCGAGAAGTTACCGTCCGCCGCCTGCCGGCTCCGTACGAAAGCTTCGGACAACTCCTTCACCGTACGCCCCTCCCGCAGGACCGGCCGCCAGCGGATAGCGCGTCCCCTGCAGCAGAGACGGCCAAGGCTCCCTTTTCCCGGCGGAAGACCGCCGGAGGATGAAAGGCAGGTATCCCGCAGCCGGCCATCCACATACAGGCGAAGCATCCGGCCCTGCTCCGTCCCCATGATCCCGACGGCTTTCGCATGGAGTTTCCCGGTCAAGCACCGGCCCAGCCCATCCAGCGCCCGGATATCCATTCGGTCCGCTTCGTCGTCAAACACCGCCCAGATACCGTCCTCTCCCCGCGTGAAGCGGACGGAACGTTCCGCGCTCTCCCGTCCGCAGGGCATCATCCCCTGCGCGTCCATATAGGCGGTGACCACATAGATGATCCTTTCCTGCGCAGCCTCTGTCCGGCTCGCAAGCAAAAGCTGGAGATTGGCATATCCGGCCATAACGGCCTCCCTTCCCCGCCGTTCTCCGGCGGATAATTCCGACGATGAGACGAAACGGAACTCTCACCCCCGCTCCGGTGATTCCCCCGCCGTCGTGCATTTTTCTATTTTAACTATTCTAATCCCTTTTGCCTCGTCTTTCAATGGAAAAAAGGCGAATTCCGTCTGCAAACGCCGCTCCCTGCCGGGCGTTCCGCTGAAAAAATAATAGCGGCAGGGTATTGACAGAGGCGGAGCAGGAAACTACAATATATTGGGTTGCTTGTTTTAGAACAATCTATATGTATTAGGAAGTTATAAAAACATAAACCCTGTAGGAAATTATACAGAAGGGATGATCTGTATGGAACTCTCGCAAAACGCCCGCACCGTGCTGGAACGCCGGTATCTGATGAAGGGCGAGGACGGCAAACCCTGTGAAACGGTGGAGGACCTGTTCCGCCGGGTGGCCCGCGCCATCGCCGCGCCGGATAAAAAATACGATCCGGACGCCGACCTGATCGGGCTGGAAAACGAGTTTTACGACATGATGACCGAACTGGAATTCCTGCCCAACTCGCCGACCCTGATGAACGCGGGGCGGCCGCTCGGGCAGCTCTCGGCCTGCTTTGTGCTCCCGGTGCCGGACAGCATGGAGGAAATTTTCGAGGCGATCAAGCAGGCGGCCCTGATTCACAAATCGGGCGGCGGCACCGGCTTCTCCTTTTCCCGCCTGCGCCCCTCGGGGAGTACGGTGAATTCCACCGGCGGCGTGGCCAGCGGGCCGGTCAGCTTCATGCGGGTGTTCAACATGGCGACCGAGGCGGTGAAGCAGGGCGGTACTCGCCGGGGAGCGAATATGGGCATCCTGCGGGTGGACCATCCCGATATCCTGCAGTTCATCGACTGCAAGGCGGACAACGCCGACATCACCAACTTCAACATTTCGGTAGGGATCACCGAAGCCTTCATGAACGCAGTGGAAGCGGGCGAGGAGTATGAGCTGGTCGACCCCAGCACCAAAAAAGTCACCGGCCGCCTGAACGCCCGGACGGTATTCGACAAGATTGTCCATTCCGCATGGCGGAACGGCGAGCCGGGGATCATTTTCCTCGACCGGCTGAACCGGGACAACGTCGTCCCCTCCCAGGGGGAGATCGAATCCACCAACCCCTGCGGCGAACAGCCCCTCCTGCCGTATGAGAGCTGCAACCTTGGCTCTATCAACCTGACCAAAATGCTGAAGACCGGAGAAAACGGCGCGGTTTCGATCGACTGGAGCCATCTCGCCGCCACGGTGGAAAAGGCGGTTCACTTCCTTGACAACGTAATTGACGCAAACCGATACCCGTTGGAGAAAATTGATTATACCACCCGGCAAACCCGGAAGATCGGCCTGGGGATCATGGGCTGGGCGGATATGCTGCTGTATCTCGGCATCCCCTACAATTCGGAGGAGGCCGTCCAGCTTGCGGACAAGCTGATGGGCTTTATCACCACCACCGGCCGGGCAGCGAGCGCACGGCTGGCCAAAGTCCGCGGCCCCTTCCCGCTGTTCGGGGAAAGCATCCATAAAGACGGGGAACCGCTGCGCAACGCGACGGTGACCACCATCGCCCCAACCGGCACCCTGTCCATTATCGCGGGCGTCTCCTCCGGGGTGGAGCCGGTGTTCTCCTACGTTTATATCCGCACGGTGATGGACGGTACCGATATGCTGGAGGTGAATCCCGTCCTCCGCGCCCTGCTGGAAAAGGAAGGGCTTTGCTCGGACGAGCTCCTCCGCCGCATTGCGGAAGAGGGCACCATCGCCCATATGGACGAAATCCCGGAGGATATCCGCCGGGTATTCGTCGCCGCGCACGACATTTCCCCGCTGTATCATATCAAGATGCAGGCGGCCTTCCAGAACCACACCGACAACGCGGTATCCAAAACCGTGAACTTCCCCCACGACGCAACCGAAGGGGACGTGGCCGAGGTGTATAGGCTGGCTTTCCGGCTTGGCTGCAAGGGCGTGACCAGCTACCGCGACGGAAGCCGCGAGGTACAGGTGCTGAACCTCGCCCCCAAAAAGGACGGTGCAAAGGGCGAAAAAGCGTCCCAGACGCCCCTGGTCCCTCCGGCGGAGAATCCGCCGAAGGAATCCGGCTTTGTCATCACGCCCCGTCCCCGCCCCGATACCACCCAGGGAATCACCGAGAAGGTAGCGATCGGCTGCGGCAACCTGTATATCACGGTGAATTACGATGAATACGGCATCTGCGAGGTGTTCACGAACACCGGAAAAGCGGGCGGCTGTCCCTCCCAGTCGGAGGCGACGGCGCGACTGACTTCGGTGGCGCTGCGCTCCGGGCTGGATGTAAAAACCATTATCAGCCAGCTGCGCGGCATCCGCTGCCCCTCCACCATCCGGCAGCCGGGGATGAAATGCACCTCCTGCCCGGACGCGATCGCCCGGGTTATTGAAAAGGTGGTCGCCACCCACGAGTTCAAGGAGGTGGGCGTTCAGCTCCCCGAAGCGGCGGTCCCCGTCGTCAAGCAGGCCGTAGAACCCGCGGTCGCGGCGCACATCCGGGTCTGCCCGGAATGCGGCGCGAAGGTCGAACACGAAGGCGGATGCGTGATGTGCCGCAACTGCGGCTATTCCAAATGCGGATAAGCGAATAAACAATAGATAAACAATACTCTCCGGGATGAAAAAGGGCCGTCCAGCGCTAGGCAGCGCATCGGACGGTCCTTTTTTCTGTTCCTGTTATTCCTGCTGTTCCTGTTCGCCGGGCTGTTCCGGCGGACGTTTCTCCCGGATCAGCTCGACCGCTTCCTTCCCGGTCATATGCTCGACCGTCAGCTCGATCATGCAGACCTGCTGGAACAGCCGGTCGATTTCCCGCTCCCGCCCTTGAGGATACGCCGGCGAATACCGGGCGGCCAGCTTTTCCAACGCCTGCCGCTTCTCCGTTTCCTCCTCCAGCACTCTCGCCCTCCCGAAGGCGATCACGCTGCGGAAATAGGTGGTATATTCCTGCGGAACCACCTCGTCCCGGTCAATCACGCAGAAAGACGCCTTCGTCTCCCGCCGGATCGCGTCCAGCTTGTGGCCTGCCTTCGCGCAATGGAAAAAGAACCGGGAATCCTCATATACATAGCTCAGCGGCACGGCGTAGGGATATCCGTCGTCCCCCGCCACCGCCAGCACGCCCGACGTACTCTTTCGGAGAATCTTCTCGCACTCCGCCATGGATAACGCCTGGTTTTTACGCCGCATTTCCCGAAACACCGAACCCCTTCTTTCCAAGTCCATACCGGCATATGCGCCGCGCTTTAAAAATCCAGCCGTTCCCCCAGCCGGGCCGCCGCGGCGTAAGCCCGGCGGAGGAACGCGTCCGCGTCCATCCGGCTTTCATAGAATTTCCCCGCCTGTACCTCCAGCGTCAGCGGCCCGTCGTAGGCCGCGGCGCGAAGCCGGTCGGCGACGCGGTCCCAGTCAATCATCCCGTCGTAAGGCAGAATATGCCGGTCCCACTCCCCGTCGTTGTCATGCAGATGAACGGCCTTTACCCTGCCCGGATACCGGGCGGGGAGATCGTTTCCCGCCGGGAAGCCTTCCGACGGGGGAAACTCCGCCTGCGCGTGTCCGCTGTCGTAACAAAAGGCGGCGTCTCCCAGCGCGTCCAGCGTCCGCCGAAGGTAATCAGGATGGCGGAGGTTTTCGAGCGCCAGCGTCACCCCGGCCTTTCCGGCCGCCTCCACCGCGCGGCGGAGGCGGGTCAGCCCTCGGGGATGCCAGGGCGGCGGGGCAGGCCCATCGGTGATATGGACCACCAGCGTGTCCACCCCGCAGGCGGCGCATTCCTCTGCGCAGCGGATCAGGCTGTCCGCATAATCGTCCCCCTCCCGCCCGGGAAGCCAGAGGGTATTGCAACCGTCAAAGGGAGCGTGGGCGTTTTCCACCCGCAGTCCGCATTCCCGCGCCAGGGAGGGCTGGCGGAACAGGGGGACGTCTCCGTCAAACGCCCCCCACCAGAGCATCACGCCGTCGAAGCCCGCCGTACGGATACGGCGCAGCGATTCCGTCAGGGGCAGTTCATACCCGAACCAGGCAAATATTCCGAGAGGCCGCATAGGGCGCACCGCCTTTCATGAGGAAAAATAAACCGCAGGGAAACGCGGCTGCAAGGAAAGCAGCACGGCGGTTTCAGCGGTTGTGCAATCCGCTTGGGTAATGAGGCGATTAATAAATACTATCATATTCTTAAGGAATTTACAATTGGACGCCCGCCGATCCTATGGTATAATGTCGTTAGGCGCCGCCGGCAAAGGTTGGCAGAGAACCCGGTCGGGCGGCGCTATGGTATAATAGCAACGTTGGGAAAATACCGACAGGCATTTTCGATTGCGCCGCCGGAAAGCACCGGTATAGCGCCCGGTTTCGCGGCGCACTATTTTGAAAGGATCGGATATTCATGCCTTTTTATTCGCTGATCTGCCGCCGCTGCGGCCATTCTTTTGAAAAGCAGGCCTCCATTGCCGAACGGAGCGAAAAGCGCCTCGCCTGCCCTGCCTGCGGCGGGACCGAGCTGGACCCTGACTATTCCGCCGGCAGCGCCGCCGTGAAAAGGCCGTCCGAAGACCGTGCGGGCGGCTGCCCACACGGCGCAGGCTGTGGATGCTGCGGATGCGGAGGGCAGCGATGACCATACGTCCCGTTGTCCGGCGGATGCGGGCGGCCGCCGCGCTTTTTTCCGTACTGCTGCTTGGGATGCTTCTCCCCCTTTCAGGCTGCAAGAAGGACACGCCGGAAGGGAAAAACTTCCGCTTTCCCCTTTCCGCTGAACCGCGGCAAATTGATCCGCAGGTCTCCACCGACGCGGCGTCGGTCACCATGGTGGCCGCGCTGTTCGAGGGGTTGGCCCGGCTGGACGAGGAGGGAAACGCGGTTCCCGCCGCCGCCAATTGGACCGTGTCGGACGACGAGCTGACCTACACCTTCACCCTGCGGGAATCCAAATGGAACGACGGCACGCCAGTGACCGCGCAGGATTTCCTGTTCGGGATGCAGCGGGCGGTGCTCCCCAGCACCAAATCCACCCTGGCCGAGCAGCTTTTCGTCATCGAGGGGGCAAAAGCCGTCAACGAGGGGACGGCGGAGCTTTCCGCCCTCGGGGTGACCGCCCCGGATGAAAAAACACTGGTGATCACCCTGACGGAGCCTGACCCGGATTTCCCGGCCAAGACCGCCTCCACCCCCTACATGCCCTGCAACGAAGCATTTTTTGAAGGGACCGGCGGCCGGTACGGGCTGGAGGTGGAATATATCCTTTCCAACGGCCCGTTTTTCCTCAGGCGGTGGAATCACAACGAAAATCTGTTGCTGAACAAAAACGAGGGCTATGTGGACGCGGATTCCATCCTTCCGGCTGCGGTGCGGTACATGATCGGGGAGATCACCGATCCTGTGGCGCAGCTGAAGAACGGTCTGCTGGACGCCGCTCCCATCTCCGCCGATTCGCTGGACGCCGCACGGGGGGCGGGACTGACCCTGATCCCGCTGGAGGATACCATCCGGACGCTCTGGATGAACAACGGCAACGAAGCGCTGAAGAATGGCTGTATCCGCCGCGCCCTCCGGGACGCGCTGGAATGGGAAACCATCGCCGCCCAGCTGGACGAGGCGGCCGCCCCGGCGGAGGGATACGCCGCCCCGGCCGCGGTGCTCTCCGGCACGGAGCGTTACCGTACGGAGGACAACGCGCTGTCTCCGTCGGCCGACCGGAGCGGCGCGGCGTCTGAGCTGAAGGCCGGGCTGCGGGAAGCGGGCCTTTCCAAAATGCCCAAGCTGACCCTGCTCTGCGCGGAGGATGAATACAGCCTTAACCTCGCCCGGTATGTCGTGCAGTCCTGGCAGAAAAACCTTTCCCTTTATTTCGACATCAAAACGGTTTCCGCCTCGGAGCTGGAGACGCGGGTGAAGGTGGGAAACTACCAGCTCGCCCTGTACGCCTGCTCCGCGCCGGGGCCAACAGCGTTGGATGCGTTCGGCGTTTTCGCCTCGGAAGGAACCGGCAATTACGCCCGCTTTTCCGACAGCGAGGTGGACCGGGCGGTGGACGACGCGCTTCTCGGCGGGACCGGCCGGGAGGAAATGGAGACGCTGGAAGCCCTGCTTTGGAAAAAATGTCCCTCAGTGCCGCTGAGCTTTGAAAAGCGGTATATCGGTATTCCGGCGAATGACAGCGGCATCATCGTCCGCCCCTTCGGCGGCGGGGCGTTCGGCGCGCCGTACGATTTCCGTTACGCCGGCAAGCTGGACGACTGACGAGCCTAACGGGCCTAACATGCCTAATGGGCGCTCTTTGCCTCGGCTCTCCCTCTGAATTTCGGAATTATACAGGGTTTTTCCCTGGTTTTTCGTTGAAAGAGGATTCTATATAGTATATAATGGAAACAGACAGCCCCGTCATCGGCTTTCAGGCGGACGGCGGGGCTGTCTTTATAACATTTGCGGTGTTATGTATCCTTGGGAAACCGGTGGGCAGGTTGACATAAAACAACAGGCGGTACGGACGAAAGACAGGACGGGAAAAGCGTATGGATAGAAAACGGGTCGTCATCATCGGCGCGGGCCCCGCGGGGCTGACAGCAGCCTATGAGCTGCTCCGCCAGCCGGAGGAATACGAGGTAATCCTGCTGGAGGAAAGCGGCGAGGTGGGCGGCATCTCCCGCACGGTGCGGCACGGCGGGAACCGGATGGACATCGGCGGCCACCGCTTCTTTTCCAAAAGCCGGGAGGTCACCGACTGGTGGCATGCGTTGATGCCTACGCAGGGCGCGCCCTCCTTCGACGATCGAATTCTCGGGCGGGAAAAGCCGCTGGAGCCGGGCGGCCCGGACCCGGACACGGAGGACCGGGTGATGCTGGTTCGGCAGCGGGTGTCCCGCATCTACTATGCCCGCCATTTTTTCGATTACCCCATCAGCATGAAATGGCAGACCATCCGGAATATGGGATTCTTTACCACCCTGCGGGCGGGCTTCAGCTACCTTGCCGCCTGTGTCCATAAGCTGCCGGAGTCTTCTCTGGAAAATTTCTACATCAACCGCTTTGGGCAGGTGCTGTATTCCATGTTCTTCGAAGGCTACACCGAAAAGCTGTGGGGGCGGCATCCCCGGGAAATCTCGGCCGACTGGGGCGCGCAGCGGGTCAAGGGGCTTTCCATCCGGGCGGTGCTGAAAGACATGCTCGGCAAGCTCCTGCCCGGGAGCCGGGGAAAAAAGCGGGAGGTCGAAACCTCCCTGATCGAGGAGTTCTTTTACCCCAAGTACGGCCCTGGCCAGCTCTGGGAAACGGTCGCCGCCGAGGTGGAAAAACGGGGCGGGACGCTGCTCCGCGGCTGCCGGGTCAGCCGGATTGAGCTGAACAACGGCGTAATCCGCGCCGTGCGCTATGAAAAGGGCGGGGAAACCCACGAGCTGGAGGGCGCGCTTTTCCTTTCCTCCATGCCGGTGAAGGACCTGGTGGCCGGGATGGGGGACGCGGCTCCCGCCGACGTGCGGCGGATCGCCGCGGGCCTGCCCTACCGCGATTTTGTGACCGTCGGCCTGCTGGTGGATCGGCTGAATCTGAAAAACGAGACCGCCATCCCCACCCTGGGGAACATCGTGCCCGACTGCTGGATTTATGTGCAGGACACAGGGGTAAAGCTGGGCCGTATCCAGATTTTCAACAACTGGTCCCCCTACATGGTGGAGGACCCGGAACATACCGTTTGGATCGGGCTGGAATACTTCTGCACCGAAGGGGACGATTTCTGGCGCCTCAGCGAGGAGGAATGCGCCCGGTACGCCGCCGGCGAGCTGTCCGCCATGGGCGTGCTTGCGGATGGCGGGGCGATCCGGGATTTCCACCGTGAGCGGGTGAAAAAGGCCTATCCCGCCTATTTCGATACCTATGCCGAGATGGATCAACTGGCCGGCTGGCTGGATACCGTCGGCAACCTCTACTGCATCGGCCGGAACGGCCAGCACCGGTACAACAATATGGACCATTCCATGATGACGGCTTTCGAGGCGGTACGCGCCATCCGGGACGGCGATCCCTCCCGGACACGCATCTGGAACGTCAATACGGAGAAGGAATACCATGAAACAAGGAATTGACCGGGGAAAATGGCCCCGCCGCGCAGGTATTGGCGCGGCGGCTTTGGCCCTTCTCGCCGCAGCGGGGCTGATTGTGTATTATATCTGGTTTCCCGCCCGGGGGTATTTCCACGCCGACTGCACCGACACCATCCTGTGGGCGGAGGCGGCGTGGGACGCGGGCGGCCTGCTCAACCCGGATTTTGCCTACGCCTGTCTGCTGCCCTTCGGCGGCCAGCTGCTGATGGTCCCCTTTATCGGGCTGTTCGGGGTGTCGATGACCACCCATATGATCGGCATGACTCTGTTCCTTCTGCTGTTCGCCGGAGCAATTGCCGCCCTTTGCCGCGCCATGCGCTGGTCCGCCGGCTGGGCCATGACCACAGCCGCCCTGGTGCTGCTGACCGTGTCCTCCAGCGACAAGCTGCGGGAAATCTTCTGGGGCCATATTATTTATTACAGCCTGGGGATGCTTTTTCTGTTCGTCGGGCTGACGCTGGCCTTTTTCACGCTTCGCTCGCTGGATACGATGGACGGGGCCGTTCTCCCCGGACGGCGGCAGCTCCTCCTGCTCGGCGGGGTGGTCTTATGGTTCCTGCTCTGCTCCATGAACGGGCTGCAGGCGCTCACCATTTTCGCCCTACCGGCAATCGCCGGAGTGGCGGGGGAACGGTTCCTCGACACGAAGCAGGACGCGAAGGCGGCGGAAAACCGGCGGGCCTACTGGCTGATCGGGGCGATGGCCGCCGGCACGGTGATCGGCCTTCTGCTCGGCAGGCTGGCCGGGCAGGGGATTTCCGCGGGATATGCTACCGCCTATTCCAGCTTCGACGATTCCACCGCCTGGTGGGATAATCTCGGCCGCCTGATCCCTCACTGGATGACCCTGCTCGGCGTTTCGGTCCAGAACGGCGACCCCTTTATGGCGAAGGACGGTATCTGTAACCTGCTCCGCCTGCTGTTCGGCATTGTGCTCGCCGCAGCGCCGGTGGTCATGCTGTTTTTTTACCGGAAGCTCGACAAGCCTCTGAAAATCCTGCTGCTTGCCCACTGGACCATGACCGCGCTGATCCTGACGGCGTTTGTCTTCGGCCTGCTCTCCAGCGCGGACTGGCGGCTCTCCCCGCTGGTTTGCTCCGGCACGCTGCTGCTGGCTGCCTTTGCCCGCTGGATGTGGATGAGGCGGGAGGCGCCGCGGGTGGGCGAAACAGAGGGGCGGCGGACGGGGCGGCGCTTCGTCGTGCTGCCGCTGGTTCCGGCGGCGGTCTTCTGCCTGATCACCGCCGTGACCATCGGTAAAATGCCGGCGGATTACGGACAGGATACCGACCTGAACGCAGTAGCGTCTTATCTGGAGGAGCAGGGGCTGACCTATGGCTACGGCACCTTCTGGAACGCCAGCAGCGTAACCGTCCTCTCGGACTCCAAAGTGACGGTGCGGAGCGTTAAGCTCACCGACAGCGGCTGCGCGCCCGACCTGTATCAGACCAACGTTACCTGGTACACGCCGCAGGAGGGGCAGGAGACCTATTTTCTGCTACTGACCGGCTCGGAATACCGAGAGATGCAGAGCGTATGGAACCCGCTTCTGGATCAGGCGAAAGGACAGCTGTCCTGCGAGGGATATGAGATTTTGCTGCTGGATTTCTGTCCGGTGGCCTAAGAGCGATAAGAAGAAACCACACGCCGGGAACAGACCGATTGGCCTGTTCCCGGCGTGTGGTTTTTATTCAGCAGACAACAACCGACAGAAAGGAAATTCCCGCCGTCCCGATTTTTGCTATTGACTTGTTCACATCATTCGTATATAATCCAAAATATAAACAAAACATCCCGACATTTTAACGATTTATGTTTTTTGATTTAAATTTATTGAAAGAAGTGAACAATTTGGATTCTTTAAAAAGAAACATCCTGCTGAATCCCGGGCCGGCGACCACGACCGATACGGTAAAATGGGCGCAGGTCGTTCCGGATATCTGTCCCCGGGAACGGGAGTTCGCGTCAAAGATGAAACAGCTGCGGGAAGATCTCGTGGACGTGGTCCACGGCCGGAAGGACAAATATACCAGCGTGCTTTTTTGCGGCTCCGGCACCATCTGCATGGACGTCTGCCTGAATTCCCTGCTGCCGGAGGGAAAAACGATCCTGGTGGTTGACAACGGCGCTTACAGCAGCCGGGGGGCGGAAATCTGCGAATACTACGGCCTGCCGCACATCCGGCTTCGCCTTCCCATCGACCGCCCGATCGACCCGGAAGCGGTGGAGGCCGCGCTGCGGAGCCATCCGGATATCGGGGTGGTATACACCACCCATCATGAAACCGGCGCCGGCGTGCTCAACCCGGTGCGGGAGCTCGGCGCGCTCGTCCACCGGTACGGCGCGGTCTTTATCGTGGACACCACCTCCAGCTACGCCATGATCCCGATCGACATCGAAAGAGACAATATTGATTTCTGCATGGCCTCGGCGCAGAAGGGGATCATGGGGATGACCGGCCTTTCCTATGTGATCGGGGACCGGGAGCTGATCGAGCGCTCGGCCGCGTATCCCAAACGCTCGTATTACTGCAACCTGTATCTGCAATATTCCTTTTTTGAGACCACCGGCGAAATGCACTTCACCCCGCCCGTCCAGGTAACATACGCCGCCGCGCAGGCGCTCAAGGAGTATTTTGAGGAAGGCGAGGCCCGTAAATGGGAGCGGCACCGCCGGGTCTGCGCCGCCATCCACGAGGGGCTGGAGGCGCTCGGCTTCCGGGAAGCGATCCGGCGGGAATACCAGTCGTCGCTGGTGGTGAGCGTCCGGTATCCCGACGATCCCCGCTGGGACTTTGAAAGGATTCATAACTACTGCTATGAACGGGGCTTTACCATCTATCCGGGCAAAATCGCGTCCGCGCAGACCTTCCGGCTCTGCGCCCTCGGCGCCATCGACCGGGAGGATATCGAGCGCTTCTTCACCGTCCTGCGGGACGCGCTGGCGGAAAGCGGCCTTTCCCTTCCCCTGCGGTACGACGATGCGGAACGCACGGAAAAGGAGGCGGACGGCCAGTGAAAACCGGGGAATTCGGCCGGGCGCTGATGAACCTGCGGGTGGAAACCGTGGTCGGGGTTCCCGACTCCACCCTGAAGGAACTCTGCGCCTATCTGGAGGACGGAAACGATTTTGAGCACATCTGCGCCGCCAATGAGGGCGCGGCGGTCGGTATGGCGGCGGGCGCGTATTTGGGGACCGGCCGTCCCGCCTGCGTCTATATGCAGAACAGCGGCCTGGGGAACATCGTGAACCCCTATACCTCCCTCGCCCATTCCGACGTATACGGCATCCCGATGCTGTTCGTGATCGGCTGGCGGGGGGAGCCGGGGGAAAAGGATGAGCCGCAGCACAAATTCATGGGCAGGATCACCCTCGACCTTCTCCGGCTGCTGGAAATCGACTACGCCGTGCTGGACGGCAGTACATCGCCGGAGGACCTTGCCTCCGCGGCCGGGGCGGCGGAAAAAGCCCTATCGGCGAACCGCTGCTTTGCCTTTGTAATCAAAAAAGGGGCCTTCGAGCCGTACCGGCGGGAAGCCCCTCTCCTCCCCGCCGGAACCGCCTTTGTCCGGGAAGACGCCATTGCGGAAATCCTGAAGGGCTGCGGGGAAAACGACCGGATCGTCTCCACCACCGGGAAAATCTCCCGCGAGGTATACGAGCAGTCCGACCGGCTGTCCGGTGGACATGAAAACACCTTTCTGACAGTCGGCGGCATGGGCCACGCCTCCATGATCGCCTACGAGCTGGCAAAGACGCGGCCGGATAAAACCGTCCTTTGCCTGGATGGGGACGGCGCGGCGCTGATGCATCTGGGAAGCGCCGCCGTGATCGGAGAGCACCCGGCGGACAATCTCATCCACATCTGCCTGAACAACCGCGCGCACGAATCGGTGGGCGGCATGGAGACCGGCTCGCCCTCCTTTGGGTTTACCCGTTTCGCACAGCTCTGCGGCTACCGCTATACCGCCTGCGCCCGCAGCGTGGAGGAGCTGCGGGAGGCGCTCGCCTGCGCCCGACGGAAGAAGCGCCTTTCCTTCATCGAGGTCCGGGTCAACCGGGAATCCCGGGCCGACCTGGGCCGTCCGAAGGAAAGCGCGGAGGAAAACAAACGCCTGTTCATGAATACGCTGAAGGCTTCGGCGGACCCCTCTCGCATCGCCCCGAAGCCGTCCTTTTGAAGCGGCCGGTCAGCACGGCGCAGAAAGGAGAACCCGCCATGAAAACCGTGTACACCTGTTTTTGTACCGACGTCATCCATGAAGGCCACCGGAATATTATCCGGGAGGCCCGGAAATACGGGGAGGTCGTCGTCGGCGTCCTGAACGACGCCTCCATGATCCGCTACTGCCGCTTTCCCGCCGTCTCCTTTGAGGAACGGCTTGCGAACGCGAAAAGCATCGAGGGCGTGTCCCGCGTGGTGGTGCAGGAGGAGCTGCTGTACGGCAGCAAGCTCCGCGCTCTCCGTCCGGACTACGTCATCCACGGGGATAACTGGCGCACCGGCCCCCAGACCCTTCTGCGGGAAGATGTGATCCGCACGTTGGAGGAGATCGGTGGGGAACTGATCGAGGTCCCCTACACCTTTTCGGACCATATTGCCGAGGTGGAAAAGCAGATGCGGGAACGGCTCGCCATGCCGGAATACCGGCGGAAGCGGCTGCGCCAGCTGCTTCGGCTGTGCCCGGTGGTCAAGACCATCGAGGTGCACAGCGGCCTGACCGGGCTGATCGCGGAGAAGACCGTCGTCCGGGGAGAAAACGAGCTGGACCAGTTCGACGCGATGTGGATCTCCAGCCTCTGCGACTCCACCGCCAAGGGAAAGCCGGATATCGAGCTGGTGGATATGACCTCCCGGCTGCGCACCATCGACGACGTGATGGAGGTGACCACCAAGCCGATCATCCTGGACGGCGACACCGGCGGGCTGACCGAGCATTTCGTGTATAACGTGCGTACGCTGGAACGCATGGGGGTCTCCGCCGTCATTATCGAGGATAAAACCGGGCTGAAAAAGAATTCCCTCTTCGGCACCGAGGTGGAGCAGACACAGGAAAGCATCGAAAACTTCTGTGAAAAAATCCGGGCGGGAAAAAGCGCTCAGCTCACCGACGAATTCATGATTATCGCGCGGATCGAAAGCCTCATTCTGGAAAAGGGCATGGAGGACGCGCTGACCCGCGCCCGCGCCTTTGTCGAAGCCGGTGCGGACGGCATTATGATCCATTCCCGGAAAAAGGAGCCGGACGAAATTTACGAGTTCTGCGACCGGTTCCGCGCGTCCGACCCTCATACCCCGATCGTGGTCGTCCCCACCTCCTTCAACAAGGCCAGCGAGGCGGAACTGGCGGCGCACGGCGTCAACATCGTGATCTACGCGAACCAGCTCACCCGGAGCGCCTTCCCCGCGATGGAGGACACGGCCAAGGAAATCCTTCTGCACCACCGGGCGTACGAGGCGGAAAAAAATCTGATGCCCTTTAAGGAGATCATCTCTCTGATCGACGTGGGATAACCAAAAAAGAGCCGGCATGTTTGTGTGAACCGACCCCAAAAAGCTAGACAAAGGAAAAATTAAACGGCCGCAAGGGCTTGTCGTCTGTGAAGAGCAGGAGGCAAGCCCTTGCGCTTTGCCTTGGCACGCCGATTGTTGTAGTAATCCAGATAGTGGGCAAGCTCCACTTTGAAATACTCCATAGAGCCGAATTCCTGCAAATAGAGTAATTCACTTTTTAGCAGGCCAAAGAAGTTTTCAATCACAGCGTCCCCTTCGGGATAGAGCAGCTCGGCCCCCAGCCAGGCAGCTTCTCCCACATTCTGAAAATCCACATAGATATTCCACTGATCGGGAAGGCCCATCTCCTGATCATAAAGCAGGAAATGGCGGCGGAAAAGAAAGAATTCGCACTGCGCGCGGCGCATGATATCCGGGTCGGTCATATAATCCCGGAACGAAACGCCGCGTGTGTTATATTTCCGATCGCAAAGCAGGAACCGCGGGTTGACCCCCAGTATCATGGGAACGCGGGTCGGCGTCCCTTCGTCAAATCGTTTCCACACCTCCCTCTGTTCCTCGTTATGTTCGCTCCAATCGGTTGGCGGCAGCGGCGGCAGGTCAAACAGCCTTTCGTCCATAGGGCAGCCCCTCTCTCCTGTAAAGAAAGACCGTCCCGGTATTGGCGACGCCCCCGTCCGTTTCTCTGGAATATCCGGGCGTTCGATTACCGTTATTGTACCCGTTTCATCCGGCGGCCGTCAATCTCCCGGCCTTCTAAAAACGGGGCGCCGTCTCTTGACGGCGCCCCGAGCAAGTCCTGTCTGCTGAATAAATATTGAAGGCAAGCCTCTGTTCCTTTATAGGTTTCGCACAGGAATTACCGCATTTCCTCCAAGCCATCGCCCTGAATTCGATAGCTCCTGCCGCAGTGGGGACAATGGAGCTCATCGTCCAGCACGGCGCCGCATTCGCACGCCCAGCCGATCCGCCGCGCCGGGACTCCCGCCATCAGCGCATGGTCCGGCACGTCCTTCGTCACCACCGCACCCGCCGCGATCAGCGCGCATTTCCCGATCGTATGCCCGCACACCACCGTCGCGTTCGCCCCGATCGTCGCGCCTTCCTTCACCAGTGTCCGCTTGTAGCCCGCGCTCCCCTTCGGGTACCGGCTGCGGGGCGTCAGATCGTTGGTAAACACCATCGACGGGCCGCAGAACACATAGTCCTCCAGCTCCACCCCTTCGTACAGGGAGACGTTGTTCTGCACCTTCACATGATCCCCGACCCGTACGTTGTTCGACACGTTTACATTTTGGCCAAAGGAGCAGTGCTCCCCGATCACCGCGCCGGCCTGAATATGGCAGAAATGCCATATCTTCGTCCCCTCGCCGATACTTACCCCATCGTCGATATAGCTGCTTTCATGCACGAAATATCCGCCCGGCTTCTTTCCGCTCTGCTCACTCATGGTCGAACCGCCCCTTAAAATCCAGCGTAGAGCAGGCCGTAAGCGGCAGCTTCACCGGCCGATGCTCCGCCGCGGACAGGTAGATCGCCAGCACCAGCTCCAGCGCCCGGCGGCCGGCCGCTGCGTCCACATACGGCTTCCGGCCGGTCTGGATCGCGTCGATCACGTCCGCGTACAGCGGGTTATGCCCGAAGCCGTACACGTTCGGAGGGTTCTCGTGGAACCGCGCTTTCACCTCGTCCGGGTCGTCCTTTCCATCCCCGAACAGCCATTCCTCGATCACATTCACCGATTTGCCCCCGGCTTTGACGGTACCCTTTTCCCCAAAGAGGTACAGGGTCTCCTCCAGGTTTTTCGGGTAGATGTTGGTGGTGCCTTCCACGATGCCGTACGCCCCGTTTTTGAACCGCACCACCGCGATGCCCAGGTCCTCCGCCGCGATATAGTCATGGTTCAGGTTGTCGGTGTACGCCATTACCTCGTCCACCTCGTCCCCCATCATCCAGCGCAGCAGGTCGATGTTGTGGATGCACTGGTTCATCAGCGCCCCGCCGTCCTGCTCCCAGGTGCCGCGCCACGGTGCCTGCTCGTAATACGCCGGTCCCCGATTCCAGCGGATATGGGCCGTCCCGTGGAACAGGCGGCCGAAGCGTCCTTCCTCCATCGCCTCCCGGATTTTCCGCACCGATTTGTTGAACCGGTTCTGGTGGCAGGCGCAGACGTTGACCCCCTTTTTTTCCGCCAGCGCGATGATTTTGTCCGCATCCGCCAGAGACAGCGCAATGGGCTTTTCGATGATCAGGTTCACCCCGGCCTCGATGCAGTCCAGCGCTATGGCGGCGTGCTTGCCGCTTTCGGTCGCAATCGCGATCAGGTCCAGCTGTTCGTTTTTCAGCATCTCCTTATAATCGGTGTATTTCTTCACCGTCGCAGGGAGGGCGAACTTCTCGATCTTTTCCTCCATATGGGAAGGCTCCACGTCGCACAGGGCGACGATATTCAGCTTGTTTTCCAGCGCGGCGGCCACATGGTTGAAGGATATCCGGCCGCAGCCGATCAGTGCATAGTTCATCGGTACGTTTCCTTTCTGTCCGGGGCGTCTTCCCGGACGCTTACTTTTCTTCGCGGAGGACGGCGCAGATAGCTTCGGCCGCATGACCGTCCCCATAATACGGCGGGCGGTTATTTTGGTCTATCTTTGTATTTCTTACCTTGTCCAGAATATCCGCCGTGTCCGGCTTCGCCAGGATATTATGCCCGCCGTTCAGAGTTTCCACCCATTCGGTCTGGTCCCGTACGGTCACGCAGGGAGTGCCGAGAATATACGCCTCCTTCTGCAGCCCGCCCGAATCGGTGACCGCCTTCACAGCGTTCCTAGTAAAGTACAGCATGTCCAGGTATCCCATCGGCTCCACAAAAAGGACGTTACGATAGCCGTGGGCTTCCCGCAGCTCCCTCACCATCCCCTTGGTGCGGGGATGAACCGGAAAGAGCACCGGCGCATCCATCTGCTCGAACGCGTCCAGCACATTCCGTATCTTTTCGATCGAATCGGTGTTTTCCGCACGATGGACGGTGGCCAGGTACCAGCGCTCCACCGGTTCCACCGGGCCGAACAGTCCCTCCAGCCGGCCGAAATAAAAGGCGGGCGGATTCTTTTCCATCTCCCGGGAGTAATGCAGCACCGCGTCGCACATTACGTCTCCCACATTGTATACCCCGCGGGTGATCCCCTCGTCCTTCAGATGCCCCACCGCGGTATCGGTGGGACAGAACAGAAACCGGGAAATGCGGTCGGTCAGGATGCGGTTCTGTTCCTCCGGCATCGCCATGTTGAAGGAGCGCAGCCCCGCCTCCACATGAATGATCGGGATCAACAGCTTGGATGCGGCGATCGCGCCCGACAGGGTGGAGTTGGTGTCCCCGTATACCATCAGGTAATCCGGCTTCTCCTTCAGCAGGATGTCCTCGATCCCCACCATCATGGCCGCGGTCTGCTTCGCATGGCTCCCCGATCCGACGCCGAGGTTATAGTCCGGCCGGGGAATCTGCAGCTCTTCGAAAAAGATATCCGACATATTGCTGTCGTAATGCTGGCCGGTATGCACCAGCAGCTCCTCATTTTCCCGCCGCAGCGCCCGGGACACCGCCGCCGCCTTAATGAACTGCGGCCGCGCCCCCACGACCGTTACGATTTTCCGCTGCTTTTCCATCTATCCACTGCCCTTCCCTCCCCCGGCTAAACAGCGGCCGGGGTGCTTTCGTATGCCTTACTGAATTATAGGACGAACGTCGTTTATTTACAAAACCTCGATATTATCGCGGGCTTGGACGGCCTTCATCGCGTTCTTGGTGTCGAACACCGCTTTCGCATGCTGCTGTACGAAGTCAT
>CAUGOD010000048.1 GCA_959601025.1 uncultured Oscillospiraceae bacterium
AGGGGGCAGACTGTAAATCTGTTGTCACTGACTTCGGTGGTTCGAATCCACCTTCCCCCACCACGTCGGAGCAAAGTCTGCTTTGCTCCGACGCTTTTTTTATGCCATAGTCATAAAAAGCGTCATCCGCCCGCTCCCTTGCTCCTCCTTTTCCAAAACAGGTCACGTTCGCTTCGGCTGTTCGCTTGCAAGCGCGCTCACGACGCCTCTCGCTCACTACCAACCTGTTTTGGTTACGAGGGTTCAATCCCCATCAGCAAAACGCCAAAAATATCTTTTTTGAAAACACCATTGACTTCTGAACCCCTTAGGGTTGGATATCAATGGTGTTTTTGTTATTTTCCTTGATTTTATGCGGTTTTTCGGGGTATTGACAGATGCATTGGGTTTGGACACATAAATCAAAAAGCTTAAAATGACAACCGAAAACAATAAAATGGGGAAATCTGACCCCCTGTGTCTAAAATTATACGCACATGCAAGAGTGCTTGGGAGCCTTGTGTTCATTTTTTGAACGAAAGATGTATTGATGCTGAGAAATAGCACATGCTACCTAAAAAGGAGGATGTATTATGATAGAACCAGATACCATAAAACTTTTGCGGGAATGCGATGCCGGCATCAAAATGGGCGTTAAGTCTATAGACGACGTTTTGGATCGTGTAAAAAACGCCGATTTGCGGCAACTGCTGAACGCTTGCAAGGATGAACACGATAAGCTTGACAAGGAGCTTCAACAATTGCTTGGGCAATATGAAGATGAGGGCAAAGACCCAAACTTTATGGCAGAACAGATGGCAAAAATAAAAACCGAAATGAAGCTGCAAATGAACGAAACCGATCATACCATTGCCGATTTGATAACGGATGGCTGCAATATGGGCGTCAAATCGCTGAATAAATATCTGAATCAATATGCTGCAGCCGATGAGAAATCTAAGGACATTACCAAAAGGTTGATAAACCTTGAAGGGCAATTGGCCTTAGATATAAGAAAGTTCCTATAAACCGATGAATCATCCGGCTTTTTGGTGATGTTTCGTTCAGCGCGAGAGTCCGAATCTCACCGCCAAAATGCCGAAAATATCTTTTTCATGCGGCTTTGACACGTCGGAACGAGCGTAGCTCGTTCCGATTTTTTATTTTATAAAAAGTCAGTCACCCGCTTTACCGTTCTTCCTTTTTGAAAAAGGTCACGCTCGGATTACCCGCCAGGCTGCAAGCGCCCCTGCGGCGGTCCGCTGTCGCTGCCGGACTTCTGCGAACTGCTGGAGTTCAAATCCACTGTCTAAAATTCTGAAAATTTCTTTTTTATAGCCATTAGACAATTATTTTTATAAAACGCCATCGTAGGCTTTTGCGTTTACGATGGTATTTTATTATGGTGAAAATCATGAATAGCATGTATATTAGAGGGGGGATGATAAACTAGATGCTCTGCGGTTTACATGAACGGATAACTATCGGCATAAACTATAAGGAAAAGAAACGCGCTAAGCGAAGAAAACGCATGCAACGGCTTTTCCTGCTTGCAAAATCCCGGCTCTTATATTAAAATGTGAAGTATATTCCTTGTTCATTCTGGCGGAACGCGAACCGGCGGAAGCCGGATACTCCGCCGACGGGTAACGGCCGGCCGCAGACGGGCCGTTACCCGATGGAAATCCACACGGCGAACCGGCGTCTGCGGAGAAATGGGGCTTGTATGCCGCTGAATACCATATCGCTGCTTGCCGTCCGGGGGGCGGCGCCGCCGCCGGTCGGCTCAAAGACTCCGGCCGGGATGCTTTTCGCCTGCTGGGCGATCGTTATTATCCTTTCGCTGATGGCGATTGTTTTTTTGCGCGCACGGAAAAAGGAATACGCAGTGGCGATCCTGCCGCTGTTAATCGCGCCGTTTGTCCATATCTTCAGCGGCATTCTCGCCAAAGGAGCGGATGCGTTTCTGCCCCTGTCCACCGGACAAATCCGGATTATAATCGACTTAACGGCGGGGTTAATTTCCTGCCTGCTGTTAGGGCTGGCCTCCCGGGGGATTCCGGAGCGGCGAACCCGAAACGGCCTGTTCTGGTGCTGCGCGGGCTTTGTGGTGATCCTTACGCTGGTGCTTGTGACCAATACCCTGACGGCGATCGTCTACGTAGGGTAACGTGGGGTAACGTGAAAAACGTGACACGCTATGCTCTTCCCGAGAACCATCAACGAAAAACCACCTGTTGGCTATCAACAGCCTACAGGTGGTTTTTCGTTGCCTGAGCAGAGCGTTTGTACGAGAAGGCTTATACGTTATGCAGCAGGCTTGAGACTCTGTTTTCCTTATGCGCAGTCGCTGTCATAGGCGGCATACATAATATTGGTCGCATGGTCGGAGACACGCTCGAGGTCGGTGAGAATGTCGATGAACAGCATCCCGGTCTCCGGGGTACATTGCAGGGAGTTTAGCCGTTCCACATGATGGGAACGGAGCACCACTACCAGCCGGTCAATTTCCTCCTCTTCCTCCATGATCTGTCTGGACAGTTCTTTATCCCGTTGCTGGCCGAGGAAAAAGGCCAGCGCTTCGTCCACGATTTTCAAAACCCGGTCGCTCATATCCCGCATCTCCGTTACGGCGTCGCCGGAAAAGGGAACGCCGTTTTCGAAATTCTGGGAATATTCGAGGATGTTTTCCGCATGGTCGCCGATGCGCTCGAGATCGTTCACCACATGGAACATGGAGCCGATCAGCCGGTTGTCTTCCTCCAGCAGCTCCATTGCGTGGATTTTGATCAGATATCCTGTAATGCTGTGATTGAGGAAGTTGAGCACCTGCTCATTCTGCTTGATCTGCTGCATGGTTTCCTTGTTCGGCTTGAAGAACACCTCCATGGCCAGCCCGAAGTTGTTGCGGGCAATGGCGGCCATCCGCTCCACCTCCTTGGTGACCTGCGCGACGGCGATAGCCGGGGTGTTCAAAATCCTCTCGTCCAGGAACTGCAGCCGCATCTCCTCATACGCCGCATCCCTGCCGGGGATGAGCTTGTTGGCCAGCTTCACCAGCAGCTGGGCGAAGGGGAGAAGAACGACGGTGGAAACAATATTGAAGATGATGTGCGCGACCGAAATCTGCATCTTGGGGTCCGACACCAGCCCCTCGATAAACCCGACATAGGGGAGGAAGATGCAGATTGGAATAAACAGCAGGGTGCCAATGACGTTGAACATCAGATGAATCAGGGCGGCCCGCTTGCCGGAGCGATTGGTGCCGATCGATGCGAGCAGCGCGGTAGCGCAGGTGCCGATATTCTGGCCGAAAAGGATATAGATCACGCCGCCGAGATTAACCGCGCCGCTGGCGGCCAGCGCCTGGATGATACCGACTGACGCGGAAGAAGACTGGATAACCGCCGTCAGCACTGCGCCGGCGAGGATGCCGAGGACCGGATTGGAAAACTGGGTCATCAGCGCGGCGAATTCCGGCATCTGGGCCAGGGGCTTCATGGCGCCGGACATGGATTCCATACCGGTAAAAAGAATACCGAAGCCGATGACGACCATGCCAAGGTGCTGGAATAGCTTCTTTTTGGTGATCATGATCAGCAGGATGCCGGCGAAGACGGCAATGGGGGCGAGATAGCTGAGCTTCAGGCCGATCAGGAAGCTGGTCACGGTGGTGCCGATGTTGGCCCCCATGATAACATAGACCGCCTGCTCCAGCTTGAGCAGGCCGGCGTTCAGGAAACCGACCACCATGACCGTGGTGGCGGAAGAGGACTGGATCGCTCCCGTGACAACCACGCCTACCAGAACGCCGAGCAGCGGATTGCTGGTCAGCTTCTCCAGAAGGGAGCGGAGCTTGGAGCCGGCGACCAGCTCCAGCCCGTCTCCCATCAGTTTCATCCCGAACAGGAACAGGCCCAGCCCGCCCAGAAGCTGCAGTATATGCGTCAGATCCATTGCCGCACCTCTCCATTTTCCCTATACCGTAGCGCCGCCCGGCCGGATTCTGTGCCAACGTTATCCGGCGGCGCAATGGAGAAATACTGTCGCATTTCTCCCGAACAGACATTATACTATCTTTTAATTAAAAGCGTACCATGGCAATGTTAAGAGAAGGTTAAATATTGAAAATTTTGTCGAATAAAAATACCCGCCAAAAATCATAGCCCATAGCGTGGAAAGAATTTCCACATGAATACTGTTACACTAAAATTAAAAATAATTCAAAAAAAGTACAAAATATGTCCGATCGGTTCCAGCTTCGCGTTGTCTCCGCCGTCTTTCCTTTTCCCCCGTGGTGTAGAGATAGTCCGCTAAATTTATTTTGTGCGTGACAACGCCTCGTGGAAGGGCGTATTTGTACATCAGGCCGATTACAGTACGCATGTTATCCTTGGTCTGTCGACCTCCTGGGCATTCGCCGCTACATTCTTGAAGGTCGTCAATTTGCACTTCTCCAAAGGACACTCCCCCAATTTCCTGGTAATGCTTTATAGCGGCCTTGTAAATTCTCTCGGTACTCTCTGATTTCCCTCTGGTCATGTGCGTAGGCAGCCATAAGTCGAAATCTGTTTTAATGTAGTTTCCTCCGGTATTTGCGTGCTTGACTTAATGGCTGTCGGCGGTTCCAGTTCTGGTATATATTCCAGCGCTTCGGATTTTGTGCGAACCCCGCCTTTGGCGGCTTAATTCGGAACCAGCTTATCTCCCTTAACAGTATAGCCAAATACTCTGGCGCATGTCCAAGGTTTCCCGACTCTGTACACTCCCCTGCCCGTTTCCCCGCCTCTTTACATTTTGCACGCGCGGCGTTTTGGATTGGTCAAATCCGCACCAGGGGCAAAACGGAGCGTTTCCGGGCATTTCCCGTATTACCTCCTCATGGACAAGCGCGGAAGATTATGGTATAATCCCCGCGTAAGGTGCTATCGTATACGGTAGGCGGTTAGTCCCTCCATCCCCGTGGAGGGAAAGCTTCTTTTTCCCTCCGGAAAGGAGGGATGCCATGGTCGTAACATATGCGGAGCTGTTCCAGTTCTGCGCGTTGATTGTCGGCATTGTTACGCTGGTTTACCAGATAACAAAAAAGAAATAACCGCCCGGCCTCACAAGCAAGCGGTTATTTCTTAACTGCACTGAGGGGCTAACCGTCTAACCGGTAGCACCTTACACCCATATTATAACCACCGCCTATGTTTTTGTCAATGCCGTCCCACCGTAAGGCGGGGCGTCTTTTATTATTATGTATGGTTCATTATGTATGGTTCATTCCCCGGTTAAAAAACAACGCTTTTTGTATTTTCGACATTTTTCGCCGGGCTTTGTGTGGATTGTCAAAACGGAAAGGGGGGCGCCGCGGCCGGTTGGGCATTCCGTGAAAGCTGTCCGAACCGGGGGGAGAGTATGCCGCTTTATTCGCTAGATGTGAATAAATATACATATATACCGCATTTGGATGCATAAAGGCCAGAGCAAGAATATGCGCGTGCACAGAAAATTGTTGTGAAAAAAACGGCGTTTGTACAGGATGACAAAATTCTCTTAGAAAGCATAAATATGCGTAAAATATGGTTGCAAATCGGGAAAGGGGCGGGTATAATAGGGGCATTGACAGCGACGTCATACTCAAAACATACGAAAACCGGCGGAACACCAGATCCGCCGTCAGAGGAAAGGGAGCGTTTTGGATGGATCAGCAGATCAAGAAAGTCGTTCTTGCCTATTCGGGCGGGCTGGACACCTCGATTATTATTCCGTGGCTGAAAGAAAATTATAACAACTGCGAGGTGATCGCGGTCGCAGCCGATGTGGGGCAGGGTAAGGAGCTCTCCGGGCTGGAGGAAAAGGCCAAGAAGACCGGCGCTTCCAAGCTGTACATAGAGGACCTGCGCAAGGAGTTCGTGGAGGATTTCATTTTCCCGACCCTGAAGGCCGGCGCCGTGTATGAGAACCAGTATCTGCTGGGTACCTCCTTCGCCCGGCCCATCATCGCCAAGCGGCTGGTGGAGATTGCCAAGGCCGAGGGCGCGGACGCGATTGCCCACGGCTGCACCGGCAAGGGGAACGATCAGGTTCGGTTTGAGCTGGCGATCAAGGCGTTTGCACCGAAAATGAAGATCATCGCCCCGTGGCGGATATGGGACATCAAGTCCCGCGATGAGGAGATCGACTACGCCGAAGCGCATAATATCCCGCTGGCGATTACCCGGGAGACCAACTATTCCAAGGATAAGAACCTCTGGCACCTCTCTCATGAGGGGCTGGATCTCGAGGACCCGGCGAACGAGCCGAAGTATGACGAAATCCTCGAAATGGGCGTGTCCCCCGAGCAGGCGCCGGACAAGGCGACCTATGTGACCCTGTCGTTTGAAAAGGGCGTCCCGGTGGCGCTGGACGGCGTGAAAATGGACGGCGTCACCATGATTGAAAAACTGAACGCGCTGGGCGGCGCGAACGGCATCGGCCTGGTGGACATGGTGGAAAACCGGCTGGTCGGCATGAAGAGCCGTGGCGTGTATGAGACCCCCGGCGGCGCGATCCTGTACAAGGCGCACGATGCGCTGGAGACGATCTGTCTTGACCGGGATACCCAGCACTACAAGCAGCAGATGGTGGCCGGCAAGTTCAGCGAGCTGGTGTACTACGGCCAGTGGTTCACCCCCCTGCGGGAGGCGCTCTCTGCGTTTGTGGACAGCACGCAGGAGTATGTGACCGGCGATGTGAAGCTGAAGCTGTACAAGGGCAACATGATCCTCGCGTCCCTGACCTCCCCCTATTCCCTGTATGACGAGGAGATCGCGACCTTCGACGAGGATGACGTGTACGACCAGATGGATTCTCAGGGCTTCATCAACCTGTTCGGCCTGCCGATCAAGGTGCAGGCGATGAAGGGCCGATAAGACAAAGTCTTATCGGATGAAAGACCCTTGCAGGCCGGAGCGGCCCGCATTTTGCGGCGCCGCAGAACCGGACTTTTCCCTGGGTTAAAGGATTGTAAAAGATTCACGGATACTTTATGCTCGGCAGGGGCGCGGCTGGCCGTACCCCTGCCCGACTCTTTTCCACGGCGGCGTGCCGTCCGGAAGGACGTTCCCCCGACGGCTGGCGCCCGCCCGACGACGTGATGAAGGAGACAGCCGATGAAACTGTGGGCCGGACGGTTCCAGAAGGAACTCGATCAGAAAACCAACGACTTCAATTCCTCCATTCCCTTTGATTCCCGTATGGCGCGGGAGGATATCCTCGGCAGCATGGCGCACGCCGCGATGCTGGCAAAGCAGGGGATCATCTCCGCCGCCGACGGGGAAGCGATCCGGGACGGACTGGCGGGTATCCTTGCCGACCTCGAATCCGGCGCCCTTTCCATCGATAGGGGGGCGGAGGATATCCACACTTTTGTGGAGGGCGAGCTGACTGCCCGAATCGGGGATGCGGGCAAGCGCCTGCACACCGGAAGGAGCCGGAACGACCAGGTGGCGCTGGACGACCGGCTGTACCTCCGCTCGCTGGCGCAGCCGCTGCGGGAGCAGCTGACCGAGTTGATCGGGGTGCTGTGCGGCAAGGCGGAGGAATATGCCGGCGCGGTGATGCCGGGCTACACCCATCTCCAGCGGGCCCAGCCGATTACTTTCGGCCACCATCTGATGGCTTACGCCGAGATGTTCCTGCGGGATATCGGCCGGCTGGACGATGCGGTGAAGCGGATGAACGTTTCCCCCCTCGGGAGCGGGGCGCTGGCCTCCACCACCTATCCCCTTGACCGGGCGGCGGTGGCGGAAGCCCTGTCGATGGACGGCGTGACCAACAATTCGCTGGACGGGGTGTCCGACCGGGATTTCTGTATCGAGCTGTCGGCGGCGCTCTCCCTCGTGATGGTGCATCTTTCCCGCTTCTCGGAGGAGATCATCCTCTGGTGCTCGTGGGAGTTCAAGTTTGTTGAGCTGGACGACGCCTTTTCCACCGGCTCCTCCATCATGCCCCAGAAGAAAAACCCCGATATCGCCGAGCTGGTGCGGGGCAAGGCCGGGCGGGTGTTCGGCGACCTGACCGCCCTGCTCACCGTGATGAAGGGCCTGCCCCTTGCCTATAACAAGGATATGCAGGAGGATAAGGAGGCGGTGTTCGACGCGTTTGACACCGTGCGGATGTGCCTGACCGCCTTTATCCCGATGGTGGACACCATGCGGGTGCTTACCGACAACATGCGGAAGGCCGCGGCCGGCGGCTTTATCAACGCGACCGACTGCGCGGATTATCTGGTAGGGAAGGGCCTGCCCTTCCGGGACGCATATAAAGCGACCGGCTCTCTCGTGGCTCTCTGTATCGAAAAGGGCCTGACGCTGGAAACCCTGCCCCTCGACGAATACCGCGCGGTGTGCGGGCTGTTCGACGAGGGTGTGTACGAGGCGATCAACCTTGACCGGTGCGTGGCGCTCCGCCGGGTGTACGGCGGCCCCGCGCCGGAGAATGTGCTCGCCCAGGTAAAGCGGGTCCGTAGTTTGCTGTAAGCCTGTGTTCGGAAAGGGAAGATTACGATGAAAATCAAAGCGGGAATTCTCGGAGCGACCGGTTACGCCGGGGTGGAGCTGGCGCGGCTGCTGCTCCGTCATCCGGAGGCGGAGCTGACGGCGGTTGGCTCGGTTTCCTTTGAGGGGCAGAAGCTGTATGAGGTGTATCCCTCTCTGCGGGAGCTCTGCCCGCTGGAATGCGAAAGCGCCGACGAGGTGATTGCGAAAAGCGACGTGGTGTTCGCCGCGCTGCCTCACGGCCTGTCCCAGAAAACGGCGGCGCGCTGCGTGGCCGAAGGGAAAAAATTCATCGACCTGGGGGCGGATTTCCGGCTGGACGATCCGGCGGAATACGAAAAATGGTACGGCTGCGAGTATATTCTGCCGGAGCTGCACCAGCAGGCGGTATACGGCCTGCCGGAGCTGTTCCGGGCGGAGATCGCCGGGAAATCGGTGATCGGGAACCCGGGCTGCTACCCCACCAGCGTCGCCCTCGGCCTCGCCCCCGCGCTGCGCGCCGGGCTGGTGGAGCCGCGGGGAATCGTGATCGATTCCAAGTCCGGTGTGACCGGCGCGGGCCGGAAAACCACCCAGGGTACCCATTATCCGGAGTGCAACGAGGCCTTTTCCGCGTATAAGGTGGCGGCCCACCGCCATACGCCTGAGATTGAGCAGACCCTGAGCAAGGCGGCAGGGGAGCGGGCGACCGTGACCTTTGTCCCGCATCTGCTGCCGGTCAACCGGGGCATCCTTTCCACCATCTACGCCCGGATGAAGCCGGGCGCGACGCTGGAAAAGGCCCGCGCCCTCTATGAGGAGACCTATCAAAACGAGCGGTTTGTCCGCGTCCTCCCGAAAGGGGCGGGGGTGGATATCCGGAACGTGAAATGCTCCAATTACTGCGATATCCAGCTCTATGCCGACGAGCATACCGGGCTGCTGATCGTGACCTCGGTGATCGACAATATGGTGAAGGGCGCGGCGGGGCAGGCCGTGCAGAATATGAACATCCTCTTCGGACTGCCGGAGGAAACCGGGATCGACATGATTCCTCCCGCGTTTTAGAATCTGCTTCAGAAGGAATTTTAACCATTTACGTTAAGCGGAACTCGGAAATTTATGGAACCGAAAGGCTGAGAATGATGGCTGTCATTGAATTCATCGAAGGCGGCGTGACCGCCGCAAAGGGCTTCACCGCCGCCGGTATCCACTGCGGTATCCGGAAAAACCGGGACAAGAAGGATCTCGCGATGATCCTGTCCGACCGCCCGGCGGCCGCAGCCGCCGTCTATACCCGTAATCTGGTGCAGGGCGCGCCGATTGCGGTGACCGCCCGGCATCTGGAAAACGGTGTCGCCCGCGCGGTAATCTGCAACAGCGGTATTGCCAACACCTGCGCCGCCGACGGTGTGGAAAAGGCGGAGGCCATGTGCCGCCTGACGGCGGATGCGCTCGGAATTGACGAGAACGACGTGATCGTCGCTTCCACCGGGGTGATCGGCCCCTCCATCGACCTTTCGCCCATCGAAACGGGAATTCCCGTCCTCGCCGCGGCCCTGTCCGCGGACGGACATACCGACGCGGCCGAGGCGATCATGACCACCGACACCGTGAAAAAGGAATTTGCCGTCCGCTTCGCCCTCGGCGGGAAGGAATGCGCGATGGGCGGCATCGCCAAGGGCAGCGGTATGATCGCGCCCAATATGGCGACCATGCTCAGCTTTATCACCACCGACGCGGCGGTCTCCGCCCTTTTGCTGAAGGAAGCGCTCGCTGCTGTAGCGGCGGATACCTTCAACATGCTGTCGGTGGATGGGGACACCTCCACCAACGATACCCTGGCGGTTATGGCGAACGGCGCGGCCGGTAATACGGAGGTAACGGCGAAAGGGGAGGATTACGATACCTTCGTTTCCGCCCTGCGCGCGCTGTGTACCGCGCTGACCAAGGCTCTCGCCGCCGACGGCGAGGGGGCGACCAAGCTGCTCGAATGCCGGGTGACCGGCGGAAAAACCACAGCGGATGCCAAAACCGTGGCGAAGGCGGTCATCAATTCCGCCCTGCTGAAAGCGGCGATGTTCGGCGCGGACGCGAACTGGGGCCGGGTGCTCTGCGCCATCGGGTATTCCGGCGCGCCGGTGGACGTTCACGGAGTGGACGTATCTTTCGCCTCGGCGGCGGGTACCATCCCGGTGTGCAAAAACGGCGCGGGGATCGGCTTCAGCGAGGAAAAGGCGAAGGAAATCCTCAGCGAGAAGGAGATCGTCATCGACGTGACCCTGCGGGACGGAGACGCCTCCGCGACGGCGTGGGGCTGCGACCTGACCTATGATTATGTAAGGATTAACGGCGACTACCGGAGTTAGGCGCTGATTAAGATTTGAATTTTTATCCCAAATTAGAAAGTTTGATTCCTCTGGAAAGGGACGATCATCCATGACGATATCTACCGCGGACCGGGCGCAGGTGCTGACCCAGGCCCTCCCGTACATTAAGCAGTATGCCGGCAAGACCGTTGTTATCAAATACGGCGGCAACGCTATGATCAGCGACGAGCTGAAATCCGCTGTGATGGAGGATATCGTCCTCCTTTCCACCGTCGGGATCAAGGTAGTGCTCGTCCACGGCGGCGGACCTGAAATCAACGAGATGCTGAAAAAGGTCGGCAAGGAATCCAAATTCGTGAACGGCCTGCGGTATACCGACCGGGAAACCATGGAGATCGTGGAAATGGTGCTCGCCGGGAAGGTGAACAAGGGCCTTGTCCAGCGGCTGGAGCAGCACGGCGGACGCGCCATCGGCCTGTGCGGGCTGGACGGCGGTATGATCAAGGCGGTGAAAATGCAGGGGGAGGTCGACCTCGGCTTTGTCGGGGACATCACCCATGTGAACGTTACCCTGATCCGGAATTCCCTCGAGAGCGGCACGATCCCAGTGGTGGCTACCATCGCGGCCGGGGATGGGGACGGAGAAACCTACAACATCAACGCGGATATCGCCGCCTCCCAGATTGCGGCGGCCCTCTGCGCCGAGAAACTGGTGCTGATGACCGACGTGCGGGGCCTGCTGCGGGATAAGGACGACGAGGACAGCCTGATTTCGGTCGTCCACGTCAGCGACGTGCCCAGCCTGAAAAAGCAGGACATCATCAAGGGCGGCATGATTCCGAAGATCGACTGCTGCGTTGAGGCGGTCCGCCGGGGCGTGAAGCGCACCCATATTATCGATGGCCGCATCCCGCATTCCATCCTGATTGAGATGCTGACCGACGAGGGCATCGGCACCATGTTCCTGTAATCGTTTCGGATATTCGTATATATGGAGGAGGGTTTTCCATGCTGTCTAACGAACTCAGGCGGAAGCACGACGGCGCGCTGATGCCGACCTACGGACGGTTCCCGGTCGCTCTGGAGAGCGGCCGCGGCGCAGTGGCGGTGGACGCGGACGGAAAGGAATACGTCGATTTCGGCAGCGGGATCGGGGTCAATTCGCTGGGCTACGCTGACCCGGAATGGGTTGCGGCGGTACAGGCGCAGGCGGCGAAGCTGCCGCATATCTCCAACCTGTACTACAGCCCCGTGCAGGTGGAATTCGCCGACGCGCTCTGCCGGGCGGCCGGGATGGGGCGGGTATTCCTCGGCAATTCCGGCGCGGAGGCGAACGAATGCGCCATCAAGCTCGCCCGCAAATACAGCTTTGACAAATACGGCGAGGGGCGCAGCCGGATCATCGGCCTGCGCAATTCCTTCCACGGACGGACGGTGACCACTCTCGCGGCGACGGGACAGGATTCCTTCCACCAGTATTTTTATCCCTTTACCGAGGGCTTCGTCTTTGTCGATGCTGGAAACATCACCGACCTGATCGAAAAGCTCGTGGAGCTGGAAGGTTCGGTCTGCGCCGTAATGCTGGAATGCATTCAGGGCGAGGGCGGGGTCATCCCGATGGAACCCGCCTATCTCCAGGCGGTGAGAAAGCTCTGCGACGAGCACGACCTGCTGCTGCTGATCGACGAGGTGCAGACCGGCGCGGGACGGACGGGAAAATTTTTCGCCTTTGAGCACGCTGGGATCGTCCCCGACGTGGTCACCATGGCCAAGGGGCTGGGCGGCGGTCTGCCCATCGGCGCCTGCCTGTGTACGGAGCGGCTGGCCGATGTGCTGGGCCCCGGCATGCACGGCTCCACCTTCGGCGGCAACCCGGTGGTCTGCGCCGGCGCGCAGGTGGTGCTGGACCGGCTCGCGTCTCCCGGTTTTCTGGACGGGGTGGCGGAAAAGGGCGAATACCTCCGCTCCCGGCTGGCGGCAATGCCCCATATCGCCGAGGTGCGGGGTATGGGACTGATGCGGGGCGCGGTGCTGGACAGGGGAACGGCCCGGGGGGTGGCGGAGCGCTGCCTCGAAAACGGGCTGCTGGTGCTGACCGCGAAAACCCTGCTTCGTTTCCTGCCGCCGCTGACCATTACGAGGGAAGAACTCGACCGCGGGCTGGCAGTGCTGGAATCGGTGCTGGAAGCACCGCCGGAGGCGCCGTGAACGGGATGAACTCCGCAGCGATTACTACTGTTAAAGAGATAAGGGAGAGAATGACGAATGAAACATCTTTTGAAGATGCTGGACTTGTCCAAGGAAGAGATCATCGACATCCTGAACCTGGCCGACCAGCTAAAATACGAGCTGGCGCATGGAATTGAGCATAAATATCTCGCGGGGAAGACCTTGGGGATGATCTTCCAGAAGGCCTCCACCCGCACCCGCGTTTCCTTTGAAACCGGTATTTATCAGCTCGGCGGTTACGGGCTGTTCCTGTCCTCCCACGATCTGCAGATCGGGCGGGGCGAGCCGGTGGAGGACACCGCGCGGGTGCTCTCCCGGTATCTCGACGGC
This sequence comes from uncultured Oscillospiraceae bacterium, assembly GCA_959601025.1. Taxonomy (GTDB): domain Bacteria; phylum Bacillota; class Clostridia; order Oscillospirales; family Acutalibacteraceae; genus Avimonas. The sequence goes on from CAUGOD010000048.1 coordinate 13,373, forward strand.
ATCATGATCCGCACCTTCGCGCAGGAAGAGGTGGAAACGCTGGCCCGGGTGGGGAGCGTCCCGGTCATCAACGGGCTGACCGATTTCTGCCATCCCTGCCAGATTCTTGCCGACCTGATGACGGTGCGGGAGCACAAGGGCGCGCTGGAAGGGCTGAAAATGGCCTATATTGGGGACGGCAACAACATGGCTAACTCCCTGATCGTTGGCTGTCTGAAGGTCGGCATGGGGGTTTCCATCGCCTGCCCGGCCGATTACCGGCCGGATCCGGTGGTGCTGGAGTTTGCGAAGGGCTGCGGCGACAGGTTTACCCTGACCGAGGACTGCGCCGCGGCGGCGAAGGACGCGGACGTGATCTTTACCGACGTGTGGGCCTCCATGGGACAGGAGGGCGAAGCGGAGAAGCGCCGGATCGCCTTTGCCGGCTATCAGGTGAACGACGCGCTGCTCGCGGCTGCGCGGCCGGATTGCATGGTGCAGCACTGCCTGCCCGCCCATCGCGGGGAGGAGATCACCGCCGAGGTGTTCGAAGCCCATGCGGACGAAATCTTTGACGAGGCGGAGAACCGCCTCCACGCCCAGAAAGCGGTCATGGTTACACTGATGAAATAACAGCCTCCAGCAAGAATGTTAAAAAACCGGCCTGCGGAATTCTATTTCCGCAGGCCGGTTTTTTGTTGGAAAATGGTTCGGGGCTGCCAGACAGCGGGACAGGCGGCGGAAAAGGCAGGAAAGTGTTTTGTCGAATAACCAGACAAAAAATTGAAAAACACAATATAATGTGATATAATAGCCCAAAACATAATCGGATACTGTGTATTTATTCCCGGCATGGACGAAGTCCGCTGCCAAGGCCGGAAGCGGCCCGGGGTCGTATGTTCGAGGTGAATCGAATGGAGCGGAGATCTACCGGTCAAAACGTATATGAAGCGCTGCAGGAACGGCTGACCTATCTGTTTACCGAATTTGATAACCTTTTCGTATCCTTTTCCGGCGGCAAGGACAGCGGCCTGCTGCTAAATCTGGTGCTGGATTTTCAGAAAAAATACTACCCGGACAGGCGGATCGGTGTATTCCATCAGGATTTTGAAGCGCAGTACAGCGTAACGACGGAATATGTGGAGAGAACCTTTGCCCGGATTGAAAAGGACGTCGAGCCATACTGGACGTGCCTTCCCATGGCGACGCGGACGGCGCTGAGCAGCTATGAGATGTACTGGTATCCATGGGACGACACGATGGAGTCGGCATGGGTAAGGCCCATGCCCCAGCATCCGTATGTCATCCACCTGAAAAATAACCCGATGACCACCTATCGCTATCGTATGCATCAGGAGGATTTGGCGAAGCAGTTCAGCCGTTGGTATCACCTCTCTCATGGCGGAAACGACGGCAAAAGCGGCAAAAAAACGGTATGCCTCCTGGGAATGCGTGCGGACGAATCCCTGCAGCGATACAGCGGCATCCTGAATAAGAAATACGGTTACAAGGACGTCTGCTGGATCAGCAGGCAATTCAAGGACGTCTGGTGCGCCTCCCCGCTGTACGACTGGTCGGTGGGGGACGTCTGGCACGCCAATTATCTTTTTGATTATGACTATAACCGGCTGTATGATCTTTACTTTATGGCCGGGCTGAAGCCGGACCAGATGCGGGTGGCCTCTCCCTTCAACGATTACGCCAAGGACAGCCTGAATCTGTACCGGGTGATTGATCCGGAAATCTGGGCCAGGCTGATCGGTCGGGTAAAGGGCGCCAATTTCGGCGCGATTTACGGAAAGACCAAAGCGATGGGCTACCGGAACCTGACGCTGCCGGAGGGGCATACATGGGAGTCCTATACGAGATTTTTGCTGGATACCCTCCCTACCCGACTGCGGAACAATTACGTCAAGAAGTTTAACACGTCGATTCAATTCTGGCATACCACCGGCGGCGGTCTGGAGGAAGAAGCAATCGAAGAGCTTTTGGCGCATGGATACCATATCCGGCGCAACGGGATTTCCAACTATACCCTGGCTAAGAACTCCCGGGTGGTTTTTCTCGGAAAAATCCCGGATCATACCGACGATATCCGAAGTACGAAGGATATCCCCAGTTGGAAACGCATGTGCTGCTGCATCCTGAAAAACGACCATGTTTGCCGTTCCATGGGATTTGGGCTGACCCGGCAGCAGCAGGAAAACGTCCGCCTGTTAAAGAAAAAATACAGCCATATCGGAGAATGACTATGTCCTATGAAAGCCCGGCCTATCATGTGATAGCCGTTCCTATCGAAAAAATAAAGCCGAATACCTATAACCCCAACGCCGTCGCGCCCGTGGAGCTGAAGCTGCTGTATGACAGCATTAAGGAAGACGGCTACACGATGCCGATCGTTTGCTACTATGCAAAGGCGAAAGACGTTTATGTGATTGTCGACGGCTTCCACCGCTATCGCATTATGCTTGATTATCCGGATATCTATGAACGGGAGGGCGGGGTGCTCCCGGTATCCGTGATCGACAAGCCGCTGGATCACCGCATGGCGAGCACGATCCGCCATAACCGCGCCCGCGGTTCCCATGACGTGGACCTGATGAGCAATATTATCAAGGAACTCCATGAGCTTGGCCGCACGGACGCCTGGATATCCAAGCATCTGGGGATGGATAAGGACGAGATTCTCCGCCTGAAGCAGATCACCGGGCTTGCCGCGCTTTTCCGGGATGTGAAATTCGGACAGGCATGGCAGCCGGTGGGGGATGGCGAAGAGGACCTGGAGGGCGACGTCGACGTATAACGAAGGTTCCGGAAGAACCCCCATGCTAAGCCGCCGCCGGCACATTTCCGGCGGCGGCCTTTTTGTAGCCGAAATAAACCCCCGGTTCTACCGGGGGAGCGGTAAAACGCTTT
>CAUGOD010000049.1 GCA_959601025.1 uncultured Oscillospiraceae bacterium
TCGCCACAGGCTCTCTTGAACCACTGGCCTAGCCAGTGGTTTTACACTACAAAAAGCCGCCGTCCATCCGGACGGCGGTATATTATTTCGCTATGCGCAATTCCTGAATCTGCGAGGCCTGGCTTCTCGACGCTTCTTCCAGGGCGGAGACCTTGACCTTGATCTCCTCCACGTCCTCCGCCACCTGGTCAAGCTTTTGGAACTGCTCGTTCATGCCCTGTTGCCCCTCCGTAAGCAGCTGGAGCCGGGTTCCTACGTTGTTTTCCAGTGTGATCTCTATTTTTGTCATGCGTTCGTCGGTCCTGTCAAACCGGGCGTTCATATCGGCGCGCCACGCTTTCATCTCATTTTGCATTTCCAAAAGCAGTTCTTTCAATTCCTGATCCATTGTTTTTCACCCCGCCCCCTTAGAATACCATGCCTTCTCTAAACTTGCAAGCGGTTATTTCCAGCCGTCTTCCCGCTCGTCAGCCCCTTTTTCCGCTACATCGCCAGCACTCGGCGGCACAGCATTCGCCAAAAAACGGTTGTCGGGTCGTTGACCCAGCAACCGTTTTCCCCATCCGGACGGCGGCATGTATTATTTCGCTATGCGCAATTCCTGAATCTGCGAGGCCTGGCTTCTCGACGCTTCTTCCAGGGCGGAAACCTTGACCTTGATCTCCTCCACGTCCTCCGCCACCTGATCGAGCTGCCTGAACTTTTCGTTCATGTTGGCCTGGCCTTCGGCAAGAGCATCCACCCGTTTATCCGTGTGTTCCAGCAATACGCGAATATGCCGCTGTTCTTCTTTCAATTCGGCCAAGTCCTGCCCCTGCTGCTGCTGGACCTGCTTCATATCCGCCAAATCCTGCCCCTGCTGCTGCTGGACCTGCCTCATGTCCGCCAAGTCCTGCCCCTGCTGCTGCTGGACCTGCCTCATATCCGCCAAATCCTGTCCCTGCTGCTGCTGGACCTGTCTCATATCCGCCAAATCCTGTCCCTGCTGCTGCTGGACCTGCTTTATTCCTGAAATTTCTATATGTATTGACCGGATTTCTCCCTGCATTTCCAAAAGCAGTTCTTTCAATTCCTGATCCATCGTTTTTCACCTCGCTTTCTTAGAATACCATGCCTTCTCTGAACTTGCAAGCGGTTATTTTCGGCCCTCATCCCGCTCGATACTATGATATAATGTCGGTTGGGAGAAATGCCGACAGGTATTTCTCCGTTGCGCCGCCAAACAAGGCTGGCAGGGAAGCCGGCCGGGCGGCGCAAAATTTTTTCCCTTTCGGGTAAAACTACCGAGTAAAAGGCCGCCCGCGGACGACTAAGGGATGAAGAGAGGAAAAACAGGGGGTGAGGGAGATGGACAGCGGCGAAGAGCTATACCAGCGGTACCGGGAAGGGGACGAAAGCGCCTTTGACGGGATTATCGCCCTGTATAAAAACGGGCTGATCCTCTTCCTGTACCGCCTCGTGGGCGACTGGCACGCGGCGGAGGACCTGTCGGAGGACTGCTTCGTAGAGCTGATCGTCCATCCCCGCCGGTATCGTTTTCAGTCCGGACTGAAAACCTACCTGTTCGCCATCGCCCGCCACAAGGCCCTCTCCCACCTCCGCCGCCACCGGAGAGCCCCCTCCGTGTCGCTGGAGGACGCGGGACCGCTCGCCGACGACGCCGATCCGGCCGGCCGGACCGACGAACGGGAGCGGCGGGCGGCGCTTCTCCGGGCGCTGGACAGCCTGCCAAAGGATTACGGCGAGGCGCTGTATCTCCGGTATTTCGAGGAGCTGTCCGCCGAAGAAATCGCCCGGGTGATGCGGAAAAATCTCAAGCAGGTCTATAACCTCTCTTCCCGGGCGAAAACCGCCCTGAAAAGCCTTTTGGAAAGGGATGAGTTTTTTGATGAAATCCGATGAAAGCTATCGCACTGCCATAGACCGGAAAGCAAACGCTGTGTTTGCCCGCCGTAAACAGAGAAAACGGCTTCTCTGCTCGCTGATCCCGGCAACCGGCTGCGTCGCCGCAGTCTGCGCCGCGCTGGTTCTGTCCGGCCCGGTTATGTCCTCCTCCCTGCCGCCGGTTTCGGGGGAACCCGCTTGGTCGGCCTCTCCCGGCGTTTCGGAAACCGCACCGGCTTCCTCGGCCGCCCCCACGGTTCCGGCGCTGCCGGAAATTCCCGCCGCCGCGCTGGGAAACTCCGCCGGGGCCAACCGCCGGTATTATGACCCGGCGAAAACGTATCAGGAAAAGTGGGATACGGCGCAGATCGCCGCCTACCTTGGCCGGGACATTACCCCCGGTTACCTGCCGGATGGGCTGGTTCCCAGCGACTCAAACGGAGCCGCGCAGGTCGTGCGGTACAACGGCGGCGCCATGGCCTACGACGTAATCTGGATGTCCTATTCCGCCCCCATGCCCGATTCGGCGGCGGAACCGCGCCCCTCTGTCCGGATCACGGCCTCCCGAATCGGGCTGGAATGCGACCTGATGTTTGACTGGCCGGAGGATGCGGGGGAGGTGACGCTCAGCGGAACCTCCGTCCGCTTTGGGCTCTGGCAGCCCCCCTATTACAGGGGAGGATCGGAGCCGGCGGGTTATGAGAGCGTCTATGTCGCCGAATTTACGCGGGACGGCGTGGGCTTCCAGGTGCTCTGCCAAAACCTGAGACGGGAAGACGCCCTCCGCGTCGTGTGTTCCCTCGTCGGAGCAGAAACTGCCGACGTCGGCCTCTCTCCCGCCGGGCTGGACAGCGCCGCCTGCGCCTGATTCCCTTCCCGCTCGTCAAAACGCCGCATCCGGACGGATGCGGCGTTTTGATCGTTCATGACTTTTCTGCAAAGGAACGAAGGCGGCCTAGCCGCGGGGATTCCACGTGTACGAGTCCATAGGCGGCAGGATGCAAAACCGCTCGGAAAAAGCCGAAAAACCCATCGGCCTTTTGCTCTTTTCCCCTTTTTGGAAGCTGCTGCTCCGCCGGACGGGCACCATTCCCCGGCGGGCGGAATATCCTGTTACAGTAACCGGCCGTTACCAGACGTTACCTGCCGATAACGGCGGAAGGTTCAACGTCCGGCGGCTTCGGGTTCTCGACATCACAACAGGCGGAAGGGAGTACAGACGATGGGTATGACTGGTATAGCAGAGACAAAAACGCCAATTCGATTTTTTATGGGGGCGAATACCCCGGGCGGCTTCGTCGGGTATCTTGATGATCTATATGACCCGGCCGGCGGATGGCGCGCCTACCTGATCAAAAGCGGGCCGGGAACCGGCAAGGCGTCGCTGATGCGGCGGGTTCTGGAGCGGATGACCGACCGGGGGCTGGAGGCGGAGGCGGTGCTTTGCTCCTCCGATCCGGGGTCTCTGGACGGGGTTATCTTTCCGGAACTGAAGGCCTGCATTATCGACGCGACCGCCCCCCATATCATTGAGCCGAAATACTGGGGCGCGGTGGAGCAGATCGTCAACCTCAGCGCCTGTATGGACGCCGGACGGCTGCATCAGCATGTGACGGAAATCATGGAGGCCACCGCCGTTTGCAGCGCCCTCCACGCCCGCTGCCGGAAATTTATCGGCGCGGCGGCCTCCCTGCTTGGAGACAGCGCCCGGATCGCGGCGGAATACACCGACGAAGGAAAAATTCTCCGCAGTGCGGCCCGGATTGCGGGCCGGGAATTCGCCGGACGCGCCGATTCGGCGGAGGGCCGTTCCGGCCCGGGGAAAGAAACCCGCCGCTTCCTGTCCGCCGTCACTCCGCAGGGGATGGTGGTATTCCATGGGACCCTGCAGGCCCTTTGTCCCCGCATCTACTCCATCGAAGACGAGCATGGCGCCGCCTCCCGCCTGCTGCTGGCGGAGCTTCGCCGCCGGGCGCTGGAGGCCGGACTGGACGTTATCAGCTGCTCCTGTCCCCTTTTCCCGGCGGAAAAGCTGGAGCACCTGCTCATCCCCTCCATCGGGGTGGGTTTCACCACCTCCAACCCCTGGCACAAAGCGGATTTTCCAGTTTTCCGCCGCATCCACGCCGCCCGTTTCACCGATACGGAGGGCCTGCGTTCCCGCCGGCAGTTGCTTTCCTTCAACCGCCGCGCGGCGAAGGAGCTGCTCAGTGAGGCCGTCTCTATTGCCGGGGAGGCCAAAGCCGCGCACGATGCAATGGAGGCGTTCAATATCGCAGCCATGGACTGGGAGGGCGCGACGATCCTGACCGAGTGGGTGGTCTCCGAATTCGAGGAGCTGGCCGCGGCCGCAGAAGCTGCTCGCCAATAATCTTCCGTTTCCTGGCGATCCCCCTCCTCCTCTTCCCCTCTCCCCCTCTCCCCTTTCCACGGAAACATATCCTTCGGAAAACGAAGAGCATATCAAAACCGCCGCATCCAGTCCGGATACGGCGGTTTTGTATATTTTATAATTATTTATACTATTTGTAATCAAAGTAGCTTCTTCAGTTTGTCGCAGATAAATTCCACATTGCTCTCCCCAAGATAGGGATGCATGGGCAGGGACAACACGCAGGCGCAAAGGCGGTCGGTCACCGGGAAACCGGGCAGACCGGGGATTGACGGCACATCAGCGAAAGCGGTCTGGGCATGCATGGGCTTGGGGTAATACACCATGGTCGGAATCCCCTGCTCCTTCAGCGCGGCCTGCACCGCGTCCCGCTGCTCCCGGCTTTCCAGCGTCAGGGTGTACTGCGCCCAACTGGAGCCGAAGCCCTCGGGAACCACCGGAGTCTTGACCAGGTCTTTCAGCCGCTCGGTGTACCAGCCCGCGGCACGGTTCACCGCCTCCAGCTCATATTCCCGGAAGGCCTGAAATTTGGGCTGAAGAATCGCGGCCTGAAGGGTATCCAGCCGGGAGTTCATCCCGATCCGGACATTGTCGTATTTAAAGGATCCCTTGCCGTGCACCCGAATGGAGCGAAGGTAATCCGCCAGCGCGTCGTCGTCGGTAAAAATCGCGCCGCCATCCCCATAACAGCCAAGGGGCTTGGCCGGGAAAAAGGAGGTCGTCGAGGCGTCGCCGAAGCTGCAAGCGCGGCGGCCGTCCATACTGCCGCCGAAGCCCTGTGCGCCGTCCTCCAGCAGGAGCAGGCCGTATTTTTCCGTAATTGGCCGGATCGCGCGGTAATTGGCCGGCAAGCCAAACAAATCCACTGCGACGACCGCTTTCGGGATCAGCCTTCCCTCCGCCTTCACCGCGAGGATTGCCTCTTCCAGCTTGGACGGGTCGAGATTAAAGGTATCTGCATCCACATCCACGAAAACCGGCGTAGCCCCTTCAAAGGACACCACCTCGCCCGAAGCGAAAAAAGTGAAGTCCGGTACGAACACCGCATCGCCCGGGCCAAGGTTCCAACCCATCAGCACCATGGTCAGCGCGTCGGTGCCGTTGCCGCAGGTCACGCAATGCTTTACGCCGACGTATTCCGCCAGCGCTGTTTCCAGCTCCGCCACCTGAGCGCCGCTGATGAAATTGCCGTCTGCAGCCACCTTCTGCATCGCCGCGTCGATCTCCGGCTTCAACGCCGTATACTGCGCCTTCAAATCCCGAAACTGCATATCTTTCGACCCCTTTATTCCGAACGGAAATCCGCTCTCTTTCACGAAATATATTCCAGGCGGTCTATGGCCGCCCTGGCCTCCCGCCGCCTTTTGTATTTTACACCGGAAGGCGGACGAATACAAGCGCTGTTCCTTCCTTTTCGCGTTTTCACCGGGACAGCGGAAATCTCTGCCGGACAAACTGGATAGTTTTACCTCGGCTTCGGACTTCGCGTTTCTCTGTTCCATCTTTTACCACAGCAACTGGAAAACAAAAAACGGGAGGAGAAGCTTTTGCTCCTCCTTCCGTTTCCCATCTTGCAAAGAAAATCTCTGAAAAATTAGCCGTTGATCTTGGTAACAACGCCCGAACCAACGGTACGGCCGCCTTCACGGATAGCGAAGCGGAGGCCTTCCTCGATAGCGATCGGGGTGATCAGCTCCACGTCCATCTCGACGTTATCGCCAGGCATGCACATCTCGGTGCCTTCCGGCAGGGTGATGACGCCGGTCACGTCGGTGGTACGGAAATAGAACTGCGGGCGGTAGTTGTTGAAGAACGGGGTATGACGGCCGCCTTCGTCCTTGGACAGGACATAAACCTGGCCATGGAACTTGGTGTGCGGGTTGATGGAACCGGGCTTGCACAGAACCTGGCCGCGCTCGATTTCATTTCTCTGCACGCCGCGCAGCAGAGCGCCGATGTTATCGCCGGCCTCCGCGTAGTCAAGCAGCTTACGGAACATTTCGATGCCCGTAACAACCGTCTTTCTCTTCTCGTCGGTCAGGCCAACGATTTCAACTTCGTCGGACATATTCAGCTGTCCACGCTCCACACGGCCGGTGGCGACGGTGCCGCGCCCGGTGATGGTGAAGACGTCTTCGACCGGCATCAGGAAAGGCAGGTCGGTCTTACGGGTCGGAGCCGGGATATAGCTGTCGACAGCGTCCATCAGCTCAAGGATCGGCGCATATTCCGGAGCGGAGGGATCGGTGGAAGCGCATTCCAGAGCCTTCAGCGCGGAACCCTTGACGATCGGGGTGTCGTCGCCCGGGAAGTCATACTCGTTGAGCAGTTCACGGATTTCCATCTCGACCAGCTCGAGCAGCTCGGGATCGTCCACCTGATCGCACTTGTTCATGAACACCACGATGTAGGGAACGCCGACCTGACGGGAGAGCAGGATATGCTCACGGGTCTGGGGCATCGGGCCGTCGGCCGCGGACACAACCAGAATCGCGCCGTCCATCTGCGCAGCGCCGGTGATCATGTTCTTGACATAGTCGGCGTGGCCGGGGCAGTCAACGTGGGCATAGTGGCGGTTCTCGGTCTGATACTCGACGTGAGCGGTATTGATTGTGATACCGCGCGCGCGCTCTTCCGGGGCCTTATCGATATTCGCGTAGTCCACGAAATCGGCATCGCCCTTCAGGTTCAGGACCTTGGTGATCGCCGCGGTCAGGGTGGTCTTGCCATGGTCGACGTGGCCGATGGTGCCAATGTTTACGTGGGGCTTGTTTCTTTCAAACTTTGCCTTTGCCATTGTGGATTTCCTCCTTTTTATAAACACAGTTTTTCATTTTCAACCCTGCGAATGGAATCAATTCGTCAAGTTGAAACCTATGGTACTCATTTTAGCAAGTCCGCATAGGAAATTCAAGACTTTTCCCAAATAATTACGGTTGCCGGAGGGTCGAAACCGGTCGGTTTCTCTCCCCTTCGCCCGAAATCCCCGGAAGAAGCCGGCGGCGCCCAGGCTGTTGGCCGGAAAGGCGCCGGAATGCGCGGGAAAAAGGAAACCGATCAGCCTTCCTTTTTCATGCGCTTGCTGATAATCTGCTCCGCCACGCTCTTGGGCAGCTCCGCGTAATGGCTCGGCTCCATGGTGTACTGGCCGCGGCCCTGGGTACGGGAACGCAGGTCCGTAGCGTAGCCGAACATCTCGGACAGCGGAACCATCGCGTTGATCTGCTGGGCGCCGGAAACGGCATCCATGCCCTGCATCAAGCCGCGGCGGGAGTTGATATCGCCGATAACGTCGCCCATATACTCGTCGGGAACGACCACAACGACCTTCATGATCGGCTCCATCAGAACCGGGTCGGCCTTGCGCATAGCCTCCTTGAAGGCCATGGAACCGGCGATCTTAAACGCCATTTCCGAGGAGTCAACCTCGTGGTACGAACCGTCGTACAGCGTTACCTTGACGTCCACGACATTGTAGCCGGCGAGAACGCCCGACTGCATGGCGCCCTGGATACCCTGATCGACCGCGGGGATGTATTCCTTCGGAATCACGCCGCCGACGACCGCGTTGACGAATTCGTAGCCCTTGCCGGTCTCGTTCGGTTCGATCCGGATCTTGACGTGGCCGTATTGGCCGCGGCCGCCGGACTGACGGGCATACTTGTGATCGACATCCGCCGATTTGCGGATGGTTTCCTTGTAGGCAACCTGGGGCGCGCCGACGTTGGCCTCCACCTTAAACTCGCGGAGCAGGCGGTCGACGATAATCTCCAGATGGAGCTCGCCCATACCGGCGATGATGGTCTGGCCGGTTTCCTCGTCGGTGTAGGTCTTGAAGGTGGGGTCTTCTTCCGCCAGCTTCGCCAGCGCGAGGCCCATCTTCTCCTGACCGGCTTTGGTCTTCGGCTCAATTGCGACGCGGATAACCGGCTCCGGGAACTTCATGGATTCCAGAATGACCGGGTTCTTCTCATCGCAGAGGGTATCGCCGGTGGTGGTATTCTTCAAGCCCACGGCCGCCGCGATATCGCCCGCGTACACGGTTTCGATATCCTGCCGGTGGTTAGCGTGCATTTGGAGAATACGGCCAAGACGTTCGCTGTTGTCCTTGTTTGCGTTGTACACCATGGTACCGGCGTTCACTGTACCCGAATACACGCGGAAGAACGCGAGCTTGCCGACGAACGGGTCGGTTGCAATCTTGAACGCGAGGGCTGCAAACGGTTCGGAATCGGAAGAGTGGCGCTCCACTTCCTCTTCCGTATCCGGATTGATCCCCTTGATGGAGGGGACGTCGGTCGGCGCCGGCATATAGTCGATCACCGCGTCCAGCAGCTTCTGCACGCCCTTATTCCGGTAGGAGGTGCCGCAGGTGACGGGAACCATCGTATTGGCGATGGTGGATTTGCGGATACAGCTCTTGATCTCCCCGATCGTCAGCTCCTCGCCCGCAAAATACTTCTCCATCAGCGCGTCGTCCTGCTCGGCGACATGCTCGATCAGTTCGTCGTGATATTTCTGGGCCAGTTCCTTCATATCCTCCGGAATCTCTTCCACACGGATATCCTTGCCCAGATCGTCGTAATAGACATATGCCTTCATCTCCACCAGGTCGACGAGGCCTTTAAAGGTATCCTCCGAACCAATGGGGAGCTGGATCGGCACGGCATTGCACTTCAGCCGTTCCTTCATCATGTCGACGACGCGGTAAAAATCCGCGCCCATGATATCCATTTTATTGACGTACGCCATGCGGGGAACATGGTATTCGTTCGCCTGACGCCACACAGTCTCCGACTGGGGCTCGACGCCGCCCTTGGCGCAGAAAACAGTGACCGAACCGTCCAGCACGCGCAGCGAACGCTGCACCTCGACGGTGAAGTCCACGTGGCCGGGGGTGTCGATGATGTTGATGCGGTGGTTCTTCCAGAAACAGGTGGTGGCGGCGGAGGTGATCGTGATACCACGCTCCTGCTCCTGCGCCATCCAGTCCATCGTGGCGCCGCCATCGTGGGTTTCGCCCAGCTTATGGTTGATGCCGGTGTAGAACAGGATGCGTTCGGTCGTCGTCGTTTTGCCGGCGTCGATATGCGCCATAATGCCTATATTTCTGGTAAGTTCCAACGATACTTGCCTTGCCATAAATGTCCTCCTTATTCTTCCAGGCGCCGCGCCCGCGGAAAATTCCGGCGAAAGGGCGGCGCGTAATGGGACCAACGCCCATATGGGGGTTAAGCCTCTTATGCGGCGTTGCTCCCACGGAAAATGGCGGGCCTCATGCCCAAGAGGGCAGGTATGGGCTTACCATCTGTAATGAGCGAACGCCTTGTTGGCCTCGGCCATTTTGTGCGTGTCGTCGCGCTTTTTGGCGGCGCCGCCGTTGCCGTTCACCGCATCCAGAATCTCGCCGGCGAGGCGTTCCTTCATGGTGCGCTCGGAACGGTTGCGGGAATACGCTGTCATCCAGCGCAGGCCCAAAGTCTGGCGACGGTCGGGGCGGACTTCGATCGGCACCTGGTAGGTCGCGCCGCCGACACGGCGGGCCTTGACCTCCAGCAGGGGCATGACGTTCTCCATCGCCTGCTCAAAAACCTCCAGTGGATCCTTGTCGGTTTTTTCGCGGATGATGTCGAACGCGCCGTAAACGATCTTCTGGGCCACGCCGCGCTTACCGTCCACCATGATGTTGTTGATCAGTCTGGTGACCAGTTTGGAATTGTAAAGCGGGTCGGGCAAAACGTCACGTTTTGCGACAGAACCTCTTCTCGGCACTTTACTTCCCTCCTTCATAGATATGATATCATCGGTACTCGAAAGTGACATACTCCCGTTGGCCGCTATAGAGGCGTCCGCTTCTTTCCGGGCGGAAAGCCCGTCCGGAATCTATACGAAATGCCGCTATATAGCCGCTGTTGACATGTCAATTTCCAGTCGTCGTCCCGCCGCCCGCTGAAGCGATCGGCTTTTCCTGCGACTGGATTACTTTTTGGCCGCACCGGCCTTCGGACGCTTCGCGCCGTACTTGGAACGGGCCTGCATTCTCTTGGCAACGCCCTGGGCGTCCAGGGTGCCGCGGATGATGTGGTAACGCACACCAGGCAGGTCCTTGACACGGCCGCCGCGAATCAGAACAACGCTGTGTTCCTGCAGGTTGTGGCCTTCGCCGGGGATGTAGGACGTAACCTCGATCCCGTTGGACAGACGGACACGGGCAACCTTACGCAGAGCGGAGTTCGGCTTCTTCGGGGTAGACGTTTTCACCGCGGTGCAGACGCCACGCTTCTGGGGAGAATTCTGATCGATCGGAACGCGCTTTTTGGAGTTCCAGCCCTTCAGCAGAGCAGGAGCCTTCGCCTTCTTCTCCATCTCCTCCCGGCCTTTACGCACGAGCTGATTAAAGGTTGGCAAATATAACACCTCCTGTTTATAGGATATTTATCCTTCGGAACCGCCCGAAAGGCGGCTTCGATGAATACGTAAATACGGACGGACAGCCGGTTTGCGGCGGGACAAGCTCCCCCCGCAAACCGGTTGCATCACAATTATTTATATTAGCATGGGTTTTCGCGGTTTGTCAAGATTTTTCCACCGGATTATGCAATGATCCTGCATGAAACAAACCGGACGGACGAGCGTGGGAAAAATGCAGGCCTCCAGACGCCTTATTCCTCTTCCGGACCGCCCGCGGTCATCTCCTCCGCAGCCGGCGCCTCTTCCTCGTCCAACAGAACCGGTTCGTCTTCCTCTGAAAAGCTTTCGTCTTCCTCCAGCATGCTGCGGAGGGTGGCGATATAGCCGTCCTCCGGCGCGTCGGGGTGGGTGTTCATAATATCGACGTCGGTGTACGCCTGCATCCCGGTGCCGGCCGGAACCAGCTTGCCGATTATGACGTTCTCCTTCAGGCCAAGGAGCGGGTCCACCTTGCCCTTGATGGCCGCTTCGGTGAGTACGCGGGTGGTCTCCTGGAAGGAGGCGGCGGACAGGAAGCTGTCGGTCGCGAGGGAAGCCTTGGTGATACCCATCAGCACCGGCGCGCAGGTCGCCTCCCGCAGTTGAATCTCACCATTCTCAATCCGCTCGCGAACACGGTTGTTCTCCGCGTCAAATTCCGCCCGGTCGATCATGGCGCCGGACAGCAGGTAGGTGTCCCCGGCATCCTCGACCTTGACCTTCCGCATCATCTGGCGGACGATGACCTCCACGTGCTTGTCGTTGATGTCAACGCCCTGCATCCGGTAGGTGCGCTGCACTTCCTGGATCAGGTAGTTCTGCACCGCCAGCGGGCCGCTGACGGCCAGGATGTCGTGCGGATTGATCGAGCCCTCGGTCAGGCGATCGCCCGCGTGGACGAATTCGCCCTCCTTGACGCGGATGCGGGAACCAAAGGGAATAACGTAGGAGCGTTCGTCGATGTCGTCGCCCTCCGTCTTGGTGACCACCACGAGGCGCTTTTTCTTCTCCTCGGCGAAGCGGACCACGCCGTCGATCTCCGTGATATAAGCGAGATGCTTCGGTTTGCGGGCCTCGAACAGCTCTTCCACGCGGGGAAGACCCTGCGTAATATCCTCGCCCGAAGCGACGCCGCCGGTGTGGAAGGTACGCATCGTCAGCTGCGTGCCCGGCTCGCCGATGGACTGAGCGGCGATAATGCCGACCGCTTCGCCGACGGTCACGGGATCGATGGTCGCAAGGTTCGCGCCATAGCACTTGGCGCAGACGCCGTGCTTAGCCTCGCAGGTCAGCACCGAACGAATCTTGATCCGCTCCACACCGTAGGTTTTCACCAGCAGCTCGGCTTCCCTGTCGCCCATCATGGTGTCGCGGGACACTACGACCTCGCCGGTCTGGGGATCGACAAAGTCGTCCGCCAGATACCGCCCAACCAAACGCTCGGTGAGCGGCTCAATCATTTCCTTGCCGTCCTTGATGTCATAGACTTCGATTCCCTCGTGGGTGCCGCAGTCCCCGGAACGGATGATCACGTCCTGAGCGACGTCCACCAGACGACGGGTAAGATAACCCGAGTCGGCGGTACGCAGCGCGGTGTCGGCCAGGCCCTTCCGCGCGCCGCGGGAGGAGATGAAGTATTCAAGAACGTTCAGGCCCTCGCGGTAGTTGGCGCGGATCGGGACCTCGATGGTACGGCCGGAGGTATTCGCGATCAGGCCGCGCATACCGGCAAGCTGGCGAATCTGAGCGATGGAACCACGGGCGCCCGAATCGGACATCATGAAAATCGGGTTGTAGGGGTCCATGTTATCGTTCAGCGCGTTGGTGACCTTGTTGGTGGTCTCGTTCCAGGTGTCGATGACCTTGCGGTAACGTTCCTCGTCGCTCATCAGGCCGCGGTTAAACAGCTTGGTGATGGTATCGACACGGTTTTCCGCCTCGGCGATCAGGTCCTTCTTCTGCGGCGGGATGGACGCGTCCACCACGGCCACGGTCAGGGCGCCGCGTGTGGAGTACTTATAGCCCTGCGCCTTGATGGCGTCCAGCACGACCGAAGTATCGGCCGCGCCATGCACCTTTATACATTTTTCAATGATCTGGGAAAGCTGCTTTTTGCCGACCTTGAAGTCAATCTCATATTTGAAGAGATTCTCCGGGTCGGAGCGGTCCACAAAGCCGAGGTCCTGCGGAATCGGGCGGTTGAAGATGACCCGGCCGATGGTGGTATCCACCAGGCGGCTCTGCATCTGGCCGTCGATCTCAAGGAAGCGGCGGAGCCTGATCCGGGAGTGTAGCCCGATCACGCCCTCGTCGTAGGCCATCATGGCCTCGTTCTCGTCGCGGAACACCTTGCCCTCGCCCGGCTCGCCGGGCTTGTCGATGGTCAGGTAGTAGGAGCCGAGCACCATGTCCTGGGTCGGCACCGCCACCGGGCGGCCGTCGGAGGGCTTTAGCAGGTTGCCGGCGGCCAGCATCAGGAAACGGGCCTCGGCCTGCGCCTCAGCGGACAGCGGCACATGCACGGCCATCTGGTCGCCGTCGAAGTCGGCGTTAAAGGCGGTGCAGACCAGCGGATGCAGCTTGATCGCGCGGCCCTCGACCAGCACCGGCTCAAACGCCTGGATGCCCAGACGGTGCAGCGTCGGCGCGCGGTTGAGCATGACCGGGTGATCCTTAATCACGATTTCGAGCGCGTCCCACACCTCGGGGCGGACGCGTTCCACCATCTTGCGGGCGGACTTGATGTTGCCGGCGGCGCCGGTTTCCACCAGCCGCTTCATCACAAAGGGCTTGAACAGCTCCAACGCCATTTCCTTCGGCAGGCCGCACTGGTACAGCTTGAGTTCCGGCCCGACAACGATAACCGAACGGCCGGAATAGTCGACGCGCTTGCCCAGCAGGTTCTGGCGGAAGCGGCCCTGTTTGCCCTTGAGCATGTCGGACAGGGACTTCAGCGGGCGATTGTTCGGCCCGGTGACCGGGCGGCCGCGGCGGCCGTTGTCGATCAGGGCGTCCACCGCCTCCTGCAGCATCCGCTTTTCGTTGCGGACGATGATATCCGGCGCGCCCAGCTCCAGCAGACGCTTCAGGCGGTTGTTGCGGTTAATCACGCGGCGGTACAGGTCGTTGAGGTCGGAGGTAGCGAAACGGCCGCCGTCCAGCTGTACCATCGGGCGGATATCCGGCGGGATAACCGGCACCACGTCCAGGATCATCCATTCGGGGCGGTTGCCCGACAGGCGGAATGCTTCCACTACCTCGAGCCGCTTAAGCAGGCGGGCGCGCTTCTGGCCGCTCGCCGTCTCCAGCTCCTCCTTCAGCTCTGCCGAGAGGGACTCAAGGTCGATTTCCGCCAAGAGCTTTTTGATGTACTCCGCGCCCATACCGGCGTCGAATTCATCCTCATACTTCTCCCGCATATCGCGGTAGTCCTTTTCGCCGAGGATCTGCTTCTTGGTCAGGGGAGTGCGGCCCGGCTCCACCACGATGTAGGAGGCGAAATACAGCACCTGCTCCAGCAGACGGGGAGAAATATCCAGAATCAGGCCCATGCGGGACGGGATTCCCTTAAAATACCAGATGTGCGAAACCGGGGCGGCCAGCTCGATATGGCCCATCCGCTCCCGGCGGACCTTGGCGCGGGTCACTTCGACGCCGCAGCGGTCGCAGATTTTGCCCTTGTAGCGGATACGCTTATATTTACCGCAGTGGCATTCCCAGTCCTTGGTCGGCCCGAAAATGCGCTCGCAGAACAGGCCGTCCCGTTCGGGCTTCAGGGTGCGGTAATTGATGGTCTCGGGCTTCTTCACCTCGCCGTACGACCACTCGCGAATCTGTTCCGGGGAGGCCAGACCAATTTTGATCGAGTCGAACACGTTAAATTCCATCATATGCTTACAGCCCTCCCGCTCTTATATCTCGTCGTCGAACGCCGGCTCCGCGTCGGAAACCTCGAAGACTTCCTCTTCCTCGAACAGGTCGTCGGACGTCTCCGCTTCCTCCACGCCGTAGCCGTCGAGATCGCGCTCGTCGGTCACATTCTGGAACGCGGCGTCGTCCACGGTGACCATCCCGACCTCGTCGTCGTCGTCAAACGTCTGCTTGAGGTCGATTTCCTGTTTATCCTTGTTCAGCACCTTGATGTCGAGGCCGAGGGACTGCAGTTCCTTCACCAGAACCTTGAAGGATTCCGGCACGCCGGACTGCGGTACGTTCTGGCCCTTCACGATCGCCTCATAGGTCTTGACACGGCCGACCACGTCGTCCGACTTGACGGTGAGGATTTCCTGCAGGGTGTAGGCCGCGCCGTAGGCCTCCAGCGCCCAGACCTCCATTTCGCCGAAGCGCTGGCCGCCGAACTGCGCCTTGC
>CAUGOD010000050.1 GCA_959601025.1 uncultured Oscillospiraceae bacterium
GCATTAGCACAGTTGGTAGCGCGCAACGTTCGCAATGTTGAGGTCAGGGGTTCGAATCCCCTATGCTCCACCAAGCATAATAAAAGGATAGCCGATGGCTATCCTTTTGTGTTTCTGGTAAAGAGCAGAGGGGATTTGAAGGGAACGGCCCGGCAGGGTAAAAAGGCATCCGGTGGATGGCTTTTTAGTTCCCCGGGCTGGCGGCAAGACTGTCCCAGTCTTGCCGGGAATCCCCTATGCTCCACCAAACATAATAAAAGGATAGCTGATATCATGGATTCAAAGAGTCGCGTCATGGATATGCTGTCGTTAAAGGGGAGAACCGCTATTGTGGCGGGCGGAGGCCAGTGGCTTGGAAAAGGGATCGCTCTGGGTTTGGCCGAAGCCAGCGCGGACATCGTCATTGTCGCCCGGTGTACGCAAACGGCTATGGCAACAAAGCCCTTGATCGAAAAAAACGGCGTCAAATGCACAGTTAACCCATGCAACGTCACCGAGCCGGGCCAGGTTGAAAGCATAATCGATCAGGTGCTGAAAGAATACGGGAAAATTGACGTACTGGCCAATAACGCCGGCATCTGGAGAGTGGGTGACGCGGAAAACTTCCCACTTTCGGATTGCGAAGAAGTCATACGAATTAACCTTACCGCGCCTTTTATCGTTTCCGAGACCGTGGGCAAAGAGATGATCAAGCAAAAGCGCGGTAACATCCTTATGATTGCATCCATGTCCGGCATGATTGTCAACACTCAACAGATATAATGCGCGTACAACGCGTCCAAGGGAAGGCTGATCATGCTGACCAAGAGCCTGTCCTGCGAGTGGGCCGACAAGGGCATCCGCGTCAACGCTATGTGCCTGGGCTATATGCGCACCGAAATAAGCGAGGATCGCTATCAGCGCAAGAGCCCCCGCCATTGAGCGCTGGTTCTCCGTGATCCCGATGGGCCGGCCGTACCGGATATCCGGACGAACTTAAGGACATGGCCGTTTATCCAGCATCGTATGAGTCCGGCTTTGTCACCGGAGCCGTTTATGTCGTGGATGGCGGCCATACCGCATGGTAAAACGCCAAACAAAAAAACATGTAAATGAATACGCGAATATATCTCCGCCGGCGGTTCGGGGGAACAGCCGTTTCGGATATCCGAGTGGAAATCCCGCCAAAAACGCTTCCTCCCCGTATCCGCTCCGGCACCAGGGATTATACCATCGGCCGGATCAGAACCAATTCCGCCAGCATCCGAAGGATTATCTCGAAAGCTAATCGGATAGCCGCGATAATGCCTTCTTAGAATTATGTCCAGTTGGCGTAGAGAGCGGATAAAACGCTGAAACGATAGGCCGGCGCGCATATGCCCGGTAAAAAAAGGCGCAGGGGGTGTCATTAAGTGCAAGAAAATTCCTCTTGCATTTTTACTTTGTTTGCATTATATTATTTGTATGATACATTTATTTCTGTTTTAAAGGAGGCATAATATGGTTTCCGAATCCCAGTTAAAAAGCATCGCGAAGGACATCCGGCGGATGACGCTTTTATGCGCGGGTTCCAGCGGAGAGGGCCATTTGGGCGGAGCTCTTTCTATCAGCGACCTGCTTGCAGTGCTTTACCACAACAAAATGCGGGTCGATCCCCAAAACCCGAAAAAGCCCGGAAGAGATCGGCTGATCGTATCCAAAGGCCACGCCGGTCCCGCCGTTTACGCGGCACTGGCCAGTAGGGATTTTTTCCCAAAGGACTGGCTCAAGACTCTCAATGCCTTGGGGACCAACCTGCCCAGCCATTGCGACATGAATAAAACGCCTGGCATCGACATGACCACTGGCTCCCTCGGGCAGGGGCTTTCGGCCGCTGTCGGCTGTGCCATCGCTTCAAGGCTTTCGGCCGATGGAGCCCTCATCTATTGTATCCTCGGCGACGGGGAATCCCAGGAGGGGCAGATCTGGGAGGCCGCCATGTATGGCGCACAGCAAAAATTGGACAACCTGATCGCGTTTACGGACTGTAACCAAAAACAAATCGACGGCGAAGTATGCGATATCTGTTCGCTGGGGGATCTTGAGGCTAAGTGGAAAGCCTTTGGTTGGCACACAGCCGTTATCGACGGCCATGATGTCGCGGCCATTTCCAAAGCCATTGACGACGCTAAAGCCGTCCGGCGTCAACCATCCATGATACTGATGAACACTATTAAGGGACGGGGCGTTAAAAGCATCATCGATATGGGCGTTGACAACCACCATTTCAACGTATCGTCGGCCTTTATTGAAAACGCGCTAAACGAATTGGAATAGGAGGGTTGATCATGGAAATGCGAAAGGCACTACATAACGCACTGGCTAACGTGATGCGTAAAAATGACAAAGTTTGCGTCATAGACGCTGACCTAGCCAAAGCCAACGGTACATGGGATCTTCGAAATGAGTTCCCGGAGCGGGCGCTAGACGTCGGCATCGCCGAAAACAACATGGCCTCCGTGGCCGCCGGTTTATCGACGTACGGGTACATCCCGTTTATTTCGTCCTTTGCCGCTTTCGCGACCCGGAACGTGGCCGACCAGATTTATATCTCGGTGTGCTACGCCAAGCAAAACGTAAAGATCATCGGCTCGGACCCTGGTATCTTCGTAGCCAAGGCCGGCGGCACCCATATGTCCTTTGACGACATCAGTATATTCCGGAGTTTTCCCGACATGGTCATATTCGAGCCGGCCGATGCTATCGAGCTTACGCAGGCCATCGAACAAATCACGGATCATTACGGCCCGCTCTACCTGCGCATGCCGCGCGGCGAGCGCCCGGCGGTTCATGATGAGCAATATCGCTTCGATCTTTTTAAGGCGGATACACTGCGCTCCGGCAGCGACGTTTCTATCCTGGCGTCCGGTTTCATGGTTGAGCCTTCCCTTCGGGCGGCCGAACAGCTCAAGGCCGACGGCATCGACGCCGAGGTAATTAACGTTCATACCATCAAGCCACTGGATCGGGAAACAATTCTCGCTTCGGTTAAGAAAACTGGCAAGGTCATTACCTGTGAAAACCACAATGTGTTCGGCGGATTGTATTCGGCGGTAAGTGAGCTTCTTTGTAATGCATTGCCATGTAAAGTGGAAACGGTCGCGGTCTATGATCAGTTCGGGCAGGTCGGGCTTACCCACGAACTGGCGGTTCATTATAAACTAACATCCGACGAAGTGGTTCGTAAAGTAAAAGCCATGTTTTAATTTCAACGGAATCAACGCCTGTCCGCCGCCCTGTTCCCTATAAAAGAACAGGCGGCGCGAGGCGGATTCATTTACATCCACAGGCTGATTCCTGACGCTAGGGGCAAACTCGATGCATTGTCGCAGATGCTTCGGCTGTTTTTCCGCAGTTGTCAGGGAGCGGCGAGAAAAAAGATTTTTAGGAGGATCAAAATGAAGAAAGTATTATCAGTTTCTCTCGCAGTGGTCATGATGCTGGCATTACTCAGCGGATGCTCCGCTCCGGCTGCTGAAAGCAGCCCCTCCCCCGATGCGTTGGCTCAGGAGAACGAAAACCAAACACCGGGCGGCATCGATATCGCCGAAACACCGGCTAAAAACGAAGGGCCATATGTATTCGGATACAGTCCATCTACGATGAATAATCCTTACTTTATCTGGATGGAAGGCCAGATCCGCGAATATGTGGAAAGCAAAGGCGACCAGCTCATCACAGTTGACGCGCAAAACGATCCGTCCAAACAGATCGAACTGTGCGAAGATCTTCTCATGCAGGATATCGACGCTTTATTGGTCGGCCCGCTGGATTCTGCCAGCATCAAGAGTGCGCTGGTTTCGGCACAGGCAAAGAACGTACCTGTCATCGTGGTTGACTCGCTGGTAATGGATACCGAGTATGTGGAAACCACCGTGGCGTCCGATAACTACAAGGCTGGATTTGTGTGTGGCGAGGATATGAAGAAGATACTGCCGGAGGGCAGCGAAGTCGCGATCATTGCCATTCCCACTGCTGAAAACTGCGTCAAGCGCGTAGACGGCTTTAAGGCTGCCGTCGGCGATTACTTCAAGCTGGTCGGCAACGAGCCGGACGGCAAAGGCGACACTGGTACGGCACTGCCGCTGGCCGAGGACCTTTTACAGGGCAACCCCAAACTAGCGGGATTCTTCTGTGCCAACGATCCGATGGCCATCGCATGCGTGCAGGCGGTCGAGGCCGCAAAACGCACCGGCGAGGTCGCAATCTACGGCGTAGACGGTGCGCCTGAAGCGAAGGCCGCTATCGCCGCGGGCAAAATGACTGGCACCGGCGCCCAGTCTCCGACAAACATCGGCCGGCAATCCGTCGATGCTGCGTATACGGTTCTCAGCGGCGGCACGGTGGATAAAGATATTGCGGTCGAAACATTCCTTATCAATGCCGACAATGTGGAAAAGTACGGCACAGATGCCTGGCAATAAGCGACACCCTTTAGCAGCGGCGGTCGATCCATTTTGGCCGCCCCTGCAAAATACATTCATTCGACACGGCTTATTTTTCTTAAAACAATCCGGCCCACGGATAGCGGCTTTGTTTTTCACCGTGCAGCGATCTCTTTGCCGCCGGAAGGCGAGGTCGGTATTCTAAGGCACAATTATGGTATAATAACGATAGAGGCGTTTTAGACAATATCTAAGAGCCCAATGGAGATCGGGGTGAAACGATTTGAGGGATGAACTGGTACTGGAGATGCGGGAGATAGACAAAATTTTCCCGGGTGTTCATGCTCTGAAAAAAGTCAATTTTGAGCTTCGTAAGGGAGAGGTGCACGCGCTGCTGGGGGAAAACGGCGCTGGGAAGTCAACGCTTATCAACGTGCTTGGCGGCGTTTATCCCATCGACGGCGGACAGATTCTCATTGATGGACAGCCGGTCGTCATCCGCCAGATTAAAGACGCGCAACAGCTCGGGATTGCTATCATCCACCAGGAGCTGGTGTTGGTTCCACATATGACGGTGGCGGAAAATATTTTCATGGGCCGGGAGCCCAGAACCAAACTCGGAACCGTGGATAAAAAGAAAATGTTCCGCGATGCGCAGGAGGCGATCGACGCGGTGGGCCTTTGCTGCAGTGCAACCGACCTTGTCTGCAAGCTCAGCGTGGCCCAGCAACAGCTAGTGGAGATCGCCAAAGCACTCTCCTATAACGCGAAAATTGTGGTGATGGACGAACCGACGTCTTCGCTGATGACCAGAGAAGTGGATATCCTATTTGATACCATCCGAAAGCTTAGGGCCAAAGGGGTGTCCATCATTTATATTTCTCACCGTATGTCCGAGTTTTTTGAAATTGCCGACCGGATCACCGTCATGCGCGACGGCGAATATGTCACCACCCGCGATGTAGAACAGACCAATACCGACGAGCTGGTTTTCCTCATGGTCGGCCGCAAACTCGAGAACTACTATACCCGAACCTATAACAAGCCGGGCGAGACGGTCCTTGAGGTGAGCGGGCTGAGCCAGAAAAGCACCGGACTTGAGGACATCAATTTTTCATTGAGAAAAGGCGAAATACTGGGTTTCTCCGGACTGGTCGGCGCCGGACGTTCGGAGCTTATGCGCTGTATCGTGGGTATTGAAAAATATGATTCCGGCGAAATCCGGCTTTTCGGCGAGCCGGCCGGTCCTATGGACACGGCGCAGGCTCAGAAAAAGGGGCTGGTCATGGTGCCGGAGGATCGAAAACAGCAGGGGCTGATCCTTCTTAATTCCGTGGGCTTCAATCTGACAATCAACGTATTGGAAAGCTTCATCGGCTTGGGCGTCGTCAATAAATGCGCGGAAAATGAAATCATAGAACGCCATATCCGCGCGCTCAATATAAAAACTCCCTCCGCCAGGCAAAAGGTCGGCAACCTGTCCGGCGGAAACCAGCAGAAAGTCCTGATGGGAAAATGGTTGGCTACAAACCCAAAAATATTGATTTTGGACGAACCGACCCGCGGAGTCGATGTCGGTGCCAAAGCGGAAATTTATATGATAATCGATCGTCTGGCCAAAGAAGGCATATCGGTCATCATGGTGTCATCGGAACTCAACGAAATAATTAACATGTGCGACAGGGTGCTTGTGATGTCGGACGGACGCATCACCGGCGAACTGGACCGGAGCGAGTTCACCCAAGAATTGATCATGTCTTTCGCAACAACAATGAAAGAGGAGACCGCAGCAAATGGATAGCAAGAAACTGTATCAAAGAAAAACGCCGCCTTTTTGGGAAAGCATACAAAGCTATTTTAAAACCAACATCGGTATACTGGCGGCTTTCCTTCTTTTCTTTACCATGTTGAGCATCTGGTCGGAGCATTTCCTGACCTCCAGAAATATGATAAACGTCATGCGGCAGATTACCACAAACGCCAATCTGGCTGTGGGGATCATGCTGTGCATTTTAATCGGCGGCATCGACCTGTCGGTGGGCTCGGTGGTGGCTCTATCGGGGGTCGTCACGGTTAAACTGATTGTGGAGGCGGGCATGTCCATTCCGGTGGCTTTCGCCATGGGGCTGCTTTCCGGTGTTGTCTCCGGCGCGGCCTCCGGCCTTATCATCGCCTATACCGAAATGCCGCCTTTCATCGTGACGCTAGCCATGCAGAATATCTGCCGGGGCGCGGCCTACCTCATTGCCGGAGGAAACCCCATCCGCATCACCCAGGGGGCTTTTGAATCCATCGGCACCGGCTATATCGGCTGGGCTCCTCTGCCGGTCATCTATACGGCCGTAATTTTAATCTGCGCCTTTTTCATTATCAACAAAAGCCGGTTAGGACGGCATATTTATGCCATCGGCGGCAACAAGGAAGCCGCCCGGTATTCCGGTATCAACGTCAAACGGGTAGAGATTTTCGTTTACACCCTAAGCGGGCTGCTGGCCGCCTTTTCCGGCATTATTTACGCCGCACGCATGGCGTCCGGCCAGCCGGCTGTGGCAATCGGGTTCGAGACAGACGCCATTTCCGCCGTGGTGGTGGGCGGTGTATCTATGACCGGAGGGGTCGGCACGCTCGGCGGCGTGATCTTGGGCTCCCTTTTAATTGGCATCATCAGCAATGGTTTAAATCTGATACGCGTGAGTTCTTTCTGGCAATATGTGGTGAAAGGTATCATCATTCTGATTGCCGTGTATATGGATATGTACCGCAAACGTAAAGAACGATTTTAACGCAAAGAGAGGATTCCTTTATTATGGAGAATTTTAATTTTTTTAACCCTACCGAAATTATTTTCGGAAAGGATCGCGAAAATGAAGTGGGCGGTGCTGTACTTAAATACGGGAAAAAGGTGCTATTGCATTATGGCGGCGGCTCCATTAAAAAATCCGGCCTTTATGATCGGGTGATCCGAAGCCTAAACGAGCACGGCGTTTCATTCGTAGAACTGCCCGGCGTGCAGCCCAATCCGAGACTGTCGCTGGTGCGTCGGGGCATTGAATTGTGCAAAAAGGAAAACATCGACTTTATTCTTGCGGTCGGCGGCGGCAGCGTGATCGACTCCGCCAAGGCCATCGCAGGCGGTGCGCTTTACGATGGTGACATATGGGATATTTATATTGAAAAGGAGCAGCTAAAAGCGGCGCTGCCCATCGGCGTCATCCTGACCATCCCAGCTGCCGGCTCCGAATCGTCTCCGGACAGCGTCATTACCAACGAAGACGGCATGCTCAAAAGAGGGGTGGGCTCTCCCTTTTATTTTCCCCGGTTCGCCATTATCAACCCGGCGCTTAATTATACGCTACCGCCATACCAAACGGCCTGCGGCTGCTGTGATATCATGGCCCATATGCTGGAGCGCTATTTCACGCGGGTCAAGCAGGTTGACGTTTCGGACCGCCTTATCGAGGCCGGCCTTCGCACAATACTGCATTTTGCTCCCATCGCCATCGATGAGCCAGAGAATTACGATGCCCGGGCGCAGATCAGTTGGATCGGCACTGTTTGCCATAACCGGCTCTTTGATGCCGGCCGCATTGGGGATTGGGGCAGCCACAATATCGAACACGAATTAAGCGCGCAGTATGATATCGCACACGGTGCCGGCCTGGCTATTATTTTCCCGGCTTGGATGAAATACACATATAAAACAGATGTGGATCGATTCCATCAGTTTGCCGTGCGGGTAATGGGTGTTGATTTTGGATACGATGAAAAAGAAAAGGCCATCCTGGAGGCTATCTTCCGGCTGGAAGCATTCTTTAAGCGGCTGGGCCTTCCGGTACGCCTGCGGGATGCGGGTATTGATGACAAGCAGTTTTCCACCATGAGTGAGCGCGCCATGCTTTACCGTGATCATCTGGGCGAATTCGAGAAACTCTATGCCGAGGATATTAAAAAGATATTTGCGCTGGCTTATTGACAACCGTAGCTGGGCGGGCGAAAGCCCAGCAGCAAAATAAAAAGGCGTCCCCGACACTGGGCGGGGATGCCGATGTATCAAAAAAGTGCCGGAAGGCACTTTTTGAAGTTACAGGGAGCGTTTAAGCCGTGCTTTCCGGCCGGTTGGGTCACTCAGCGCTTGTACGCCAGTGGAAGTCCACGCTGCTCTTATTGGAAGACGTGTTTTGATAGAGATCCACCTCAAAAGCGCACCGGTCGGATATGGTAACGGAGGACGTATATTCATAGACGTACCCTGAATCCAGATTCGAAACGCGCTGGATTTTATAGCCTGCGGATTTGGGCTTGCATTGCAGAAGCTCGGCGTCCGATTTTTCGAGCACTATGGCTTCGATGGTTTCCTTGGCGTGATACAGGTTCAGCCCGTACTGACCGGATAGCGTGTGGTAGAGGGATACGTTGCTGAAATCATATTGCTCGATGCCATTGCACAGGTAATAGGGAATATACGTATTTTCAAAGAGCATAGGCACCCCGTCGGCGCATCTGAGCCGGGCCAGATGAAAGACGGTACTGTGGGATTCGGGCATGCGCAGGCTCTGGCGTATCCCCCCTTCCTCTAGGTTGACAACTTCGCTTTTAAGAACTATAGAAGAAGGCACGGTGCCGAGCTTGCGCATATCCTCGGTGAAATTGTAAAGATAATTGATGGCTCGCTTTACTTTCTGATCCGCGATGAAGGAGCCCTTTCCCCTATAGCGGTATATAAACTTCTGCTCGACCAGCTTGTTCATGGACTGCCGCACCGTGGTCCTGCTGACGTTTAAGATTTCGCACAGCTCATTTTCGGTGATCATTTTGTCGCCGGGCTTGAGAACGCCGGCCTGTATCTGAATTTTAATATAGGATGTCAGTTGCTCATAAAGAGGAATGCTGGTATCCTCGGAAAATTTGAATGTGCGTTTGAAGTAGTTGATATCCACAGGCCCCTCCTTTGGGTGGAATTAATAATGTATAATCATAACTGTATGGTATAAACAATCCATACATATTTATTATACCATATAGTGACCAAAAAGAAAAGATTTTTACACCCGCAAAGCCAGATTTAAGCCCTGATCCGAGCATGGACGTTCGCCTTTAAGCCGCCTTTCGCGCCCGTGACGGATCCTGCATCTTTTTGGTTGTCAGATGGTTTGACAGGAGATGGCACAAGAAATGTGGGCGAAAACCTTGACAAAAAACGAAAATCAGAATATATTTATATCATACAAATCAAACAATTAGTTTGTAAAGGAGAAATCGGGCATGTACGACATCTGTGCCATTGGCGATATATTGATTGATTATGTGCCGGCTGCGGATTACCGGCCGGATGCCCCAGTGTATCAGATGAAAACCGGCGGGACCATGGTGAATCTGGCGGCGGCGTCCGCCAAACTTGGCATGAATACGCTCTTTGTGGGAAAAGTTGGCCGTGACTTCATGGGTCGTTTTATTTTGGACGAGTTAGCGGGCTTGGGGGTGGACGTTCGCCATTGCCCTGAGGATTCCGTCCATCCTACTACGCAGGCGTTTGTTTCGTTATCCGCGGACGGAGAGCGCAGCTTCAGCTTTGCCCGGCGCTTCGGAGCGGACATTTTTCTTGATAAAGAGGATCTACCCATGGGGCAGACACTCTCGAGCGCCATGCTTTGCTTTTCCGGCATGTGCCTAACTGACGAGCCAATAAAAAGCTCCGTGCGGTACGCCGTTTCCAAGGCCGCAGAGCGCGGCGTTCCCATCGCGTTCGATCTTAATTACAGGCCGGGACTGTGGCGCGACGAAGCCAGCGTTAAGAAGGCAGTAGCGCCCCTGCTCCCTTTGATCGATATCTACAAATCCTCGGATGATGAATTGTATCTTGTGACCGGCGAAAAAGATTTTAAAGCGGCTGCCAAAAAACTGGCCGCATACGGATGCCGACTGATCGTCAGTACGAAGGGCAATCATGGCGCCGAATACTACTATCTTGGGCATACCGGCCGCGCGCCGGCGTTCAACGTGCCTGTAGTGGACACGACCGGCGCGGGAGATTGTTTTTTCGCGGCGCTTCTTTATCAGGTAAACCTCTCGGGCGGATTGGAGTCGCTGGAAGCGGCCCATCTGGATCGAATGATCGCGTTTGCCAATGCCGCCGGATCTCTGGCAACCACGAAGAAAGGTGGCGTGGCCAGCGCACCGGCCTTGGCGGAGATCGGGCGCTGTCTGACAGACTATAACACCATTGATTTTTATTGATTGAGGAGGCATCATTATGAAACCCAACAAAAAGGCTCAGGACATGACCGTAGCGGAACTGGCTGCTTATATCGATCAATCTGTGCTCAAGCCTGAATTCACCCAAGCTGAAATACGGCGCTATATTCAAGAGGGAATCGACTTCGGCTGCAAAACCGTTTGCATCAATCCGGCATCCATCGCGATCGCCGACGCCATGTGCCGGGGTACGCAAACCAAACTTTGCGTGGTCTGCGACTTTCCCTTCGGGCTGTCTACCACGGAATCGAAAGTCATGCAAGCCGATCTCTACTGCAAAAAAGGCAATATTTTCGAGCTGGATATGGTCGCTAATTATGGCTGGATCCGCAGCGGTATGTGGGGTGAGGTGGAAAAGGATATCAAAGCAGTCTCGGACGTTTGTCATCAATACGGGACGGCTGTTAAAGTCATATTCGAAACGGATGCGCTGACGCTGGAGGAAGTGAGAAAAGCAACGGAGACCGCTATTGCGGCCGGTGCTGATTTTGCCAAAACATCCACAGGCTTTTTTACTGGTGGACGCTGCGACGGCGCCACGACGGAGGTCATTGAGGCTATGATGGACACGGCTAGGGGCCGGATCAAGATAAAAGGATCGGGCGGTATCCGTGACCAGGAGCACTTTTTCCGTCTGATCGATATGGGGATCGACCGGATGGGCATTGGGTTTCGCTCCACACCCATTGTGCTGGGTCTTGGTACGGACGCCAAAGCCGCGAAAGAGCAGTACTGACCTTCTGTCGCCAAGCGGCAACGTCACCCAGGACGGTAATACGGCTTAATGTGACGGGGCACCCGATGGGTGCCCCACTGCCTCATCTTGGGCGCGGCGAAGAAAATCATTTTGATTTGCGGTATAATAACATATAGTAGAAAGGGTGATCCGTATGAAACCGAATGATTCCGTTTGTCCCTCAAAAAAGCTGCTGCCGGAAGGCCTGACGCGGCAGATGCGAACGTGCAAGCTCAACGGCGCCATGCGGAGCGTCAAACCCTCTATTTGCATTGAAAGGGCGCAATTGGTCACACAAAGCTATCGGGAAACCGAAGGCATGCCCGCTGTTCTCCGAAGGGCGTACAGTTTGAAATACCTCCTCGAGCACATGACTTTGCGGATCGAGGAGGATGAGCTGATTGTCGGCAACCACGCGTCAAAGCCAAGGTCTGCGCCTTTGTTCCCCGAATTCGGAACACTGAGCCAAAAAGAGTTGGATCTTATGCCGGTAAGAAAGGTGGACACCCTCCAGATATCCGAGGCGGATAAAGAAGCACTGCTCGGAGAGGTGTACCCCTATTGGGAAAATAAAAACACAGGGGATATCTCCAGATATTATATCGATAAAAAGGTGCTGGACGTACTGGATTCCCCGTACAGGGTGTTCAACCCGCTCTCAAGGACCCGAAGCGGGTACGGCCATTATCTGCCGGATGTCAAGGGAATTATTGAAAAAGGGTTTAAGCAGGTGGAACGGTATGCCCGTGAGTATTTAGGAAAGCTGGATCCACTGGATCCAGAATTTGTGGATAAAAGCCACTTCTACCATGCGGTGCTGACGGTCATAGAAGGGATACGGACCTATCAGTCCCGCTTTGCCCGGCTTGCCCGTGCAATGGCTGAGAAGGAACCCGCGCCAAGGCGCAAAGCCGAGCTGCTTTTGATCGCCAAAAACTGCGAGCGCGTGCCCTATGAGCCGGCCAGTTCTTTCTATGAAGCGCTGCAGTCCTATTATTTTACCATTTTGATCGACTATTGCAGCCAGAACGGATCGGCCATTTCCGGTGGCCGCGTCGATCAGATCCTCTATCCCTATTACAAAGCCGACCTTAATCGCGGCGTCATGGTACGGGAAGAGGCGCTGGAACTGCTGGAAGCCTTTTGGGTCAAACACAGCGACATCATTAAGGCCGGCACGTATATGAGCGCCCGAAACAACGGCGGCTTCGCGACCACGGTCAACTTGGTACTGGGGGGGCTTGATGAAAACGGGGAGGATGCGGTCAACGAGCTGACCTACCTATGCTTGGACGCCGAGGAAAACGTATTTAATTCCGAACCCAACACCAGCATCCGCCTCTCAAAGAAAAACCCGGATGCGTTTGTACGGCGGATTTTGTCCATTCTGGTCCGCAAAGAAGGGGGCAAGCTGCCCTTCTTCAACGATGAGCTTATCATTGAGGCTTTAAAAGGCGACGGTGTCGAACCTGTCGATGCGTTGGATTACGCCATTGTGGGATGCGTGGAGCCGACTGGCCAGGGCAATACCATGGGTCGCAGCAATGCCTGCTATTTTAACCTGGCAAAATGCCTGGAACTGGCGCTCTTTGACGGCGTCTGCCAGATGTCCGGCAAACAGATGGGCCCAAAAACAGGCGACTTTACCTCGTTTGACACCTTCGAAGAGTTTTTGGGAGCTTACGAAAAGCAGGTCGACTACTTTGTCGACATGATGGTCAGCGCGCTCAACGGCATTGAGCTGCTGCACGCCCGCTATGGCCAGCACATCGTAAGCTCCATGCTTTTAAAGGGTTGCTTGGAGAGAGGAAAGGACTGTACGTCGGGTGGCGCCAAATATGATTACGTGGGCGTGCAAGGCGTGGGCATCGCCGATGTGGGCGATTCTCTCACCGTCATCAAGCAAATGATCTTTGACGAAAAAAACCTTTCAAAGGAAGACTTTCTCTCGGCGCTTCAAAATGATTTTAAAAGCCGGGAACCACTCCGGCAGACAATGATCCATAGTGTGCCTAAATATGGCAATGACGACGACCGTGCGGACCATTGGACGGCGTATGCCGGCGAGCAGTACTGCAAAAGCGTGACCCGCCCCGGTCACGTGTCGCCTTTTGGGGCCAAATACCGCCCCGGGCTATTCTGCCTATCCTCTAACACGCCGCTCGGCAAGCAGGTGTGCGCCCTGCCCAGCGGCAGGAAAGCCGGCACGCCCCTAGGGGACGGCGGCGTTTCACCCAAGCACGGCATGGATCGGCTGGGGCCGACGGCGGCGGCCAAATCGGTGGCAAAGGTTAAGCATGCTCTGGCGATCAACGGTGTGAATTTTAATTTGAAATTTATGCCCGCGATGCTGAAAACCGACTCGGACCGACAAAAGCTAACGGACTTGATTAGGGGCTATTTTACGTTGGGCGGCATGCATATCCAATTCAACGTACTGACTTCGCAGAAACTAAGGGATGCGCAGAAGCACCCTGAGGATTACCGCGGCATGGTGGTGCGTGTCGCCGGGTACAGCGCGTTTTTCGTGGAACTGGATGAAGAGATCCAGAATGAAATCATATTGCGGACGCAGCAGGGAGAATGAGAGCATGAAGACTCCGAAGGGAACGGTTTTCAATATACAGCGCTACAGTATCCATGACGGCCCGGGCATCCGAACCGTGGTGTTTTTAAAAGGCTGTTTGCTTCGCTGCGCCTGGTGCTCCAATCCGGAATCATGGCGGGACGAGCCGCAGTTGTTTTACGAGCGCTCTAAATGCATTGGATGCGGTCGATGCGCCGATGCCGCGCCGTCCGGCTGCGTCCGGCGGACGAAAGACGGAATCGCCATAGACTGGCTGCGCTGCAACACGCTAAGCGATCTTAGCTGGACGGCTGTATGTCCAACAGGCGCTTTGTCCATCAAAGGACGGAGAATGTCTGTAGACGATGTGCTGCACGAGGTGGAAAAAGACCGTGTTTTTTATGAACAAAGCGGCGGCGGCGTGACGCTCTCTGGGGGGGAGGCGCTGAAGCAGCATCAT
Source organism: uncultured Oscillospiraceae bacterium (assembly GCA_959601025.1). GTDB lineage: Bacteria > Bacillota > Clostridia > Oscillospirales > Acutalibacteraceae > Avimonas. Next base: position 14,418 of record CAUGOD010000050.1, read on the forward strand.
TTTGCCTGGGCTCTTCTCTGCGAATGTAAGCGCCAAGGTATCCGAACCGCGTTGGAAACCTGCGGATTCACGGAAAAAGACGTCCTTATAAAGATGGCTGGCGTGACCGACCTGTTTCTCTATGACATCAAGCTCATGGACAGTCGGTTGCATAGAAAATGGACAGGTCGCGAAAACGAGCGGATCATCGAAAATTTGAAAATACTCTCAGGGGAAGGAACCGATATCCTTGTTCGTACGCCGTTGATCCCGGGTGTTAACGATGCCCGGGATCAGATCTCCCAAATTATGGATTATCTTAAAACGTTGGGGCTGACCAAATATGAGCTGCTGCCCTTTCATCAATACGGCAGTGGTAAATACCGTTCCTGCGGCCTGACCTATACCATGGCGGATGTTCAGTTGCTGGACGGACAGCGGCTTGAATCACTTCAAAGCTGGATCCGCGCCCAAGGTTTTTCAACGGACTGCTGAAAGAGGCTATTCCCCCCAGCAAAATTGCGAGTTTATTTCCATAAAAGACTAACTATTAGATGTCGAGCCTGAACTGCATGGGATGGTGAGAAAATGTAGACGGCTCAAAAAGGGTATAGC
>CAUGOD010000051.1 GCA_959601025.1 uncultured Oscillospiraceae bacterium
AGCAGCGGTCTCCAAAACCGCGTGCCGAGGGTTCAAGTCCTTCTGCCCCTGCCACATTCCAAAAGGCCCTTGATTTTTCAAGGGTCTTTTGCTATTTTCATCAGCCTTACACGTTTTTTACACGATTTCACATAGGGCTTGCTTTTGAGTATCCATACGCAAAAAGGCCACCCACACGGGTGGCCTTTTATTTTTGGTTTTTTCTGTTACAACTTAATCTGCATTCTTATTATTCTCTAATTCGATTTTACCATTCTCCTGCTCATATCTTTCGATTTCCAATTTGCATAGGTGTTCCAGCAAATTGCTTAAACTCCTTGTTTCCCTTTTTGCAATATATCTCATCTTCTCTAAATATTCATCTTCAATATTAAAAGTAAATGGTGTTTTATTAGTTGGCATAAAAACTCCTCCTCATATAACAGTAAAATAACCGTTATATATAAATTATCAGAAAAGTTCTGAGGTTTATACGTCTACTGTTTAATAACTGTTATTTAACAGTTGCATAATAGTTCAATTTGTAATATACTAGATTTGAACATCAATGCAACGGAAGGGCGGATTTGTGTGCTAAAAGACATACCATACAGAGTACTAAAGGAAGACGGACGAGCATATGAGATTATGCTGCTCCGAGACCAGTACAACAACACCTTTACCGATATTGCAACAGAATTTGAGCTGTCAGTGACAAGGGTGACGCAGATATATTTCCGACTGAAAGTTAGACAAATTCGGTTATATATCAATCATGTTTCGATAGCACTGGGATATGATAGTACTTCGCAGATCAGAAAGGTATTCAACGAAGCGGAAGAATGCTATCAGGATTATACCTATGCCTGTGCGTATCTGGAAAAGAAATACAAAGATATATTAACCGAATATAGAGACGGGGAACCGGGTATGCCGACACAATTTGTTAAGGGTATGCCGCCATTCAAGCCCAAATTGAGCAAAAAAATGATTGCCCGTGTTGTTGAAATGAGAGAAGCAGAAAAAGCGTCGTTTGTAACAATCGGAAAAGAACTGCGTATAACACCAGCAAAAGCGAAACGCACATACGAGTTATTTTACCATGAGCAGGTTTTAGAACTAGTTAAAGCCTTGCAGGACAAGGTTGAAAGCGATAAGGAAAAACAGGCTATCTGGGAGTATTGTTTTAGAGGGTATCGCTCGGCCAAAAAACGCTACGATATGCTGACTAAAGAACAAGACCTAGCGGAACACCCGCCTTGTCAGGGGAAGGGTGGAGATTTTTTGAAAGTATAGTTTCAAAAAATACAACCCGACCTTGACAACGGAAAAACGAATATAATAGCGCAAGGGGTATGTCCAACCGCAGTCGGGCATACCCCTTAATTGCGTTACTTCTTCCACCTAAAAACAAACCACTTGACAACACATACAATATATGGTATTTTTTAAAATAGAATGATTTAGTTTCCACAAGATGGAGGCTGCAAAGTTAGCAAGGAAAATTGTCGTACACTGTACGACGCAAAGCAGATTGACACGCTGTCAAAAAAGTCTGTTTTGTCTACCCAAAATAAGTGCGCCCTAATTTAACAAAGAAATCAAAGATACTTGAACATCGAAAACAGCACTGCCATATATGGTAGTGCTGTTTTGCGTTGCGGTTTCGCGCCGGAGGACATTCGCCCGTCCACCAGCGTAACACCAAAGGAGGTGGTGGCCTATGCTGACGAATCGGTTGATTATCAGATACGGCAGGAATACGCATACATGCGTCCCACACACCGCCTCCGGCTGCGAAACCGGCTGACAACAATACCTTGATGTGTTGAGGCTATTCGTTTGGTAAGAACGCCAAACCAACCCCAAAACACAAAGAAGAAAAAAATCTTTGATGATTTTTCAGACGCAGTTATATGGCGTATGAATGAGAGAAACATAACACAAGCAGATTTAGTCAGATTAAGCGCGTTGTCAAAGTCAACGATCAGCAACATGTTGCGGAACACGAATAACAAAGGGAAAAAATACCGACCTACACCCGAAGTTGTGATGGCGATTAGTATCGGCCTGAAGTTAACGTATGATGAATATTTGGAATTGCTGTACCTTGCCTATCCGTCTATGGAACACATAAAAGAACTTTTGGATAAGCGATTTTCCATAGACGAGGCAAACATAGTTCTGTATGATAAAGGATTGCCATTGTTGGGTAATATCAAAAAGGATTAGCAAAATGCCGCCTTGTGAAAACAGGGCGGCATTTTTGTATAACTGAATATCTTAACACATATAGGCTGAGACAGGGTTTCGCCGGCGAAACCCTAAGAACGGCAAGGGGCGATATACTGTCCATAGATTGAGGTGCGCACCCGGTCTAAACCAAAATTTATGGAGGTATTTCCTTATGAAAATCACAGACCTAATCATTGACCCCCGCAGTTTGGGGAGCAAGTTCTGGCTGGTAAACGTGTCCCCGGCCTACGAATACAAGGACAACCGGCGGACGGATACCGTCACCGGCTACCGCTACGCCGTCGCCCTGCCGGAAAAGGGGCTGGAGAAAATCAACGTCCGGATTGACGGCAAGCAGCTTCTTGACCCGCCCGACGGTTACGCGGAGGTGGGCTTTACCGGCCTTGAGGTGTTTATCTACTGGTCGAACGGTCAGCCGCAGGTCGGGGCGAAAGCGTCCGGTATCCATTTGGCAAATACAAAGGCTTGACGTTGTGCGGCGCTGCGGGGCAGACGGGGACAGATATTTTTCCATAAGAAAAATATCCCCCGGCGGCAACGCAGCGCCGCCGCTGCCATAAGGGCTAGTATTACCCTTATGGCATGACTGTAGCATGTAGCAAAAGGAGGCGGCAACTATGGCCGACAATGCACAATCCCGCAAATGGACGCTGACAATCAACAATCCGCTGGACGCCGGGCTGACCCATGAAGCGATTACCGGAATCCTGACGCGGTTTTCCCCAGACTATTTCTGCATGGCGGACGAAATCGCCACAACCGGGACATTCCATACCCATATTTTCCTGTATTCCCCGTCCCCTATACGTTTTTCCACTCTCAAAAACCGTTTTCCTGTCGCCCATATCGAAAAGGCATACGGGAGCGCAGCACAGAACCGGGACTATATCACCAAGTCCGGCAAATGGGCGGAGGACGGCAAGGCGGAAACGTCGATAGCGGGCAGTTTCTTTGAGCAAGGGACACTCCCTACCGAAAAAGAGGAAAAATGCCCGCAGATGTGCCGGTTAATCCAGCATATCCGGGAGGGCAAGCACACGGCGGCAATCGTTGAGGACGCGCCGGGGCTAGCCTTCCGTGTCCGGGAAATCGACACCCTGCGGCAAACCCTGCTGGCGGAACGCTATGCGGCGGAGAACCGGGAACTGACCGTCACCTATTTGTACGGCGCCACGGGCGCAGGCAAGACAAGGAGCATTTACCAGCGCCACGACCCCCGCGACATCTGCCGGGTCACCAACTACCGGGGAGGCCGGGGCGTGTCCTTTGACAACTATTCCGGGCAGGACGTGCTGGTGTTCGAGGAGTTCCATTCCCAGATACCCATTGAGGATATGCTCAACTTTCTGGACGTATATCCCCTTCATCTGCCCGCCCGGTACAGCGACAAGGTGGCCTGTTATACCACGGTGTATATCACGTCAAACGTCCCCTTATCGCAGCAGTACCAAGAGGTGCAATGGGACAGATACGAAACCTATCAGGCGTTCCTGCGCCGGATTCACCGGGTCGTCCAGTATCATCCGGATGGCTCGACCACCGAACAGTATACAGCCGCAAAAGGAGGCGGCGGTTTATGAGACAAAAGGAAAAAGACCAACTGGAACAAAAAACGGAGCGCCGCCATTGGCTCCGGCGCTTTGCCGCCGGGTGCAAGGCTATCCGCGCCCGCGAATGGAAGGCGGTTGTCCCCGCCGGGTATCTGCTGGCGGTGCTGGCGCTGTGGTTCTGCCGGGGGCAGGTGTTTCCCATACCGGACAATTCGCCCCTTGCTTCCCTGTGCCGGGGCGTTGTGCAGCTGCTGTTCCCGGTGTATGCGGCAGGCGGCCTGTTCTTTCTGCTGGCGGCGCTCGGCTCCCCGATTGGCGGAAAGGCCGTGCGGGAAAACCTGTGGCGGATTGGCCTGTGCAACCACGCCGGGGAAGCGCCGCTGCTGGTTGCCCGGTACAGGGACAAGGAAAATCCCCGCGTCACGGTTCTGGAATTTGAAACCAACGGGATTCCCCGCACGGAATGGGAAGACCGGCAAAGCAAGATTGAGGCGGCACTCAACCGCACGGTGGTGAAAATTACCCAAGGGGCGGACAACCGGCGGGTGCTGCTGTACACGGTTTCCGCGTCTGTGCTGCCGCCCGTCCTGCACTGGAAGGACAGGTATTTGCGCAAGGATTCCTTTGTACTGGTGCTGGGAGAAAACCCGCTGGGGCAGGTAACGGTGGATTTGACGCGGGTGCCCCATATCCTGCTGGGCGGCTCCACCGGCTCCGGCAAAAGCGTCCTGCTGAAGCTGCTGCTCATGCAGTGCTTAAAAAAGGGCGCGAGGGTGTATATCGCTGATTTCAAGGGCGGGGTGGATTTCCCGGACGTATGGCACGCCAAATGCCGGATTGTCACCGACGCGCAAACCCTGTTCCATACGCTGGCAAGCCTTGCGGACGAACTGGAACGGCGAAAGGGGCTGTTCCGGGAATCCGGGTGCGCCAGCATGGACGAGTACAACCGGAAGAACAGGAGCAGCCTGCTCCGCCTTGTCCTCGCCTGTGACGAAGCGGCGGAGGTGCTGGACAAAACCGGGCTGTCCAAAGAAGACAAAGAGCTTGTCGCGCAAATCGAAAGCCGGTTGTCGCTGATTGCCCGGCAGGGGCGGGCGTTCGGTATCCACCTGATTCTGGCGACACAGCGCCCCGACGCGACGATATTGCCCGGCCAGATCCGCAGCAATATCGACTGCCGGATCTGCGGACGGGCGGACAATGTGCTGTCCCAGATTATTCTGGACAACACCTCTGCCACCGAACGGATACCCAAAGACGCGCAGGGCCGCTTCATCACCGGCGACGGCTCCCTTTTTCAAGCCTATTGGTTTGATGAAAACGCCGCCTTTGCGGATACCGGCAAAATATAAAAGGAGGACACGACAATGAACATACCCCAAATATCCGACATTGACACAGCCCTCCGAATTTTCTATCAATATCCCGAAATTGGGACAAGGGAAATCATGGAACTCTTTGCGACCTGTTCAAAATCGACCGTCAGCCGATTAAAGCGGCTGGCACACAACCGCATGGTGGAGGATGATGTATATTCCCACAGTCTGTATAAAGTCCACACGGGTTCCGCCTACAAAGCATGGGGCATTGATATCGAAGATTTGGAAAGGCGCAGAAACAAGCTGCGAAAATTGCAGCTATAAACCGGTTGCACACTTGCGATTGAGTTTCGTATATGATACGATATAGGTACTCAAAAGCAAGCCTCTGATTAAGGAGGTAATGACTTTGCCGATTTACAAATCCAACGGCAAAAAAGATGGCTTGCAAAAATATAACGTGCGTATAAATTATATTTCCGAAAGCGGACAGGCCAAACAGCTTACCCGTGTGGCCTACGGCTTGGACACTGCCAAAGATTTGGAGCGCCGCCTGCTGCACGACCTGAAAAGCAACGGGGAAAATTCCGTCAGAAAAATGACGGTTCGGCAGTTGTTTGAGGAATATGCCGCGGTCAAAAAGTACGAGGTTCGCCAAAGCACCTACGACAAAACGGTGAGGACATTTGAGTATTATATCTTTCCTATGCTGGCAGACGTCTGCATTGATAAGCTGTCAGCCAAAATCCTTCAGGACTGGAAAATCTCCCTTGAAGAACGCGACCTTGCCTTGAAGACAAAGAAGAATGTCTACAGCGAACTGCGTACCATGTTCAACTATGCCGTCCGAATGGAATACCTGCCGAAAAGCCCGCTTGTTAAAGTGGGGAATTTTAAAGACCCTTTAGCGACCAAGCAGGAAATCAATTTTTATACGCCGGACGAATTCAGGGCATATATCCGCGCCGCAAAGGAAATGGCTCTGCAAAAGCAAAAAGCGGAAAACGACCTTTTTGAATGGAACTATTATGTGTTTTTCAATATCGCGTTTTATACCGGGCTTCGGAAAGGCGAAATACACGCTCTGCGCTGGTGCGACATTGACGGGGCGTATTTGTCCGTAAAACACAGCATAACCCAAAAGCTGCACAACGAAGATGTGGAAACGCCGCCCAAAAACAAATCGTCTATACGGACAATCCAAATCCCCCTGCCGCTGATAAAGATACTGGACGAACACAAAAAGCGGCAAATGCTGCTGGGGAACTGGAGCAGCGAACACCGGGTGTTAGGGGAAGAACGCTGTTTGAGGGACACGACCATTCAAAAGCGGAACAACCTGTATGCTTCGTTAGCGGGTGTCAAACGGATACGCATACACGATTTTCGCCACTCCCACGCCTCCCTGCTCGCCAACATGGGTATCAACATTCAAGAGGTGGCGCGAAGGCTGGGACACGCTAAAATCGAAATGACGTGGAACACCTATTCCCACCTGTACCCGCGTGAAGAAGAAAGAGCCATTGCGGTGCTTAATCAGGTATAAAACCCTGCACGTTTCGTACACGAAAAGCTGAAAAGCAGATATATAGGGTTGAATAAGAAAATGGTAACAGAAGGAAAAAACGGCTTGAACACACGCTTTTTGACACATGGCAAGCCGCCGCAGATACGCTTTGAAACCGTATGCGTTTTTCCTTCTTCCCCTGCCAAAGAAAAGTGCGTTAAACCCAGTTATTTCGAGGGTTTAGCGCACTTTTTCGTTTGCGTAAACTTTTTTAGGCTATCCGGGATTCCCCTCTTTCCCCCTCAAAAACAGCCGCTTTCTGGTACAAAGGTCGTAAAATGGTTGTCCGAATCGTTTTTTCTTTAGTATGATTGATTCCTAAATGGCTCAGCTTGTCAAGGAGGAATCCTCTACCTTCCGCTTCTTGACCTGATCGAGCATCCTATTAAGAAAATGATTTTGAAGTGTAACACAAATATTAAAACGGCCGGCATCACGGAAGTTATCCCGATACCGGCCGATGCAATAGCTGTTTCTTCTTTCCCGGCTATTCCCGGGTCAATTCATCTGTCAGCCGCAGAATCTCCGGCGCCAGCTTTTCTCGCCGCTTTTGGGTAATATAGCTATAAAGCGGATAGGCAGCGCTGATTCCGACAATTCCAACCATACCAATAAGGATACCAGGGATAAAAAATCTGTCCGCCCAGACCAAGGTACAGCACATGCCGATACCGAGGATCAAACTGCTTATAATACCGACGATTATCGCGGCGATTGTACCCGGCTTGGCGGCGCTGGCGTCCAATCGGCGCAGTTGCTCCCATTTATCTTCTTCCTTCGAGGTATATTTCTCCCGGATCTTTTGAATCTCCTCCTGCTGTTTGGCGGAATAAGTGTAATGGAAAGCGTCCTTCTTTACGCTCATGGCGATTGCCTCCTTTAACGTTGTGCCTGTATTGTACGCAGACAGCTTTTCCAAAATGATGATATTATGTTTGCGAATCATTAATTTTGCGCTTTTTCAACTGTTTTGTTGAATTGGCGATCATATAAACAGCTATGGACAGAACGATGACACAGACGGCCGCGCCGGAGACGCCTGTCATGATCTGACGGAACCTTGGTTGGCCGCCTCCAAACCGGGCCAGCATTGCCGTTTCCAGAGATAACATGGAAACCAGCGCCGCCGTCAGGCTGATTGCTTTAGCGGATGACAAGATCGGTCTTCCCCGTTTCCGGTATTTGATCACGTTGACGATCGCGGAAATCGTGATGTAAAAGGTATAGGTCGCCATCGCATAGATGAGCAGCCCCGGATAAGAGAAGCCGCGGTTCAGATACACCATGTAAACAACGATCCCGATGAGCGCCTGGTTCATCAACACCAGGATCGCTCCGCAGGCACGGTAATACCGAAGCTCCGCAGGAATGTCTACACCCAGCGGCTTTCGGTGCACATACCGAACCAGCATGGCGCGCATAATGGAGAGCAGCAGGTAATAAAACGCCAGCGTGATAAACCATGCTGAACGATACCGTATGCCGGAAAACACGTTGAGGGCTACATACAGCAGGTTTGCAAACAGTCCGCCGCAAAGGGTAAGCTCTGAGCGAAATATGTCGTCATCCAATATCCGGTCGCCCAGCGGATGGGATCGAAGTTTTTTGACTAAAGGCAGATTGTCAAAGCCCCTGTGAACCGCATTGGCGATTTCTGCGATCCCCGTTACCGTGATAATCATGGCATAGGCGGAAAGAAAGTACGCCACATATGAAAAAAACGATTTATCCCCGACGCCAAGAATTACAAACACAAAAATAAAGGAGGGTACTGCAATCAGGACCGTCGGCAGAGGCGGCAGGAAAAACAGTTTTTTCAAAATGCCCTTAAGACGTTCCATCCGCCTTCCTCCTAAGCCTTACGGTGAAGGTGGTTCCGCGTCCCACCTCACTGACGACCGAGATATCCCCTCCGGTGATGTCGATGACCCGTTTGACAAGGGCCAGGCCCAGACCGTTCCCCTTGGTGGCATGGGAGGTATCCCCCTGATAAAACTTTTCAAAGATATGCTTCCCTGTCTCCGGGCTGATGCCGCAGCCGGTATCGGATACCTGAACGACCGCCAGAGTTCCTTCTGTTTTCAGCGTGATTCCTACTGTTCCGTCCTCGCTGGTAAATTTGAACGCATTGGAAAACAGATTGTTCCAGACGAGACCGAGCATTTCCGGATCGGCGTCGATCGTCACGCCGTCTTCGATATCGGTCTCGATCTCAATGTTTTTATCTTCCCATGCCGTTTCAAAGGTAAGCAGACATTCGCAAAGCTGCTCAGCCAGATCGTAGGTCTGCACATCCGGATAAATATTTTGATTCTCCAGCTTATTGAGCTTCAAAATATTGGTCACCATGTCGGCAAGACCGCGGGAGGCGTCGGTAATAGCTTTTGCGTATTCCACCCGGTTTTTTTCCGGCAGATCAGGCTGCTGGAGTATAGTGCCGTAGCTCTGGATTACCGCCAGAGGTGTTTTCAACTCATGGGAGACGTTGGCGATGAAATCGGTTCGCAGGGTCTCTGTACTGGAAAGCTCTTCGATCATGCGATTAAAATAATCAATGACCGTGTTGAAGCCGTTATTGGGATCAATCCCTTTCACTTTTTCAACCCGTACATTCAACTGCCCCTGCATGATCTTCTCCGCCGCGTCTGTGAGCCGCTTTACAGGGCGTCCGATCATAAAATGTCTTCGGACCGCATCGATAGCGGCGCAGAGCAGGCTTAGAAAGACCACATTGGCAAAGGTCAGCCGGGCCGCCGGTTTCGTCGCCTCTTCCGGGAACTCAAATTCTGCGACGGAGGAAAGCGTATTCAAAAAGAGCGTAAGGCAGCAGGTGATAATAAAGCCCATGCTCAAAAAAAACACGGAATAATTACGGAGCGCCAGAAGTATCCGCCGTGTATATTCTTCTTTTGTCCGGCTCATGACTTGAGCACCGCCTTATAACCGAGACCATGCACTGTAACAATCTCAAAGTCGTCACATTCGGAAAATTTATTCCGGAGCTTGGTCATATAAACGTCCACCGTACGTGGTCCCGAATCGGTATCCCCATCCCAGAACTCATCCATCAACTGGCTGCGTGTAAAGGTCTTTTTGGGGTAAGAGAGCAGCTTATAAAGCAGATTGAACTCCCGAACAGTCAACGGGATTTCTTTATCATGCAGATTAGCGGTTCGCTCATCCGCATCAAGCACCAGTTTGCCTACCTTCAGCCTGCGGCTGTTGGCGATCCTGGCCCGGCGCAGCAGCGCCCCGATGCGCAGCAACAGCTCATCCAAATCGACAGGCTTGACCAGGTAATCATCAACCCCGGCCTTAAACCCCCGCTGCTTAGCGGAGAAGTCATCCCTCGCTGTCATGAACAGGATCGGGATATCCTGATTTTGCTCCCGGATGGTCCGGGCGAACTCAAAGCCGTCAATGCCCGGCATCATAATATCCGAAATGACCAGATCAAACAGCGTTCCGCCGTACATTGCATCGTATGCTTCATTTGCATTCAGGCATCCGACCGTCTCATATCCGTTCCGATTCAAATAGGAACAAACCACGCGGTTCAGTTCCTTATCATCCTCAACTACTATTATTTTAAACATTTTCCATGCGCCTCCTGCCCCATAGCATACTTTACTTATAACACGAAGTTGTTAAAAAAATGTTTACGTTTCGATGTACCCCAAAAGCCGAAAGACAGGACAAGCAGCGATGGGTCCACGCTGCCTTTCCTGTCTCTTTACAGACTTCCTTGTGCCGAAGACTCACGGCTGTTACCGGCGTTTTTTCTGGTCTACGCACTGGCTCCTACGATTATCCTCTTCGATCTTCCACTAGCCGCCGGCGACGCCATTTACTTTTACGATTTTTGACTTTGTCTTGATAAGATAAACCTCCATTTTCGCTTTGTGGTTTTGCTTGCGCTCCCTATTGTAAGGTGGCCATGTTTTTGAGTGGATTGCGTGTTGTTTACGAATTATTAAACCCCAGTTATTCTGCACTTCCTAGTCCCCTCCTCTGAAGCGCCGCCCTCCTGAATGCCGCCTGCCGAAATTTTCCGCAGGATTTCTTCTTGGCAGCACGTCTGCTTTCGCTTATAATAGGAGACAGAGCAAAAGCGGAAAAGGAGGAAAGCGGGATGGATGGGAGGAGCGGGACAAGCAGAATAAGCGGAACAGACAAAAGACAAGAAAAAGGGCTCCTATGGAAAATCGTCCGATTCCTCCGGCATTTTCTTTTCCTGCTGCCGGCAGCAGCCGCCCTGTTGATTTACTTCCTGATTCCCCGTTTTCCTCAGTTCGCCGAGACGGTGTTTGCCCGCGGCCTTTTTCGATTGGTTTCCGTCCCGCTCGGGATGGTTTCCTCCCTTTTCCCCTTTTCCCTGACCGAACTGGCGGCAGTCGCCGCCCTTCCTGTTTTCATCGGACTGCTTGTGAAGCTGCTTCGCCGGCTCCGGCGGTCGGGAAACCGCGCTCGGACGGCGGCGCGGGCCGGGAAAACGGCCGGCTGGTCCCTCTCTATCGTCCTGCTCGGCTATATGCTGCTGCATGGAGCGAATTTTTACCGGCTGCCAGTCTCCGAACTGCTGGAATTGGATATGTCGCAGAAATCCCCGGAATTCCTGCAGGCGGTCTGTATCGACCTGGCTCAAAGGGCCTCCGCTGCCCGAGAGGAGCTGCCGGAGGATGAAAATGGCCGCACCGTTCTTTCCTCTTCCCTGAACGATGTCCTCTGCCGCGCCGGGGACGGCTATAAGGTGCTGGACGACCGTTATTCCTTCCTTTGGGGCACCGTGAACCGCGGTAAACCGGTCAAGCTGTCCCACTGGTGGTCCTATACGCAGATCACCGGCATGTATTTCCCCTTCTTCGCAGAGGGAAACATCAATATTGATCAGCCGGATTTCGATATTCCGGTCACAGCGGCGCATGAGCTGGCGCATACCCGCGGTTTCGCCCGGGAGGACGAGTGCAATTTTTTCGCCTGCCTCTCCTGCTTTGAAAACCCCTCCCCCGATTACCGCTATTCCGGCTACCTGATGGCTTATGTTTACTGCTCCAACGCCCTGTACGGTTATGACGAGGATATGTGGCTCGCCACCCGGGCCTACTGCTCCGAAGGGGTAAAGGCCGATCTCCGCCAACGTAATGAGTACTGGGCTCAGTTCGAGGGAAAGGTACAGGAGGTTTCCACGGCGGTGAACAATACGTTTCTGGAAATACAGGGAACCGACGACGGCGTGCTCAGCTACAACCGGGTGGTCGCGCTGCTGCTTGCCTATTATGAAAAGGAAGGCCGTTAGCCTTATCCGGCGGCCGCCGGAAATTCTTTGATTTTGATCCTTTCTTTATTTCCTAATATCCACGAAAAAAGTGCGTTCCCTGAATATGGGAACGCACTTTTTACTTCGCTTGAGTGAGCGAAAAGAAACCACCGGCTTAGCCGGCGGAAGAGCAAAGGGACTTTAGTCGGAAACAAAAGGGAAACTCCCTGCTAAAATAAGATGTAGGTTTGGCCAACCACATCAAAAAAAGCAGGGAGGACTTTATCGTGAAAGATAAAGACATAAAGAGTTTAGAGCATACGACATGGAGATGTCAATATCATATCGTATTTGCACCGAAATATCGCCGCATGGCGATATATGGGGATTTGAAGCAGGATATAGGATGGATTTTAAGAAAGCTGTGTGATGAAAAAGGAGTAGAAATCATAGAGGCGGAAGCCTGCCCCGACCATATCCATATGTTGGTGAGTATCCCGCCCAAGTATAGTGTGTCAACGTTTATGGGATTTCTGAAAGGGAAGAGCAGCCTAATGATCTTTGACAGACACGCAAACTTAAAATACAAATACGGGAGCAGGACCTTTTGGGCGCGGGGATATTATGTGGACACAGTCGGCCGGAACAAAAAGCAGATTGAGGAATACATCCGCAATCAATTGGAACAAGATCAAATTGCTGACCAGATGAGTCTTAAAGAGTTCCTAGACCCGTTTACGGGTAGCAAGAATTCCAAGGCATAGAATCAGCCCCTTTAGGGGCCGCCCGAAGAAGTAAAACGTTGGTCAGACCTTTCGGACGCCCCTTCAGGGGCTTATGTTTGTATCATGCCCTTCTAGGGCTTACTCAAGCCCCCGGCTTGCCGGGGGTCCTGACTATCTTTTTCAGTTTTTCTCTTTCGCCAGACGATCCTCGTCCGGATTTTCCGCAACGCCCTGCTTTACATCGGCATCATCCACGCCATGAGCAATCAGACCGGCGCCGCCTTCCTTCTTCTCCGGAAGCAGGAGATTCAGCAGAATGCCGGCAATGATGCCAAGGCCGATACCGCTGATGCTGAAGGCCGACCCGCCGATAACCGCGCCGCCGATCGCCAGCACAAACATGACCGCCGCGATACAGAGGTTACGATTTTTGGTGAAGTCCACATGATTTTCCACCAGCGTACGCAGGCCGACCGAGGAGATCATCCCGTACAGCACAATACACGCGCCGCCAAGCACGCAGTTCGGCACCGTCTCCACCACGCCGATCGCCTTGCCGAAGAAAGCGATAACCATAGCGATCAACGCCGCAAGGCGGAGAGAGGCGGGATTGTAGTTTCCGGTCGCCGCCAGAACCGCCGTATTCTCCGAATAGGTGGTGTTGGGCGGGCCGCCGAGGAAACCGGCCGCCATAGTAGCCAGGCCGTCGCCCAGCATGGTGCGGTGCAGACCGGGATCTTTGGTAAAGTCGCGCCCTACGACCGAGCCGTTGGCGTACACATCGCCCACATGCTCCACACAGGTAACGATCGCAATAGGCGCGATCATGCCAATGGCCTTCAGATCGAATTTCGGCAGCACAAAGTTCGGCAGTTCAAACCAGCCGCGCTCCGCCACCGCGCCGAGATTCATCAGCGTGTCGGGAACCAATCCGGTTTTCACCAGCACCAGCGTCAGCACATAGCCGGCAGCCAGCGCAATCACGATGGAGGACATCTTGACCATACCCTTGCCGTAGCTGGACAGAATAATGGCTGTAAGCAACACGACGGCCGCGATAATCCAACTCCAGATATAAGCGCTCATACTATACGAAGCGATCACCTTTCCGGTAGCATCAGTTAATTCGCCAAACATGGGAATCGTAGTTCCGTCCGCCGCATACTGTACCTGAATATTATTAATGGCTGCGCTTGCCAGATTCAGGCCGATGATGGCGATACCCACGCCGCGCACTACCGGCGGGAAGAGCCTGTCCATAAAACGGCTGCCGAACAGCTTGATCAACAGGGACAGAACCAGATAAATCGCGCCGGCGCAGATAATGCCTCCGAGCGCGTAGGGGATGCTCTCCTCTTTCGTGCCGTACATCGGCGCACCGCCGCCGGTGCCAAGAACCGCCTGCAGAGACACGATAAAGGCGAACGAGCTGCCCAGAAACGTCGGCATTTTCCCCCGTGTACACAGGTGGAAAAGAATCGTGCCGAGTCCCGCGGCAAAGAGCGCCACCCCGACGTCCAGCCCGGTCAGAATTGGTACCAGGATCGTCGCGCAGGACATGGCAAACGCGTGCTGCAGTCCCAGCAGCGCCATTTTTCCCGCACCGATCTTCGGATACTCCTTCGATCCGGGAAAAAAGAACGCGTTGACTGCGGACAGGGCCGAGCCAACTTTGGAAAAGAATTTCATTCGCTTTCCCCTCCTCAAAACTATACCGCCTGCGATCCCCGGCCCATAGGCCTGTGAACCAACAGACGGTTATCATTAAAAATTTACCCGCTTTTTCGCTCTCTGTCAAGCAAAATCCGACAAAAATTTTATTTTTCCTGTTCTTTCGTTTCCGAATTCTTGCTATTCGCGCCGGTCTTATTCCCTGTCTGTCTATGCAGGTTTTGTCTTGGCTCCTTTGTAGGATTGTCAAAGATGTGTTACAGGAAAGGGAAAGCGAATAAGAGGTGCT
>CAUGOD010000052.1 GCA_959601025.1 uncultured Oscillospiraceae bacterium
AATATTTCTCGCACCAGGGGCTTTTTTGACTGTCTGCACTATCTGGTCCGGTTCATAGTTCCTATCCTACGACGGGAGGCTTTTTTATTCAATGTCTATTTTCCCTGGTTCTGAACAAAATCCGCCGACGGCTTTTTTGCTTGTCTTTGAGGCACAGACGAGCCGAGTCCTTATTTATTGTTCAGCTCCGCAATATCCAGAATATCCCGGCAGAGGAAAGCGATGAGGGCGGCAGCCGCCGTACACCAGGCAGTCATCACCAGCATCGCGGCAAACACGCCGGCCGCGACGCCTAACACTATCCCCGCGATTACGCCGGGAAGGGCCAGCAGGACCATCGCCAGGAAAAACAGGCCGATGATCAGCGCTTTGTTCATCACCTGCCCGAACAGCCGCTCGATCAGGATGTTCCCCGCCATGAACAGCAGGGCGAAGCCGAACCGGGCCAGCACGCAGCCGAGGATATCCAGCGGGGACGCGCCGACGATCAGCCCGACCGGCGCCATCACGATCACCGCCTCCACCGCCGACTGAAGAATGCTTTCCCGGCACACCCCCACCAGCTTTTTAAAGGGCGGCTCCGGGAGCATATACACATACGGCATCAGCAGCTCCCTCAGCCAGCGGCCGGTGCTGGAGGAAAATATCTGCATATAGGTGGCAAACACAAAGACCGGGACGATCCCCTCCCCCCGCATAAAAAAGGCGAAGAGGATGCACGCGCCGGCCCAGACAAGGGTCAGGGTATCCAGCAGGAAGAGCCGGGAACGGCGGCGTTCCAGCCGATGCTTATAGAAAAATACGCCGGCGCCGCGTCCCGCGCCGATGCCGGTTTTCCCCACCTTGACGTTGGCAGGGACCGGCTCCGCCATCTTCCCCTCCTTGGAGGCGGTGATGGCCGAAAAGGAGATTTCGGTCGCCTTCAGCACATCCTCATAAAAATCCGGATGGGTCCGGGTAATCAGCAGCACCAGCGCGGCGATATACGCCGCCGTCCCGCCAAGCCCCAGGACCAGCGGAAGCAGTTCCCCGCCGGTCGCGCCGCCGAACGCCGCCTTCAGCCAGCCCGCGACCGGGAAAAAGGCCAATACCGGGCCGTCCGCGGCGGCCGTTACCGCCGCCAGCTTATCCTCTGCTCTTAGGGCGGGAAGGCCCGCCAGCAAAACGGCGGCCGCCGCCAGCGAATACAGCAGGACTTTCAGGGCTTTCCGCTTCCGTTCGTTCCCGCTCGTGAACGCGTACACCACCATGGAGGTCAACTGCGCGCAGAAAACCACCAGGCAGTATCCCAGCATGATCATGAGCAGGCCGGGGAAGGATAAACCGTACAGGCCGTTCACCCAGGAATACTGAAACAGCAGAAAAAAGCCCAGCAGCGCCGACGTTCCCAGCTGCCGGAACAGCCCGTAGAAAAGAATCCGCTGCTGCCTGATGGGGGTGGCGAACAGCAGGTTGACATCCGCCATGGAGTAAAAGCTCGCTCCCGAGGAAAGGCCGTTGTAGCAGAGCATCAGAAACATCACGGCGTACAGCGCGAGCACCATCGCCCGCAGCTCCGCCATGGGGCGAAACGCCGGCGGCTCGTCGGAAGGAAGACCGGCAGTCGCCACCACCAGCACCAGCATCGCGGCAAAAAGCAGGAGCAGGATCAGCTGAGCTGGGTGCTTCCGAAGCTCTTTGATCCGGTTTTTCAGGGTCATGAAAAACAGATAGGGCAGCGCTTTCATTCCTGCGACCCGTCCCTTCCCATGCCGGCGGACGGCCTTTCGGTGATTTCAAAAAACAGCTCCTCCAGCGTTTTCTCCCCCTGCGCGGCCGGCTCATTCTTCATGGTGGCGGCAAAGGAGCCGTTCATCATAATATGCGCGATATCCCAGTAATCCTCCACGCTGTCGATCATATGGGTGCTGATCAGCACCGACGCGCCGTCCCGCTTCAGCTCGCGGAACATCTCCTTCAGCTCCTTGATCGCATGGGGGTCCAGCCCGACCAGCGGCTCGTCGAAGATCGCAACCTTCGGCCGGTGGAGCAGCGCGCAGCAGACGCTCAGCTTCTGCTGCATTCCCTTGGACAGCTCCTTGCCCAGCTTGTCCTTCTTGTCGTCCAGCTCAAACCGTTCCAGCAGGGAGGCGGCGTATTCCTCCCATCCGGACAGCGAATAGGCCCGGGCGATGAATTCCAGATGCTCTCCCACCGTCAGCAGGTCATACACCGCGGGCATTTCCGGAATATAGCCCAGCAGCCGCTTAGCCTCCAGGGATTTGTTGGGATACCCGCCGATGTCAATCGTTCCGTCAAACCGGAGCAGACCGGCGATACACTTGATAATGGTGGACTTCCCCGCGCCGTTCGGGCCGAGAAGAATGGCGATTTGACCGTCCTCCACGCCGAAGCTGATGTCGTTGTTCGCCGTCAGCTTGCCGTACCGCTTAGTGACGTGATTAACCGTAAACATGCGCTCCTCCATTCCGCCGGGCGTACCATCCGTTCCCCCGGCGCCGCAATTGGTTTTGTTCTGTTTTCCACAATACGGGGCAACTGGCCGGATGTCAAGAAAAGATTTCCTTAATTTGATTTTGCCCCGGCTTTTCCGCTACTTTTCTGTTGAATTATGGACAGACTTTCGCTATAATTAAAAGCTGTTAGTTTTTTCTATTTTATGTAAAAGGGGAGTCCATGTTGGAGATACTGCAGCATTTTCAATTTCTCTATGACGGCGTCGCCTTTTTCTTCAGCGCGGAAGGCTGGAAAAACCTTGTCATGATCCTGATCGGCGGCCTGCTGATCTATCTGGCCCTGGTCAAGGATTTCGAGCCGGCTCTGCTGATGCCGATGGGCTTCGGCGCGATTCTGGTCAACATCCCGTGGTCCGGCGCAATCGGCACTGCCGCGGACGGCTCCACCGGCATTGTCCAGTGGCTGTTCCGGGTGGGGATCGAAGCGTCGGAGGCCATGCCGCTGCTGCTGTTCATCGGCATCGGCGCGATGATCGACTTCGGGCCGCTGCTGTCCAATCCAAAAATGCTTTTGTTCGGCGCGGCCGCCCAGTTCGGTATTTTCCTGACCGTGTTCCTCGCCTCCTTCATTTTCCCGTTTAAGGAAGCGGCCGCGATCGGCATCATCGGCGCGGCCGACGGTCCCACCTCCATCCTTGTTTCCAAGATTTTTGAATCGGAGAACATGGGCGCGATCGCGGTGGCGGCCTATTCCTATATGGCGCTGGTGCCGATCATCCAGCCCGCGGCGATCCGGCTGGTCACCACCAAAAAGGAACGCATGATCCGGATGCCGTATAACCCGAAGTCGGTTTCCCGCCTGACAAGGATTCTCTTCCCGATCATCGTGACAATCATCGCCGGGCTGGTCGCTCCCGCCTCGGTATCGCTGGTCGGCATGCTGATGTTCGGCAACCTGCTGCGGGAATGTCTGAAGCTGGACAGCCTGTCCCAGACCGCGCAGACTACCCTGGCCAACCTGATTACCATTCTGCTGGGCCTGACCATCTCCTTCACCATGCGGGCGGAGCAGTTCCTGACGGTGGCGACCATCGTGATTATGGCCCTCGGCCTGGTAGCCTTTGTGTTCGACACCATCGGCGGCGTACTCTTTGCCAAGCTGATGAATCTCTTCCTGCCGGAAGGGAAAAAAATCAACCCGATGGTCGGCGGCGCGGGCATTTCCGCGTTCCCGATGTCGGCGCGGGTCATCCAGAAAATGGCCCTCAAGGAAGACAACCAGAACCATCTGCTCATGCACGCCGTGGGCGCGAACGTCGCGGGCCAGATCGGATCGGTCGTCGCAGGCGGCATCATCCTGACGGTGGTTCCCCGCCTGATCGGCGCCTGATGCAACGGATAGAGAAAGGACGAATGGCTTTATGCGTATCGAATTTCAGGGAATGGCGAATTTCGGCGACGCCCTGCTGCTGATGCTGCTGGGCATGGTCGGCATTTTCGTGGTCATGGTGCTGCTGCTCGGCGTGATTGTGCTGCTGAACAAGACCACGGAGGAAAAAAAGGACGGCGACTCCAAAGCCGATAAGCAATAGAAAACCCTGTAACCCGGAACCGGCGGGGACGTCCCGCTCTCGAAAGGAAGTCAGACAATGGCCGACAACAAGAAGATGGTGGAAGCCATCACCTCCATGGACGAGGATTTCGCCCAGTGGTATACCGACGTGGTGAAGAAAGCCGAGCTTGCCGACTATTCCGGCGTGCGGGGCTGCATGATCGTGCGCCCCTACGGCACCGCCCTGTGGGAGAATATCCGGAACGATCTGGACGCCCGCTTCAAGGCGCTTGGGCACGAAAATATCATGCTCCCGATGTTTATCCCCGAAAGCCTGCTGCAGAGGGAAAAGGATCATGTGGAGGGCTTCGCGCCCGAGGTGGCGTGGGTCACTCACGGCGGAACGGAGGAGCTGCCGGAACGGCTCTGCGTCCGTCCAACCTCCGAAACCCTGTTCTGCGACCACTACGCGAACATCATCCACTCCTACCGCGACCTGCCCAAGTTGTATAACCAATGGTGCTCGGTTGTGCGGTGGGAAAAAACCACCCGCCCCTTCCTGCGCACCACCGAATTCTTCTGGCAGGAAGGCCACACCATGCACGAAACGGCGGAGGAGGCCATGGCCGAAACCGAGCGGATGCTCGGGGTGTACGCCGACTTCTGCGAGGAGGCGCTCGCCATCCCGGTCCTCAAGGGCCGGAAAACCGACAAGGAAAAGTTCGCCGGGGCGGAGGCCACCTACACCATCGAAGCGATGATGCATGACGGCAAGGCGCTCCAAAGCGGCACCAGCCATTATTTCGGGGACGGCTTCGCCCGCGCGTTCGGCATCCAGTTCACCGGGCGGGACAACACCCTGCAATACCCCTTCCAGACCTCGTGGGGGATGTCCACCCGGATCATCGGCGCGATCATCATGACCCACGGCGACGACAACGGGCTGGTCATACCGCCCGCCGTCGCGCCGGTTCAGGTCGTGATCGTCCCGGTCGCTCAGCACAAGCCCGGCGTGCTCGAAAAGGCCGCCGAGCTGCGGGATCGCCTGCAAAAGGTCGTCCGGGTGAAGATGGACGATTCGGACAATTCTCCCGGCTGGAAATACGCCGAGTATGAGATGAAGGGCGTACCCCTGCGGCTGGAGATCGGCCCGAAGGACATGGAGAAGAATCAGTGCGTGCTGGTCCGCCGTGATAACCGGGAAAAGACCTTTGTCCCGCTGGACGAGCTGGAGGAGACCCTGCCGAAGCTGCTGAAGGCCGTGCACGACGGCCTGTACCAGAAGGCGCTGGAGCGCCGCGAGGCGATGACCTACGCCGCCGCCGACATGGACGAGATGAAGAATCTGGCCGACAACAAGCCCGGTTTTATCAAGGCCATGTGGTGCGGCGATCTGGAATGCGAAATGGCGCTCAAGGAGCAGGCCGGCGTTACCAGCCGCTGTATGCCCTTCGAGCAGGAGCACATCGCGGATACCTGTGTCTGCTGCGGCAAGCCCGCGAAGCACATGGTGGTTTGGGGGAAAGCGTATTGATTGCTTTCGCAATCAATACGCCGAAAAAGCCGAAGGCTTTTTCTCACTCGATTTTGCATGGTATTCATTGCTTGACGCAATCAATACGCCGAAAAAGCCAAAGGCTTTTTCTCACTCGATTTGCAAATATAAGGATCGCACGTTTGGGCAATCGTCAGGACATCTTTCGGAAAAGACGAACCGCGCCGCCGGTGATAAAATGAGGAAGGGAAAAACGTGGAATGCTGGATTCCGCTTCTTTCCAAATTATTTTGGTGCCGTCCTGGGTCCGTCGTTGAAAAGGAATGATAACAACCATGGAAAAGGCACTTCCGCAAAAACCGTCCGACATGATTCATCCTCCCTACTTTGGGGAAGGCGTTGCGGCCGACAGCCGGCGCTGGGAATTTGACTTCAAAAACGGCGTGTTGGTGACCAACCGGACGCCGGTGGATGTCGTGTTTATCGGGGATTCCATTACCCACATCTGGGAACTGAACGCCTATTTCCGGCGGTTCGGCCTGGTAGTGAACCGGGGGATTGGCGGCGACGTGGCCGATATTCTCGTCCAGCGCTTTGAAGGCGACGCCCTCCAGCTGAAGCCCCGCGCCTGCGTGGTGATGGTGGGCATCAACAACACCTGGTGTCTGGATGATTCCGAGCATCCGGCCAATCCGGACGACGTATTCACACTGGTGACCGACAGTTACCGCCGGATGATGGAAATGGCGAAGGAACACCGTGTGCCTCTGCTGTTCTGTTCCGTGCTGCCGGTGGGCGACCGGAGCGAGGCCGGACAGCGGCGCAACCGTCTGGTGCTCCGCATCAACAGCAAACTGAAAGCCTTGTGCGAGGAATTCGGCGTGACCTATGTGGACTATCACAGCGCCGTGGTAGACCAGGACGGCCTGACCATGCTGGACGGTCTTTCGGACGACACGCTGCATCCCCATGTAATCGGCTATAACCGCATGGCCGCCGTCATCACGCCATTGCTGGAAAAGGCGCTCTCCGCCGAATAATGTTGGTATATATTAGAATATATAATTTATGTTTTGAAAGGAGCCGATTATGAATCAGCTCGACCGGCCCGTTAAGGGTGAAACCGTCGCCGTCATGCACACCAGCATGGGCGATATTTCCATTCGTCTTTTCCCCGAAAAGACCCCGAAAACCTTTGAAAACTTCACTACCCATGCGAAAAACGGCTATTACGACGGCCTGATTTTTCACCGCGTGATCAAGGATTTCATGATCCAGGGCGGCGACCCAAAGGGAACCGGCACGGGCGGCGAAAGCATCTGGGGCCGCTCCTTTGAGGATGAACCCGACATCGAGCTGCGGAACTACCGCGGTGCACTCTCCATGGCGAACGCCGGGCCGAATACCAACGGCAGCCAGTTCTTCATCGTTCAGGCGGCCGACTGTCCGGCGCAGATGCTCGCCCAGATGCCCGCGCTGGCCGATCTCGGCTTCCCGAAGGAAGTGGCGGAAAATTACGCGGCGGTGGGCGGTACGCCGTGGCTGGACTTCAAGCACACCGTGTTCGGCCAGGTATACGACGGCATGGACGTGGTGGACGCGATCGCCGGCGTAGCGGTAGGGATGAACGACAAACCGAAGACGGACGTAACCATTCAATCCATCGAAATCCGGGAATACGACGCGTAATGGGCTCTATTTCTTTTACAAAAAGTATTGATTATCAACAAATATACTATTTGTTTGAACGGTCTGTCCTCGGGACAGTCACCCCGTTGGCTGCGGATTGCGGGATGGTCTGCGGCGGGGCCTGTTGCCGGAACCTCCCCGGCGGATACGGGGAGACCCCGTCCGGAATGTTGCTTTTCCCGGGCGAAGACCCGAACCCGGCACAGAATTGGCCGGGGGCGCGAATTCTCCCGGCCGGGAAGGAACGGCTTTTCCTCTGCGGTGGAGGCTGCCTTCGGGAGCAACGTCCCCTGGCCTGCCGAATCTTTCCTCTCTTCCCTTATTACCGAGAGGACGGACGCATCCGGGCGGTATACGATCCCCGCGCCTGGCGGGTATGTCCCCTGGTGCGGGAACGCGCGCAGGTTTCCCTCCGCCGGGACTTCGTCCGGACAGTTCGTCTGGCCGGACGGCTGGTCGCCCGTACGGAAGAAGGCCGCGATTTCCTGAAATGGCAGTCGGCGGAAATCGATGAGATCAACCGTTTTCTCCGGCTGGATAAGGAGCGTTCCCCCCTCTGCCGAAAATCACTCCGCGGCGATATGCCGCAGCGAAAGGATGGATAACGCAGGATGAAAAACACCAGAAGGACGATCCGGGTTATGGCCGCTCTCGCAGCAGCCCTGCTCAGCGCCGCGCTGCTCGGCGGCTGCACCAAAAAGGACGAGACACCGAAAAACAACGTTGGAACCGCCTACCCCGACAAAACGGTCGGTTTTCAGCTTGAGAAGCCGGCGGCGGGCGACGCCATCGCGATCATGCACACCAGCATGGGCGATATGTCCATCCGCTTTTTCCCCGAAGCCGCGCCTAAAGCGGTAGAGAATTTCACTGCCCATGCGAAAAACGGCTATTACGACGGCCTGATCTTCCACCGGGTAATCGAAAACTTCATGATCCAGGGCGGTGACCCAAAGGGAACCGGCACGGGCGGCGAAAGCATCTGGGGCAAGTCGTTCGAGGACGAATTTGACCAGAAGCTGCTCAATCTGCGGGGTTCTCTGGCCATGGCGAATTCCGGTGTGAACACCAACGGCAGCCAGTTTTTTATCAACCAGAGCAAGGCGGAATCCTTCAGCAAGGACAGCTACGATTACGACACCCTGTATTCCAATTATTCTTCCTATTATGAGCAATATGTCAAGCTTTATGGAACCAACTTCACCAGCCAATATCCCACAGTGGATGATTTCATCGACAATTATGTCGGCGGCATCAATCCCAACAGCAAAATGGTTCCCGATGAAGTATGGGAGCTGTATGGGCGGACAGGCGGCAACATTAATTTGGACGGCGCCTGGCGGGCCAAGGGCGGCCATACGGTATTCGGCCAGGTGTTTGAGGGGCTGGACGTTCTGGACGCCATCGCGGCGGTGGAAACCGATTCGAACGACAAGCCGGTGACCGACGTGGTGATCAACAGCATTGAAATCACCGAATACGCAGGATAAAGCCGGGATTTCCCCGGAACAATGGCCAAGGGCGGGATGCCGATTGCATCCCGCCCTTGTTGTATATCGAAAATATAATTAATTCCAGCCCATGATCTCCTGCAGCTTGGCGATTAGTTCGCCCGCCATCCGGCGATGGGTCTTCAGGGACGGATGCCAGCCGGAGCCAAGCCCTTCCTCATTGGTGGTCGCGGCAAAGGTCATGGCGTATATCTTCTTATCCCCGGCGCTGTTCCTCGCCGCCACCTGCGCCTCGATCCGTTCAAACAGCCGGAGCCCTTCGTCGCTGATCGGTCCCAGGGTACAGAGGATCACCGCATCCGGGCGGTTTTTGCGGACCGTATCCAGCAGGGAGGAGTACGCGTCGCCGAAGGCGTCCCGCGCCTCGTCCCCTGCCAGCCGGGTATAGGACTGATCGTTGGTCCCCAGGTTGATTACCACCACGTCCGGCTGCCAGAAGTCAAAATCGTACAGCTCCTGCTCCTTTTCCAACCGGCCATATCCGGCATAATCCACCCAGCCGTACAGGTCCTTCATCAGGAAGCCATCGTTCGGCTTATCCGAGGATTCGGTATAGGAGGAATACACGCCGATCCCCGACCAGCTGATGCACTGCATATCCGCATCCAATGCGCGCGCCGTCAGCGCCGCATAGGTCTCGCATCCGTTTTCCGTTTCGGTAAGGAAGGGGTCCTCCAATGCTCCCTCATTCCCGTAGCCGCAGGTATAGGAATCCCCCAGAAACTCGATCCGGCGGGCGGCGGCCTGTGTAGGCGTCAGCGTTCCTCCTTCATCGGGCAAGAAACCCCGCAGACCGATGCTGCTGCTCTGCGCCTCCGACCGTTTCAGCACCCGGATTTTCACCGTCCGCTCGGTTTCGGACTCAAACAGCGTCACCGTGCGCTCCTGCTTCTCCATGGTGAATACCTGGGTCGGCGTATTCATATCCTCTACATACACCGCCATATAGGGGCGGCCGGTTTTATTCCGAAGGGAGTTCAGATCAATCACGAAATCCGCCTGCAGCTTTTTTCCGGTAAAGGTCAGCTCGAAGCCGGTGTTGGTGTAGCTGAAATACACCGCGCCGCTTTCCTCGTCATAAAAATGCCGGCCTAACAGCCGGGCGGCATTCTCGATCGGGAGCGTTTCCCCGTTCGGAAGCCGTCCGGAGGAGACGGAAGAACCGGTCGTCCTGTCCGCGGATTGCATGGATGATTCCCCCTCGCTGGAATTGGTTACATTCGTTGATGTCACGCTTTCCCCGCCTGATTCGCCCGGCCCCGCACAGGCGCTCAGCAGCATCAGAGGGACGGCGGCCAGCGCCAGCAGAGACGCCGGCGCATTCCGGCGGCGGCAGCGGCTGTGTCGCTTTTGGCGCATACGGACTACCATTTTTCCACGCTCCTTCTTCGTTCCTCATTTTTACAGCAAACCGTCGAAAAAGCGGTTGTCTGTCTAAAGTATAGGTGAAAGCGCCGCGCTTGTCTTTGCCATTTCTGGCGGTATACCAAACAATACTTGCTTTTCAAAACATGCGGCCGATAGGCCCCCGGGGAAGGGCTGGGAATATCAATGCGGGCCGCTTTTGCGGCCCGCATTGATATTCCTGTTTTCTGGGGGACTGGAGGATCAGAAGAAAAGTTCTCCGGCTTCCTGAAAATCACTCAGGGAGTAAGCGCGCACTTCGCCGTTTCCCGCCACATAGAAGGTATCCCCGATATACAGGCCGCGGGTACGATACAGGTCGGCGCCGGCCGGCAGCTCCGCCCGGAGGTAGAAACCGCGTATCTCGGAATACCCGTAAATCGAATATCCTGTATCGGTCGGGAACCCGATGAGGTTCCGTTCGGCGGAAATCAGGAACGCCTTGTGGTTATAGGACGCCTCCGACCAGCCAAAACCGAGCGGAAGAGTATGCCTTTCGCTCACATCCATGGGATCGGACACGTCGAACATTGACAGCTTCAGCCCATCGGTACGGCCGGTCTCCGGGTCCGCCGACTGGCCGAAGCCGAACAGCAGGCCGTCCGTATACGGATGGAGATAGTCGGAGAAGCCGGGGATTTTCAGCGCGCTGAGGATACGGGGAGAAGCCGGGTCGGAGAGCTCCACAGTAAAGAGCGGATCCACCTGGCGGAAGGTCACGAAGTAGCCGATCGGCCCGTCAAAGCGGACGGAATAGACCCGTTCGCCCTGAGCCAGGTTCTCCAGCCGGCCCATTATCTTCAGCTCTTCATTCAGGGTGTACAGGCAGTTCGTGGACTCGCCGGGGGTATAGGTCACCAGACCGTCTTTCTCCGTCTCCATTCCACCGTCCACGGTGGTCACCACCCGGAACACGCTTTGGTATTCATCCATCGAAAACTGATTGAGCAGTGTCCCCGGCACCGATCCGGAGGCCGCGAGCTCTACCTCCCCGCCCTTCAATGAGAAGCGGAGCAGGTTGGTCCGCTGTGTATGCCAGCCATTTTCCTGTTTCACCGCCTGCGGCGAAGCGATTAGAAGGTTCTCCGCGCTGGCATATAGGCTCTGCCCGCAGCCGAACACCGATTTGGCGGAGGAATGTGTTTTCGGATCCCGGATATCCGTCGCCGTGACCACAATATACTGCCGGTCGGACGGAGAGGCGGCGATGCAGATATCCTCCGCCGCCATCGCCGCGCCCTCCCCCTCCTGATACAGGCAGGGAATATAGGTTTCCGGCCGGGACTTTTTCGCTGTTCCGGCCAGGGTATAGGTGGACACCAGATACAGGGTGTCCCCCACCAGCCGGGAGGAAAGATAGGTTCCGCTTTGTCCCAGTTCATTCAGCCGCGCCGGCTTTGCCCGATCGGAAATATCATACACCGCGGCACGGATGCTTCCCCCGCTCCACGCATCGGTGTAACGCTCCTCCCCGAAGGACGACGAAACGGAATATACCGATTCCAGCACCGCCAGGCGATCCCCCGCCACATAAAGCTCCAGCGCCTCGGCGGAGGCGTCCTCCTCCGCCAGCGGAATCATGGCCGTCTGTTCCATCGTCCCGCCATCCGCCCGGACAATAACGATATGGTTGTTCGAAAGAATATAGAGATACTCGCCGTCGGTTTTCACAACGTCGGCCTCGTCCACGCCGTCCACCTGCACATTGGTTCCGGAATAGCCGCTGTTGGTATCGCTTCCCTGTGCTCCCGCCATGTCGGCCGCGGTATCCGATCCGAAGGCGGCTTCGGGCATGGCGGTAAATTTATTGCCGAAATTAAAGTTGAAAAGCTCTTCCCTCGGTTCCATGGATTTGACCAGCGCATACAGGTCGTCGTAGTCCGCGGCCACCGAAACCTTCGCCGTATCCGGCAGCGGCAGGGGACGGTTCCGCCAGCCGAAATAGCCCGCGCCGGCGGCGAGCAGCACCGCCGCGCAAGATGCCGTGGCTGTCATCGCCAGGGCCCAGCGCCGACGGGACTTTTTCCCTGCGGGCCGCGACTTTTCCTCCTTCTGTGTGTCCTGCATCCGGACCTCCAGATGACGAAGCAGCGCTTCGTCCGGTTTGATCTTATCATTATCCCGGCGATAAGCGTCCTCAAACATCAGTAATCGCTTCTCCTTTCAGCGTGTCGCGCAGTAGAGCCCGGGCGCGGTGGAGACGGGTCTTCACCGTGGCCTCCTTGCAATCCAGAAGGCTGCCGATCTCCGCCACCGAGTACCCTTCGTAGTAATAGAGATGCACCACCGTGCGATAGGTTTTCGGCAGCCGCAGGACGGCGTCGTACACCTCGCCGGTTTCCTGCATTTCGGCAACCAGCGTATCGTCCATCGGCACGGTTTTCCGGAACCAGGCGGACATCAGCAGCGTTTTGCTGCAGTTAATGGTTGTCCGGATCAACCAGGCGCGGCGATGCTCCTCGTCCTGAAAATCCGGCGCGCTGCGGATATAACGGAGAAAAACCTCCTGCAGGATGTCGTCTGCGTCATACCGGCTTTTGGTACGCGCAAAGGCAAGACGGTACACCATATCGGCGTACCTGGACAGGACTGCGGCCGCAGAATCCATGGTCATGCCATACCCTCCTATCCGCCTTTCGGCGGCGATGCTCGGGAAGGGGCTATCACCGGCCTCTCCCTTCACATAAATAACACTCGTCAAGCCGGGAAAAGGTTTCAGCAATTTTAAATTTTTTTGGAAATAATCAAAACCACCCGTTGAACGGGTGGCTTGCACAGCCCCTAAAAGGGGCTATTA
>CAUGOD010000053.1 GCA_959601025.1 uncultured Oscillospiraceae bacterium
CGGGTGGCGTCGGATTTCGCGATGTCGGCCTTCGAGGTGTTTTCACCGTCGACCGCAGCGGCGTTGGCGGCGGCCACCGAGATGCGCTGGTCGCGCACGGCGTTCGCTTCACCGATGGAGCCTTCACGATTCCGCTCAGCCACGCTGATGCGGGCTTCGTTGATCGCCTTCGCGGCGGCTTCCTTACCAAGGGCTTCGATGTATCCGGACTCGTCGCTGATGTCGGTGACGTTCACGTTGATCAGTCGCAGGCCGATCTTTTTCAGCTCGGTTTCCACGCAGCGGGATACCGCTTCCAGAAATTTATCGCGGTCGATGTTGATTTCCTCGATCTGCATGGTGGCGATGATCAGACGCATCTGGCCGAAGATAATGTCCTTCGCCAGCTCCTGAATTTCCTGCAGCTTCAGGCCGAGCAGACGCTCCGCCGCGTTCTGCATTACGCCGGCCTCGGTGGAGATACCCACGGTGAACCGGGCGGGAACGTCGATTCGGATATTCTGGCGGGAAAGGGCGCTTTTCAGGTCGACGCTGATGGAGATCGGGGTCAAATCGAGATATTCATACGCCTGGACGACCGGCCAGATGAAGGCCGCGCCGCCATGGATACATTTTGCGCTCCGGGCCGAACCGTCCTTGTTTTGTCCAACCTTACCGTAAATGACCATGACCTTGTCGGACGGGCAGCGGCGGTACCGCGCCAGGAATACCAGCAGTAGGCTGAAGATCAGGACGACAACGACGACGACGGCGATCAGCGCCGTGGGCGGAATGCCTGCCGCGAGGATGGGATGAAACATGGATTCATACGCTCCTTTAACTTAAGAATATGGGTGAATAGGCGGATACCCCCATTGGGGAAGGGCTCTCCCATCGGGGAGGGTCAACCCGCGGAAACGGATTCCAGCGGGGCGACGATCAGGGTGTTGCTTTCGGTGACGGCGGTCACCTTAACCTGTTCGCCGGTGGAAAGTTCCCTTTCGGCGCAGGCCGCGTCGAGTTCGAGAAAGCGGTCCTGTACCACAAGGGTGATCTTTCCCTTGCCGCCGCGGGGAATGGGAACATACACCTCCCCGGTCAGGCCCACGGCATTTTTCAGGTCGAGGTTGCCGCTCTGCTGCAGCTTCAGGGAGAAGCGCAGCGCCACAGCGACCAGCACCATGGCCGCGAATCCGGCGACAATTGCGAGGACAGAGGCAAGGGCGGGGGACGCGCCCATATCCAGTGCGGCGACACCGATCCAGCCGCAGACGGCGAGGAAGGCGACGATGCCGCGTACTGTCAGGACACGCAGGCCGGCTTCGTGCTCGGCTCCCTGGTCATGGGGCAGGTCGTGCTCGGGAACAAAGCTGCCGTCCGCGTCCACCTCCGCGTCGATATCGACGTCGGTATCGCCGGCGGAAAGCTCCGCGTCATGACCGCCGCCTATCCCGAAGAGAAGAAGGATGGTCTGCAGCACCAGAATGATGGTCGAGGGGATGGCAAGGATGTAGAAAACCTGCTGGATTGTGGACAATGCGTTCCACCACTCAAACATGGGGAATTCCCTCCTGTTCCGTTGAAATAGACTGCATTCGAATGCATGGGGAGCGACGGGAAGTCACTGCCCCGCGGGTCCGCCGCTTTCCGCTGCTACCGTCCGTTCAAAAATTTCGTCTGCCTTCTGCATGAGCGAGGCGGCGGCCACGTTCATCAGCATGATGGACAGCGCGCTTTTCAAACGGCCGGCGGCATCAGGCACGGGGCCCTCATAACCCTCAAGTCGCGATTCAGTGAGAGTTATGATGGACTCGTGCGAGCTCCGCCCGCTTTCGGACATTTCCAAAATTGCCGAGCAGAGCAGGCTGTAGAGCTGCGTTTCCGGGATGATATCGTCCGTCCGGTCATCCACACTGCCGTTGATATACCGCAGCAGGTCGGCGATTTTTTCCAGCTGCATGGCGGGACGGAGCAGGTTGATCAGCAGGATGCGGGCGACATGAAGCTCCCCGTACCGCTTGTTCACCGGCTTGGATACCCAGCCGCGCTTTACCCAGTTCTGGACCGTGCTGCCACCCAGCCCGGTCAGCTCGGTGACCTGGGAGAGGAGCAGCCCGCCGCCGGAGACGGCGAAAATCTGGGAGAGGGAAGCAAAGGCGTCGGTTTTGGCTCCCTCCGTAAAGGGGAGTCTGGTTCCCGGTAAAGTATCCATGAAGAGCAGCCTCCTTTCTTTTTAAAATGGCTTGCAATTTTAAATGGGAAGAACCTGATTGGGTTCTGATGAACTTTTTTTGAGTTCATATATATTATATCAAGAGTTCATATGAACTTCAACAATTAAAAATTAACAAGAATTCCCTCAGTGAACGTCCGAAATCCGTTTATGATGAAATATCTCTTTGTTTTAAAGGAAATCGTCGTTTATCTTCAAATATCAAGGCTTTTTGATTTTTTAGCGTTTGGCTTATTGAAGGAAAAATCGGCGGAAGTGTCCGAGAAGAAAACAGAATGCTTCCGATTTTTATCGAAAAAACGCCAAAAAGCGAAAAACAATAAATTTATCGCTTTTATCGCTTTACTTTAGTAATGAGATACGATACAATAAAAACGGTTTTGGAAAGCGGCCCCTTGTTATTCCTATGTACGCCAGTACGCCGACTTGATGGGTTTACCCGATCTTTTTAAAATCCGGGGAGAGCTTTTTCAGGCGGAAAGGGGCCCTCTCCTATTTTAACCTATAATTTCAGGAGAGGACGGGTTAGGAAAGCTATGAAAACAAAACGGATTTTGGCGGCGGCGGTCGCCGCGCTGATGACAGCCCTGCTGCTGGCGGGCTGCTCAGGCGGCAAAAAGGATGTGGAATACGTCGTGCTGGACGAGTCTCTGTCGGACGAACAGTACGCGATCGGCTTCCGCAAGGCGGATCAGGCTCTGCGGGACGAGGTGCAGAAGACCCTTTGCGAAATGAAGAAGGACGGAAAGCTGGCGGAGATCACCAAGAAGTGGTTCGGCAAGGATACCTCCATCGTGCCGGAAAGCACCCCGGATTCCACCGCGACCGACGATTCCCTGCAGAAGGTAAAGGAGAAGAAGGTCTTTGTCCTCGGTCTGGACGATTCCTTCCCGCCGATGGGATACCGCGATGTGGACAGCGGCGATATCATCGGCTATGACATCGACCTGGCGAAGGAGGTCTGCGCCCGTATGGGCGTGGAGCTGAAGCTCCAGCCGATCGACTGGGACTATAAAGAGGCCGAGCTGAACGAAGGCAACATCGACTGCATCTGGAACGGCATGAGCATCGACGACGAGCGGAAAGAAAAGATGTGCCTGAGCGAGCCGTATATGGAGAATCGCCAGGTGGTCGTCACCCTGAAGTCCAGCGGCATTGAAAAGGTAAGCGACCTGAAGGACAAGGTCGTTGTCCTTCAGAAGGGCTCCACCGCCGCCGGCGCGCTGGACGGCCGCGAGGACGTCAAGAGCGTCATCAAGGACGGCGCGGCCGTCGAGGTCCCGGACAACGTGCAGGCGATGTATGAGCTGCGGCAGGGAACCAGCGACGCGGTCGTCATGGACGAGATTGTCGCTCGGTATTATATCGCGCACCTGACCGAGCTGGAAGCCAAGTCGGAAAGCAAATAAAATCCCTATTCCAGACATTGGAAAACACAGGGGCCGGCCAATCCGGCCCCTGTGTTTCAGGCTATCCCCGGGTGATCGGAGGGAAGGGGAGGTGTGGAGGGGAAACCGTCAGGGTTTCCCTCTCCGCGCAACAATCACCCGCCCGCAGGCGACAGAAGTGGGGGATTCCCCCACTTCTGTTCTCAGCTTGTCAAAGCAGCCGGACAGAAACCGACTGCTTTGACAAGCTGAGACACAGGGGCCGGCCAATCCGGCCCCTGCGTTTGCGTTTATTTTTTGTCTTGTGAGGTGGCGGACCATGCTGGAGAATATAGGAAAGATCCTGCCGCATTTGGCGGAGCCGACACTGGCGGCCCTGACGATTTTTTTCTTTACGCTGCTCTTTGCGCTCCCGCTGGGGCTGTTGATTGCCTTCGGCCGGATGTCCCGCATCGCGCCGATCCGCTGGGTCACGCAGGCCTACCTGCTGGTGATGCGGGGAACGCCGCTGATGCTGCAGCTTATCTTTTTCTGGTTCGGGCTGGGACTGGGGGGCAACGGTTTTTCCCGGATGCAGACCGCGATTATCGCCTTTTCCCTCAACTATGCCGCGTACTTTGCGGAAATTTACCGCGGCGGCATGGAGAGCATCCCGGTCGGTCAGCATGAGGCCGCGAACGTTCTGGGCTTTTCCAAGACGCAGACCTTTTTCCGCATCGTGATGCCGCAGGTGGTCAAAAAAATTCTGCCGCCGATGGGGAACGAGTTCATGACGCTGGTCAAGGACACCTCGCTGGCGCAGATTATCGCCGTGGTGGAGATTACCAGCATGGCGAAGAAGCTCCAGACGAGCATGGTTTCGCTTCTGCCCATCATTGTGGCCGGCGTGTTTTATTTGCTTATGAACGCTGTAGTGTCCCGCGGCTTCTCCCTGGCGGAGAAAAAGCTCGGCTATTACCGATAAGGAGGGAAAACCCTTGAGTGTACTATCGGTACAGAATCTTCAGAAAGCCTTTGGCGACAATGTGGTACTGAAGGATATTTCCTTCGAGGTGGAGCAGGGCGAGGTGCTGTCGGTGATCGGTCCCTCCGGCTCGGGCAAATCCACCCTTCTGCGGTGCTCTACCCTGCTGGAACGCGCGGATTCCGGGCGAATCGCCTACGGCGACCTCGTGATGGCGGATACGCCGGCGGGACAGGAGAAGGCGATATACAGCCCCTCCCCGGTACTACAGCAGATCCGCCGCCGCTTCGGGCTGGTGTTCCAGAGCTTTAACCTGTTTCCACATTTCACTGTGATGCGCAACATCATCGAAGCCCCGGTACGGGTGGCGAAAAAGGACCGGAGGATTGCGGAGGCGCAGGCCCGCGCCCTCCTCGTCAAGGTCGGGCTGGCCGACCGGGAGGAGGCGTATCCCTGCGAGCTGTCCGGCGGGCAGCAGCAGCGGGTGGCGATCGCGCGGGCGCTCGCCATGCAGCCGGAAATCCTGTTTTTCGACGAACCGACCTCCGCGCTGGACCCGGAGCTGACCGGGGATATCCTGAAGGTCATCCGCGATCTGGCGGAGGAGCATATGACCATGGTGATCGTCACCCACGAAATGGCGTTCGCCCGGGATGTGTCCGACCGGGTAATCTTCATGGACGGCGGCGTGATCGTGGAACAGGGCGACCCGCGGCAGGTGATTGAAAACCCGCAGAGCGAGCGCACCCGCGCCTTCCTTTCTCGTTTCCATCAAAATTGAATGATACAATGCATACCAAAGCCGCCGGATGCGGGATTGTATCCGGCGGCTTTTTCATGGAAAGACTATCCTATTGGTTTTGAAAATTTTGAGCCTTCCGGTTCACCGGGTGCTTGCAAAGAGGAGACGGCGGTGATACCATAGGATGGAATTACCAAAGGAAAAACAAGGAGGAATACCGTGAGTGGCAGAAAGGACATAAATGGCATGGATCGGCTGCATCTCTCCAGGCTGTTTCCCTATTTGAAGCCGTACCGGCGGCACTGCGTCCTCGGTCCGCTGTTCAAGCTGATCGAGGCGATTCTGGAGCTGTATCTCCCGCTGCTGATGGCCCGCGTGATCGACCGGGGCGTGGCGGCGGGGGACACCGGCTACATCGTGAAAATGGGCGGCGTGATGCTGGGAATCGTCACTGTCGGCCTTTGCTGCGCTCTGGTGTGCCAGTATGTGGCCTCCGTCACCTCACAGGGCTTCGGCACCGGGGTGCGGGACGCGGTGTTCCGGAAGATAGCCGCCTTCTCCCACGCGGAGCTGGACCGCTTCGGAACGCCGTCCCTGATTAACCGGGTGACGAACGACGTCAATCAGCTCCAGTACGCGGTGGCCATGCTGATCCGCCTGGTGATCCGCGCCCCCTTCCTCTGCATCGGCGGGGTGATCATGGCGCTGACCATTGACTGGCGGCTGTCGCTGGTAATCATCGTGGCGATTCCGCTGTTCGTTCTGATTATCACGCTGGTGATGAGGGCGACGGTTAAGCTGCATCGGCTGGTGCAGAGGAGGCTGGACGGCCTGACGCTGGTGCTGCGGGAAAACCTGTCCGGCGTGCGGGTGATCCGCGCCTTCGCCCGCACAGAACGGGAGCAGCGGCGGTTCGCCGGCGCCACCGACGAGCATCGGGATGCGGCGATCCGGGTCGGCCGGCTCTCGGCGTTCCTGAATCCCGCGACGCAGCTGATCATGAACGCCGCTATCCTCGCCATCGTCTGGTTCGGCGGGGTACGGGTGGAGGCCGGGGGCATGACCACCGGCGAGATCATCGCCTTTATAAACTATGTCAACCAGATTCTGCTGGCCCTGATCGTGGTAGCGAATCTGGTCATTACCTTCACCAAGGCCTACGCCTCGGCCGGCCGGGTGCTGGAGGTGCTGGAAACCGATTCCTCCATCGCCGGGGCGGCTGTTCCGCCGGCGGAGGACGCCGCCGCGCCGGCGGTGGAATTCGACCATGTTTCCTTCTCCTATGACGACGGCGAGGATGAGCTGTCCGATGTTTCCTTTGCTATCCCACGGGGCGCTACCGTCGGGGTAATCGGCGGGACGGGATCGGGAAAAACCACCGTGATGAGCCTGATTGCCCGTTTCTACGACGTGCGGGTTGGGGCCGTGCGGGTCGGGGGCGCGGACGTGCGGGATTATCCGCTGGATGTGCTGCGGAACAAAATCGGCATGGTTCCGCAAAAGGCGGAGCTGTTTACCGGCACGGTTGCGGAAAATATCCGCTGGGGCCGTCCGGACGCGGACGACAAAGCGGTTCGCCGGGCTGTGGCGATCGCCCAGGCCGCCGAATTCATTGAGCGGTTGCCACAAGGGTACGACTCCCCGGTGGAACGGGGCGGCGCCAACTTCTCCGGCGGACAGAAGCAGCGGCTCACGATTGCCCGCGCTATGGTGCGGGAGCCGGAGATTCTGATTCTGGACGACGCGTCCAGCGCATTGGATTACGCGACCGACGCGGCCCTTCGCCGGGCGGTACGGCAGGCCAGCCGAGCCATGACGGTGTTCACCGTTTCTCAGCGGGTGAGTGCGGTCAAACAGGCCGACCTTATCCTGGTGATGGACGACGGCCGGCTGGCCGGGGCAGGAACACATGAGGAACTGCTCGCGTCCTGCGAGGTCTATCAGGAAATCTGCCGTTCGCAGGAACGGGGAGAGGAGGCGGCGGGATGAAAAAAACGAACCAAGAAAATGGGCGGAACCGGTCGACCCTTTCCCGGCTCCTCGGCTATATTGGGAGAAACCGGGGGCTGATGGCCGGGGTGCTGTTTTCCGCGCTGGTGGGGAATGCTGCGCTGCTTCTCGCTCCCAAGCTGGTCGGCCGGGCGATCGACCTGATTCTGCCGGGCGGGGAGGCTTCCTTCTTCCCGGCGCTGCTGAAGACGCTCGGCGTGATCGGTATCCTGTATCTGGCGGGCAGCGGGCTGACCTGGCTGACCTCCCTGTGCGCCAATGTGGCGGCCAACCGGACGGTGCGGGACCTGCGGGTGGATTTGTTTGATAAGCTGTCCCGCCTGCCCCTCAAGTATTACGACGCGAATTCCCGCGGCGATATCATGAGCCGCTTCACCAACGATATCGACGCGATTTCGGATGGCCTGAACCAGGGCATTACCCAGCTTGCCTCGGGGATTATCACGGTGCTGCTGTCCCTGTCGTTTATGCTGACCCTCAATCCGTGGGTAACGCTGGTGGTGGTGTTCGTGACCCCGTTGTGTTTCCTTGTGGGATATTTCATTACCAAATACGGGAGCAAACGCTTTCGGGAGCAGCAGAAGGTACTCGGCCGGCTGAACGGCTACGCCGAAGAGATGATCAGCGGCCAGCGTACCGTCAAGGCCTTTGGCTATGAGGAGACCGAAGCGGCCCGCTTTGGCGAGATCAACGGGGAACTGTACGAGTGCGGCTACCGCGCCCAGTTCGCCTCCGCACTGGTGAACCCTTCCACCCGTTTTGTGAATAACATCGCCTATGTGCTGGTCGGAATTTTCGGTATCCTCGCTGTGCTCCGCGGCGCGCTGACCACCGGCGGGGTGGCCAGCTTCCTGACCTATACCGCGCAGTTCTCCAAGCCCTTCAATGAGATCACCTCGATCACGATGCAGCTTCAGCTGGCGATGGCCTCCGCCCGCCGGGTGTTCGCCGTGATGGATGAGCCGGAGCAGTCCGCTGAGCCGGACGGCGCGGCGCAGCTGGCCGACGCGCAGGGCGCGGTTCGGTTCGAGGACGTGTTTTTCTCCTATACGCCCGACCGGAAGCTGATTGAAGATTTCTGCCTGACGGTGCGGCCCGGTGAGACAGTCGCCATTGTCGGCCCGACCGGCGCGGGGAAAACCACGCTGGTCAACCTCCTGATGCGTTTTTACGAGGTGGACGGCGGGCATATTTATGTGGACGATCAGAATATCACCGCTTTGACGCGGGACAGCCTGCGCCGCAGCTTCGGCATGGTGCTGCAGGAGACCTGGCTTTTCGCCGGAACGGTGCGGGACAACATCGCCTATGGCAAGCCGGACGCGACCGATGAGGAAGTGGAGGCCGCCGCCCGGGCGGCGCATGCCCACAGCTTCATTCGCCGTCTGCCGCAGGGCTATCAGACCCTGATTGCGGAGGACGGCGGAAACCTCTCGCAGGGACAGAAGCAGCTGCTGACCATCGCGCGGGCCATGCTGATGAATCCGCCGATGCTGATTCTGGACGAAGCGACCAGCTCGGTGGATATCCTGACCGAGATGCGAATTCAGCGCGCCTTCCGGAAGATGATGAAGGGAAAAACCACCTTCATCATCGCCCACCGTCTGTCCACCATCCGGGATGCCGACCGTATCCTGGTGCTGGATAAGGGGAATGTGGTGGAGCAGGGGACGCACGACGAGCTTCTCGCCCGCGGCGGCTTCTATGCGAATCTGTATAACTCCCAGTTTGCCCCCACAGAATAAACCGATTAAACGAAAGGAGACGGCCGTTCTAGAGCGGTCGTCCCCTTTCGTTTATATCCGGTACGAATGTAATTAAAACTTTGGGAAAAAGAGAGGAAGGCCGGAGGTTCCGCCCGTTATAATCCACAACCTAAGGCTATTGACTAAATCAAGCCAAATTTTTTAGCAAAGATGTCAAGATCGTCAATAATAAATAAATCACTTCTCCAATTTCCAGGCCATACGGCATATAGAACGGATGTTTTATTTACCGCTCTTTGATACGCCGCTAAAACATTGGGAAGATCGGACTTGTTTTTATGATGCACTTGCGAAACATTGCCGTTTTTGTCTACTTCAATATAGCAAATTGTGCCTGCTTGATATGGAAAGTTTTCGACTTCCTTTGCACTTCTCAATGTAAAAGTACCTCCTTACTAGACAGTATATTAAATTTATCTTACTATTTATTCCCCCGACATACGGCATAATGGCCCATTTGATGGTTTCGGATGGCGCGCTCTTATTTGCCTGAAGAATAATTGGCATAAATAAGCCTACCGGCTGCTTCGCCGGTTTTCTGTGGAGCTTCTTTCGTATTCGTTTTAACCGCTCCTTTCTATCCATTTTTTAGAGTATATCATATAATGCGGAAGAAGTCGATTGCTTTTCAGCAATTGACTTCTTTCAACACTGTAAAGATGAGATAAAAAGATGCGCTGGTGAACGCAGGACAGAGACAGGAACCCTCACAATGAAGAAAATACCTCTATAGCCGAATAGTATTTCCGTTCCTTTTCTCGTAACCACACGCCCATCCTGTTCTGCCACATTGACAAAAATGCGTATTGCTTATCGCACCGCCACACGATCCAGTATCGGCGGGACACGCTGGAGGATGACATCGGCCGTCTCCCGGTCAGTCAACCATCCGTCAATCTCTTCCCAGTCAAGGATGACCGGCATCCGATTATGAATATCAGCGACAGAAATCGGTGTATTTGTAAATGCGATATATTTATATGACGATAAGATAACCATTATTTTTAATTCGGGTGACAAGCCGGTTACTGTTAACTACCTTTTACTGTCGGAAATAGAAAAAGAGCATAAACAAAACGAATTTTGTTTATGCTCTGGTGTGGTGGAGGCGAGGGGAATCGAACCCCTGTCCGAAAATCATTTGCCTGGGCTTTCTCCGAGTGCAGCCGGTCTTTGAGGATTCCCCTCGCCGGACGCCGAACGGCAGGCTTCCGGTTACGGTAGCCGCAAGGTCATGACGGGAGTCGCGGCCTCCTCCCGTTCACGTTCACCGCTCATCGACGCCTTTATCCCGTCCGCGGTACTACGGGTAAAGACGGCAGCCTAATTAGGCCGCGACAGCAACAGTGTTGTTGTTGTTTAATTTATAAAGTTGCAGGTTTTATAGCGGGCCCGCACCGCTACTCGCTTACCCGGGTTCATAATCCCCGTCGAAACCTTTACGCCCCCTTGTAAAAACCGTCTGCGCCGTTCCGCGTGGACGGTTTTTTTATTATAGCACAGGAACCGAAAAGAATCCACTGGAATTTTCCGAAATCTACGCGGCCGGAAATTTTACATCGTATTTGCGTGGCCCATAGCCCTTCAGCGGAGAACACTCCATACCGATCGTTTTGGAAAACAGAGGGAAACGATAAGGACGCCTCACCCGAAGGAGAAACAGCGGCGCCCGTCGATCGACAGGGCGTTTCCCCTCTTTACGGGATTATTTCAGGTTGATTGTAATTCGGGTGTCGCTCAGGGAAACGCCGGCGTCCCCGCTGAGGATGGCGAGCAGACTTCGATAGAGGAGAACGGGATCGTTCAGAAAATTCTCGCGGATCATCTGCGCCTGAAGATCGTCCGCTACCCGCAGGGTGAAGGAGAGCAGGGGATGCTCGTCATCGTCGATGGAGCAGGTAACGTTGTATCCGTGCGGAAGCTTTTCCATGGTCACGGTATTTTCCCGTTCCCGCCGGATACGGGTCAATAGCTGCAATGCCGAGCGGACCGACCGTTCCCGCAGGGTGTAAGGGATCATACCAGACAGCGTGTCGGCGACCTGTCGGCCGGTGTCGGTCAGGGACAATACGTCCCCGTCTCCTTCCGTAACATGACCAAGGCGGACCAGCTCGTCGATCGCGCTCCCGGTTTCAAAGAAGTTGGCCATGCCGTTTCCGGAGATGATATCCAGCATCGCTTGGCGGGGCATGGGTTCTCCCGCGCCAAGGAGCATGTAGCAGATCAGTATTTTGATTTCCTGGCTGGTACGGAGTCCGCCCGGTTCCACACCGTCAGAAAAGATATGCGGGGTGTTGATTGGTTCGTTCGTGTTAGGGGAATCGTTTCTGTTGCTCATAAAGAAACCTCCGTTGTTCCGGTCCGGTAGCCGCTATCGGTAAACCAACTGGATATAGATGGGGTTCATCCGGACAGGGACGGCGCTTCCGTACTCAGTTCATTGCCGAGTCTCGCCAACTGAAAGCAGAGGGCGTTTGCCGGCGTTACCAACTGGGAAGCGGCGTTTTATCGTAGAAAACCGCGGCAGGGAGAAATGAGGCCTATATACCACACGCCGTCCGGCCGGATGCTATGCCGGCCTTTGCCGGCGGCGCAATCGAGAAATGCTGTCGCATTTCTCCCGCCTTTGCTATTGTACCATATTGCGTGCAAAAAGGAAAGAGAAAGGAGCCAAGACAAAACCTGCATAGTGTAGGTGTTACAATGATGTGAGACAAAAGATAAGCAAAAGAATAGCGAATAG
>CAUGOD010000054.1 GCA_959601025.1 uncultured Oscillospiraceae bacterium
CGGAAAATGCCGACAGGCATTTTTAAATGCGCCGCCGGGAAGCGTTGGAAAAGAACTCGTTTGGGCGGCGTTGCGGAAAGATGCCGTTTCGGAAAATGCCGACAGGCATTTTCAAATGCGCCGCCGGGAAACGTTGGAAAAGAATTCGTTTGGGCGGCGGCGCGGGAAGATGCCGTTTCGGAAAATGCCGACAGGCATTTTCGAATGCGCCGCCGGGAAGCGTTGGAAAAGAACTCGTTTGGGCGGCGTTGCGAAAAGATGCCGTTTCGGAAAATGCCGACAGGCATTTTCGAATGCGCCGCCGGGAAGCGTTAGAAAAGAACTCGTTTGGGCGGCGCATATACGCCCATAAGAAGAAAACGTTCGGACGGATATTGTTCTTTCGCGCCGCCGTCATATCGCCTGCGGCGGAAATTAGGGAGAGAACAAAAGGAGAAAAGGGGGCTGGAAGCGTGCGGATCAGCAAACGGCCGGAGGAACGGCGGGAAGAATTTCTGGATGCGGCGCAGGCTCTTTTTTACGAGCAGGGGATCGAGGCTACCAGCGTACAGCAGA
Organism: uncultured Oscillospiraceae bacterium; assembly: GCA_959601025.1. Lineage (GTDB taxonomy): Bacteria > Bacillota > Clostridia > Oscillospirales > Acutalibacteraceae > Avimonas. Next base: position 556 of record CAUGOD010000054.1, read on the forward strand.
TCGTGAAAAGAGTTGGCGTTGCCCAGGGACTCTATTATTATTATTTTCATTCGAAAAAGGAGATTGTGGAAGCCGTGATCGTCCGGCTGGCCGACCGGTTTGAGGAAGAGCTTTGTCGCTTCGTTTCCACTGTGAAGGGGAGCTTTCACGAGCGGTTTGGGGCGTTTCTCGACGCTTGCTTTTCCGCCTACCGGGAGTTTGTCCAGAGCAAAAAGTGGACCGATCTCCTGAGAGAAAGCGCGATTATTGGGCAAATGAGCATCCGGATCAAGGCAATTGTTTCCTCTCAGCTGGCGGAGCTCGTGAAGGAAGGCATAGCGAAGGGAGAACTGGCGCTTCCCTTTCCGGAGCAGTATGTGCGGGTTGTGGTGAGTGGTGTCGGCGATCTGCTGCTGGAGGGGGAGCAGGATTTGAAAATGATCCGTGCGCTTATGATTGAGATGGTGGAAGGCCCGCCGGCCTGTCTGCCGGTAAAAGAGGGGGCAGCGGGATGAAAATCGTTCTGGTGATCGACCAGTTTGACAGCGGCAACAATGGCACCACGGTAACCGCCCGCCGGTTTGCGGAGCAGCTTTGTCTCCGGGGACACAGCGTGACGGTCCTGGCTTGCGGCGAGTCCTCCGCTTCGGTTGGCGAAGTGGGGATCAATAAGGTGGGCGTCCCCGAATTCCGCCTGCCGGTCTTTGACGGGCTGATCAAATCGCAGGGAATGCAGTTTGCCCGGCCGGTGGACGAGGCGTATTATCAGGCGTTCCACGGGGCGGACATCATCCATTTTTACCTGCCGTTCCGCTTCTGCCGCCGGGGGGAGGAGATCGCCCGGCAGATGCATATTCCGACGGTGGCCGCCTTTCACATGCAGCCGGAAAACGTCACCTTCTCGATCGGGATGGGAAATTGGACCTTTCTCAACGATCGGCTCTACAGCTGGTGCTATCGGGAGTTTTACAATCGTTTTACCCATATCCACTGCCCCAGCCGGTTTATCGCGGATCAGCTCGAAAAGCACGGGTATGACGCGAAGCTCTGCGTAATTTCCAACGGAGTGGACGACGCGTTCGTTCCCCGGCCGGATATTTCCCGCCCACCGGAATTCGAAGGAAAATTCGTGGTGCTGATGGTGGGCCGCCTTTCGGGAGAAAAACGGCAGGACCTGATTATCGAAGCGGCAAAGCGGAGCAAATACCGGGAGAAGATTCAGCTGATCTTTGCCGGAAAAGGGCCGAAGGAACAGGAATACCGCCGGTTGAGCGAAGGGCTGCCCAACCCGCCGGTTTTCGGCTTTTATTCGCAGGAGGAGCTGGTGGCTCTGATGAACGGCTGCGATCTTTACATCCACGCGTCGGATGCGGAGATCGAAGGAATTTCCTGCATGGAAGCGCTGGCCTGCGGGCTGGTGCCGGTGATCAGCGATTCGGAGCGTTCGGCCACCAACCAGTATGCGCTGGATGAGCGAAGCCTTTTCAAAGCGGGAGACGCCGGTTCCCTGGCGGAAAAGATCGATTACTGGATTACGAACCCGGAAGAGCGGGAACGGATGGGAAAGGAATACGCCCACGTTGGGGACGGTATTCGGGTGAGCGCCTGTGTGGCGCAGGCTGAGGCGATGTACCGCGACGCCATCCAGGAATATCACGACCACGGGTATAAGCATCCGCGGCAGGGGCCGCTCAAACGCCGCCTTCATCCCAATACCGAAAAAATTGAGGCGGCGGAATTCGAATATTGTCCTTCGTCTCCTTTCCAGCGGGGGCGGCTGGCGTTCCTGACCAACCTGTTCACGCCGCTGCTGGTTATGATCGACGCGCTGGTTTTCGGCTTTTCTGTGGAAGGACGGCGGTATTTGGAAGGGCTAAACGGCGGCATTACGGTGATGAACCACGTTCATCCGATGGACTGCACCATGGCGAAAATCGCCACCTTTCCCACGCGGACATATTTTATCAGCCTTCGCCGGAATCTGGAGCTGCCCTTTACCGGCTGGCTGGTTCGGCTCTTCGGCGGGGTGCCGATCCCGGAAGCTCCCCGGGAGATGAAGCAGTTCCAGCGGCAGATTGAGGAGGCCGTGCTGCGGGGCGATTTTGTTCACTTTTACCCGGAAGGACAGCTGGTGCGGTATCACGAGTCCCTTCGTGCATTCCACCGCGGGGCGTTTTTTACCGCCGTGCGTACCGGCCGGCCGGTCATCCCGATGGTGATGACCTACCGCAAGCCGGGACCGTTGCTGGCGCTGTTCAAGCGGAAGCCCTGCCTGCGCCTTCTGATCTGCGAACCGCAGTTTGCCGATCCCTCCCTGACCAAAGCCGCGGCAGTAAAGGAGCTTATGGCGCGAACCCGCCGGGTGATGGAGGAGCGTGCGAGCGGGCCTTCGCCGGATTACCGCCGGCAGCCGGCCGCAGCCTTACCGGATGAGCTGGTTGAAGCGGGAGAAGCGATAGAAACATAATCCAAATTGTATAAAATAAAATATAATATACATATCATTAAGGCGCATTCCGCCTTATACAAGGAAAATGTTGAAAACTTGGTTGAAACTGGTGAAAGTACGGATGGCTTTGCCTTCTGTAAAAAAAGCTACGGCAAAGGGAGGGGTTGCGTAAGGAAGTAGCTTCTTTCCTCGGCTAGTATAGCGGCTTGCCGATACAGACATCATTTACGCATAATCACGCTCTGGAAGCGGTATGAGTTGCTCATGCCGCTTCTTTTTCCTGCCTGCGCAGTAGAATTTTTCACAAATCCATGGTATAATTGTTTCATGTCTGAGCGGCAAATTCGGATTTATCTATTAAACCCTCTGAAAACGCTGTGTTTTCAAGGCGTTTCGCCTGTTTTGCGTTCCAGCCTTATGTGTTTTCCCTTGTTTTTGCCCTTACGAGCCGAAACAAGGGAATTCATTTATCCGAATGCCAAGCTACTTTTTTTCGGAGGGTAATCAGCCATCGGTGTTTGAGAGCGAAATACACCCTTCGCACAAACCTGCGGTTGTACTCAAAGTATTTCGCCCCTGCAAGGTAGTCACGCAATGGTGTTACCCAAAAATCGCAGCTTGTATAGTGCGCCCGTTAGGGCACACTATACAGAAGAAATATTTTACAACAGCGTTTTATTCTCCTCGGTAGCTTCCCATGCTCCCTGAGTGTAGGTCTCATCCACCATATCGCTGATACCTGCCAGCAGCATGATGATGCCTTGTACTTTGTGAGGTTGGATGACATAAACGCCTTTTTGTTGCTCATCCTCCACAACTACATCAGCAGCCAGCAGTGGCTTCATGTGATGATATACCTGTCCTGTCGATCCGAAACCGCACTTCTCTACGAGCATTGCCACTGTCTTGGGCCCGCGAAGTATCTCCAACAGTATCGCAAGGCGGTTTGCGTTCCCGATACAAGTCAACACCTTACTTGCGATACCGCTCTCAATGAGAGAGAGTAACCCATCGGCAGAAACAGCATTTCGTATCCAGTTAGACTGCCGTCCGCCAGAATTGTACACTCCAAAATAGGTCAAAAGTCCGCTCATGTCTTTTTCTTCCGTTTTATAGCACAAGTCCTCCATCATTTCACTGAGACGACTGTCCGGATGCATTCCTTTCATGACATACACTCTTTCCAGTTTCTCCGTTGATGGCTTGTTAGGAAGTAATTCCATCACCATAGCCCTCAGCTCATCAAGCTGTGAAGATGTCATGCTCTGAAGACTTTCTATCCACTCTCTAAGGGAATCAATCTCTTTACCATAATCTCGTTCCATCATTCTTAACCTCTTCTCTTTATAAAAGCAGTTTTATATTACGAAATTGCGCAATTCCGTAACTACAGAATACCACAGAAAGCGGATGATGTCAATATGTTTTTGAAATTCCGTAATTTCGTAAAAGTGTATCGTGCAGAAAACCTCCTGTATCTCATTTTATTGAATTGCAGTGCTCCATTATATCTTATTATCAGATTTTCCTTCCCTTGTTTTTGCCCTTATGAGGTGGTGAAGGAAGCATAAACGCAAGTGAAATCGTATAAAGGGATAAGGCGGACACACTGCGATAAATCCTTTGTTTTCAAGCGTTTTGGAGGATTTTATTGATACCCTATGAGGGGCAGTAACTACTTATGAAATCGTGGTTCTCAAATTCGGATTTATCGAACGAAAAAAAATATCATCAGAAATCGAACCACAGCGCCCACTATGACACTTTGCAACGCAAGGCCGAAAGTGTCATAGTGGGTTTACGCACTTTGAAAAAGCTGCATAACAAAAGGATAACGCGCATCCGAAAGCAGGCACAAAAAGCGGCATAACCGATATGGCTACACCGTTCAACAAAATCAATTATTCAATTTTGATATAAACGCCCCTCGGGGCACTTTCCTTACATAGGGTGCCCCAAAGGCAAATTTTTTTGCCATGGCCCTTTTGATTCTGTTTTTTCTGCATTTTTCCATACTTCCATACTCCCATACTCTCTACTCACGGTTTCATGATTGGGAAGTCCTTTTCCACCACAGCAAGTCAGAACTGCGGTTGACAATTCGTCATGCGTTGCCGGCCGTATTCTTATTTTGTGGCTTGGCCGCCGGCGTTTTTCATTTCCCGGTTTTGTAAGACGATTCCTCAACGGGCAGGGAGCGCACCCATTGCAGGTAGGCGGCAACCCGTTCATCCTCGCCTTCATTGTACAACGCGCCCAGGGAGGATGCGACCCTGCGGGCCGACTGCCGGAAAAGGGCTGTGGCAGCGAAGAGGGCATCCCAGCAGTTTTCCACCGTTCCACCTGCGAATGTGGAACAATACGCCTTCCATTCCGCCGGAGCGAGGTATCGTTTCAGATATTTTCCATGCGCCCCCACGCCAATGGAAAAGTCGGTGGCGAAACCAATCTGCCAGGTCAGCATCTGCTCCAGCATTGCCCGGGTGCATTCCCCCAGATGATGCTGGGCGTAAGGCAACTGATCCCGCCAGAGCGATTTGGCCACATAGGGGGCGGTCCACCAGAATTCGTTGCAGCAGTCCCGGAAATGGGCAATCCCGGGCCGTTTTATCCGGTAATCCCGGTCGCTGGGAGGGGAAAGGGCGGGAAGCCGGCCGTCCTTGTCCAAAAGGGGGACGGTCAGGCTGTCCGCACAGCAGTCGGAAATCCGGTCGAGGGGGTACAGGGACAGGTCGATCCGGTTCCCGTCGGTAAAAAGCATCAGGTAGGTGAAGTGGCCGTCCCCATCCGGCGGAAAGAGGGTTGACGCTTCCGGCGTCTGCATCACGATCCGGTCGCCGAAAACGTCGATCCAGTCCGGCTCCTGCAGGAAAGAAGCCACTTCGGTAACAAAATAGATGACGTCAAAGTCCTGAAAGCGATCCCGCTTCACGAAGGGATTCGCCCGTGAGCCGTTGAGGATCACGGCGCGAACCCGGTCGTCCCGTTCGGCAACCGACAGCAGCAGGGACCGCATTTCGTTCTCGCTTCTCATTCCGCCGCCTCTTTCTCCGCCTCTCCGCTGTTCGGAACCAGGTGAACGTCCAGCTGATTATAGGGGATGACAATGCCGTTTTCCTCAAACAGCCCCTTGACCTTCTGATTTAAATCGAAACGCAGGTTCCAGTAGTCGGCGTTTTTGCACCAGAGCTGGGCGGTGAGGTTCACCGAGGAGGCGGCGTATTCGGTTACCACCACCCGGGGCGGGGCCGGCTCCTTCAGCACCAGCGGATGGGCTTCCACCAGTCCGGTCAACAGCTCGATCGCCTTATGCAGGTCATTTTCATAGCTGATCGAAAAGACCAGATCCTGCCGCCGATCCTCATGGGTGGAATAATTGACGATGGTTTCGGTCATCATTTTGGTGTTGGGCACCGCGACCCGCATATTGCCCACCGTGTCCAGATAGGTCTGCATCAGCTCGATTTCCCGCACCGTCCCGGCGAGGGAGCCGACCTCGATGTAGTCCCCGGCTTTGAAGGGCTTGGCGAACAGCAGCACCACCCCTGACGCGAGGTTGGCGAGGTTATCCCGGATAGCCAGGGCGACCGCCGCGCCGACCGCCGCCAGCACGGTGAGCAGGCTGGTCACCGGTACGCCGAGCTTATCCAGCGCCATCACGACCACCAGCACCCAAAGGGATATCCGGACAACGCGGAGCAGGTATTTCACCGCCACCGGATCGATGGTGGTCTTGCCGAGCATCTTGCCAATCGGCTTTGGTACAAGCTTCACCGCGAAGTACCCGATCAGCAGGATAACCAGCGCCTGGAGAAGGTGGGGGAGGAAAGCGAGGAAAGCGGCAAGAAAGCCCTCCCATGCCGCAATAAAATGTTCCATAGACGTCCATATCCTTTCCACAACCGAATTGTCAGCGGTAATTGCCGCGGGCGGGAGTTCCATCCGGGGAAATCCTCCTTTCATTGTAGGAAAAAGCGGTCGGGCTGTCAACGGCGGATTACGAGGGGATGCTTTGGAGGAGGCGGTTTCCGCTCTCCCAGAATTCCGGCCGGTGGCCGGAAAGCACAAATTCGCGCATGAAAAATGCTCTGCATTTTTCATGCTATCTACTTGAAAAATACGGAAAACTATTATAAACTATTCTACTAGGAGACTTGTTTAGTTTTTAACAACAAAGGAAAGGGTGTCCGTATGAACTACCTGAACAAAAAGACGATTGAAGACATTGATGTGAACGGCAAGAAAGTGCTGGTTCGCTGCGACTTCAATGTACCGCTGGCCGACGGCGCGATTACCGACGACAAGCGAATCCGCGAGTCTGTCCCCACGATCAAATACCTCGCCGAGCATGGCGCGGCGGTGATCCTCTGCTCCCACCTGGGCCGTCCGAAGGATGAGGAATCCAAGAAAAAGTGCACCCTCGCGCCGGTTGCGAAGCGCTTGTCCGAGCTGATGGGCAAGGAAGTCAAGTTCACCACCGACATCATCGGGGACGAGGCCCACGCGATGGCCGCCGCGCTGAAGCCCGGCGAGATCATGGTGATCGAAAACGTCCGCTTCTTTAAAGAGGAAACCAAGAACGATCCCGACTTTGCGAAGGCTCTCGCGTCGCTGGCCGATATCTATGTCAACGACGCGTTCGGCACCGCCCACCGCGCCCATGCTTCCACCGCCGGCGTGGCCGGTTACCTGCCCGCCGTCTGCGGCTACCTGATTCAGAAGGAGATCAAGGTCATGGGCGGCGCGCTGGCCGATCCGAAGCGCCCGTTCGTCGCCATCCTCGGCGGCGCGAAGGTTTCGGATAAGATCGGCGTCATCACCAACCTGATCGACAAGGTGGACACCCTGATCATCGGCGGCGCGATGGCCTACACCTTCAACGCCGCGCTCGGCAAGAAGATCGCGGACTCCAAGTTTGAAGCCGACAAGGTGGAGCTTGCGAAGGAAATCCTCGCCAAGGCGGAAGCCAAGGGCGTAAAATTCCTGCTGCCGGTGGACAACGTGGCCGCCGACGCGTTCGACGTGAACGCCAACACCAAGGTGTTTGAGGGCGACATCGACGACGGCTGGATGGGCCTCGACATTGGCCCGAAGACCCAGGCGCTCTTTGCCGACGCGGTGAAGGACGCGGGTACCGTGATTTGGAACGGCCCGATGGGCGTGTTCGAGATGGCCCCCTTTGCGAAGGGTACCATTGCGGTGGCCAAGGCGATCGCGGAATCGAACGCCATTTCCATCATCGGCGGCGGCGACTCCGCCGCGGCGGTGGAGCAGCTCGGCTTTGCCGACAAGATGACCCATATCTCCACCGGCGGCGGCGCGTCGCTGGAGTTCCTCGAGGGTCTGGAGCTGCCGGGTATTGCCTGCCTGAACGACAAGTAAAAATCTGCATTCGCCGCCTGCCCGGAGACTCCCGGGCAGGCGCGGCCATATTATGCCGCCGTGAACCGGCTGGGAATCCGCCATGGATTGGCAGACCCTATACAACAAAAGCAAAAAGGATGGTATCAGAGAATGAGCCGTAAATATGTTATCGCCGGCAACTGGAAGATGAACAAAAATCCGGCGGAAGCCGCTGCGCTGATCAATGACCTCAAGCCCCTCGTGGCCGACGCGTCCTGCGACGTGGTGGTGGGCGTTCCCTTTGTCGATCTGCCCGCCGCGCTCGAAGCGGTCAAGGGCGCCAAAATCGGCGTGGCCGCCCAGAACTGCCACTGGGAGAAATCCGGCGCTTTCACCGGCGAGGTTTCCGCCGAGATGCTCAAGAGCATGGGGGTCGGGTACGTTATCCTCGGCCACAGCGAACGCCGCACCTATTTCGGCGACACCGACGTAACGGTGCAGAAGCGGGTCCGCGCCGCGCTGGACGCCGGGCTGACCGTGATCCTCTGTGTGGGCGAATACCTGGAGCAGCGGGAGCAGGGCGTGACCGGCGAGGTGGTCGCCATGCAGACAAAAATTGCGCTGGGCGGCGTCTCCGCCGAGGAGATGGCCCGCGTCATCATCGCGTACGAGCCGGTCTGGGCCATCGGCACCGGCCGCACCGCCACGGCGGAGCAGGCGAATGAGGTCTGCAAGCGGATCCGTGAAACCATCGCCGGCCTGTACGACGCGGCGGTGGCCGACAGCGCCGTGATCCAGTACGGCGGCTCGATGAACGCCGGCAACGCGGCCGAGCTGCTTGCGCAGCCGGACGTGGACGGCGGCCTGATCGGCGGCGCGTCCCTGAAACCGACGGACTTCTCCGTAATCGTTAAGGCGGCGAAATAAGACGGTCCGGCGGGGCGGCGGGCGAAACGCCGCCCCGTTTTTGGTTTGACACGCCGGCTTTTGTAATAGAATTATTATGTCAATAGGCCGCTTTGCCGGAAAAGGCCTGCAGAAAACCGGCGGGTCGGCTGAGATAAATTCAGTGAGCGGGGCGGGGCGCGGATTTTCTTTGCTCTTCCGCGTCGGCTTCCGGGAGAGGATGGGACATACTAATGCGGTACACGATTGAAGGCGACAACCTGCCTGTGGTGATCTGCTACCTAAACGACGGGGAGCAAATGCTGACCGAAAAAGGCGCGATGAGCTGGATGACGCCGAATATGGAGATGAAGACATCCATGACCGGCGGACTGGGAAAGGCGTTCGGCCGGGCGTTCAGCGGAGAGTCCATGTTCATGAACACCTACACCTGCCGCGGCGGCGAGGGGATGATCGCTTTTGCGAGCAGCTTTCCCGGGCGGATTCTTCCGGCGCCGATCGACGCCGGGACCAGCATCATCGTCCAGAAAACGGCCTTCCTCGCGGCGGAGGCCGGCGTGCAGCTGAGCACCCATTTCACCCGCAAGGTCAGCGCCGGTCTGTTCGGCGGCGAGGGCTTCATCATGCAGCGACTGTCCGGACAGGGCACCGCTTTCCTCGAGCTGGACGGCCATGTGGTGGAATACGATCTTGCTCCCGGCCAGTCGCTGATGATCGACTCGGGGCATCTGGCCGCCATGACCGACACCGTGCAGATGACGGTGGAAACGGTGAAGGGCGTGAAAAACGTGGTATTCGGCGGGGAAGGGCTGTTTAATACCCGCCTCACCGGCCCCGGCCACGTCTGGATTCAGACTATGCCCTTCAGCAAGCTGGCAGGTATGCTCGCCGTCGGCAAACAATAAGCGACCCGGGCCGGGCGGCGGCCCGGCCAAAAGAAAGGAACAATGTCTCTATGAAAAAACCGGTAACCCTGATTATTATGGACGGGTTCGGTATGAACCCCGAAACCAAGGGCAACGCCATCAAGGCCGCCCGTACCCCGAACCTCGACCGCCTGTTTGCGGAGAATCCCTTTACCACCATCGGCGCCTCCGGTATGGACGTGGGACTGCCCGACGGCCAGATGGGAAACAGCGAAGTCGGCCACACCAACATCGGCGCGGGCCGGGTGGTATATCAGGAGCTGACCCGCATCACCAAATCCATTCAGGACGGCGACTTTTTTGAGAACCCCGTGCTGGCCGAAGCGATGGAAAATGCGAAGAAGCCGGGCGCGGCCCTTCACCTGATGGGCCTGTTGTCGGACGGCGGCGTCCACAGCCACAATACCCATCTCTTCGCTCTGCTGGAAATGGCGAAAAAGAGCGGGGTGGAGGAAGTATACGTCCATGCGATGCTGGACGGCCGCGACGTCCCTCCCGCTTCGGGCAAGGGCTATGTCGAGGAGCTGCAGGCCAAGCTGAAGGAAATCGGCGTGGGCAAAATCGCCACGGTGATGGGCCGGTATTACGGCATGGATCGCGACACCCAATGGGGCCGCGTGAACAAGGCGTATGACGCGATGGTCCGGCGGGAAGGCATCCAGGCGGAGGATCCCGCGGCCGCGGTAGCCAAGTCCTATGAAACCATTGACGAGGAAGGCAAGCATATCACCGACGAATTCGTGATCCCGACCGTGATCGCCGGCGGCGCGCCGGTGAAGGACGGGGACAGCGTGATCTTCTTCAATTTCCGTCCCGACCGCGCCCGGGAGCTGACCCGCGCGTTCGTTGATCCGGATTTCACCGGCTTTGAGCGGAAGGACGGCAAACTCTCCCTCGATTTCGTCTGCATGACCGAGTACGACGCGACCATGCCGAACGTGAAGGTGGCCTTCGCCCCGAAGGAGCTCACCATGACCATGGGCGAGACGGTCAGCAAGGCCGGCAAAACCCAGCTCCGCATCGCGGAAACCACCAAGTACGCGCATGTGACCTTTTTCTTCAACGGCGGCGAGGAAGTGAAGTTTCCCGGCGAGGACCGGGTGCTGATCCCCACCCCCGATGTGGCGACCTTTGACCTGAAGCCGGAGATGAGCGCCTATCCCGTGTGCGACGCGGTGGTGGAGCGGATCCATTCCGGGAACTACGACATGGTGGTGCTGAACTTCGCCAACTGCGACATGGTCGGCCATACCGGGATTTTCGACGCGGCGGTCAAAGCGGTGGAAACCGTGGACGAGTGCGTCGGCCGGGTGGTGGAGGCTACCCTCTCCATGGGCGGCGTGGCGCTGATCACCGCCGACCACGGCAACGCGGATAAGATGGTGGATACCGACGGCACCCCCTTCACGGCCCATACCACCTTCCCGGTTCCGTTCTGTGTGGTGGGCTATCCCTGCAAGCTGCGGGAGGGCGGCCGTCTGGCGGATATCTCTCCCACCATGCTGAAGCTGATGGGCCTGTCCCAGCCGGCGGAGATGGACGGCCAGAGCATTATTCTGTAAAGGGAATGGACAAATAAAAACCCAGCC
>CAUGOD010000055.1 GCA_959601025.1 uncultured Oscillospiraceae bacterium
TCCTATTCGCTATTCTTTTGCTTATCTTTTGTCTCACATCATTGTAACACCTACAGCGGGAAGGAAAATGCCGGAGATCCCGGCCTTGACTTTGGCGGCGGATTCCGCTATACTGAACAAAATCCCTTTTATACAATTCCATCATGACAACAGCGATGATAAGAAACAGTAAGCGTTCCGGACGGGCAGAGAGAAGGCGGCGGGTGCGAGCCTTTCACGAAGGAACGCCGAACCCCTCTTTGAGCTGCGCCGCCGAACGCGTCCCATTATGCGGGCGCCGGTAAGCGACGCCGGGTTCTCCCGTCACAGGGAAGGCTTCCCAGCAGGGGAGCGGAGCGCGGAATGGTTCCGAATTTAGGTGGTACCACGGACCGATCAGGTTCGCCCTAAGCCGTTGAACAGCGGCTTAGGGCGTTTTTTATTTTGAAGATAAGCGAGGGACAAGCGATGAAACTGGAAAAGCTGGTAGGAGAGCGCTTTCGGGAAAGGCCGGCGGATTGTGTGGTCGACAGCCATGCGCTGATGCTCCGAGGCGGATATATGAAGGGGGTGGCGAACGGAATCTATTCCTCCTATATGCCGCTTCGGCGGATCACCCGGAAGATCGAGCAGATCATCCGGGAGGAAATGGACGCGGTGGACGGGCAGGAGGTCCAGTTCCCGGTGGTGATGCCGGCCTCCCTATGGCAGGAATCAGGACGGTACGAGAGCGTGGGAAGCGAGCTGCTCCGCTTCACCGACCGGAACGAAAGCTCAATGGTACTGGGGATGACGCACGAGGAGGCGGCCGTTCAGCTTGTGCGGGAATACGGACAAAGCTACGCGAAATATCCCTTTATGATTTACCAAATCCAAACCAAATTCCGGGACGAGGCCCGGCCCCGGGCCGGATTGATCCGGGTGAGGGAATTCACGATGAAGGACGCGTATTCCTTCCATATCTCGCAGGAGGATCTGGAGCAATATTATACGCGCTGCTTCCAGGCCTATGAACGAATATTTGAGCGGGTGGGCCTACCCGAGGTTGTGGCGGTCGCCTCCGATTCCGGCATGATGGGGGGCAGCGTTTCCCATGAATTCATGCTGCTCACCCCGGCGGGGGAGGACTCCATCGCGCTGTGCCCGGAATGCGGCTACCGGGCCAATATGGAGGCGGCGGAAAGCCTCGTGCGTTCCCCGCGGGACGAGCGGTCGGAACCGTTGTCCCTTGTCCATACCCCCGATATCCACACGATCGAGGATATCTGCCGCTTCTTGGATTCCCCCCGGGAAAAGTCCTGCAAGGCGGTCGTTTACCAGAAAGACGGGGACGACGGGTATGTGGTGCTTTTTATCCGCGGCGATCTGGATGTGAACGAAACCAAGCTGACCGGTTTTCTTGGCTGTTCCGTCCGTCCCGCCGTCATTACGGCGGAATGCGGACTGCACGCGGGGTATATCGGGCCGGTGAACCTGGACGGGCCGTTTACCGTGCTGTTCGACCGGTCGCTGGAGGGGGCGAACAACCTTTCCTGCGGCGGCAACGCGGAAGAATACCACTACACCGGCCTGGATATGGCGCGGGATGTTCCATACGCCGCTTACCATGATTTCGCCAAGATTGTGGAGGGCGGCGTCTGTCCCGGCTGCGGGAAACCCTCTGTCACGGTTTCCCGCGGAATCGAGGTGGGGAACATTTTCCAGCTCGGTACAAAATATACGAAGGCGATGGGGATGACCTATCTGGATCGGGAGGGGAACGCGCAGTATCCGATTATGGGATGCTACGGTATCGGCGTGGGTCGTCTGGCTGCTTCGGTATGCGAGGCGCGGCATGACGATTACGGGCCGGTTTGGCCAATGGCCATCGCGCCGTGGCAGGTCCACCTCTGCGCAATCCGGTCGGACGATCCGGCGGTGAGGGAATGCGCCGATTCCCTGTACGACGGACTGCAGAAGGCAGGGATCGAAGTGCTATACGACGACCGGACGGTGAGCGCCGGGGTGATGTTCTCGGATGCAGATCTGCTCGGCGTGCCGCTGCGGCTGGTGGCCAGCCCCCGCAACCAAAAGGAAAACTGCGTTGAGCTCGTCGCTCGGGATAAGAGCTTTTCCGAGAAAGTTCCTGTGGAATCGGCGCTGGAGGCGGTAAAGGAACGGATTGCCGCCATGCTGGGATAAACGCCGGCAGGGAAAACACAGTGGCGTTTTCCGTTTCGTCTCCGGATAACGTCGGCATAGCCTTTGGTCGGGCGGCTTTATCGTATCCGGATACCGGCTTCTGCGATTGCAGAAATGTATTAAAAACACCGCACAAAGGGGATTCTCCCCCTTTGTGCGGTGTTTTTACAGGAGAATGCTCGCCTTATCGCATAGGCGCTGTCGGTTTCGGGTATGGTTAACAGGGAGGGAAGGATTGGAAAGGGATAATAACGGAGCCACGGCGAAATTTTACAGAACTGTAGCAAATTGTTACAGTTCTGTTGTTGGCGTATTCCTGCCGGTTCTGGTATACTATTCATAAAACGGGCGACGTTTCGCTGAAAAAGCCCGGCGTCGAAGCCGATTGGCCGGCGCAGCATCGTAAGGGAGGACCCAAGGCTGTTTTTGAGCCTTGGAATTTGCACCTTCCCGGCACAGCCGGAAACGGCGCGCATTCCCCGGCTTCTGCGAGAAAGGAAGGGTCACAACCATGGCGCTTTTTGAAAAGAAAAGGAAGAAGGGGCGGGTCAGCAATGCGGTGGTGTTCCTGTTGGCCTTTATCCTGTTTTTAATCGTGTTCGGCGGCCTTTGTCTGTGGGCGGTGGTGAAAATCAATGAGGAGCGGCGGGCGAACAATTCCTCCGTTGCCAACGGCTTCGATTCCTCCAGCCAGGGAACGGATTTTGATGAGAGCGACGCCCGCAACCTGTTGATTATCACCGTGGACAACGGAGCAGCGCAGGGTTTTGTGGCCGTGCGGGCCGATCCCGCCCGCGCCCGGATGGCGGCGGCAGCTTTTCCTCGGGATATGGTGGTGGATTATGAGGTGAGCGAAATCCGACTGTTTGAGTTGTATGCTTCCAAGGGGGCGGTAGTGACGAAAACGGCGCTGGAAAAGACCAGCGGCGTGACCTTCGATAATTACGCAGTTATCCGTTATGACAAGATCGCCGAGGCGGTGGATCACTTCGAACAGGGCTTGATTTTTGAACTGACCGAGAATCTGAATTACCAGGGGGACGGGTTGTCCATTCGGCTGGATGGCGGCATGAGAACGCTGAGCGCTTCCCAGGTGGTGGACGTTCTTCGATATCCCTCGTGGCACGGGGGTCGCAAGCAGCGGGCGGACGTGCAGGCGCAGGTAACGGCCGCGCTGGTCAACCAATATTTGCGCGCCAGCCGGGCGGACAAGGCAGACGCGGATTTCAGCGCGCTGGTGAATCTGGTAAAGTCGGATATCCTTGTCTCCCATTACAACGCGGCGAAGCCGGGGCTGACCTATCTGGCTTCCCGGAATAACGGCGATCTCTGCCGGGTCCTTTCGGTGGAAGGGGAGTATCAGGGAAGCGGGGACGCGCTCCGCTTTTATGTGACCGACCGGGTGGCGGATAAACTGGAAGCGGCCTTCGGCTAGTGGAAGAGCGGGTATAGACTGAGTATAGATGGATAGATGCGTATTGGATAATCGCCATAAAAACCGGGCGCTGTCCGCCGTCAAGTTTGGCGGCGGTTTTCTGCAGGAGCCGGTGCTAATCCGAGTCGAAATGTGTTAAAATGATAAGGGATTCCGGAGGACGCCGTTCCGCCTCCGGAAGAAGAATCCTCACAGGAATGCCTCCAGCTTCGGCAGGCGGCAAATTGGAAGGCTTCCGAACAAAAGCCGGAGAGGAGAACGCCGTTGAAAAAACTTCTGGCCGCGCTGCTGGCGGGATCGCTGCTTATGCTATCCGGTTGTTCTTTGATTTTTCCGGGAACCGGGGAATCCTCGGGGGAGTCTTCGGAATCGGCTGCACCCGTCAGCCGCTATGAGGAAGAATACCGCAGCGGCTGGTGTTATCAGCGGCTGAGCGCCCGTCTGCGAACCGGCTATGCCGAGGTGTATGCCGCGATACGGGATAATTTCGACCGCGACCAAACCGTGACGGTATCGGACAGCGCGCAGGGCACGGGAAAGCAGTATCTCGGCCTGCGGGTCGAGCTGTCCGAACCTCTCCACAGCCGGGAGGAAGCGGAAGAACTGTATACGGCGATTACCTGGGACAATCCCCGTTTTTTCTTTGTGGGGAACACCTACAGCTACGAGGGTTACCGCACAGGGGACGTCGATAATTACGACGTGTTCTGCCTGGTGTTTACCATGAACGCGCAGGAGAGGGCCGATGCCTCCCGCCGTTTGGAGGAGGCGGTGGACGAGTTGACCGCCTCTCTCCCGCAGGGCCAATTTGAGCGGGAGGCGTTCCTTCACGACCGTCTGGCGGAACGCTGTACTTATGAATCCCGTGCAACGGGGGAGGAGGAGCCGGCCGCGGTCTATCCCACGGCATTTACCGCGTACGGCGCGCTGGTGGAGGGCCGCGCGGTGTGCGAGGGCTATTCTCGCGCCATGCAGCTCCTGCTTCATCGGGCGGGGCTGGAATGTACGCTGGTCAGCGGTACCGATGAAAACCGCGTCTCGCATATGTGGAATATGGTGACGGTGGACGGACGAAATTATCACCTCGATCCGACCTGGGACGACAGCGGCGACCGTCTGAGCCATGCCTATTTCAACCTGACTACAGAAGAGATTCTCCGCACGCATACCATTGATACGGGCAACATTGGGGTGGATACCTGCACTGCGACCGAATCCAATTATTACCGCCGCCAGGGATTGTTTCTCGAAACGGCGAAACGGGATGAAGTCGCCGCTGTAATCGCCTGGGAAGTGGCTCAGGGAGAGACGGCCATTGACTTGCGGTTTACGCCCTCTACCTTCGCCAGCGCCCGTCTGTTCGTCAATAACCACAGTCTGCTTGTCCAGAAGGTGAACGCTCTGCTGAGGCAGGAGGGATTGACCATGTGGGAGTATGAGGAATACGCGATCAACGAATTTTATCACACCATCGCGATCTACAAAAAGGCGGAGGGATAACCGTCCGCCGGGTTACGACCGATAATTTCTGTGTCGAATCCCCGCTGATATTCCGCGGGCGGAGAGGACATGCTACAGGGCGCCCTCGAGAGACGGCGCCCTGTTTTTATGTCGCCAATGAGGCGGACCAGGAGAAGAAAAGAAACGTGTATTCCGTAAAAGCTCCTTTGTTTTGACAGGTGATCGGTGTAGGAGAAGGTCTGCGTGCTTATCGGAGTCCCTAAAATGGAGTATAAAAATACGTGAAAAGAGAAACAGATATTGAGCAAGTGCGATTGATTGCCAGGATGCTGCTGATGAAGGACGTCCACGAAACGAAATACTCGCCAAATGTTATACAGCATCCCATCATTTCTTACGGCGTTGTTATGCTGCCGGGAAAAAATGCAAAAGATTTCAGGGCGATAGATATTACGCAGAATCGAGAAAATCGGCGGGCGTGGCAGAAAGCAGTGAGTGCAGCAATTCCATGAAGGTCAAGTCGCGGTGTTCTTCAAGTGGGGAATCCAATTTGATGAGAACCACCCTTATGAGATACCCGATCAGGGAAACCGGAAGGCGGAGTATGCCGTAAGGAAGGGTATCATGGACGGTATCGAACAAAAGGCGGCAAGAGCAGACGGCTCTATAAAATTCACAGAGGATAAGGATCAAATAGTACCACCTGAAAAGATACTACGGCGGAAAGGAACCTTTTAGCGTTATTGCTATTTTTAGCAAAAAAATGAGTCAACACTGCACGGGCGTTCTGGCGCATAAAAATGGCAGAGGTGTAATTCTTGACATTACAACATGGGGTTTATATAATAGTTATCGTAATTTCAATTGGCATGTGAGGATGACTGCAATGCAGATTTCAAGCAGATTTACGATAGCGATACACATTTTTTCTTGTATTAATACTTTTGAAAAAGATAACAAAATCACCAGTGATTTTTTAGCGGGAAGTGTCAATGTTAACCCTGTTATCATTCGCAAGATATTGTTGCAGCTAAAGTCTGCAGGCCTTGTTAATGTACAAAGAGGCAGCGGCGGCGCATCCATCGCTAAACCATTGGATCAGATCACGTTTCTCGATATCTATAATGCAGTCGAGTGCATCGACAACGGCGAGCTTTTTCACTTCCATGAAAACTCTAATCAGGAATGTCCTGTAGGACGAAATATCCACCGCATTCTCGATGATAAACTGCAGCAGGTTCAGAAAGCAATGGAGTGTGAAATGAAAAAGATTACCATTGCAGATGTAATCCGCGATACGCAAAAATATATTCAGGGAGAAACATAAGCATAGCGTGTGTATTGAAAGGCAGCCATATGCCCTTAATAAGAAGGGATATATGGCTGCTTTTTGCTCTAATCCCCAACAAAAAATTTTTTAAAAAACAGATGTAACTATTGACGTTACAACCGGAATGTGATATACTCTTGTTGTAATGGGGAAGATTACAACAATTCGAAGCTTTATTTATGGAGGTATTCATTATGAAATTAGCAGTAGTTTGTGCAAATGGCAGAGTAGGTACTTTAGTTGTTAAAGAAGCCGTAAATAGAGGCTTGGATGTAACAGCTGTTGTCCGTGAGGAAAACAAGACCGTTGCAAAAAATGTAATTCAGAAAGACTTGTTCGATCTGACTGCAGCTGATCTTGACGGTTTCGATGTCGTTGTGGATGCTTTCGGCGCTTGGGTGGAAGAAGACCTTCCGAATCACAGCAAATCTTTAAAGCGTCTTTGTGATCTTCTCTCCGGCAAAAAAACTCGCCTTGTCGTTGTGGGCGGCGCCGGCAGTTTGTATGTCAATCCCGAACACACTGCTGTTGTATCAGACGGCGCAGATTTTCCGGCAATGTTTCTGCCGCTTGCAAAAGCGCAGGGTAAGGCCCTTGCAGAACTTCGTGAAAGAAACGATGTACAGTGGACTTTCATCAGCCCCGCTTGCGATTTTCAGGCTGAGGGCGAGCGTACCGGCGAATACATTCTTGCAGGAGAGGAACTCACTCTCAACGAACGCGGCGAGAGCATTATCAGCTACGCCGACTATGCGATCGCAATGGTTGATGAGATCGTAAACGGAAACCATATCAAACAGCGTATAAGCGTTGTAAGAAAATAATCAATCGGTTCACGACTGTTCCGAAACAGAAGTAGCAAAATTTTTAGAGGCAAATCCCGTACAGTATCTTGCAACGGTGGGCCGGTACGGAAAGGCGAAGTGCCGTCCGTTTATGTTCAGTTTTGAAAAGGAAGGCAAGCTGTGGTTCAACACCGGCAACTTTAAGAATGTTTACAAGGATATGCAGGAGAATCCAAATGTAGAAATCTGCATTTCTTCTCCGGATTTTGCGTGGATTCGCATCAGCGGTAAGGCTGTTTTTGTAGATGATAGGGAAATCAAGGCTGCTGCTCTTGAAAATCCAATTGTAAAGAGCAACTATGAGACTTCAGATAACCCGACCTTTGAGGTGTTCTATCTGGCAGACGCCAAGGCCGTCATCGCTGACTTCTCTGGCAATCCGCCCAGAGAGTACACATTCTAATCCTGTAAGTTATAAATGTAGGCCGGTAATCATCAATCAAAACAACTGCCTGCACTAACTGCCCGCACTGCGGCAGTTGTTTTCAAATTTGCCCAATACGCGCCATAGAAAAGAAAGGTTAATATGACACAGACTGAAAGACGATTATTTTTAATTAAAGAACTGCTCCGTGAACAGCCGAGATATCAAGATATGGATATTCCGGTTCATACACAGGATCAGAAGAATCTGCTTCGTTCGCTGTTTAATATTCGTATGCCGCAGCCTGTAAGCAAAGAATTCCTGGATGTGCAGGACGAATATTTGAAAACGGAGACAGCGGAGAAAGGGATTACCGACTTTGCGGATTTGATACCGACACAGGAGGATCTATATCTTTGGCAAGGTGACGCCACAACATTGCGATGTGACGCCATTGTGAATGCGGCAAACAGCCAAATGCTTGGTTGCTTTTGCCCTTGCCACGGCTGTATTGACAACGCAATCCATACCTTTTCGGGTGTACAGTTGCGTTCTGCTTGCGCGGATTTAATGAAAAAGCAAGGACATGAAGAGCCTGAGGGCAAGGCAAAAATCACACCGGCCTACAATCTGCCCTGCAAGTATATTCTGCATACGGTCGGCCCAATCATTCAGGGCAGATTGACAGAAAAAGATGAAAAATTACTCGCTTCTTGTTACCGTTCCTGTCTGAAACTCGCTGAAGAAAACGGAGTAGACAGTATTTCTTTTTGCTGTATTTCTACCGGTGAGTTTCATTTTCCAAATGAACGGGCAGCAGAGATTGCGATCGGAACAGTAAAGGAATACAAAAGGCAGACACAAAGCAAAACGAAGGTGATATTTAATGTTTTTAAGGAGAACGATTTGCACATCTACAGGAAACTACTCGGATAATATAAAACGGCTCAGAGAGGAAATCGAAACCGCTGACGCGATTCTCGTTGGCGCAGGAGCTGGCATGTCGGCCTCTGCGGGGTTGACCTATTCCGGCGAACGGTTTTATCGGTATTTTTCTGATTTCCACGAGAAATATGGGATCAATGACATCTACTCCGGCGGCTTTTACCCCTATGACACACTTGAGGAATATTGGGCATGGTGGAGCCGTCATATTTATTACAACCGCTATGATTTGCCAGCGGGCAAGCCGTATACGAATTTATTGAAACTGATTAGGAATAAGGATTATTTTGTTTTGACCACCAATGTGGATCATCAATTTCAGTTAGCGGGTTTTGATAAAAAGCGGCTGTTTTATACACAGGGCGATTATGGTTTGTGGCAATGTTCAAAACCCTGTCAACAAAAAACGTATGACAACGAAGAAGCTGTTCGCAAAATGATTGAAGCACAAGCGGATATGAAAATTCCGACGGAGCTTGTCCCGAAATGCCCGATCTGCGGATCACCAATGACCATGAATTTGCGTAGCGACGGCAGTTTTGTGCAGGATGAGGGTTGGTATGCCGCAGCAAACCGATATGATGATTTTATCCGCCGTCATGAAAATTTGCATATCCTTTATCTGGAACTGGGAATCGGAGCCAATACGCCAATTATTATTAAATATCCATTTTGGCAGATGACAGAGAAGAATTCGAAGGCCGTTTATGTCTGTATCAATCAAGGGGAAGCGTTCAGCCCCGAGCAGATCGAGCGTCAGTCAATTTGTATCAATGCAGATATTGAAATAGTGATCGATCAGGTGATCAAATGTTTTTCTTAAAAGAATAAATAGAGTTCATACCAATCACGAACGAGTCGATAGAGAACATCAAAACTTGTTTTTTGCCTTCCGTTCCCAAGCCGGTATAAGATTGTTCGTTTATCAGCTTTCTGACAGGTAGATTAGATATTATCGCCAAGCGTTTCGGGAAAGTTATGCATTTACAGTTCTCCTCCATATATAATTGTACTGATTTCAAGAAAAAATGATGAACTAAATGCACCTGCACGGTGATTTCTGTCGCTATGCAGGTGCGTTTTTATGTTTGCTGATATTCCAGCCTTTTATAGTGTCAGCTGCCGTGGCCCACCCAATCAATCTGAATCTCAAAAATCCAGATTGATCGGAGGAACGCACAATGAATGGGAACCACCCAAAACGAAGAAAAGACAAATACAATCCATACACCCTGACCTTGCAGACGGCAGATTCTATCCATTGTTTCCGGATGGACAGGGTATGGCTCATCATATGAAGATCACCGGCGAGATGTATGTACTGCTGGATTCCATTGAATTGGAGTATCTGTCCAGTGGGACGGGCATATTAAGCAACTCAGTTGGAGTAGCTCTACACAGCGATTGACCGTTTTCCGAAGACACAACGCAGGGGGCGGATTCTCTATTATTTTTGAGATTTTGGTCCCGCCGGCGAAGACGTAAGTCTCGCCGGTGAGGCGGTTCTGGTTGTCGTACTGGTACCGCACGGAGGACTTGCTCCCGGAATACGGGCTGGTATTGCGGGCCTCCAGCCGTCCGGCGAGGTCGTACTGGTAGTAATGCACCTGCCCGGCGGCGTTGTCATGGGAGACAGCCAGCGTGCCGCTGGCGTCGTACTCGTTCCACAGCAGGTAGCCCTCGTCCTCCGCCGTTTCCTGCATCAGCCACAGCTGCCCGTATTTGTTGTAGCTGTAATGCCGCGTATCCCCGTTGCCGTACGTCGCCTGCTTCAGCAGCCCGCTGTGCGGCCAGTAGGTGTTGCTGATGAGCTGGCGGACGGCGGACCCGTTCTTGACCGATGTGGTTTATTCTGTCAGATTTTTTCTTTAGCATCAATATGGGCTTCGAATAAAATAAGGCTTATAGTCACTATCGCATATAGCGGTATAACGAGATAAAATTCCAAAAAGCTAAAAGTATTTATCGTTAAATGAAAACAATAAATATTTAGTAAAATTAATGCTTGCACCAAAAAACCTAGGATACCAATAAAATACTTAAATCGTTTAATTTTTCTTTTGCAATCATCTGTTTCAGAAATATTTCGTTTGAGTTTTATCTTGGGAATATATCCTTCAAAAAGGGATACGGGAAACATAAGAAATAACGTTACCCAGACGCGCGGTAATCCCAAAGGAATCCATCCTTTTTTAGACAGTATGATACAGACACCCCACAAAATCATCATTATTAGTACTAATAGGATTCTATAAGCTCGTAATCGTTGTCTCGTCATAGTCATCACCTCAAACATGGGTTGTTTGCATAAGGATAGGTTCCAAAATTCAGGCCAGGAGTTCCAGGAAGAATATCACTTCCATCCCATGCAGTATACCATATTCCTTGAGCGCCGTAAGTCGAATATGGAGTTATTACCATGCCTTTTCCCTCATCAACAAGTCCTTTTACGAAGGACAAATGCTTCATGTCATTATTGTTATTTATAAGAAGAGCAGCGGAAGCTAAAGTGGTAGTAAAAGATATGGGGTTCATACTAAGAGTTGATGAGAATAAACCACCAACTGAAATCCCCAATAGGGCAAGATCTAATCCTTGAGTATCATTTTTCAAATGATTATCCATAATGGTACTATAATAAGTTTCTGTTTGACTGGGAGACAGATATACTGAAGAACCGATTGTCAGGTCATATCCTTTGCTATGTGACTTTGGTATCAATACTCCTCCTCCATATGTTCCACCATTGGGAATATAAATACGACCACCTTTATCATAATTTTGCATTCCCTCATAATCTAAATATTGTTTCATATTTGGATTGAAGCCCCAGTTAGCAGGATTTACATAACGATTTCCAGATGGGTCTAAACGGTAGACAGGGTTATTACCACAATAAGCAAACAGATTATAAGACAAGATATCTTGGTTAGCGCCTAATACTCCATCCGCATTCACGAACCGCATAGTGGTAGGATCATAATACCGCGAGTTCAGATAATACAGCCCAGTCTCGGTATCATACTCATACCCGCGGTAGCGGAAGGGGTTGAGGGCGCCGGCGGT
>CAUGOD010000056.1 GCA_959601025.1 uncultured Oscillospiraceae bacterium
GCGGAGGCCAAGGCGGCGATGGCTCTGTTCGGCTCCACCTCCCCCGCCTTCCCCGTGCTGGGGTCGCTCGATCTCGCCCGGGATTGGTGGGAGCGTGCCGGGACGGAGGCCTATCGGCTGACCGCCGAGGAAACGGTCCGCCTGCGCGAAACGGCCCGGGAAGAAAAGCTCGGCGTTTTGGACGGCCCGGCGCAGGACCCCGCCCGTCTGACGCTGGATACCGGCGTGATCGGGGTGGACGGCGGCGACGCGGCGGAATTTTTCCGTTCGCAGGGCTGCGAGCCGGAATATGCGGACGCCCGGACGGTGGTGTTCATCCTCACCCCCTTTAATACGCCGGAGGAGCTGGCGCGGCTGCACGGCGTGATCCGGGGGCTGTCGGTGGCGCTCCGGCGGGGCCGTTTCCTCGGCCGCCGTCAAAAAGCGGCGGCCTATACCTGGAACGGGGAGGCGCCGGAGGTCGTATGCACACCCCGGGAGGCGCTGTTGGCCGCCTGCGAGACGGTTCCTGCCGACCGCGCGGCAGGCCGGACGGCGGCCCGGGCGGTTTGCCCCTGTCCGCCGGGGATCGCCGCCGTCGCTCCGGGGGAACGGATTGCGGAGGAAATCGCCCAGCGACTGGAACTGGCCGGGTTTGACCGGCTGGTGGTCGTGCGGGAATAGGGAGGCCGAACAGCAGCATCCGCCTGCGGACGGGATAGACGTCTGCGGACGGGACAGTCGTTGGGGCGGAAATCCCTTGTAACTTTCTCGGGATTCCGCTATAATAAAAGAAGAAGACCGGAGTCCTTATACGACGGGGCATCCGGAAGCAACGGAGTGGATACCAATGGAACAGGTCAAAACGTCCGGCACGGTCGGGATTATCGGTGCGATGGCTTCTGAGGTGGCGCTGCTGACTGCGCGGATGGAAAATGCGGCGGTTACCCGGGTCGCCGGGATCGACTTTTATGCCGGGATGCTGGAAGGCGCGCCGGCGGTGGTTGCCCAGTGCGGGATCGGCAAAGTCTGCGCCGCGCTCTGCGCTCAGGTGATGATCGACCGGTTTGAGGTAAAGGCGCTGGTCAACACCGGCGTGGCAGGCGGGCTGGCCCCCTCCCTCGCCATCGGGGACATCGTGATCGCCGCCGACGCGGTGCAGCACGATTTCGATATCACCAGCTTCGGCCATGTGAAGGGCTACCTCGGCGGCGGGGACGGCTCCAAACCCACCCGTTTCCGGTCGGATCCGGCGCTGGTCGCCTCCTTTCGGAAGGCAGCGGAAAGCACCATGAAAACCGGGAAAACACTGGAGGGCACCATCGCCTCGGGCGACGTGTTCGTCGCGGACGAGGAAAAAAAGCGGGAAATCGCCTCCCTCTTCGGCGCGGCGGCGACCGAGATGGAGGGCGCCGCCATTGCGCAGACCGCCTGCGCAAACGGGGTGCCGTTCGTGATCGTCCGGGCGATTTCGGACCTTGCGGGCGGGGAGGCGAACGTGTCCTTCGACGAGTTTGAAAAGGCAGCGGCGGAAACCTCCGCCGCCATTGTGGCGGAAATGCTCCGACGGGGCGAGGGCCTGCCCGGCCGGGGATGAGGCATAGAGTCTTTCACAGTATGCGGGTTATATCAGAAACGGGGGAAATGCGTTATGAAACTGGTTCTGGCGATTGTCAATAAGGACGACAGCGGCACAGTGGCGGCCGCCCTGACCAAGGAAGGGTTTTCGGCCACCAAGCTGGCGACCACCGGCGGCTTCCTGATGGCAGGAAACACTACCTTCCTCGTCGGCGTGGACGACGAACGGGTGGATCAGGTGCTCGCCACCATCGAAAAGCATTCCAAAAAGCGCACGCAGATGATCCCCAGCACCTCTTACGGCACCTCGGCCTATGCATCTTTCCCGGTGGAGGTTACGGTGGGCGGCGCGACGGTGTTCGTGATGAATATCGAACGGTACGAAAAGCTGTAGGTCCGTTCCCGGATTTACAGGGACAGGTTGGGTTTCCATGCAGTTTGACGGATTTGCCGGTAACAGCGAAGCGAAGCGGCTGCTCTCCGCCTTTGTGGACGGGGGGCGGCTTCCGCACGCCCTTTTGCTGGAGGGCCCGGCAGGCAGCGGACGGCGGACGATGGCCCGTTTGATCGCCCGCGCCGTGATCTGTTCCTCTGAAGGGGAAAAGCCCTGCGGACAGTGCGCGGCCTGCATTAAGGCGGCGGGGGGGAACCACCCGGACATCGTGGAAACAGGCGGCGACGGCGCGGCCCGTTCCTTCCATATCGAAACGGTGCGGGAACTGCGGGACAAGGCGTATATTCTGCCGAACGAAGCGCCCCGCCGGACGGTCATCCTGGCCGGCGCGCAGGGGATGACCGAGCAGGCGCAGAACGCCCTGCTGAAAATCCTGGAGGAGCCGCCCGCCCATGCGCTGTTTATCCTGACGTGTGAAAACCGCGCTCGGCTCCTTTCCACCATCCAGTCCCGGACCGTCTGCGTCTCTCTCGGCCCGGTGGAGCCGGAGGAAGCGGAGGAGGCGGTCCTCCGCCTCCTGCCCGACGCGGACAGGGAAGCGGTCCGGCAGGCGGCCGCGGTGTTCGGTGGCCTGATTGGCCAGGTGGTGCAGGGACTGTCCGAGGGTACCTTTCAAAAGGTAATGGAGCTGGCTCCGGCGTTCGCCCGGGCGGTCGCCGTCCCGGACGAACTGACCCTGCTGCGGCTGACCGGCGGACTGGAAAAGGACAAGGACCTCGCCGACGGAGTGCTCGGCGCGCTCGGACTGATTTTCCGGGACGCGGTCGCCGAACGTTTTGGGGCGCAGGCCGCCCCGCTGTCGGTCGCGCCGGGCGTGGCGAAGGAACTCGCCCGCTCCCTGACCCGGGAACAGCTTCTCGCCCTCGTCAAAGCGGTGGAGGAGCTGCAGGCCGATCGGCGGAGGAACATGAATTACACCCTGTTCCTAACCCTGCTGTGCAGCCGCCTGCGGAACGCGGCGGGCCGGTAAGGAGGCCGCGGCGAATATTTCCGTAAAATCCAGAAATATAGCGGCGCAGCGCCTTGCGGCCCGGCCGCTGTTATGGTATAATGTCGTTAGGCGCCGCCGGAAAACGCCGGCAGAGAACCCGGTTGGGCGGCGCTATGGTATAATGTCGTTAAGGAGAAATGCGACAGCATTTCTCAATTGCGCCGCTAGGTAACGTTGGCAGAGAATCCGGCCGGGCGGCGTTGCAAAAAACAGCGGCCGGCGGCCCTTCGCCGCTTTGCCGTTCACAGGAAACATGCCGGAGTAATTGAGTTGCGCATGACAGGAGGAACGCCCGACGGGCGGGCCCTGTTTTTGCGCGGCTCTTTTTTTGTTCAAAACCCGTCCAATTTTCCGATGTATTGACTATATAAAATCAGGGAGGTTTTTTCATGCATTTATCCTCTTCTGCACCCATCCCCCCCCTGCCGCCGCTGTCCGATGAGTTCTACGACGTAGCGATCATCGGCGCGGGAATCACCGGCTGCGCGGCGGCGTTCGAGCTGTCCCGCACCGCGGCCCGCATCGCCCTGCTGGAGCGGGACGGGGACGTGGCCGCCGGAGCGACCCGCGCCAACTCGGGCATCGTCCACGCGGGATACGACCCGCTGCCCGGTACCAGAATGGCCCGCTATAACGTGGAGGGGAATGCCCTCATCCATCAATACGCCGGGGAGCTTAACCTCCCCTTCCGTCCGGTCGGCTCGCTGGTGCTCGCTTTGTCGGAGGCCGATCTCCCTACCCTGCGTGTCCTGTACGAACGGGGGACGGCCAACGGCGTGCCGGGGCTCGCCCTTCTCTCAGCGGAGGAAACGCGGGCGATGGAGCCCGCCCTCTCGCCGGAGGTCCGGGGTGCGCTCTATGCCCCCACGGCCGGGGTGGTCGGGCCGTGGGAAATGGCCCTCGCTTTTGCTGAGACGGCGGTGGTAAACGGGGCCGACTTCCTTCCCTTCTGCGACGTGACCGCCATCGAACGGCAGGACGGCGGCTTCCTGCTGACCTCCTCGCGGGGCCCCCTCCGCGCCCGCCGGGTGGTGAACGCCGCCGGAGCCCATGCCGGCGAGGTGAACGACCTCGCCGCCTCACCCCGGCTGCACATCCGCCCGAACAAAGGGCAATATTACCTGCTGGATAAATCCCAGGGCGGGGTGGTGGAGCGGGTGATTTTCCAGTGCCCCTCCGCCGTCGGCAAGGGGGTGCTGGTCGCTCCCACCGCCCACGGCAACCTGATCGTCGGCCCGGACGCGGAGGACGTTCCCGATCCGGACGACGTATCTACCACCGCCGACGGTCTCGCCTTTGTGGCGGAGCAGGCCCGCCGCTCGGTACCGGGACTGTCCCTGCGGGATTCCATCCGGAATTTCGCCGGGGTACGGGCGGTCTGCGAAGAGGACGATTTTATTATCGAGGAGTCCCCCTCCTGTCCGGGGCTGATTACCCTCGGCGGGATCAAGTCCCCCGGCCTGACCAGCGCCCCCGCGATCGCCAAAGCGTGCGTGGAGCTGCTGGAGCAAAGCGGCCTGCCGCTCTCTCCCCGGCCGGATTTCCGTCTTTGTCCCCGGCCGGTCCGCTTCCGCGACCTCGGGCCGGAGGAGCGGGCCGCCATGGCGCGGGAAAACCCGCTGTACGGTCGGATTATCTGCCGCTGCGAAACCATCACCGAAGGGGAAATCGTGGACGCGATCCACGCCCCCATCCCCGCCCGCTCGGTGGACGGGGTGAAACGCCGGGCCGCCGCAGGGATGGGCCGGTGCCAGGGCGGATTCTGCTCCCCCCGGGTTGCCGCCATCCTCGCGCGGGAGTGGGACGTTCCCCTCACCGCCATCGAACAGGACCATCCCGGCTCCCGCCTGCTGACAGGCTGGACCAAGGAACCGTCGGAAGGAGGCGACAGCCGTGACTGACCGAATTGATCCCACCCACTCCGGACGGCCGGAAAGCCCTCTTCCCGTCCTGCACACCGATCTTATCGTAATCGGGGGTGGCCCGGCCGGCCTCGCCGCCGCGCTGGAAGCGCGGACGAACGGCGCGCGCGACATCCTGATTCTGGAGCGAGACGCCGCCGCGGGCGGTATCCTGAACCAGTGCATCCACAACGGCTTCGGCCTGCATTATTTCAAGGAGGAGCTGACCGGTCCCGAATACGCCGGCCGCTTCCTCCGCCGGGTGGAGGAAACCCCCGGTATCGCCGTCAAGACCGACACCATGGTGCTTGACCTTTCCTCCCACACCGAAAACGGACGGACGATCGTCCGCGTCCAGGCGGTCAACCCCCGGGACGGCTACCTGCTGATTGAGGCCGGGGCGGCGGTGCTGGCGATGGGCTGCCGGGAACGTACCCGGGGTGCAATCGCCATCCCTGGTTCCCGTCCCGCCGGGGTATATACCGCCGGCTGCGCCCAGCGGTATATCAACATCGAAGGCGCCATGCCCGGCCGCCGGGCGGTAATCCTCGGCTCGGGGGATATCGGGCTGATCATGGCCCGCCGTCTCACGCTGGAAGGAGCGGAGGTGCTCGCCTGCGTGGAGTTGATGCCCTATTCGGGCGGGCTGCAGCGGAACATCACCCAATGCCTGGAGGATTTCGGCATCCCGCTTTATCTTTCCCATACCATCACCGACATCCGGGGCCGGGAACGGGTGGAGCAGGTCACCGTCATGCAGGTGGATGAAAACCGCCGCCCCATCCCCGGTACCGAGAGGGTGTTCGACTGCGACACCGTACTACTGTCGGTCGGCTTGATCCCCGAAAATGAGCTGTCCCGCGGCGCGGGCGTGGCGCTCGACCCCCGCACCAACGGCCCGCTGGTGGACGAGAGTATGCAGACCTCCCTGCCCGGGGTATTCGCCTGCGGCAACGTCGTACACGTCCACGACCTGGTGGATTTCGTCACCATGGAGAGCGGCCGGGCCGGAAAGGCCGCCGCCCGCTTCCTCGCGGGAGCGCCGGCGGAGGAAACGGCCCTGCCGCTGGAAAACGGGGAGAACGTCACCTACACCGTGCCCCAGTCGGTCCATCCCGGCCGGATAGAAAAATCCTGCGAGGTGTTCTTCCGGGTGCGGCGGGTAATGGAAAAGGCGACGGTCACCGTCTCCGCCGACGGGGAAACCCTCTATAAAAAGGCCCGGGAGCATATGGCCCCGGGGGAAATGGAGCGGCTGATCCTTCCGGCGTCGCTTTTCGCCAAAGCAAAGGGAGCGCTGCGGATCGACGCGATTCCGTCCGATGAAAACGAAAAGGAGGCCGAAGGCGTATGAGCTTCGTCAAAAAGGACCTGGTCTGTATCGTCTGCCCCCGCGGCTGTCGCCTGACCCTGACCCTGCCGGAGGACGGTATCTCCTCCCCGGAAGCGATTAGGGTAGAGGGGAACGCCTGTCCCCGGGGCGCGGAATACGCCCGACAAGAGCTGACCGCCCCCCAGCGGGTGCTGACCAGCACCGTCCGGCTTTCCGGCGGAGCCTTTCCCCGCCTGCCGGTCAAAACCAGCCGACCGGTGCCGAAGGAAGCCCTGCGGGCGCTGATGCGGCTGCTGGACAGCGTGGAAGCCGCCGCTCCCGTGCGTACCGGGGACGTGCTGGTGAAGGACGCACTGGGAACCGGCGCGGACATCGTCGCCACCCGGGACGCCGACGCCGTCTGAACCGCGCCGCGGCCGAAAGGAGAGAAAAGCACGGATGAAAGTCACGAACGCCACGTTTACCCTGCCGGAGGAATACCGGCTTCTCCGGGAGATCGACCTGCAGAAAAACAAAAAGCTGGCGGTGCTGGTCAATGTCGGCGCGCTGGTCATCGCCCTTCCGCTGTTCCTGCTCGGGCTGTGGCTCCAGCCGCCCTTCCGGGACGGCGAGCTGATCCTTTCCCTGCCTGCCCTTCTCGTCGCCCTGTTCGGGATGGTCGCCTATCTTTTCCTGCACGAGTGGGTGCACGGGATTTTCATTCGGCATTACTGCGGGAAGAAGGCGGAATACGGCTTCACCGGTCTGTACGCCTTCGCGGGGCGAAAGGACGCCTATTTCGCCAAAAGGCCGTATCTCGTCATCTCCCTCGCGCCGGTCGTGCTCTGGGGCGCGGCGCTGCTGATCCTGAACCTGCTCTGCGGCCCTGCATGGTTCTGGACAGCGTACCTGATCCAGATTATCAACCTCAGCGGCGCGGCGGGAGATTTGTATGTCACCGCGCTGCTGCTTCGGATGCCCGCCGGCGTCCTGGTAAACGACGACGGCGTCAGCATGCGGTTTTACGGATGAGAAGAGGAAAAAACGGAACAGCACTAAAAAAGAGCCTGCGAGCCAACATGAACCTTCCCAGATTGTGCGGACAGCACAAAAAGAGACACTATGGCAGGAAATATTTCTCAGGCAAAAAAGCTGCGCACCGGTTGGTGCGCAGCTTTTTTCAGCATCGTCGAGAGGGGGCATATCCGGTTCCCCTGAGAATCCGGCAGCATATGGATGGACACGCCGAACGGCCTGGACGCCTACGAACAGCAAAAACAGAAAACAGGATAAAGAAAAAGGCCTAACCGAAAAAGCTTTTGTTCCCGGCAAGCCAGCGTCCTCTTTCCGTCTTTGTGTGTTTTCGTTTTCCTTTGGCATCCGCCGCCGACTACGCCCGGCGTTTTTCTTCCGGTAGGGCCTGGATCGCCTGAACTGTCAGGAGCGGCCCGGAAGAATCCGCTTCAGCGCGTCCCGCCGCCGATCGGGGGTACGGCTGCATCCGATTGGTGCGGCCCATCAGGAAATCGACGCTGGTACCGTAAAAATCGGCAAGCCGGTCGATGACGTCCAGAGAAACGGCAACCTCCCCCAGCTCATAGCGGGAATAGGTGCGCTGATTGACCCCCAGCAGTTCCGCCAGCTCGGTCTGACGCAGCCGGCGCGCTTCGCGCAGGTCGCGGATACGTTCACAAAGCATGTGCCTGAATTCCCCTTCCATAACCCCTTCATTCGCCTTTCGGCTCTTTCGCATCCTCAACAACAGTACAGTAGCATATTTCGGCTTTTTTCGCAAGAGGACGGCTCCCCGCAAAAATCCCAAAAACCGCTGGAGGCCGCGATTCTTCCCACAAAAAAAATTTTGCGTATATACATTGACAGATGAGGTATATAAGATTACAATATATAGCATAAAAGCAGATACCCCCATTCTTAAAGGGAAAGGAGAGGGGATATGTCCATCGCTTCGGATATGATCCGCGGCCACACCGACGCCATCATCCTGGCGCATCTCCTGTGCCACGACAGCTATGGCTATGAAATCAACAAATCCATCCAGCAGACCACCGGCGGGCGGTATGAGCTGAAGGAAGCGACGCTGTATACCGCCTTCCGTCGATTGGAGCAGGCCGGTTTCATCCGCTCCTACTGGGGAGACGAGACCACCGGCGCCCGCCGCCGGTATTACGCCATAACCGACCTCGGCCGCGCCGCCTACCGGCAATACCGCGCCGACTGGGAGGAAGCGCGCCAGATGATTGACGGCCTGATCCGGTCGGACAGGAACTAGCGCCTCCGGCGGGCGCTGGAGACAGCCGGTAAGCGTTATCGCCGGATACCAATCCCGTATCCATTCCAAGGGATTTCTTAAAGGAAAACAGGAGGGACAAACCATGATTCAGAAAATTCGCGGTTATGTAGACGACATGTTCCGGGAAGCGCCCCAGACCAAACAAGCGCGCGACCTCAAAGAGGAGGTCTGTTCCAACCTGATTGACAAGTATGTGGATCTGACCGGCGGCGGAATGCCGGAGGAAGAGGCGTATGCCGCCGCTGTCGCCAGCATCGGGGACATCGACGCCCTGCTTGCCGAGCTGAAGGACGCGGGACAGTCTCCCATGGACGATCCGCGCGCCCGCCGCCGCAGCGCATTGTTGGTTTCCGGGGCGGTGGGGCTGTATATCCTCAGCGTAGTGCCGGTAATTCTCGTGGGTGAAAGCGGCGACGAATCCGCCGCGATCAAGGGCGTGGTCGCCATGTTCGTGCTCTGCGCCATTGCGACCATGATGCTGATTTTTAACGCCATGACCAAACCGAAATACCGGAAAATGGACGACACGATGGTGGAGGAATTCCGGGAATGGAAGCATACGCAAAAGCAGGGAAACAGCCTGTACAACGCCCTGTCCGGCGCGCTGTGGATGCTGATTGTCGCCGCCTACTTCCTTATCAGCTTTCTCTGCGACGCCTGGCCGGTTTCCTGGATTCTTTTCCTGGTGGCCATCGCGCTGCAGCAGATTCTGCGCGCCGTGTTCATTCTTCGGAAGCAATAAAAGACCGGCGAGGCGGCAACGCGCCGTATAATGCGAAAGGATGGATATTCCGATGAATAAAAAAGGAGCAGTACGCATGATTGTTATCTGGTCGGTGATCGCCGTGATATTAACAGCCCTGCTGGTGGTCCTGATTGTCGCGCTGAATAGCAAGGATGGCCTGCATTTCCGCCTGCCCCTCGGCGAATCCCGCGTCATCGCCACCATGGAAAAGGACGCGTCGGAATTCGACAGCGTGGAGATTCGCTGGAAGGCGGGCGATGTAACCGTCTCTCCCTCCGCCGATGGGAAAATGCGCCTGACCCAGCGTTCCCGCTACAATGTGCAGGAGCTGGAATGCACGGTGGAGAACGGCCGCCTCGTCCTGCGGGACCGGTCGGGCTGGGGCTTTGTCTTTTTCGGGATCGGGTCCCACTCCTCCGATCTGGAGCTGCAGCTCCCCGCCAAACAATACGGGGAAGTCCTGGTCGGCATGACCAGCGGCCGAACCTCCGTGGACGGGGTGGCGGCGGACGTCCTGCGGCTGAAAATGACCTCCGGCCGGCTGACCGGGATGAATCTGGCCGCCGGCCGGCTGGAAGCGGATGTCACCAGCGGGAATATGGCCGTGGACACTGCCGAAGCGGAGACGCTGACGGTGGAGGTCACCTCCGGCAAAGCGGATTTCAGCGGCTCCTTCCAAAATGTCAGCGGGAAGACCACCAGCGGCACGGTCCGGATTGCTACCGACGCGCTGCCCGACACGCTGGAAGGAAGCGTCACCTCCGGCAAGGTATCCTTCACTATCCCGGACAACGACGGCTTCTCCCTCTACTGCAAAAAGACCTCCGGCAGCCTGCGGAGCGACTTCAACCTGATGAATTCGGTAAACGGGGACAAAAACCAGTATTTCTACGGTTCCGGCGGCCCGTCGTATACCGGCAAGGTCACCAGCGGCACACTGGAGATTCTGAAGAAATAGCCCGGAAGGGCGGCGGCCTCTCCTTTTGATAGGGCCATGCTTCGTACGATTCCTGCCCGGCAAGCTTCCGCTCGTCGGGCGCTTGCCAGCGCATGTCGTCCCTCCGATGCTTTGTGTGAAAGACGGAAGCGAGGGGCCGGTCGCCATGACCGGCCCCTCGCCTTTTTCGTTTTCCCTTCTTAGATTGGCTTAGTCCGCTGCCGTATCCTTGTCCGGGTTAAGCGACAGAAGCAAATCCGCGTTTCCTCCGTAATAGGTAGGCATTTTTCCGTCCCACTTCTCCAGAAACTCCAGCTCGATGATGCTCTCGGTCAGCGCTTTGTTTTTGATTTCCATGGCCTCCGCCTCACCCTGGGCTTTGATAACCGCCTGTTCGGCCTCGGTTTTGATCCGCTCCAGGTCGTATTTTGCCTTCAGGGCGTTCTGTTCCGCCACCTGCTTTTCCTCAATCGCCTTGTCGAAGGCCTCGCTGAAGGTCAGATCGGTAATATTCAGGCTGTCCACAAATATGTATTTATCTTCCAGCCGTTCCTTCAGCATATCCTTGATCTGTGAGGAAATCTCACTGCGGCGGGTGATGGTCTCCTCCGCCGTGTACTGGGAGGTAACCGACTTGATGCATTCGGACACCGCCGGCGCGATGATGGTGTCCTCATAATTGAGGCTCAGGTTCTTATACAGCTTATCCACGTTGGCGCCGTCCACCCGGTAGTTCAGCGCTACATTGGTGGTGATGGACTGCATGTCCTTGCTGGCGGAGGTTTCCCCTTCCACCGTGTACTTTTTGACCCGGGCGTCCACATGGACGATCTGCTGTGCAAAAGGCAGCTTGAACACCAGCCCCTCGTTGAGCACGGTATCATTGACCGCTCCCATGGTCAGCTTTACCCCCTTGAAACCAGCCGGCACAATGTCAAAGCAACTGATAATCACAATCAGCGCTACGACGGCGCAGGGCACGATAATCAGCAGACGCTTGACGGATTTGGGCATTTTCTTCTCCATTTTTATAAACCGCCTTTCTGCGAAAGGCACCGACAAGGTAATGAAACGCAGG
>CAUGOD010000057.1 GCA_959601025.1 uncultured Oscillospiraceae bacterium
TGACCGAATTCGACTGCCCCGGCTGCATCCACGTCCACGACGGGGTAGCCTACCCGATCGAGTATACCGAGCGGGAGATCGGCGGCAAGACCATCAAGGAAGCCGTGTTTGACGTGGAGGTGGGGGACGTTCTTACCCTCATCAGCGACGGCGTAATGTACGCCGGCATCGGCGCGGTGATGAACCTCGGCTGGAACTGGGAGAGCGTACGGGATTTTCTGGAGGACAATTGGCAGGAGGAAACCACCAGCGCGCGGATGACCTCCGCGCTGCTCGGAGCCTGCGAGGATTTGTACATGCGGCAGCCGGGGGACGATACCACGGTGGCCACGGTGCGGGTGATCCCGCAGCAGGTGGTCAGCCTCTTCTCCGGTCCGCCCCGCTTCAAGCAGGACGACGAGCGGGTGGTAGTGGACTTCATGTCGCCGGAGGGGACGAAGATCGTCTGCGGCGGCAGCAGCGCCAACCTTGTGGCCCGGGTGCTCGGGCGGGAGGTCACCACCGACCTGAATTACGACAACGACCTGCCGCCGATCGCCCATATCAAGGGGATCGATCTGGTTACCGAAGGGGTGCTGACCATCCGACAGGTGAACGTGCTGGTCAAAAACTCACTGGAAAACCCGGCCGACCCGGAAAACATCAAGGCGCTGGACGAGGAGAACGGCGCGGCGATGATCGCCCGTATGCTGATCGAGCATTGCACCCATTTGAACATGTTTATCGGCAAGGCGATCAATCCCGCCCACCAGAATCCCAACCTGCCGGTGGATCTGAGTATCAAAATCCGGCTGCTTGAGGAGCTGGCCGACACCCTGCGCGCGGCGGGCAAGATCGTCCGCATTCGTTATTATTAAGAATATAGAGAACCTCCGCCGCGGATGCGGCGGCGCATTATACAAGAGGCTGTCCCTCCATCCGGGGAAGGACGGCCGGAAAGGCACGGCTATGGACAACATCACGGATATCGTACAAATCAAACACGAGGTGCTCCGCCGCACGGCGAAGCACGCCTTCGACGGCGACCTGTACGAGGAATACGATAAAATTCCCTATGAAATGATCGAAGGAATCAAGCCGAAGTTCCGTTGCTGCGTCTACCGCGAACGGGAGATCGTCCGCCAGCGTGTCCGCATGGCGATGGGCAAGCTGCCCGTCGACGTGCTGTACACCGACGCGGACAGCGCGCAGGTGGTTCACGTTATCCCCTGCGCCTGCGAGGGCTGCCCGATCGCGAAAATCACCGTTACGCAGAATTGCCAGAACTGCCTTGCCAAGAAATGCGTCAAGGCCTGTCCGTTCGGCGCGATCACCAGCACGCCGCATGGAGCGGTGATCGACCAGTCCAAATGCAAGAAGTGCGGGAAATGCGTCGCCGCCTGTCCCTATCACGCGATCGTGGAAATCGAGCGGCCCTGCATCCGGAGCTGTCCGGTTAAGGCGATCAATATGGATGACAACGACATCGCCACGATTGATCCGAAGAAATGCGTCAACTGCGGCGCCTGCGTGGTGGGTTGCCCGTTCGGTGCAATTTCCGATGTGTCGATGCTGGTCAGCGTGATTGACGCGTTGCGGACGGAGGGCAAGGAAGTCGTCGCGATGGTCGCCCCCGCCATTGAAGGGCAGTTCGGCGCGGCCACCCTGCCTCAGATCAAGCAGGCGATCCGGAAGCTTGGCTTCGACGACGTGTACGAGGTTGCCCTCGGCGCGGATATGGTCGCTTACAGCGAGGCGGCGGAGCTGGCTGAGCGACGGGCCGCCGGCGAGCCGATGACCTCCTCCTGCTGCCCGGCGTTTGTCAACCTGGTGCGCAAGCATTTCCCTGCGCTGGAAAAATATGTGTCCACCACCGTTTCTCCCATGGTGGCGGTAGAGCGGTATATCCGCAGCATCCGCCCCGGCGTCACTACGGTGTTTATCGGCCCCTGCATCGCCAAGAAAAACGAGGTAATGGGGAGCTATGTTGATGAGATTGATTATGCCCTGACCTTTGAAGAGCTGTACGCCATGTTCTGTGCGAAGGGCATTGAGGTGGAGGAGACCGATGAGGCCGCCGATGAGGCGACCCGTTACGGCAAGGGCTTCGCCCTTTCCGGTGGCGTGACCGGCGCGGTCACGCAGGTGCTGACCGAGCGGGGAGAGGACGCCAATGTGAACGCGCAGAAGTGCAGCGGCGCGGACGAATGCCGCAAGGCGCTGATGCTCCTGAAAGCCGGTAAGCTGCCGGTCGATTTTGTGGAAGGGATGTTCTGCGTAGGCGGCTGTATGGGCGGCCCTGCGACCCTGGCGGAAATCCAGAAATCGAAAAAAGTGTTCGAGACCCGCCTCGGCAGCGAGGTGGGCGTGGTCGAAAACGTCGAGAGCAAGGGCCTCGACAAGGCCAATATCCATCGCCATTGACGGCGTTAACTTCGGAAGATGAAAACGGAGGCGTAGCGTCTCCTGAAAAACAAAATGCGGCCCATCATGGATGTGAAGTGGTAAGAAGTGGTAAAAAGATGGTAGACACTTTCGTGTCTACCATCTTTTTGTGCTATGATAAAAGCCAAGGAGGAGAGCAAATGCCACGGAAATACATTGTTCGGAGCAAAACAGTATCTACGGAGTCTCACGAAGCGGCTACTACAAGTGGCTGCACAGGCAAGGAAAACCGAACCGCTATGAGGTGTCCCAGCAACTCCTGGATACCTGTGTCCGCGATATCCTGGCTCTGCAATTCGGGTGGATCGTCAGCAATCCCAGCGTGTGGAAGTCTATGACGCGTTTGGGCATCCACGGCTATACCCGATGTCGGAAGACGCCTTCCTCCGGCAGCGGCATGGAGCACATCCGATATCCAAACCTGATTTTATGCGGGCTTGCGGCCCTTATTACTTCGCTTCGGACACAGCAACCGCACACGCAACGGTCGCGCCAACCATCGGGTTGTTGCCCATGGCGCATCGACTTATCAAGCTATTATTATGTTACCTTTATGTTTCTATATTTCCCCCGTTCATTAGGAGCTAACCCGAATTATTGAATCCTATGTTCTCTTTATTTCACCGTAACTTTCTCATCAAATGCGAAGGCAAGGGCAGCAAAATGGCAGCATGAAAAATATTCTTACCCACCCATTTCAGAACACCTTTCGGTTACGCAGTTCACTGATTTTGTTCGGATCTGTCAAATCCTTACCTTCGTTATCCTCCAGAAAACGAATCAACGCTTCTTTCCGGATTTTGTAGGAACCCAATTTCAGGACGGGCAGCAGGCCAGCCTTGATTAGCGAATACACATAAGCATGGTTCGTATGGATGA
The DNA here is from genome assembly GCA_959601025.1 of uncultured Oscillospiraceae bacterium. Taxonomy (GTDB): domain Bacteria; phylum Bacillota; class Clostridia; order Oscillospirales; family Acutalibacteraceae; genus Avimonas. The sequence continues at coordinate 3,304 of CAUGOD010000057.1, forward strand.
GCTGAGACACCTCCTTTACGGTATAGAGGACCTTATCCTCTGGAATGAGTGCCATGAAACATCACCTCCTTCTCACAGCTTCATCTATAGTATGACGGATTCAGCCGAGAATGGTCGGGGATGCTTTTTGGAGGACTATAAGAGTGTAAAAATAAGGACGACTAGTAGTCCCTTATTAAAGAAACGATTTGTGAGGAGACTGAATGGATGAACTTTTCAATAGCCGTTTAAATTATATGGCCGCAGAGCAGCCGGTCGTACCTTTGCTTCCGAAACGATTAAAACAGTTGCGGGGATTTCATCTACTGACTCAGAATGAGGTTGCGCCCGTTTTGCATATGGATCGCTCCACCTATGCGTATTATGAGACGGGGAAGACCCAACCGGAAATAGAAACACTGATGAAGCTCGCTCGATTCGATTCCGTTTCGGTGGACTTCCTGCTGGGCATGGACAAAGCGGCATAAAAACCGACAGGCTCACGACGATGTTCGTGGGCCTGTTGTTTTGTATTATACCAATCAGCCTTTTAAATTCTTGTTTTGGCATTCGAAAAATATTCTGCTGGCGAAAATTATAAGTATCGCTTGATGTAAGCCGCAAAACATAGTAAACTGGGATATGTAAAATTATGGATAAAAATGAGGCATATATTTCCATCAGGGGGCCCGCGCTATGCAATTGACGCCATTTCATGCGTATACTATGGCGCGAACACTGGAAAGTTTGCCAGATGGAACCCGCTTTCTTTCCGCGTTTGCATCCTCCGACATCCGGGTGTATCCGTTTCAAATCGCGGCGGCGGCGTTTGCGCTGCGTTCTCCCTATCAAAAGGGCGTCGTTCTCTGCGATGAAAGCGGGCTGGGAAAAGGCCATGAGGCGATGCTGATGATCACGCAAAGATGGCTCGAAGGGAAACGGCGGCTTCTTCTGGCTGTTCCCAACGCCGACCTGCTGAACCAGTGGATCGACCTCATTCAAACGCAGTATACCATTCCCTATGTGGTTCTCTCCAGTCGTGAAGATTGGGAACAAAATGTTACCGATGAATGCCCTCATGCGTTTTTACAGGATGCTCTCGTCCTCACCACCTACGACTTTTTAGCGAATCAGCAGGCCGCCGCGCGGGAGGTGAAGTGGGAGCTCACCGTCTTCGAGGAGGCCACCGCCCTGTCCTCTGTTTATCTGGAAGACGGCAGGCAGGCCGCCGTTCTCAAAGCGATCGCGGAGGGCTCCTTCAAACTGCTCCTCACCGGCACGCCCATCGAAAAGAACATCATGGACTTGTATGGGCTGCTTTATTTTATTGATGAAACGATCCTTCCTGACGCAGACGACTATATGAAGCGGTATCTACGCCGACCGGAAAATTATCCGGAGTTGAGGGAGCGTGTGAGCAAATACTGCTTTCGCACTCTGCGCCGTCAAGCGGAGCCGTATGCCAAGCTCCCGCACCGCGTTCCGGTGACTCTGGAATATACCCCATCGGAAAGGGAACGGGAGCTGTATGACCTGCTGTTCGCCTACATCAATAAACCGGGCAAGCGTGCGTTTCCTGAAATGGAACCGTATGATCTGGCCCTCCGTCTGCTGGGCCTTCTCAGTTCCTCCACCGCCGCGATCCGGCAGACAATCGGGGGGATTATCAAGCGACTGTAGTCCATGCCGGATGCCCAAGAGGAGCTTACCGCATTCCGCCGCATGGAGGCGGTCGCGGATAGTGTGGAAACCGACGAAAAGGCGCGACTTCTGCTTAGCGTGCTGCATAAGGTGTTTCCAATTCTGAAAAAGCTGGGTGCCAACAAAAAGATCGTGCTCTTCACGGAAAGCGTGGAAACGCAGAAGTTGCTCTTTTCCCTGCTCAAAGACACATACAAGTGCGGCCTTTACAACGGTTCCGCTGACTATTCCGTGATACAGTGGTTTCAGGACAAAGGCGAGCTCCTCCTCTCCACCGACCATGGTGCGCGGGGCTTCAATCTGGAGGAAGCGGCCTGCGTCATTCATTACGATCTGCTGTATAACACCCTTAAAATGGAACAGCGTATTGACCGCTGCCATCGCCTGAACCAGCAAAACGATGTCATCACCATCGCCTTCATCGACAAGAACAACTTCGCTGATGTGCGTAAGCTGGAACTTGTAAACAAACGGCTGCTGGTATCGGACGGGGTGTTCGGCGTATCCGACGCAGTGATGGGTGGATTTACGCACAACCTCGACACGGCGCTGGAGGAGGTCATATCCCACGCCAGAACCAAGGAGCAGGTGGAGGCCGGCTACCGGCAGACGCTGGCGGTGCATGAGGCGGAGAACCAGCAAATTGTTTCCAGCGCCGAGGATATCCTTTTTACCACCTTCATGGGGAAGCTGGCCCGCAAGGTGGCCGTCACGCCGCAGTATGTGGAGAAACAGACGAAAGCGCTGAATGACCGGCTGTGGGAACTGGTCAAGTTCTTTTTTGGGCGGTATAACGAAACGTATGAGGACTGCGTCTACGAAATCGACGACACTGGACGGACGGTGACCGTCACCCAATATAAAGCTCTCCCCTGTCTCTTCTATTATTGGTCGGGAAGCGGAAGCCGAAAGTACATCAGTCAGAAGCGCTACGGTATGGCGGCGGATTTCAAGCCCCGCCACGGCCGGATTACTCTGACGAGTATCTTGGGACAAGGCATTCTCCACGAGCTGGAATGCGCCGACAGCGGCGAGCTTGTGGTAGAGGCGGATATCGAGCCATGCACCATCGCCCTGTACACGGTGGAGCTGAAGTCCTCCGGCCGGGAGGCTCCTCTGCTGACGGGAAAAACTGCGTCCGGCGCCATCCTGTCCGATGAGCAATGCCGGGAGATTCTGCGTTTGCCCGTGATAAGCTTTACGGAGAGTGCGCATAAAGCGCCCCACTGGCTGCGCGCATCCAGCGGATATCACGAACTGGACCGTTTGGTCCACACGGACGAGCTGTTGGAGCAGGAAAGCGCTGCCCTCAGTCCGGCACAGGCGGAAGAAATCGACCGGATGAAGCTGCGGGCCAAAGCAGGGAAATCCGCCCTCAGCCGTGCGCTGGGTGAGCTGGAACAGCAGGTAAAGGCGGCACAGCAGGAGCTTCAGGCTGTTTCCGGCGACCGGATGAAAACCCTGACTCTGAGCAGGAAGCTCAGCCTGCTGCAGCGGGAGCTGGGGCAAAAGAAAGAAACGCAGTTTTTTGAAGAGATGCAACTGGATTTGGAACTGAAGAAACAGGTTGATGCGTTCTTGGGAAAGCAAAAGGCAACTGCCAAAGTGGTACGGCAGTTCGTGATTGAGGTGGAGGAACGAAAATGACGGATAATCAAATCTTTGAAACGAAACGCAAAGAAGAGATTGATAAACTAGCGCGAGAACTGCAAAACTTATTGCCTCTTGTTTTATCAAAACACCAATTCAATACAAATAAACCTGGTGATTTAAAAGCGCAAGAACTGTCACTGCATGCCAAAATAGGCGGAAAACATAACACATATTTAAATATTACAAATGATGTCATTACTTCACCGGATCAACTAGTTGCTATGTGGTTTGATGGAATGATTCATTATATTGAAACCGTGGATAAAGGTATGGAAGAAAGACGCGCGGCATACAACTTTCAGAAGCTCTTGACAGAGGATGAAGATTTATTAAATTACACGGTGCTGTTTCTGAAAAGAACCTATTGGAGAAAGTATTATTCCATTTCAAAGGTACGACCAAAACCGGAAGAGGCTGAAATATGGATCGGCCAAAAAAACGCAACATATGGGATCATGATAACACCTCGGTTTAAAAACGGAAATTGGGAAAACGATGTTAGCGAAATCCGAAATTTTCGCAAAAATTATTACACGATCGAACATATTTTAGAAACAGGATTAGTTATTCCATATCGTGAAGATATCATTGCATTTTCATCCATTAACCAGTATTTGTCCTTTTTTCTGAATTCAATGGTTCGTTTGTCCGGGTCACCTTATGAAATGCAGATTGCAGAAAAATATTGTGAATTTGTAAAGGCCAGTAAGAACCCGTATAAGATCCCGTTATTAATACCTGAATTAAGATACGCTGGTATTGAAACAAGTCATATTTATCGCTTGGATTTTACGATTATTAATCCGTTCACTTTGCAAAAACAAGGTTTTGAGCTTTCCCCGTGGTCTACTCATGGTTACATTAAGGGTGTGAAAAACAAGACACAATTCGAAGTTAACGAGGAAGCAAAATCAAATTTTGAGAAGGAAATGAGAAAACATAAAGAATACTTCCGCAAATTCAATATTTTTACATTAATATATACTGATGAAGACTTAAAGGATACACAAGCAATATTTGACGAAATGAAAGAATTTCTTATACCAAAAAGAGAAAATCCACAGTTGTTAGCGACAGCGCTTGAGCGATTAAAGACGTTCAAATTATAACAATGAATCCAGGGGGAAAGAGAAAATGGATAGCAAGATACATGGCCTTTCGTTAGATATAGAGCGAAGCAATCAGGACAAGCTGCGCGCCGTATTTCCCGAATGCTTCACGGAAGAAAAGCTGGACATCGACAAGCTGCTGAGCCTGTGCGGGGAATATATTGACAACGACTTTGAAAAGTACAAGTTTGAGTGGAAGGGAAAGAGCGAGTGTCTGCGTCTGGCGCAGAAGCGCTCCACCGGCACACTGCGACCCTGTCCGAAGGTTGAAAAGTATATCCGGAATGTGCAGGCGTTTGCGGATTTTGTCAGCGGTAACGCCGTAACAAAAGAAACCGTTATCGCCTACAACGATAAGCTGGTTTCCAAAAACTACGCGGTGCGTGGCATTAATTCCATGCTGGCGGGGATCAGCAACTATGTCATTTCAAAGATGAACAAGGGTGAAAACATAACCGTGGATAACGTGGGCAGGATTTGCAGCGCGTTGGACTGTACGCCGAACGACATCATGGAGTTCAGTAATGACAGCAAGTAAAGGGAATTTTTTATGAGCAGTATTTTAACAAAGATCACGCAAAGCGTTGATTTCAAAAAGAAAGACAGAACTCCTTATATAAGCGCTGTTATCCTGATGGGCTTATTCGCCTTTCTGTTTTTGGATGCAGAATATTTATATGTGAATATGCTTGCCCGTGTGGTATCAGAGGACAAAACCTTGCTGGCACAGAACTATGCGCTCGTCCCGAGGATGTTCCCGAGCACACAATGTTCGTTATAACAACCGACAGATATGAAAACGCGAGCCATATTTACGAGAGCGATCAAGCGAAAGAAATGATTGAAAGGCAGAAAGAAAAATATGGCTGGGCATTTCTCTTTATCGGTGCAAATATCGATGCTGTTGAAACTGCAAAGCATTTCGGTATCGGTGCGGACAGAGCCGTGAATTATTACGCCGACGAAAAAGGTACTGCAGTTCTTTATGAAACGGTTATCGAAGCCATCTGCAATATGCGAGCTTCCATGTCGATTAAAGCGAATTGGAACAAGAAAATCAAAATGGATTTTAAGAGCAGAAAATGAATTACAATAAAGGAGTAAATGTAGGATTGCGAAAGATGTTGGGCATCGAACTCAGAAGGAGAGAGCCCGTTGAGAGGTTTCATGGGGAAGGTGTTGGAGCGGTGATTATGGACAGCGATCTGCGTTACAAAGTCGTCCAGAGAAAAGAAGGAATGACAAGAATAAAAGTGCTTCTGGTCCTCGCGATGGCTGCGTTCCACTTTGCCGTTGTGACGCGGAGTGTAAGGACGGATAAGCCTGTGGCGAATACCGAGCTGTGAGGCGGTGTTTTCAAACAGGATGGGCAGGTCCCGCTTGGAGTTGGAAAAGCGGTTGGTGAACTCAAAACCGTTGTCGGTCTGGACGCACTCGACTGTGATACCGCGGCGTTTGAACAAGGCAGTCATCTTCTGCAGGAAGTCAGCGGAGGAGTAAGTACTCTGTTCCTCATAAGCGGCGAGGAAACGCAGGCGGGTGAACTCATCAATGGTGTATTGGAAGAGGCGCAGATTCGGATCGGAAATACACTTGCGTGGGACTACCTTCAAATCGACCTGAACACGCTGGCCTGGGTAGGTCATTTGCTCATAGGGCTTGGGGCTGTAAGAATCTTTCGGCTTCGGCTGTGGGAACAGGCCCAGTTTGCGCATGACGCGGAAGAGACTCTCCGGGCGGCGGGTATAGCCGCGCTGCCTGAGACGGTACCACAGTTCTATCATACCAAGAGAGGGGTTCCTGCGACGTATATCCCGGATCAGTTTCAACTCCGTCTCAGTGTGCTGATTGGGATGGCTGTGAGGCCGCCTTGACTGGCAGGCCAGGGATTCCGCGCTCCCGTCCCAGCGCGCCTTCCAGAAGTAGATGTACGCGCCTTATTGTACTTTCGGCTGGCGCGGCTCACCCCATATTTCATCAGGGATTGCCGATACGCCATGTCCTGTGGTTATACTCTTGCTCATGAAGGATATGGCCTCCTTTCGCTTTAGTTAAGACTTGTAAACCATAAGGAGGAATAAGTTTGAAACAAACAAAGAGATAAGCCATCACCCCCAAAAAAGGCGCAAAAA
>CAUGOD010000058.1 GCA_959601025.1 uncultured Oscillospiraceae bacterium
CGTAGGGCTTTGCCCGCACATGAAATACCCCCGGCTTTGCCGGGGGATCATTATTTGCCTACTTGTTCTTGCTACCCGTAAACGGGTCCACGTACTCCTTCATTGTCATTTGGTCTTTGGTGTAATCCTCCTCCAATGGATTCTTTATGGATTCTTTGATAGCGCGTTCATTTCGGCCAACCGTATCCACAAAGTAACCTCTGGCCCAGAAGTGTCTGCTTCCATACTTGTATTTGAGATTCGCATGTCGGTCAAGAATCATGAGGCTACTCTTTCCCTTGAGAAATCCCATGAATTGTGCTATACTCATATATGGTGGAATGCTCACCAATATATGGATATGGTCTGCACATGCTTGTGCTTCCATGATTTCCACCTTCTTTTCCTCACATAGTTTCCTGAGTATTTGACCTATGTCCGCTTTAAGTTTTCCATATATCTCTTTTCGTCTGTACTTCGGGGCAAACACGATGGGATACTCACATTTCCATTTTGAATGTGCCGATTCTTTTATTTCTCCCATGTCAAAAACCTCCGGATGTTTTTTAGTATTGCGGTCGCCAAACCTTTTACTATTTTACATCTGTTGGTTTTTCTTTTGCTCAAGCTTTTCTCCCCCCGGTAGAACCGGGGGTTCTCTTTTCGCTTAAGCGACAAACGAAGCGCCGATTCCCATTGCAGGAATCGGCGCCTTCGGTTATTGACGGTATCCCCTTAGCGTGATAGATTCTCCAGGCTGAAGAAGGACGATTTCGGTCAATCCGTTCATAGATAAAGCATACGGCAGATGGTTGACGAGACGGATGTGTTCCACATTGCCTTTGTAAAACTCTAAGCCGAAAGAATCGTTATAGAATCGGACGTCGTTACCATTGTCCGTCGAGCCGATGAGCACGGTATCCACGAACATACCCAGGTGATGATAAATCGAAAGGGGCTGCGGTTCTTGACCGGACGGCGGCCATAGGGCCTCCCGAATCTTTTTACCTTTTGAGCAGATATCCAGCGCCAGTGTGCCGTTGAACACGAAATTAGATTCCACTGCTTTCACCCCAATACTTTCTGACCAGCGAGAGCAGCTCCCGTTCAAACGGCGTCGGCTGTTTTTCCTTCGGCTGTATTCCCAGCAGATAATCGGTGGTGACGTTGTAGAGCTTTGCCAGTCTCACCAGCATCAGCGAGGGCTCCGTGTCTCCCAGCTCGTAATAGGCATAGGTGGAGCGGTCGATGCAAAGGGCGTCGGCAATCTCCCGCTGGGTGACGGCGTTGTATCCCCGCAGATGGCGAAGCTGCGTTGTCAAATGGATGGTACTTTCGTTCTCTAGATTCATCGGGTCAAACTCGTACAGCATACGTCAGGACTCCTGCCGGTCGAGAAGGATTTGTAGGACGGTGCGGTCGGTCTGCATATCCCGATAGAGCTGCGAATAGAGGAATTCCTGGGTGTACTCTTGGATATATAACTCCATTGGCTTCACCCGCAGAAACCGTTCCGCAAACAAGGTGTTCAGCCGTTCCATGTCGTTTTCTCCGCCGATGAGCCGAACAATGGTCTGATACAGCTCGTCCCCACCGTGAGGATCATATCGAAAGAGCAGCTCATTTTCCTGTTCTTCCAGATACCGCTGTGCCGCATGTTCCAGAAACAGATCAGATAAATCCGCCACATAGGATTCCACTTTGGTACACTCCTCAAAGTAAGCGCTGGGGTGGGCTTCGACATACGCCTGTATCTGTTCCCCAATTATTGTCTCCTGCACAGCTTCATCCTTGCAGATTACTTGTCGACAGAGCTTGCGAAGCCGCTCGGCTGCGTCCTCCCCGGCTTCGGTCAGATCCATGGGAGAGATGCAACTGACGGATTCCAACAAATCAAGCAAATATCGGTCCAGCAGGTATTTCCGGCAGCCCAGTTTGCCACGGATTGTCCTGGCCAACTCAATGAACTCGGCAAAGTCGACTCCCAGCTTTTGGGTATTCACCTCCCCAAGAAATGTTTTTTTGTCCGTGAAAATGTTCATGTACTCCCGACCTTTCAATAAGGGGTCGGGAATCCCCCAAAATAGAAAAACGCATGCAAAGGCTGGGATAGCCGCAGCTATCCATTGACCCTTGCACACGTTTAATAGACAATCTTGTTTTTCAGCGGCAAATCCAGTATACTGTGTTTGTCGCAGTGCCGAGTATTCGGTTGTGCAGGGGTGCCCGAATCACCTTTGCGCAGGGCAGGGATGTTGGCGCATCTCCGCCTGCTGCGGCGTTGTTTTATGCCGGGGAAATCCCCGCCGTGTCGTATCCTAACTCTCGTGGCGGGAATTTGCAAGTCATTTCTTTTCAGAGAGGGAAAAGGCCCCGATTTCCGACCGAAACAACGGCGAAAACTGTGGAAAGGGAAAACAACAGCCCAAGACGCCAAAACACCAACGTGAGGCATTTCTGGACAAGTGTCGGGGAGATTACAGCCGGGGCAACGATAGATAATAGCAGGCAAATCATATATGCAATGGTACCAATTAACAATAGATAGCTTTTCTGTTATAATAAGAACATAAGTTCTATTTATGAGGGAGGTGGTGCTGATGCTTGTCGATAAAAAACGAGTTACCAGCTGTTCCCACAGCTGGTAACTCGTTTTTTGCACGTATTCATTTGGATGCGGTTGAAAATCCTATCTTGCTAGTCCATAATACCGCATCCGCAGTAAAAAATCAAGCTTTTGAAAGGATGCATGTTATTGAGTTTATTGGATTTGGTATTTCAAATAGCATTTAGCGGCGGCAAGTTTTTACCCAAGGTAAATGTCAGTGAAAACTACAAGCATTGGATTAGCCAAATTGATTGGAAGCGCTGCGTTGATTGTAAAAATTTACATGGGAAGATATGGCGGTTGGATGAAGAACCTGATCCGGAACCGCCGCTTCATCCAAACTGTCGATGCGTAATTGAACTCATGGAATCCATCAAGGCGGGGACGGCAACGATGAACGGAACGGATGGAGCAGATTGAACACTGAAATATGAAGGAGAGTTGCCAGATTATTATATAACAATTGAGGATATATATGATTTAGGTTGGAAAAAAGGCATGAACCCGATAGATTATGCACCGGGTAAAATGATTACAGGAGGGATTTACCAAAATCGAAATGGCCATCTACCCCAAAAAAATGGACGATCGTGGTATGAGGCTGATATCAACTACGAGCAGGGGAAACGAAACAGCCAGAGAATCGTTTGGTCGGACGATGGACTGATCTTCGCTACATACGACCATTATGCCACATTTCATGAAATTGTTTAGGAGGTATTAAATGGATACACCCACTATCATTACATTGGACTTGAGTGAATGTAAATATATCGATGACATGCACCAAAGGATAAAAGCGTCCTTTGATTTTCCCGACTATTATGGTGAAAACTGGGACGCATTTTGGGATTTTCTCAGAGGAACCAGAGATAATACGATCGTTATAATCAAAGGCGTTACATCGCTTTCAAAGGCTCTAAGGAAAGAGGTCGATAAGATGATCGAGTGTTTAGAGGACAATATTAAGGAAATGGAAAAGCTAAAACAGCGGCGACCGGATTTTGATTGCCGGTTTGGCTATCAAGTCATTGATTAATATGACCAAATAAACGCTTATAATCCCCGTATGGGTCACGGTATGGGTCACAACCGAAAAATGACTGAAAACCCAGACAAAAAAATGCCCGGAAACCGCATGAATACACGGTTTCCGGGCGCTTTTACTGGTCGGAGTGATGTGACTTGAACACACGGCCTCTTGGTCCCGAACCAAGCGCTCTACCAAACTGAGCTACACCCCGGTCTGTATTCGGTTTTCTTCGGCAGGATACGACCCGCCGGACATAAAACACCGGACAGATTTCCTTTCAAGGGAGTTCCAACCCGTCCGGTTTGATAGTATATCACAGCAAACCCAAAAAAGCAATACGAATCTTGCAGAAAGACGGAAAACTTTTTGATTCGCGCCGGAATCGGCGTCTCCTTCCGCCGACCCGTCCGCGTGTCCGCGTAGCGAATTTTGATAAATTCTTGAAAATGCAGCGAAAGTGATGTAAACCGTTGATTGCCCGTGTACCAAAACCACGATTGCAGACGGAAGTTGTATTCGACGGATGGCCCGCATCGGGTTACACCAGGCCGCGGTAGAAAATCAGCGTGTCGGTCAGGCTGTCGTCCGCCAGGCGATAGCCGTTTTTCACCGTGCCGAGCACCGTGAAGCCCAGCTTTAAGTAGAGGGCAATCGCCGCGGTATTGCTTTTCACCACGGCGTTATACTGCATCCCGACGAAGCCGCAGGCCCTCGCCCGCTCCAGCGAATCGGTCACCAGCCGGCGGCCGATCCCGCCGCCCCGCCGGTCCCGCCGGACGGCGTAGGACGCGTTGGCAACCTGCGCGCACCTCCCAATATTGTTCGGGTGCAGGATATACAGCCCGACCAGCTCCCCTCCGTCGAGCGCGACCACCGTCTGCGTCTGGGCGGCGAACATTTCCGCCGCTTCCGCCGCATCCAGCGGATGATCGCCGGGAAAGCTGTCCGCCTGCTCCACCACGCCGTTCCAGATTTCGGTCATCGCGGGAATATCCTCCTCCCGATAAGGCCGCAGCGTCAGTTCCATGGGAATAGTCCATCCTTTCTCGCCGTCTCAGCTTACGTTCAGGCCGAACCCGCGCAGCAGGGCGCGGGCGTGCTCGACCTGCCGGGGCTCGGGCGGCTCCACGTCCCCCAGAGTATAGGGCTCGCCGAGCGCCTTCCACTTGTACTCCCCCATTTTGTGGAAGGGGAGCAGCTCCACCTTTTCGATGCAGCGGTAATCCCGGAGAAGCCGCCCCAGGCGATGAAGCTGGACGTCGTCCAGCGTCAGCCCGGGGACCAGCACATGCCGTATCCAGACCGGCTTTCCCAGCCGCTCCCGCTCCGCGAGAATTTCCAGCGTGTTGTCCATTCCCCGGCCGGTGAGCTTCCGGAACAGCCCGTCCTCCGCCGCTTTGATATCCAGCAGGAGAAGGTCGGCCTCCTCCACCGCTTTTTGGCAGGCGAGCAGGTGGACCGCGCCGGAGGTATCCACCGCGACATGCAGCCCGTGCTCGTGGCAGCCTTCGATAATGGAGGCGACGAATTCCGGCTGCATCAGCGGCTCCCCGCCCGACAGTGTGACCCCGCCGTTCCGGATAAAGTGACGGTACCGCAGGATATCGTTCACCACATCCGCCGATCCGATCTCCTGCCCGCCCTCCCGGTTCCAGGAATCCGGGTTGTGGCAGTACAGGCAGCGCATCGGGCAGCCCTGCAGAAACAGCACATACCGGATGCCGGGGCCGTCCAGTGTGCCGAAGCTTTCCACCGAGTGGATACGTCCTATTACATTGTCCATTCGCATCCATGCCTTTCCGGCCGCTTCACGCCGGCCCATCGTTCTCTATTGTAGCGAATCAGGGGAAAAACACAAGAAATTTCGATAAATTTGTTTTTTGCAAATTACAAATTGTATATTCATTGAGATATTATACAATATATCGTTCTTTAAAATTTACGAAATGTATATTTCAATCTATTCTATACAAATGGGGCGGACCGGAAGGCCCGCCCCATTTTCACGGCTTTCCAGCCCTTCGGCCGTTCCGCCTTTTCTTTCCGCCTTGCCCTTTTCCCGCGCCTTACGCTTTGCGTCATGCTTCGCGTCCTATACCGATACTCTTCCGCCCATACCGCCGGTTTTCAGAAGCGGGTGTGGAAGGTCCGGTTGATGACGTCGAGCTGCTGCTCGCGGGTCAGCTTGACGAAATTGACCGCGTAGCCGGAGACCCGGATGGTAAGCTGAGGATACAGCTCCGGATGCTCCATCGCGTCCAGCAGCACGTCGCGGTTCAGGACGTTCACGTTGATGTGGTGGCCGGCCTCGTCGAAATAGCCGTCCATCAGCCCGACAAGGTTCTCCGCCCGCTCCTCCTCCGCCCGGCCGAGCGCGCCGGGGACGATGGAGAAGGTGTAGCTGATGCCGTCCTCGCTGTAATCGTAGGGCAGCTTCGCCACCGACATCATAGAGGCCACGCAGCCGTGGCTGTCCCGGCCGTGCATGGGGTTTGCGCCGGGAGCGAAGGGCTCGCCCGCCTTCCGGCCGTCGGGGGTGGAGCCGGTCTTCTTGCCATACACCACATTGGAGGTAATGGTCAGGATGGACATGGTCGGCTTGGATTCGCGGTAGGTCGGGCACTTGGCGACCTTGCCCATGAACATCTTCACCACATCCACAGCGATGTCGTCCACCCGCGGGTCGTTGTTGCCGAATTTCGGATAATCGCCCTCGATTTCGAAATCCACCGCCAGGCCGGTCTCGTCCCGGATGGGGCGAACCTTCGCGTATTTGATGGCGGAAAGGGAATCCGCCACCACCGACAGCCCCGCCACGCCGCAGGCCATGGTGCGGAACACCTCGTCGTCGTGCAGCGCCATCTGGAGCTTTTCATAGCAGTATTTATCATGCATATAGTGGATAACGTTCAGGGTGTTCACATACAAGGAGGCCAGCCAGTCGCAGATTTTCTCGAACTTTTTCTTCACATCGTCGTATTCGAGGTATTTCCCCCGGCAGGCGAACAGCTCGGGGCCGACCTGCACCCCGCTCTTCTCATCCCGGCCGCCGTTGATGGCGTAAAGCAGGGCCTTGGCGAGGTTGGCGCGGGCGCCGAAGAACTGCATCTGCTTGCCGATCCGCATGGCGGAGACGCAGCAGGCGATGCCGTAATCGTCCCCGAACTTCTTCCGCATCAGCTCGTCGCTCTCATACTGGATGGAACAGGTCTCGATGGACATCTTCGCGCAGTATTTCTTGAAGTTGTCCGGCAGGCGGGGGCTCCACAGCACGGTCATATTGGGCTCGGGCGCGGGGCCGAGGTTGGTCAGGGTGTGGAGGAAGCGGAAGGACATTTTCGTGACCATATGCCGCCCGTCGGTGCACAGCCCGGCGATGGATTCCGTCACCCAGGTCGGGTCGCCGCTGAACAGCTCGTCGTAGGCGGGGGTACGCAGGAAGCGGACCATCCGCAGCTTCATGATGAAATGGTCGACGATTTCCTGAATCTCGCTTTCGGTATACCGGCCCTCGGCAAGATCGCGCTCGGCGTAGATGTCGAGGAAGGTGGAGACCCGGCCGATGGACATGGCGGCGCCGTTCTGCTCCTTGATGGCGGCGAGATAGCCGAAATACAGCCACTGGAAGGCTTCCTTCGTGTCCTCCGCCGGACGGGAGATATCGAAGCCGTAGGAGGCCGCCATCCGTTTGAGAGCCTCCAGCGCGCGGATCTGCTCCGCCAGCTCCTCCCGCAGGCGGATGGCGCGGGAATCCATCACCGGGTAATCCGCGTTTTCGCGGGAACGGGTCTTTTCCTCGATCAGGCGATCCACGCCGTACAGCGCCACCCGGCGGTAATCGCCGATGATGCGGCCCCGTCCATAAGCGTCCGGCAGGCCGGTGATAATGCCGGATTTCCGGGCCGCCCGCATGTCGGGGGTGTAGGCGTCGAACACACCGTCGTTATGGGTTTTGCGGTATTTAAATACCTTCTCGATTTCGGGGTCCATTTCCTTGTTATAGGCGACGAGGGAATTACGGACCATCCGGATGCCGCCGAAGGGCATGATCGCCCGCACCAGCGGCGCGGCGGTCTGCAGGCCGACGATCTGCTCGTTGTCCCGGTCGATATACCCCGGCTCATAGGCGTCGATTTCGGAGATGGTGTGGGTATCGATATCGTACACCCCGCCCCGCGCATGCTCCTCCTTCATCAGGGCGGACACCTTGTCCCACAGCGCTTTGGTCCGCTCCGTGGGAGGGGCGAGAAAGCTCTCGTCCCCGTCGTAGGGGGTGTAATTGCGGACAATGAAGTCGCGGACGTCCACGAACTTCTGCCACGAACCCGTTTTGAATTCGGTTTTTTTGGTTGCTTCGGTCATTTGGGTCATTGCCGTCACCGTTCCTTTCTGTCGGAAACCCGCTCCGCTTCTTTCCGTGCCGTCAAACAGGGACGGCCTTTCTATGTGTCTCATTATACCACCCGGCCCTGTGCCGCACAATGGAGCGCACGCCGATAATAGTATACCAATTTGGTAGGGTTTTGTACAGTTTGCCGCCGGGCCGCCCGCTCACCGAAATAGCTTCTCCTTCAGCACGGGAAAATATGCGTGTTTGGCTTCGGATAATAAACGTTCGATTTTTGATCCGCTTCCTCTTTTTTCTCATAGTAAAAGAGACGGTCAAAATAAAAAATATTGTACAAAAAGTTTTCGCCCGCCTTTTTCAAAAGGCAACGCCTGCGAGCGCCCGCGGTGCGGGATACAGCGAGCAGGCGTTGGCGCCGCGGTCGAAACGGCGTGCCGGTAGGCACACCGGCCGTTTCGGGCACCGCAAGAGAAAAGAGGTCGAGGGGCAGCGCCCCCGTCGCGTCCCGCAGGACGCGAAATTTCTACAGCAACAAAGCGCAGGAGGGGCGAAAAACATCCCGGCGGAATGTTTTTCAGTGGGGAACCCTCGCCGGGGGTTCCCCGACACGACGCTGCGCGTCGTGTCAATGGTTTTTGGTGGCATATCTTACCTATTGTCTTATATTTGTTCGATAGGCTAAGGGGCTTCTGTAAAAAGATTTACAGAAGCTCTTTTTCATTTCCAATACTTTTTTAAGAAACGATATCACGAACAAATGTTGGTATATTTTTCATTGCAATCCTGTATACTGCCTAATTAGAGAACATATTGCGGTCAGAATACGGCTGTATTTTCCCGTACCACCCTTTTATCTGCGGCCGCAGGCATCATCAATCCTCATGAAAGTTCAACAAGCATCACCGTTTGCATGATTATATTTTCGGTTATATAATACATTCAAGGCAGGTGATAACCGTGACGGACAGGAAGCATTGGAGCACATCCACAGATTATAAACTGTATGAAAAACTGCGGGCGCTGTCCAAACGTACCCGTATTCCGGTCTCGAAATTGTTAGACGAGGCTATCGAAGACCTTTTATCCAAGCATCAAAACTTCCCTGCGTATGAATATACGCCTGCGACATACCTCTATGAAAAGGAGAAGCAGTACCATGGCGATTGACGTTCGACAACTGGATTCTTTGGGCCGGGTGGTCCTGCCGATTGAGATGCGGAAAAGCCTGCGGCTTTCCGCCGGAGACTTGATGGACATTGATTGCCGCACCGGCGAAGACGGCGTCCCCTGTATTCTCCTGCGCCCGCATGAGGCGAAAAGCGCTGCGCTTCTCCTCATCGAGCATCTGAGAGACGAAGCGCAGCGCAGCGGAACCGAGGACCGGGACACCATCCGTTTCCTGCTTGACCGCCTGCAAACCGTCTTCTCCCGGAGCGACGGCTGATCCGTCGGTTTTCCCGCACCAGCGCGTCCCCTTCCTCCCTTTGCCGTCCTGTCTCCATGGCCGGCAAAGGGGCTTTTCCATTTCTGCATCTTTCCGCAATAGCTGAAAACCATATCGCATACAGGCTTTCTTCGGGTTTCTGTAGGTTCACGCGCTTCCGCTGAGATCCGTCCCGCATAAAATTGGCCGTTATTCGCGTAAATCGCAAATAACGGCCAATAATGATCCCCCGGCAAAGCCGGGGGTATTTCATGTGCGGGCAAAGCCCTAC
>CAUGOD010000059.1 GCA_959601025.1 uncultured Oscillospiraceae bacterium
AGGTGCTACACCGAATAAGACGCGGAATGGGTGAACTCATGGGTTAACCGAGGCGTGAAAACCTAAAAAAGCCAGTAAAATCAACGGTTTTCACCCGTAAGGCAGAAAGCAGTACGGTCTCAAAGCAGCCCGTCGCGCTCCCCAGTTCTCCAAGAGATAATCCGGTCCTTCGGGCTTGGCTTTCTCTGCAAAGAGATTCGCGGAAAAGGCTGGTGTTTTCCCTGCTTCGAGAAGCCGCTTCGGGAAGCCTCTTTTCGAAAGCCCCTGCGTTCCGACCGGAACGCAGGGGCTTTTTGAATATAGAAGGAAAATTCCCGGAAAAGCCGGTTTCAAACGGCCCGCCGCCGGGCATACTCCGTATGCGGCGCGGGCGGGGAAAAGCCAACGAAAAGAAAGGATCGTTCCTATGAACATCGTGTATTTGGAGCATTATGCCGGCTCCGACCGTCACGGAATGGAATACCGTCCCTACTATATGGCCCGGCGCTGGGTGCAGGCGGGGGACACGGTCACGATGGTGGCCAGCGCTTGGTCCCATATGCGGGGAAAAAATCCAGAGTTGGGCGGGGTTCCCTACGCCGAGGAGGACATCGACGGCATCCGGTATTTCTGGATTAAGGGACCGCAGTACGAGGGAAACGGATTGGGGCGGATCAAAAACATCCTCTCCTTCCTGCGGGGCGTATACCAGTATGAAAAGGAAATTCTGAAGACCGGGAAGCCGGATGTGGTGATTGCATCCTCCACCTACCCGCTGGATATCTATCCGGCTCGGCATATCGCGAAAAAATACGGCGCGCAGATGCTCTACGAGATGCATGATCTCTGGCCCCTCAGTCCCATGGAACTGGGCGGGATGAGCAAGTACCATCCCTTTATCGTCGGCATGCAGATCGCGGAAAACGCCTGCTACAGGCACAGCGACTATGTGGTTTCCCTGCTCCCCTGCGCCAAGGAACACATGGTGGAACACGGGATGAATCCGGACAAATTCATCTGCATTCCGAACGGCATTAACCGCGAGGATTGGGAACGGCCGGTTGAGCCGGAAAGCGTGCCGTATCAGGAGAAGCTCCGGCAATATCGCGGGGACGGCTGGTTTTTGATCGGCTATACCGGCGCGCACGGCCTGGCCAACGCGCTGGACAGCTATGTGGAGGCCGGCGAAGAGCTGAAGGGTAAAAAGATTAAGCTGATTCTGGTCGGGCGGGGTCCGGAGCGGGACCGCCTCTGCCGAAAAATCGGGGAACTGGGGCTGGAAGAAAACGTGGAGGCGCTGCCGGCTGTCCAGAAGGACGACATACCGGGCCTGCTCGCCCAGTTTGACGCACTGTATGTCGGGCTGCAGCGCCAGCCCCTTTTCCGGTTTGGCGTCAGCCCTAACAAGCTGATGGATTATATGATGGCGGGAAAGCCGGTCATCTTTGCTATCGAAGCCGGCAACGACATGGTGGCCGATGCCGGCTGCGGAATTTCCATCCCGCCGGAGGACAGCCACGCTATCGCCGAAGCGGCTATCCGAATGGCGGAAATCCCGGCGGCCGAGCGGGAGGCAATGGGTGCCCGCGGTCATGCCTACATCCTGGAAAAGCATGAATACGGCGTGCTGTCCGAGCAGTTCCGCGAGGTGTTCCGGCGAGGAAAGTTTTCCGGAAACCAATAAACAAGGGAAAAGGGAGAGACAGCCGGACGGCTGTCTCTCCCTTTTATCATAAATACTCTTTTTAGCGTGTTCAGCTATTCTGCCATTCAGCCGGCAAATACCGTATGCTCCAGCAGAATCTTTATCCCAATGGCGATCAGCACCAGCCCGCCGGCAATTTCAGCTCGTTTTCCGAATCGGTTTCCGAACCGGCAGCCGACGACCACGCCGATAACGCACAGCAGGAAAGTGACCGCCGCAATCATCCCGCAGCAGAGAAGATAACCAAGCGAGGGGGCAAGCAGGCCCTCCCGCGGCATGACCGCGAAGGAGGCGCCGACCGCCAGCGCGTCGATGCTGGTGGCGATCGACATCACCAGCAGGTTCTTCCAGGAACAGGGGTCGCCGTGAGGAAGCTCATCCTCCCCGCCGCGGAGCGCTTCCCATAGCATTTTGCCGCCGACAAAGGCAAGCAGGATAAAGGCAATCCAGTGATCCACCGCCTGAATTTTATCCGCAAAGGTATTGGCGACGGTGTAACCGATTAGCGGCATCAGGCCCTGGAACAGACCGAAGCTGCCCGCTATTTTCAGAATGCGGCGCGTTTTGGTGTGGCACATGATCATGCCGTTGCTCACGGATACGGCAAACGCGTCCATGGACAGGCCTACGGCGATGAGCAGGAGGGTAACGATTCCCATACATCATCAAGCCCCTTCCGGGTTCCGGCCCGTACGGAGCCGGAGGATTTGGGCGGCCGGAACCGGCAAAGGCGGCGCGGCCGGAATGCTTATCATACCGCGTTTGCCGTCGGCTGTCAATGCGTGGCGCACCCTTTTTCCCAAAAATGCCGACGTCAGAAAACAGGCCGATTGGCCGACTTGTAGCCGCCGCTCTTTTAATGGGTATGGGTGCTCCGTACGGAATATTCCCGTCCCGGAAGGCTTTTGTCGTGGCTGCGGGGAAATGAGGTCCAATGGATTTTCTTTTCCGGGATTTTCCCGCCCGCGCTTGACAAGCGCGGGCCCCGGATGCGATAATGCCATAATGAACCGTATTATATGGCTGGATGGCTGGCTCAACCTGACTACGTCCGGGATCTGCCATATACCATATATATGAGGGAAAGATAAAAGGATTGAGAAAATGTGGGAACAAGGGGGACCATGGATGGCTAAGTATACGCCCGAGGACATTATCCGCATCGTGCGGGAGGAAAACGTTCGGTTTATCCGGCTGCAGTTTACCGATATTTTCGGTGCATTCAAAAACATCGCGATCACCGCGAGCCAGCTCCAGAAGGCTCTGGATAACAAGTGCATGTTTGACGGCTCTTCCATCGAAGGATTTGTCCGGATCGAAGAGTCCGATATGTACCTGTATCCCGATTTGGATACCTTCCTGATTTTTCCCTGGTACGACGAGAGCTGCAAGGCCGCCCGCCTGATCTGCGATGTGTACAAGCCGGATGGAACGCCCTTTGAGGGCGATCCCCGCGGGCTGCTCAAGCGGGTGCTCTGCGAGGCGGAGGAGATGGGCTTCAGCGGCTTTAACGTCGGCCCGGAATGCGAGTTTTTCCTCTTTAATAACGACGAGGACGGTCATCCCACCACCAAAACGCAGGACCGCGGCGCGTATTTTGAGCTGGGCCCCACAGACCTGGGGGAGCATGCTCGCCGGGATATGTGCCTGACGCTGGAAGAGATGGGATTTGAAATCGAGGCCTCCCACCACGAGGTGGCCAACGGCCAGCACGAGATCGACTTCAAATATGCCGACGCGCTGTCGGCGGCGGACAATATTGTGACCTTCAAGCTTGCGGTCAAAACCATCGCCCACCAGCACAACATGTATGCCACCTTCATGCCCAAGCCGATTTATGGCGTGGCGGGCAGCGGTATGCACGTCAACATGTCTCTGATGAAGGACGGGAAAAACGCGTTCTTCGACCCGGACGATGCGCTGGGGCTGAGCAAAACCGCCTACAGCTTTATCGCCGGCATCCTGGAGCATGCCCGGGGGATGACGGCGGTCACCAACCCGCTGGTGAACTCCTACAAGCGGCTTGTCTCCGGCTACGAAGCGCCGGTATACATCGCCTGGTCGGCCAGCAACCGCAGCCCGCTGGTCCGGGTCCCTGCCTCCCGGGGGATGGGCACTCGCATTGAGCTGCGCAATCCCGACCCGTCGGCCAACCCCTACCTCACCCTGGCCCTCTGCCTTGCCGCCGGGCTGGACGGCGTCCGCCGCGGCCTGACGCCGCCCCACTCCACCGACGCGAACATCTTCGAGCTGTCGGAGGACGAGCGGGAGGAGAAGGGGATCGAAAACCTGCCCTCCAACCTCAAGGAAGCGGTTCGGGCGATGAAGAGGGACGCGCTGGTACGGGAAACCCTCGGCAAGCATATTTTCGATAAGTATGTGGAGCACAAAAGCGAGGAATGGAACGACTATAAAATTCGGGTCACCCAATGGGAGATCGACCGCTATCTGGAGCGATATTGAACGCCCGTTGAGCGCTATTGGCAAAAATCCGCGGAATGCAGAGAAGAGCGTTCCGCGGATTTTTTATGGTCGGGTATTTTGCAGGGGAGATTCCCCGGCGATTATTCCTCCGTCCGTCGTCCATACTGAAGGAAGAGAAGAAAGTCGCTCCGGGCGGGAGACGAAACAAACAACCCTGCCGGGCGTTTCGCAACGAGCCGACAAACGAAATCGAATCGTATGTTCGAGAGGTATAAGCCAAAAACCGGCTGAATTCCGAAAAAACAGAAAAAAAGTCGCCAATTTGCAAAATGCAATTGACAACAGAAGACAATTCGTATATTATAGTATACTGCACAATCATGGAAAGGTATCCCTACGGCTGAAAAAAGTATAGCACAGTCTGCTGAAAGTTTCAAGCCTTTTGTGCAAGAAATTTGGCGGCCGCGTTTTGCCGGCGCGGAACCGCCCTGAAAATGGTACGACCAAAACGACCTAGAAATATAAAAACAGGAGTGATCGAGCCTATGGCGAATGTCAAACCGGTGAAGCTGGGGAACAACACCCGCATGAGCTTCTCCAAGATCAACGAGGTTTTGGACATGCCGAACCTGATCGAGGTTCAGAAGAACTCGTACCAGTGGTTCCTGGATGAGGGACTCCGGGAGGTTTTCCAGGATGTCGCCGCGGTGCAGGACTACACGGGGAAGCTGGTACTCGAGTTCGTGGACTATCGCCTGGACGACACGCCGAAATACACGGTGGAGCAGTGCAAGGAACGGGACGTGACCTATGCCGCTCCCCTGCGCGTCAAGGCGCGGCTGCTCAACAAGGAAACCGGGGAGATCAAGGAGTCCGAGGTGTTCATGGGGGATTTCCCGCTCATGACCGACAGCGGCACCTTTGTCATTAACGGCGCGGAGCGCGTCATTGTTTCCCAGCTGGTCCGTTCCCCCGGCGTGTACTACGGCATGAGCTATGACACCACCGGCAAGAAGCTTTACAACGCGACGGTGATCCCAAACCGGGGCGCCTGGCTGGAATATGAGACCGATTCCTCCGACGTGTTTTACGTGCGGATCGATAAAAACCGCAAAATCCCGGTGACGGTGTTCGTGCGGGCTCTCGGCCTTGGCTCGGACGCGGAGCTGCTCGAATTTTTCGGCGAGGATGAGCGCATCCGCGCCACCATTGACAAGGATATCACCAAGAATACCGAAGAAGCGCTGCTCGAGGTATACCGCAAGCTTCGTCCCGGCGAGCCGCTGACGGTTGAAAACTCCCAGCAGCATCTGGAGAGCCTGTTCTTTGACGACCGCCGTTATGATCTTTCCCGCGTCGGCCGGTATAAATACAACAAAAAACTGGGAATTTCCAACCGGCTGGCCGGCTGCCGCCTGAGCCGTCCGGTAGTGAATCCGATGACCGGCGAGGTGATGGCTGAGGCTGGCGAGTTGATTGACCGCGCCAAGGCGATGGAAATTGAAAACGCCGGCGTCATGGTCGCCTATGTCACGGTGGAGGAGCACGATGGCTCGGTCGAGGTCAAGGTGATCTCGAACGGCATGGTGGATATCCGCGCGTTTGTGAATTTTGACGTGGCGGAGCTCGGTATCCGAGAGCATGTGCGTTTTTCGGTGCTCAGAGAGATTTTGGAAAGCGCCGGGGACGAGGAAGCGCTGAAGGAGGCTATCCGCCAGAGGGCCGACGAGCTGGTGCCGAAGCATATCATTATCGACGATATCCTCGCCTCCATCAACTACCTGAACTGCCTGGCGCATGACGTGGGCGTCACCGACGATATCGACCATCTGGGCAACCGCCGCATCCGTTCGGTGGGCGAGCTGCTCCAGAACCAGTTCCGCATCGGCTTCTCCCGGATGGAACGGGTGATCCGGGAGCGTATGACCCTGCAGGCGCAGGATATGGACGTGATTACCCCGCAGGCGCTGATTAATATCCGCCCGGTGGTCGCGGCGATCAAGGAGTTTTTCGGTTCCTCGCCGCTGTCCCAGTTCATGGACCAGACCAATCCGCTGGCTGAGTTGACCCATAAGCGCCGCCTGTCCGCCCTCGGCCCCGGCGGTCTGTCCCGTGACCGCGCCGGTTTCGAGGTCCGCGACGTGCACTACAGCCACTACGGCCGCATGTGCCCGATCGAGACTCCGGAAGGCCCGAACATCGGCCTGATATCCTACCTCGCCACCTATGCCCGGATCAACGAGTACGGCTTTGTGGAAGCGCCCTTCCGCAAGGTGGACAAGGAGACCGGCGTGGTGACCGATGAGGTCGTTTATATGCCTGCCGATATGGAGGACGATTTCATTGTCGCCCAGGCGAACGAGCCGCTCGACGCGCAGGGCCGTTTCGCCCGTCCCCGCGTCAACGCCCGTTTCCGCGGCGAGTTTCTGGAGATCGAGCCGGAGCGCATCGACTATATGGACGTTTCCCCGAAGATGATGGTTTCGGTCGCGACGGCCATGATTCCCTTCCTGGAAAACGACGACGCCAACCGTGCGCTGATGGGCTCCAACATGCAGCGGCAGGCGGTGCCGCTGCTTAAGACGGAATCCCCGATCGTCGGCACCGGTATGGAATACAAGGCTGCGGTCGATTCCGGCGTGGCTGTGATCGCCAAAAACGCAGGCACCGTCACCGCGGTGTCCGCCGACCGGGTGATTATCCGCCGGGATTCCGACGGCGGGCTGGACGCCTATCACATGATCAAGTTCAAGGGCTCCAACCAGGGCACCTGTGTCAACCAGCGCCCGGTGGTCTCCTATGGCCAGCATGTGGAAAAAAGCGAAGTGGTGGCCGACGGCCCGTCCACCTGCAACGGCGAAATCTCCCTGGGCAAGAATGTTCTGATCGGCTTCATGACCTGGGAAGGCTATAACTACGAGGACGCCGTCCTGATTAACGAAAAGATCGTGCGGGACGACGTGTTTACCTCCATCCACATCGAGGAATACGAGGTGGAATCCCGCGACACCAAGCTCGGGCCGGAGGAAATCACCCGCGACATCCCGAAC
The DNA here is from genome assembly GCA_959601025.1 of uncultured Oscillospiraceae bacterium. Lineage (GTDB taxonomy): Bacteria > Bacillota > Clostridia > Oscillospirales > Acutalibacteraceae > Avimonas. The sequence goes on from CAUGOD010000059.1 coordinate 7,159, forward strand.
GTCGGCGAGGACGCGCTGAAGGACCTCGACGAGCGGGGCATCATCCATATCGGGGCGGAGGTGCGCTCCGGCGACATCCTCGTCGGTAAGGTTACCCCCAAGGGTGAGACCGAGCTGACGGCGGAGGAACGCCTGCTGCGCGCGATCTTCGGCGAGAAGGCCCGCGAGGTGAGGGACACCTCCCTGAAGGTCCCCCACGGCGAATATGGCATTGTGGTGGACGTGAAGGTCTTCACTCGGGAGAACTGCGACGAGCTTTCCCCTGGCGTGAACATGGTGGTCCGCTGCTATATTGCGCAGAAGCGCAAGATCAGCGTTGGCGACAAGATGGCCGGCCGCCACGGCAACAAGGGCGTTGTCTCCCGCATCCTGCCGAGCGAGGATATGCCCTTCCTGCCGGACGGCACCCCGCTGGACATCGTGCTGAATCCCCTGGGCGTTCCGTCCCGTATGAACATCGGGCAGGTGCTGGAGGTTCACCTCGGCTACGCTGCCGCGGCGCTGGGCTTCAAGGTTATGACCCCGGTATTCGACGGCGCGCACGAGCAGGACATTCAGGAGCTGCTGGAGGAAGCCGGCAAGAACCGGAACGGCAAGACCGTGCTGTACGACGGCCGGACCGGCCAGGCCTTTGACAACCCCGTCACCGTCGGGTATATGTACTTCCTCAAGCTCCATCATCTGGTCGACGATAAAATCCACGCCCGTTCCACCGGCCCGTACTCCCTCGTTACCCAGCAGCCGCTGGGCGGCAAGGCGCAGTTCGGCGGCCAGCGCTTCGGCGAAATGGAGGTCTGGGCGCTGGA
>CAUGOD010000060.1 GCA_959601025.1 uncultured Oscillospiraceae bacterium
GGCTCTATCCTTCATCCTTTTTATTTATCTGTCCAATATGTATTGTAATCCTACACTTCTTCGTCCTTTCCGCACGATTTTGTAAGGTTATGCAGAGCGAGCGAATCCGTTTTTCATTCCATTTTCTAGATACGTGACAGTTCCATCTGATGGACGGAACGCTTGCGTTTCTCGACCGCCTGCCGTCGAAACGCGCCGGGAGTCATCCCACGGCGGGCTTTAAAGAGACGGCAGAAATAGGATTCGCTGGCAAACCCGGAAAGAAACGCAATTTCGCTGACGGTGAGCTCGGTAAAGCGAAGCTTGACGGAGGCGGCGTATAAACGGTAATTGATGAGATATTCCCCCACGGTGGTTCCGGTTACTTTCCGGAAGCGGCGGTATACGGTGGAGGGATCACAGTTGACCAGGGCGGTCAGCCGTTGGGTGGTCATCTCGGGTTCGTAATACTGCGACCAGATGGCAAAGAGAATCCGGCCGACGTCCTCGTAGCCGTCGGGAATGGAAAAATCATACGCGGTTTTCTCCTGTACGTCGCTGTGCGAGTAATACAGTCGCTCGAGAATGCTGAGAATATCCATAAAGTAGGAGCGGGTTCGACAGGTCCAGTACCAATCCGGCTGTTCCCGCAGTTCAGCGGCCGCCGCATTGAAAAGAGCGCGGGTCCGATCGACCAGGGCGGGCGGGAATCCTGACACGAAGCTGCTGCGAAAGTCTCTGCGGAAAAAGGGCCGCAGCTTGTAGATATCATGTACGTCGCAGAAATCCTCAAATCTCGAACATTGGAGGAATTCATCCGTCAGATTTTTATTTAGGAAAGAAGGATGGAAAACCAGAGAGGACGCCGCCATATCCCGGGAGGAGAGAAGATGGAAGGACTGCTTCGGGTTCAGACAGAGAAATGCAGGACCGGCGCAGACATACCGCACTCCGTCCAGGAGGATATCCAGGCAGCCCCGTTCAATAAAGCAGAGAATATACTGACGGGGAAGGTCCCGCATCGTTTCCGGACTGCGGCAGACAAGCGGAACCTGTCTTCCGATTAGAAACGCATGGTCGACGGTATAGCTTTTTTTCATGGAGACAACCCTTTCCACATATGTTCTCCGTTACGGAGAGCCGGCGGCCGGAGAGGATTCGGCGGCTCCGCGGCCAACGGAGGAAAGTACATGCAGGCCGGGAAAAGCAGAAAAAGGAACGGACGACCGGTTGGTTTAGGAGAGCGCAAAGCGAAAACGGCTGGAGAAAGACACGATGGCCGGCCCTCTCAAATACGGAGTGTAATCTATGTGACATTATTCGACCAAATTATAGCGCAATCGTTGTCGAATTCCTCCGATTCTGCACGAATAGTTATATAAATTGCAAATATAGTGTAATGCATTCACATTTCAGGAGTGGTAGTGTATTAAAGCGCCCGGACGCATCGGCCCATTGGAACATTCCCATAAGGGAGGAATTTCGCTTCATCCGTTTCGTATAAAGTTTCAAATATAGGAATTAAGGGAGGAATCCATGCGTTGGAGGAAAAGAAAGCCGGAGGGGGACGGCTGAGCGGCGTCCTGCGGTTCGGCAAACGATATACGCCGCTGTTTCTGACGGCGGAGCTCTGCATTCTGGCCTCCTACGGCGTTTCCCTGCTTTTGCCGTTGAACCTGACCCGCCTGACCGACCAGGTGCTGTCCAACGGTCGATATGAGCTACTGGGTTCGGTCATCGGGGCTTATGCCGCGCTCTTTCTGACAGCGGCGGTCTTCAACCTGCTGTATGCCTGGGTTTGGCAGACATTGAACAACCGCTATATCGTAGACGTGAAAAACGCCCTGTTTGAAAAGTCGGTGAGGGCGCGGCCATCCATCTTGACCGGCCGGAACACCGGCGACGTGATGAGCCGCATTGATGTGGACAGCGAACAGTTTCTGCATGTGATCCAGCGGAATCTATTTCATTTTGTGAATTCGGCGTTGCTGTGCGCCGGTATTCTGCTGATGGTGGCGCGGATCAGCCTGTGGGTGGCGCTGCTGCTCTTGACGACGGCCGTGCTGCCGATCCTGCTCACTCGGCTGAACGGCCGGCTGACCGAACGGTTTGCCCGCGCCGCACGGGAAACCACAGGTCAGTTTTCCGGCCGGTTATTTGAGATTTTGAAAGGGATGCGGGAAATCCGGCTGCTCGGGGCGGAAAAATGGGCAGCCGACAGCGTGATCGGGCCGCTGAAAGCGTTGGTTCGGCTGGGAAACCGGAGCCGCCGGGTGGATTTCCTGACGGAACGGGAGATCAGCCTTATCCATCTGATGACCAGCCTTTCCCTTTATGCGCTGTCGGCTTTTCTGATCGTGGAGGGACGGATGACGGTGGGACAGTTCCTGGCGGTGATCGAGTACGTCGCCCTCCTGCACCGGAAGATGAACTGGATGCTTCGAATCTATCTGGACTGGTATTGGCGGAAGGTCAGTCTCGACCGGGTAAACGAGATTCTGGAAGGGGAGGAGGAGCCCTCGGGCGCGCTGACAGCCCAGGGGACGATCGAAACGCTGGTGTTCGAGCATGTGGATTTTGCCTATGGGGAAGCGCCGGTACTGCGGGACGTGTCCTTCACCATCCGCCGGGGAGAGCATGTGGCGATTGTCGGAGCGAGCGGAGTGGGAAAATCCACCATCGCGGAGCTGATGCTCCGGTTCTATGACCCGGCGGCCGGCCGGGTAGTGGTGAACGGTGTGGATGCGCGGCAATACCAGCTCGGGCCTTATCGGCGGCAAATCGGGTTTGTCGGGCAGGACGTCCTGCTGTTTGACGGAACCCTGCGGTATAACCTGCTGCTCGGCTGTGAAGAGGGGCGGACGGACGAAGAGCTGTTCACGGCGTGCGAGCGGGTCGGTCTCGGCGATTTCGTCCGGGGGCTTCCGGAGGGGCTGGACACCCGGCTGGGCGGGACAGCCCAGGGCCTTTCCGGCGGGCAGAAGCAGCGGGTGATGATCGCCCGGGCGCTGCTGCGGAACGCGGACTTTCTGATTCTGGACGAGGCCACCTCGGCGCTGGATGTTGAGATTGAGGAAACACTGTGGGACGCGCTGACGGAACAGGAGAATGGAAAGACCATGGTGGTGATCTCGCACCGGCTGAAAACGATCCGGGAGTGCAGCCGCATTCTGGTGCTGCACGAGGGGCGGATCGTCGGGGAGGGCGCCCATGAAGAATTACTGAGAAACAATGCGGTCTATCGCTCCCTTTTTGCACAGGGCAGTGCGGAACCGCGGGAGGAACGCGCCGTCGGAGAACCGGCGACCGCCTGAGTCCAACGGGAGATGGAGAAACGAAAAGCCATGCGAAATAAAAAACAAACCGGGCGGGGACGGGCAACCGTTCTTCGCCGGATATCCCCCTATATCGCCGCCTCGAAAGGCGCGGTGATTCTGCTGCTTCTGGCCAGCATGGCGGGGGCGCCGCTGGCAATGCTCCCCCCCCAGCTGACCCGGATGCTGATTGATGGGGTGATGGGGGAGCGAAACATCGCCCTGCTCGTCCCGTTGGCCGCCGGCTTCCTGCTGGTGTTTGGGGCGCAGACCCTGCTGGGGGCGGTCACCCTCTTCTGCTCCAACCGGCTGCTGAACCGCTTTACCCTGGCTGTGCGGGAAGAGGCGTGGGGGAAAATCCTCCGCCTTCCCTGGCCGGAATATGAAAAAAAAGACCCGGGGGACCTGAAGATGCGGCTGATGGACGATGTGGACGGCCTGGGAAACTTTGTGAGGGAGCAGGTGGCGGACTGGATGGCCGCTCTGCTTACCGCGGCGTTCACGCTGGGAATGGTTCTGTGGCTGGATGTGCGGATGACCCTGCTCTGCCTGCTGATAGTGCCGCCGGTTTTTCTTCTTAACTATCTCATCGGGAAAGGCTCGCAGAAGGTGAACGAGGAAATCCGGCGGGTCAACGAGGAGTATTACACCTTTGAGCACAACGCCCTCCAGTTTTGGAAGGAGATCAAGGCTCATTGTGTAGAGGAGGATTTCATCGGCCGGTTCAAGGCTTACCGCGGCGTTCTCGCTCGGCTGGGAATGCGGTGGATACGGTACTGGTTCTACGGCGAGGTATTCACCGACTTCAAATCCAATTATCTGACCAAGGCGCTGGTATATGTCATCGGGGTGTTCGCCGTGATGGACGGCCGGATCAGCGTGGGGACGCTCGTCATGTTCGGGGAATATTTCGGGATGCTTCTCACCGCGCTGGATACCCTCAATGGGAAGCGGGTACAGCTGCGGGTGAACGCGCCGTATTACGATCGGGTATTTGACACCCTCGCGTTTCCGGAGGAGCCGGAGCAGGAGCGCCGGGATGTCGAACTGCAGGGTAGCCTCTCCCTGCGGGATGTTTCCTTTGCCTATGAAAACGGGGAAGGCGAGACGCTCCGCCGGGTGAATCTAGAAATATCCAAAGGGGATTACGTCGCGGTGGTCGGCCGGAGCGGCTGCGGGAAGACAACGCTTGCAAAGCTGATCCTCGGCCTGTACGAGCCGCAGGAGGGGACGATCCTCTTTGACGGAATCCCCGCCAATACGCTGACCCGCGCCTGTCTTTGCCGGCAGGTTGGGGTGGTGATGCAGGACGGCGTGCTGTTCAATATGAGCATCCGGGAGAATCTGCGGCTCGCCGCGCCGGGCGCGTCCGACGCGGAGCTGGAGACGGCCTGCCGACGGGCGAACGTCCTGTCCGTGATCCGGGGCCTTCCCGACGGCTTCGACACCGTCGTGGGGGAGCGGGGCGTCCGGCTGTCCGGCGGGCAGCGGCAGCGACTCGCTATCGCGCAGGCCCTGCTCCGCCGCCCGAAAATCATGCTCTTCGACGAGGCGACCAGCGCCCTGGACCGGCTGTCGGAAGAGGCGGTGAACCGCGCAATCGACGAAATCGCCCGGGACAGGACGGTGCTGGTAATCTCCCACAAGCCGGCGACGGTGCTCCGTGCCCGAAAGGCGGTCGTGATCGAGGACGGCGCAGTGGCCGGATACGGCGGCCGCGAGCAGCTGCTGGAGAGCAGCGGCTTTTACCGGAAAATCGCGGGCAGTTCTTAAATTAGGAAGGAATGTCGTTATGTCTGCAAACTGTGAAAAAGCGGAAGCCTATAAAAAAGAAAAGACGCTGGTACTGGAGCTTTGCCGTTTCCTGGATTCCCGGAAGGAAACGCTGGAGGAGCTGCTGGACGACGCGCTGGATTTTCCCTGGGTGCTGGGCCAGCTGCTGTACAACCGGATGGGCGGTGCCGCGTATTACGTGCTGCGGGAGCAGGGACTGCTCGGCCGTGTGAATCGGGAGTTCCGGAACGCGCTGCAGACGGCCTATGCCGCCGGGCGGGGAAAAACGACGGATTTTCTCGCCGAACTGGGCGAGCTGGGCCGGGTATTTGACGGCGCGGATTTTCGCTATGCGTTTCTCAAGGGGGCGTATCTGGCAGCGTGGTATCCGGCGGGTCTGCGTACCTCTAACGATTTTGATGTGCTTGTGGAGCCAAAGGACGTCACCCGGGTCGCCGACCGGCTGAAGGCCGCCGGTTTCCGTCAGGGGAACGTCCGGAACGGCGCATTTGTTCCTGCCGGCCGGCGGGAGATCGTCGCCTCCCGCATGAACCGCGGCGAGACGGTCCCGTTCATCCGGGAGACGGGACGGGCGTATATGCCGTTTGCCGAGGTGGATATCAATTTTTCTCTCGACTTCCAACCCCGGCAGGAATCGGACGCGCTGTCCGTCTTCCTGCGGCGCGCCGAGCCGTCCATCGTCACTCCGGCGGGACGGCTGTATACCCTGGCGGACGAGGATTTTCTCCTCCATCTCTGCGCCCATCTGTACAAGGAAGCGACGGTGTACGACTGGGTGCGGATGGGCCGGGACCTCTCTCTCTACAAATTCTGCGACATCTACCTCTTCCTGCGGGAGATGACGGAGGAGCGGGCCGGCCGGCTGGCGGAAGCCGCCATAGCTTGTGGATTGGAAAAGGAATGCGCTTACAGCTTTTCCTATACCCGCCGCCTGTTCAATATCCGGAACGGCGCCGCCGACCGGCTGATCGACGCCGTTTTCCCCGCCGACCGTTCCTTCATGAACCGGATCATCTATCCGGCGGAGGGGAAGGTGTTCGCCTATGAGATGGACCCGGTGGACTGGCTGTTCTGCGGTGACCGGCGGAACCGTCTGCAGGAAATCGCGTGAGAAAAAACCGTTAACCAGGAATGGAAAGAGGCGGGGACGCGCTTCCTTCCCTTGCTGTTTGCGCTGTCGCTGAAAGCGGCGGAATGGAGATTATGACGAGAAGGAGACGATCCCATGGAACTGACCATGAAGCCTAACCGGTCCGATGGCCTGCTGTTCACCTTCTGCGGCCTGGACGGCTGCGGAAAAACCACGATGATCCGCCGCCTGCGGACGGCCCTGGAGGAACGGGGACTACCGGTGGCGCTGACCAAGCAGCCTACCGACTTTGTCCGGAAATCCGCGATTTTTCGTACCTATATGGACACCCCCGAGCACGGGGAATACGATTACCGCAGCCTTTCTCTGCTGGCGGCGAGCGACCGGGTGCAGCATTCCAACCGGGTGATTGCGCCCGCCCTTGCCGCAGGGAAGGCGGTAATCAGCGACCGGTATTTCTATTCCTGCCTGGCCAACCTGCATGCCCGGGGCTATCTGCGGGACCGCTGGATTTATGAGATCGCGCGGGATATCCCCCAGCCGGACGCCGCTTTTTTCCTTGATGTGGAGGTAGAAACCGCCGTACGGCGGGTCCGCAGCCGGGAGGAGGAGAAGGACCGGTACATCGATATGGAGCTGCAGCGCCGTTTGCGTCAGGAATACCGGGAGCTGGCCGCCGGGCGGAACGGGGTGCTGGTGCCGACGAATGTGACGGAGGATGAGACCTTCCGCCGCATCTGGTCGGTGGTGGAACCGCTGCTGGAGGAGAAGAACGCCCGGAGGGAACGACCGGAAAAGAAACGGGGGGTGCGGTATGCCTGATACGGTTAACATGGCGGGAGAACGGCCGGTTTACGGCTTATCCTGCGTGGAAAACCAGATACTCCGCCTGCTGGACGGCCGGGACTGGGATATCACCCGGCTATACGCCAACAGCGCCATCCCGATGAAAGAGCTGTTTTACCGAATGGTCCGGCAGGGAGAACGGTTTGAACGCTTTGAGTGCATCCCCCGTATCCAGACGCTGCTGCGGGAGGAGGGGCTGCTCTCCGTGACGATGTATACCAGCGGCGCAGCGGAAGCATTGGCGGCGGCGCGCCGGGTGGGAAAGAATGACGCGGTGCTGGCGATGGTCCGTCCGGTATTCGCCCGGAACATCCTGGGGGCGCGTGGTCTGCGGGACGACCATTATGTCCGGGCGCTGCCCGAGGGGGAGGGCCTCCGGCTGTTTAACGACATTCCCGCAACGGAGGCCTTCCTCCCGGCGGCCGAATGGGAAAACGCGTATGCCGGACGGTATCTGCATGTCGCCGTCCTGCGGGACGATACGCCGGAGGACGACCGGAAACGGCATGCCCGCCGTCTGTTCAGGGCCGAGGAGCTGGAGCCGTTCCGTTTCTTTCCCGAGGACCTGGCCGGCGTGGAATGGCCGGAACAGCGCCTGCGGGACCTGGCCGGCGTATATAAGCTCAGCCGGCATCAGATGCGGGAGTACTATGCCGCCTATACGGACACCTCCTTTATGGAGGAGCCTATCCGGCGGGCGGAGAAACGGTACGCCCTGCTCGAATACCTGAACCTGAAGCAGGGTGTGTCCCGGGAACGGCTGTTTGATCTGCTCACGGAGCTGAACGAGGAGGACGTCCTCC
>CAUGOD010000061.1 GCA_959601025.1 uncultured Oscillospiraceae bacterium
CGCCGGGAAAATGCCGGCAGGCATTTTCGATTGCGCCGCCGGATAAGGCTGGCATAGAACCCGGTTGGGCGGCTGTGGCACATTAACAACGCCGGGAAAATGCCGGCAGGCATTTTCGATTGCGCCGCCGGATAAGGCTGGCATAGAACCCGGCTGGGCGGCTGTGGCACATTAACAACGCCGGGAAAATGCCGGCAGGCATTTTCGATTGCGCCGCCGGATAAGGCTGGCATAGAACCCGGCTGGGCGGCTGTGGCACATTAACAACGCCGGGAAAATGCCGGCAGGCATTTTCGATTGCGCCGCCGGATAAGGCTGGCATAGAACCCGGCTGGGCGGCGCTATATTCATGAACTGCCTTGACGGTTATTCCGGAATAACCGAAGCGGGAAAGGGGAGAACCTGCGTGGAACTGCCGAAAAATGTCCGGCTGTCCGTACGGCGGCTGGTGGAATTTGTGCTCCGGGGCGGCAGCATCGACAACCGCTCCGGCGGGATGGAACGCGCGCAGGAAGGCTCCCGCATTCACCGCCGGATACAGAAGGAGAGCGGCGAAAGCTACCAGTCCGAGGTGTTTTTCACCCATACCGAAAGCTATGAGGACATTACCTTTACCATAGAAGGGCGCGCCGACGGAGTGATCGTCGGGGAAGAAACGGTGAAGATCGACGAGATCAAAAGCACCCGCCTTCCGCTCGATTCCATCGGGGAGGATTTCAACCGGCTTCACTGGGCGCAGGCGAAGTGCTACGCCTATTTTTATGCGGTCCAAAACGGGCAGGAGGCCATGTCTGTCCAGCTCACCTATGTACATGTCGGCGAAGAGGAAGCGTCCGGCGAGATTAAGCGGTTCGAACGGCTTTTTACACGGGACGAGCTGCGCGCCGCTTTTGTCGACCTGATGGCGCGATACAAAAGGTGGGCGGATTTTACCTGCGAATGGGCGGCCGCACGGACGGCCTCCATTCGGGCGCTGCCCTTTCCATTTGAGAAGTATCGGCCCGGACAGCGTTCGCTCGCCGTCACCGCCTATCGCACCATTGTAGAGGAGGGAATCGCCTTCTGCCAGGCGCCCACGGGCATCGGCAAAACAATTTCTACTCTTTTTCCCGCCGTCAAGGCGATGGGAGAGGGCTATCTGGAACGAATCTTCTACCTCACGGCCAAGACCATCACCCGTCAGGTGGCGGAGGAAGCGTTCACCCATATGCGGGCGCAGGGGCTTCGCTTCAAAACGGTGACGCTGACCGCCAAGGACAAAATCTGTTTTCTGGACGAGCGCGCCTGCGATCCGGAGCACTGCCCCTATGCCGACGGATACTACGACCGGGTGAACGATGTGGTCTACGACTTGCTTCAGAAGGAGGAGCACCTGACACGGGAGGTCATCGAGCGGGCCGGCAGAGAGCATCGTCTCTGTCCCCATGAGCTTTCGCTGGATCTGTCGCTCTGGTGTGACGGCGTTATTTGCGATTATAATTACCTGTTCGACCCGATGATGTACCTCAAGCGCTTTTTTTCGGACGGCCGCGGCGACTATGCGTTTCTGGTGGACGAGGCCCACAATCTGGTGGACAGGGCGCGGGAAATGTACTCCGCCTCGCTGGAGAAGGCGATGTTTTCCGAACTGAAACGGCGGGTGTCGTCCGAGGATTCCCACATGGCCAAAGCGCTTGGAGAGGCGGACGACCAGTTCGCGGTGCTGCGGGAGCAGTGCGCGGACAAGCGGTATGTGGAACAGCTTCTTCCGCCGGATGATCTGGGCCGGGCGCTTGTCCGCTTCACCGAGCAGTGCGAGCGTTTTTTCAAACAGCATGCCGATTCGCCGGATATACCCGATTTGATGGACCTCTATTTCGCCGTGCTGCTGTATCTGAAGATTCTCGAGCTGTACGACGAGCGCTACCTCACTGTGGTGGAGACCTGGGGAAACGACGTGACTGTGAAGCTCTGTTGCCTGGATCCTTCCGGCCTGCTGCGTATGGCGATGGACCGGGGAAGGGCGACGGTGCTTTTTTCCGCTACCCTGACCCCTCTGGATTATTTTTCTTCGGTTCTGGGCGGGGACGAAGAATCCCGCCGGATCGCGCTGCCCTCGCCCTTTGAGCGGGACCATCTCAAGCTGTTGATCGCCGACCGGGTCAGCACTCGTTACAGGGACAGGGAGGCCAGCCGGCGGCCAATCGCCGAGCTGATCGCCCGGATGGCGGAAGCAAAAACCGGGAATTACCTGGTGTATTTTCCTTCCTACCAGTACATGAACGACGTGTACGAGGTGTTTCGGAAACGCTGCCCGGCGATGGAAACCCTCCTCCAGCACAGCGGGATGAGCGAACGGGAGCGGGAGGAGTTTCTAGCCCGGTTCGATCAGGCGAATGGGGAGACCCTGGTCGGCTTCTGTGTGCTGGGCGGGATTTATTCGGAGGGGATTGATCTGAAGGGAGATCGTCTGATTGGTACGGCGGTGGTGGGGGTTGGCCTTCCACAGATCGGAAAGGAACAGGACCGCATTCGGGACTATTATAACCGGAACGGCGGTACGGGCTATGCCTACGCTTACCAATACCCCGGCATGAATAAGGTGCTTCAGGCGGCAGGGCGGGTGATCCGCGGGGAGCAGGATCGAGGCGTGGTGCTCCTGATCGACGACCGGTTCAATACGCCGTCCTATCTGAATCTGTTCCCCTTGCACTGGCGGGGATGCCGGCTCATCCGTACCCCCGAAGCGCTGGAGCGGGAGATTCGGACGTTCTGGCGGGATACGGCCCCGGCATTGCCGAAGCCGTCGGCGGTTACGTCCCAAGCGGTCCGCGCCTGAGAGTCCCAACATCGACAGAAAGGAAATCAAGCTATGAAAACGGCAGGACAGAATGCCAACCGGCCCTTACCACTGGACGGCGCATGGAATGTCCGGGAGCTGGGAGGCTACCGAACGGCGGACGGACGGATCACCCGCTCCGGCGTTTTCTTCCGGGCGGACGGGACCAGCGAGCTTTCCCCACAGGATGTAAAGACGCTGCGTTCCCTCGGGGTGACGCTGACAGCCGATCTCCGTTCGCCGGAGGAGGTGACGCAGCGTCCTTCCCGGCTTGCGGACTGCGAGGGGATGCGCTATGAAAATGTGGTGATGTTCGACGGAATGCAGTCCGCCATGTTTCAGGGAACGCTGCCGGAAACCATGGGAGAGCTGTACACCGCGCTTCTGGACGGCGCGAAGCCGCAGTTTGCCCGCCTTTTCCGCCTGTTTCTGGAGAATTCCGGCGCGTCCCTGTTCCACTGTACGGCTGGGAAGGATCGCACCGGCGTGACGGCGATGCTGCTTTTGTCGCTGGCCGGGGTGCCAGAGGAAACGATCGTGGCGGATTACGCGGCAAGCGAGGAAAATCTGCGGGAACAGGCGGCGCGGCAGAAGGCGCAGTTCGCCGCGATGGGGGTGAAGATTCCTCCGCATGTTTTCGGCTCCCAGCCGCGGGATATGAAGACGGCGCTCGCTCATCTGAACTCCCGGTATGGCGGCGCGGCGTCGTATCTGCGACTCTGCGGTCTGCGGGAGGAGGAGCTGGCCGCGCTGAGGGAGCGGCTTGTCGCTGATTGCGCCTGAGCAGGCGAGTGGTTTTTCGCTTCATTTTTACTGACTCTGTAATGGCAGGAGGGAGGCTGGAGGAGATTCCATGTCGGAGAATACTGTTATTTCGGCGGTCAATGACAAATGAAAGGGTATTGGTGTATTGGTCTAAGTTTCATACAGGTGTCCATTGTCGTAGGTGGGATAATGTCTAATTGCAATTTGAAGGGAAGATAATATGTTAAAATAATAATGCAAGTATATGTAAAGGGAAGCGTTGAAGCAGTGGAACTTTATCAAAAAGCTTTTAACGCTGAAATTCTCGGCTTATATCCTGATGATAATGGTGGATATATGCATTCTGAATTAAATGCTTATGGCCAAATATTAGCGGTGTCTGAGAACACAGAAAATCTTGTGATAGGAAATACCATGCAGTTTTGTTTGCATTTTGGAGATGGAGGAGAGATTCATGTCAAAAAAGCGTATGAAGTCTTAAAAGAAGGAGCAGCTATTAAAGTTCCTATCGGGCCATGTGATTATAGCCCATGTATGTTTTCTTTAATTGATAAGTTTGGCGTATACTGGTGCCTTTTTGTTTAGATTATCATAATGAAATGGTGCCCAACTTTACAAAACCAGCTTATGCTTATAAGACGATAAGACGATTTTCGCATTCATAATTAATAAGAATAGGAGCTGGCAGGACGAAGCGGCGAAGGTACAGCAGAAAGTGAAAAATATTTTGTCGGCGGTCAACCGGTGGAAAAAGACGTGTTTGAAGCCTGGAAAAAGGAGAATCTCATAGGAGACGCCGACTGGATTTTACCCTCAAATAGCCGATGGAATGGGCTGCAGACAGGAATAGCCAAAAGTCCCCTGCTGGTCTTTTGGCCAACAGGGGACTTTTTGACATTTTATAAGCTAAACAGATCCGACCGATGAAACCAGTCCGTTTGCTTGGAAGCTCATCAACTCTTTTACCGGTATGCTTTTCCCATTAGAGCGCTGAGGCGGTTTCCCGCTCCTCTTCTGCGGCGAGGAGTTCCTTCACCTTCATCAGGCGGGTAATATTCCCCCGCTCGTTGTCCTCCAGCTTCATGGTAATGGTGCGAATGGCTTCCTCCATCTCCGGGATCATGACGTGCTCGAGCGCGTTGACCCGCCGCCGGGTCTTCTCGATTTCGTCCGCCAGCATATCACAGGTTTTTTCGATCTCCGCCAGCTCGATCAGGGCGGGAAGAAGGGCGGAGAGGGAGAGTACCGCTCCGTCCAGCTCACCGGAGGTAAAGGCGAAGCCGTAGGGCAGATCGGTCCCGCCGTCGGTTTCGGTCAGGGTCAGGGAGGGAACCTCCACGCTCATGATGTTTTTCACGCCTGCCCGAACCGAAGAGGGACGGGCGGGCACCAGCAGCGCTTCGGCAACCGCTTCCTCGCCCATCCGGGCGGCGGCGACTGAAAATTCCCTCATCGCGCCGGAAAGGGCGGCTTCCACCTGCTCCCGCAGCTCGCGGTTACGGCGGATATGGGCCATGAACTGCCGCGCCATCTCGTCTTGTTTGTCTTTAAGGAGCTTATGCCCCCGCACGGCGGTTTTCAGCCGCTTTTTCAGGCGGCTGAGCTCCATTCGGGTGGGATTGACACGAATGGCCATCGGCTATGCCTCCTCTGCGTCCGCGGTTTCCGGGGCGTCAGCGGGAAGATAGCGGTCGAGGTAATCGTCCCGGATGCGCTTGAGTTCGCTCCGGGGCAGGAGGGACAGCAGCTCCCAGCCGATGTCGAGGGTTTCCTCGATACTGCGGTCGGTTTGATAGCCCTGGGAAACGTACCGCTTTTCAAATTCAGTGGCAAATTTCGCATAGAGCTTATCCACATCGGAAAGCGCCGCTTCGCCGAGGATGACCGACAGTTCTTTCGCATCCTTGCCGCGGGCGTAGGCCGAAAACAGCTGGTTCATCGTGTCGGCGTGATCCTCCCGGGTCTTATCTTTACCGATACCCTTGTCCTTCAGGCGGGAGAGGGAAGGCAGCACGTCGATCGGCGGGGTCACGCCCTTGAGGTACAGCTCCCGAGACAGGATAATCTGTCCCTCGGTAATATACCCGGTCAGGTCGGGAATGGGATGGGTCTTGTCATCCTCCGGCATGGTGAGGATCGGAATCTGGGTGATGGAGCCGGTCTTGCCCCGGACCCTGCCTGCCCGCTCGTACAGGGAGGCGAGGTCGGTGTAAAGGTAGCCGGGATAGCCCCGGCGGCCCGGCACCTCCTTGCGGGCGGCGGAAACCTCCCGCAGCGCCTCCGCGTAGTTGGTCAGGTCGGTCAGGATGACCAGCACATGCATCCCCCGCTCGTAGGCGAGGTATTCCGCACAGGTGATGGCCATACGGGGGGTGGCGATACGCTCCACCGCCGGGTCGTCCGCCAGATTCATGAACAGCACGGCGCGGTCGATCGCGCCGGTTTTCTGGAAGTCACGGATAAAGAAATCCGCCTCCTCAAAAGTAATGCCGATAGCGGCGAACACCACGGCGAAGGATTCGTTCTTTCCGCGCACCTTCGCCTGCCGCGCAATTTGGGCCGCCAGCTCGGCATGGGGCAGGCCGGAGCCGGAGAAAACCGGCAGCTTCTGTCCGCGCACCAGTGTGTTCAGCCCGTCGATGGCCGAGATGCCGGTTTGGATGAATTCGGCCGGGTAATCCCGGGCGGCGGGATTGAGGGGGGAACCGTTGATGTCCAGCCGCTTTTCCGGAATGACCGGGGCGCCCCCATCGATAGGGTTGCCCATCCCGTCGAAAATGCGGCCGAGCATGTCGGGGCTGACCGCGAGCTGGGTACCGTGGCCGAGGAACCGGGCGCGGGCGTCGGCGATCCGCAGGCCCTGCGCGCTTTCAAAAAGCTGTACCAGCGCCCGCCCGCCGTTGATCTCCAGTACCCGTCCTATGCGGACGCTGCCGTCGCTTTGGAGAATCTCCACCAGCTCGTCGTATTTGACCCCTTCCACGTCCTCGACCACCATCAGCGGCCCGACAACCTCCCGGATGGTTTTGTATTCCTTACGCATTGCGCCATCAAGCCTTTCGTCTAAAAGTCACGGGGGAACGGGTCAGTCCTCCGTCATCGCCTGAACCAGCATACGGTATTCCTCGCCGATATGGCGAAGGATATCCGCGCACCGTCCGGCCCACTCGTCCTCGGGAGTGTATTTCATCCGGCCGATTTCCTCCAGCGAGGCCATAGCCATGATCCGGCGGAAGGATACGTCGCTTTCCAGCGCCTCCTGCCCGCCATGGTACCAGGTGAGGATGATTTTCAGCATCCCGAACTGCTTTTCGGGAGAGGTGAAGGTGTCCACCTCGTGGAAGGCATTTTGATGGAGGAAGTCCTCCCGGATGATCCGGGCGCATTCCAGCGTAAGGCGATCCTGCTCGCCAAGCGCGTCTACGCCGACCAACCGGACGATCTCATCCAGATCGGCCTCCTGCTGGAGCAGGGCGACTGCCTGCCCGGCCTGATCGGACCAGCCCTCCGCAATCTGCCCGTCGAAATACTCCTGAAGTCGGTCGGAATACAGCGAATAGCTCCGCAGCCAGTCGATGGCCGGGAAATGCCGCTTATAGGCGAGCTGGGCGCTCAGTCCCCAGAAGACCTTGACGATCCGCAGGGTGGCCTGGGAGACCGGCTCCGACGTGTCGCCGCCGGGAGGAGAGACCGCGCCGATCGCGCTGATTGCGCCGATCCTTCCGCCGCCGCCGAGGCATTTTACAATACCGGCCCGCTCGTAAAACTCCGCCAGACGGGAAGAGAGGTAGGCGGGATAGCCTTCCTCACCCGGCATTTCCTCCAGCCGGCCGGACATCTCGCGGAGCGCTTCCGCCCAGCGGGAGGTGGAGTCGGCCATGATGGCGACCTTGTAGCCCATGTCCCGAAAATATTCCGCGATGGTGATGCCGGTGTAAATGGACGCTTCCCGCGCCGCCACCGGCATGTCGGAGGTGTT
>CAUGOD010000062.1 GCA_959601025.1 uncultured Oscillospiraceae bacterium
GGCTCTATCCTTCATCCTTTTTATTTATCTGTCCAATATGTATTGTAATCCTACATTTTTCCTTTTTCTTTTTTTGCTTTTTCTATTGACAAGCGGATGGATTTCCGCTATAATCTCATTCGTCCTTACAGGAAACGATGCCTGTGAAGGTGCTTTGCGAAGGTGAGATATATGGACGTTTAGCTCAGCTGGTAGAGCATTCGCTTGACGTGCGAAGGGTCAGCGGTTCAAGTCCGTTAACGTCCACCAAAAGGACCGAGTGTTAGAGCCAAAAATGGCGCTTTCACTCGGTCTTTTTTGCTCTAAATCAGGCCGTGTGCAACCCGCGTGTAATCGTGCCGGGAAGCAGCGTTTCCGCCGGGAGGACGCTATGGAGCTTGCGGAATGTTATAAACAAATTTTTCTTTCCCCCTTGACAAAGGAGGAAAACCGGCATAGAATAATAACAACATAAGAAACCGATGAGTAAGAGTAGTACGCATGGCGTCAGGCGTTCCAAGAGAGCCGCAGGCGGTGAGATTGCGGCAACAGCGGCGATGCGGAATGGACTTACGAGGGCAATCCGAGCGTAACGGAAGACAGCTTCCGGAAGTGTTAGGTGCGACGGGATCTCCGCCCGTTATCCAGGGAGCGCGCATGATGGTGCGCGGAGAAAGTGCATCCGTGTAATGCGGGTGAAGTCGGGTGGTACCGCAGGAGTTAAGCTCTTGTCCCAGATATTCTGGGACAAGAGCTTTTTGTTTTTGGTGTGAAACAGAAGGAGGGCCAATGGAATGAAACGATGGCGATGCGGCAGAAAATTGATCCGCCATGAAACCCGTTGACAAATAGAGTTAGGAGAGAGCAACCAATGAAAAAGCATCGTTTTTATAAAATCGCCGTCCTCGCGTTGTCCGCTGCGATCATGACCCTGTCCTTTGCCGGCTGCGGCGGAGCGGGCGAAAACAGCGCCGCCGGGTCGGAGGCCGACGCGGCAAAGGCCAAAAAGATCGGCGTCATCCAGTACGCCGTCCATGCTTCGCTGGATAACTGCTACGACGGCCTGGTTCAGGGGCTGGAGGCCGCCGGCTATAAGAACGGCGAAAACCTGACCATTGATTTCCAGAACGCGCAGGGACAGACCGAAACGGCTACCCAGCTTGCGCAGAACATGGCGGGCCAAAAGTATGACATGATTATCGGTATCGCTACACCGGCCGCCATGTCGGCCTATGCGGCCGCCCGGGATGCGGATATCCCCGTGATTTTCTGCGCGGTGTCCGATCCGGTCAGCGCCAAGCTGGTCAACTCGCTGGACGCGCCGGGGAACAACTGTACCGGCACCTCCGACCTCCTGAATCTGGAAGCCCAGCTCAAGCTGATCCGCGCCCTTCAGCCCGACGCCAGGAAGATCGGTATCCTGTATACCACCAGCGAGGCCAACTCGATTTCTCATCTGGCGGAAATTAAGAAGCTGGCGCCCGGCTACGGCTTTGAGATTGTGGAGCAGGGCGTACAGAACGGTGCGGACGTGCCGCAGGCCGCCGCAGCGCTGGCTGCGAAGGTGGACTGCATCAACAACTTCACCGACAACAACGTAGTGGATAACCTGACCAGCGTGCTGGCCAAAGCGAACGAAGCGGGTATTCCCGTGTACGGCTCCGAGGTGGAGCAGGTCAAGAAGGGCTGCCTGGCCTCGGAAAGCCTCGATTATGTAGCGCTGGGGAAGGAAACCGGCACGCTGGCCGCGAAGATACTGAACGGCGCTGATCCGAAGACTACGGCGGTGGTGCAGGTCAAGGACAGTACCCCGGTGGTGAACACCGATGTGCTGGAAGCGCTGAAGATCACCCTGCCGGACGCTTACGCTTCAGCGGAAAAGGTGACTACGGCTGCGGAATAACCTGTCGGCCGGCTCGCCGTTTGATGGACGGACGGCAAACCGGCTTCACTCCAGGCGCAGAGCGCGCCCTTCCCAAGGCGGACGAAAGGCAGGACAGTAACGAATGGATATTTTGATAAATCTGGTCAAAGCGGTATTGGAGCAGGGCTTTGTGTACGGGGTGCTGGCGCTGGGGGTGTATATCACCTACAGCATTCTGGATTTTCCCGACCTCTCGGTGGACGGTACCGTGCCGCTGGGGGCGACCGTCTCCGCCGTGCTGATCCTGCATGGCGTCAATCCCTGGCTTTCCAGCTTATTGGCCTTTCTGGCCGGCGCGGCGGCGGGCTGCGTGACCGGGCTACTTCATGTCAAGCTGAAAATACGGCCTTTGCTCTGCGGTATTCTAGTGATGACGGCGTTGCTGTCTGTCAATATGGTTCTGATGATGAAGGGAACGGGCGGACTGTCCATGGCGGCGCTTTTTGCCTCGCCGACGATCGTCAGCGAATTTCCGATCGGCCTGATTCCGGAAAAAATCGCCGGTTACGCCCTGCGGACAGTGACGGTGACGTTCGTGATCGTCCTGATCTGCAAGCTGCTGCTGGACGCGTATCTGAAAACCAAGTCCGGCCTGCTTCTCCGGGCGACCGGGAGCAACGAGCAGTTTGTTACCATGCTGGCCCGCAATCCCGGGATGTCCAAGATTCTCGGACTGGCGGTTGGGAACGGCTTCGCCGCTCTGGCCGGCGCGGTGCTTGCCCAGAAGAACGGCTCGGCCGATCTCCAGATGGGTCTCGGTATGGTGGTGATCGGGCTGGCTTCGGTGATTATCGGAACCAGCGTGTTCCGGGGAATCCGACGGATGAAGGATACCACCAAGGTGCTTTTCGGCGCGGTAATCTATGCCGCTTGCCTGCAGGTTGCCCTGGCGTTCGGTCTGCCCACCGCCTACCTGAAGCTGCTGATGGCGGTTCTCTTCGTCTTGGCGCTGGTGCTCAGCTCCACGCTGGACGGCGGACGGCGTAAGAAAACGAAGGGGGGCGTCCGGAATGCTTGAATGCAAAGACCTCGTTAAACGCTTCAATACCGGGACGCCCGATGAGGTGACCCTTTTCAACGGCTTCTCCTTTTCGGCGGAACGGGGAGAGTTTGTCTCGATTATCGGCTCCAACGGCTCGGGGAAAACGACACTGCTGAATCTGGTGTGCGGTTCCCTACCGCTGGATGGCGGGACGATCACTTTCGAAGGCCGGGACATCACCCGCCTGAGCGAGCATAAACGGGCCGCCTTCATCGGTCGGGTGTTTCAGGACCCGCAGAAAGGCTCCTGCGCCGATCTGACCATTCTGGAAAATATGGCGCTGGCCGATAACAAAAAGGGTGTTTACGGGCTGACCGGCGCGATCAACCGGAAGCGGGCGGATTACTACCGTTCTCTGCTGGAGACCTGCGGCATGGGGCTGGAAAACCGGATGAACACCCCGACCGGTTCTCTGTCCGGCGGACAGCGGCAGGCGCTCGCGCTGGTGATCGCCAACATGACCGATGTCGAGCTCCTGATCCTGGATGAGCACACCGCGGCGCTCGATCCCAAATCCAGTGAAACGGTGATGGCGCTGACCGACCGGCTGGTAAACGAGAAGAAAATGACCACGCTGATGGTCACCCACAATCTCCGCTTTGCGCTGGAGTACGGCAACCGTCTGGTGATGATGCATCAGGGCAGCACGGTGATGGACCTGCGCGGAGAGGAAAAGAAAAGCGCCCGGATCGAAGACCTGCTGCACACTTTCAACGAGATCAGCATCGAATGCGGAAACTGATTACCTCACGACCCGTTATGAAAATGACAGAGAATGGAGTGTATCTTATGAGCATGAAAAACATCCCTTATCGTATTTATCTTTCGGAAGAGGAGATGCCCCGCCAGTGGTATAATATCCGCGCCGACATGAAGGAACAGCCCGATCCCTACCTCCATCCCGCCACCCATCAGCCGGTGGGACCGGCGGATATGCTTCCCATTTTTTGTGAAGAGCTCTGTGCACAGGAGATGAATTCTACCGACCGGTATATCGACATCCCGGAAGAGGTGCAGAATTTTTATAAGATTTACCGTCCCTCGCCGGTCATCCGGGCATATAACCTGGAAAAGGCGCTGGGTACGCCTGCGAAAATCTACTATAAATTTGAGGGGAATAACACCTCCGGTTCTCATAAATTGAATTCCGCCGCCGCGCAGGTGTATTACGCAAAGAAGCAGGGGCTCACCTCCCTGACCACCGAGACCGGAGCGGGGCAGTGGGGAACCGCGCTGGCCATGGCCTGCGCGCATTACGGCATGGATCTGACGGTATACATGGTGAAGGTCAGCTATGAGCAGAAGCCCTTCCGCAAGGCCGTGATCCATACCTTCGGCGCAGATATCATCCCCAGCCCCTCCGACACCACCGAGGTGGGCCGCGCTATCCTGAAAGCGCATCCCGGTACCGGCGGGTCCCTCGGCTGCGCGATCTCCGAAGCGATTGAAAAAGCGACTCATACCGAAAACAGCCGGTATGTGCTGGGCTCGGTGCTGAATCAGGTGCTGCTGCACCAGTCTATTATCGGGCTGGAGGCCAAGGCGGCAATGGAAAAGGTGGACGAATATCCCGATATCGTTATCGGCTGCGCGGGCGGCGGTTCCAACCTCGGCGGCCTGATGGCTGCCTTCATGAAGGACACGCTGGATGGTACCCGCCCGAATACCGAGTTCATCGCAGTGGAACCGGCGTCCTGCCCGTCCCTGACCCGCGGCAAATATGCCTACGACTTCTGCGATACCGGCCATGTTACCCCGCTGGCCCGGATGTACACGCTGGGAAGCGACTTTATCCCCTCCGCCAACCATGCGGGCGGCCTGCGATATCACGGCATGAGCCCGATCCTCTCCAAGCTGTACCACGACGGCTATATGCGGGCCGTGGCGGTGGAGCAGACCAAGGTGTTCGAGGCGGCTACCCTCTTCGCCAAACATGAGACTATCCTCCCCGCGCCGGAATCCTCCCACGCTATCCGCGCTACGATCGACGAGGCGCTCAAATGCAAGGAAACCGGCGAGGCCAAGACCATCCTCTTCGGTCTGACAGGCACCGGGTATTTCGATATGAACGCATACACCTCCTATCTGGACGGCACCATGACGGATTATATCCCGACAGACGAGGATTTGCAGAAGGGCTTCGACGGCCTGCCTAAAATCGACTGAGATTCCGGAGCCGCGGCCGGCCGCAGCGTCTTTGAGGTAGAGAATCAGCGGTATTTATAAGCGCAACAACGCCGCGGCGGGATGTTCTGTTTCCTGCCGCGGCGTTGTATTTGTCTTTTTAAAGGGAATACATCTGCCGGAGATACCGCTTCCCGGTTTCGGTGCGGAAAAGCATGATTTCGGCTTTCTGCATGGCTTCCGGTGAAAGGCCGTCCTCGTAGGCGTTTACCAGAAAGTCTGCTTCCATCAGAATGCGATAGTCGATCCCGTCGATTGCCGTATAGGTGTGATGATGCGCCACCAGATAGCAGACCCGGTCAATCGTCTCGGGAGGATAATCGAGGGCTTCCAACATCCGCCGGGCGGGAGCGGGCCCCTCCAGCTCCTGATATTTTCCCGCGCAGGACCCATATTTTTTCTCGCTGGCGTGAATCCCGATATCATGGACGAGCGCCGCTGCTTCCAGCGTTTCCTGAAGAGCAGCGTCCAGACCTTCCTCTTCTCCAATGGCTTTGGCAAACGCATATACCTTGAGGAGATGATGAATCCTCTTTGGGTCTCCCGCATCGTAAGCGATCATTGCGGAAACCAGCGCCTCTCTGTTCATCCAAACGCCTCCTCAACTACTTCCGTTTAAGCTCCAGCAAATTGTAAGGCGTGGGCTGATAGACGAAATAGTTCAGCCAATTTCCGATCAAAAGGTGGGCGTGTCCCCGCCAGATCAGGGGAGGAACGGCCTCCGGATCATCTCCCGGAAAGTAATGTTGTGGGATGGTCGGATGGATTCCCCGCTGTGTGTCCCGCAGGTATTCCTTCGCCAGAGTATAGCGGTCGTATTCACAGTGGCCGGTCACGAATACCTGTCGTCCGTCGTCCGTGGCGACGATGGCCACTCCGGCGGTTTCGGACAGGGCCAGCACCCGCAGGCCGGGAACCTTGTCGATATCCTCCTGCCGCACCTCGGTGTACCGCGAGTGAGGCATATAAAACAGCTCGTCAAAGCCGCGCAGCAGGGGATGGGTCGGATCGAGGACACGATGACGGAAAATTCCCGACAGCTTTTCGGGAAGAGGATATTTCGGAATACGGTGATGGTAATACAATCCCGCCTGTGCGCCCCAGCAGATATGCAGGGTGGAATAGACATGGCTCCGGCTCCATTCCATGATCGTGCGGAGCTCATCCCAATAATCCACGTCCTCAAAGCGCAGGGCCTCCACCGGCGCGCCGGTGATGATCATGCCGTCGTATTTTTCCTCCTGCACTTCGTCGAAGGTGTGATAAAACTCCCGCAAATATTCCGCCGCCGTATTTTTGGAAACGTGGGTCGCCGCCTGGAGGAGCGTTACGTCCACCTGAAGGGGGCTGTTGCTGAGCAGACGGAGAAGCTGCGTCTCGGTCTCCTCTTTGGTCGGCATCAGATTGAGCAGGATAATTTTCAGGGGACGAATATCCTGATGCGTCGCCCGCTGTTCCGTCATAATGAAGACATTTTCCGCTTCTAGGGTTTTTGCGGCCGGCAAATTATCCGGGATTTTAATGGGCATGAGCCCCACCTCGCTGATTCTGTATATAGGATTAAGTGATAAATATAAGTATAACAAAGGAAGAACGCGTGTTCAACAGGATTTTTCCTGAAGCATGACTGCCTTATGGAAATTGCCCAGTATCGGTTTCCATTATGAGGAAAAACAAGGCGGAATGCTATTCCTCTAAAAAACCGAAAAAGATGCTTGACTTATCGAAATCCGCGTGGTATTCTAGATAAGTCGTCTGAGCGACGCTGCAAAAAGTCTTGACAAACCTCGACAGGTGTGTTAAGATAATAAACGATCCGCTCGTTTTATGGCGAACGAATTGACAAAATTTGCGACGCGGAGACGATAAGCTCGTTAAGGGCAAAGGGGACCTTGAAAATTAAACAACGAGAAAGAGACGAAGCATCGGAAG
>CAUGOD010000063.1 GCA_959601025.1 uncultured Oscillospiraceae bacterium
CGCTGACGCTTGACGGCAACGGCGAAATAACCGGAATTTCGGTCGGCGGATATACACCAAATCCTGCGCCGCCTCGATGGCAAGGTTCAGCGCGGTGTTGGCCTTTTCGGTAAACCCTTTAAAACGATACATAAGAAAACCTCCAATCGGTTTAATTTATGGAAACAGAAACACAATCAGCCGCCCAGACGCTCCCGCACCATTTTCGCGCGTTCCGCGTCCCGTTCGCCCGGCTCCATGTCCCGGCGGGCGGCCGCCATGATGGTGGCCGGCTGCGCGTCGCTGATCAAGCCGGAGATCGTATCCATCCCGACGTCCGGAACGAGGCCCATGGCCACCCCCACCCGCAGGTTGGAAATCAGGGTCATGAACTCGTCGTGAGAAAGCAGCCTTGCGGTACGCAGCAGGCCGAGCGAACGCCAGACGGTATCCTCGAACCGGGGATTCCGGCGGAGCTGTTCCCGGCCGGCCCGTTCCTCCCGGATGATCTGGGCGGCGATCCCCTTCAGGTTCTCAATCGCGGACTGCTCCGAGATTCCGAGGGTGACCTGGTTGGAAAGTTGATAAATCGCCCCCTCCGGCTTGCTGCCTTCGCCGTACAGCCCGCGGATGGTCAGCCCCAGCTTGGAGACGGTGCCCGCGAGCTGCTGGATGGCCCCCCGCTCCTGTAGGGCGGGAAGATGGAGCATAATGGAGGCCCGCATCCCGGTACCGAGGTTGGTCGGGCATTGGGTGAGGTAGCCCAGCCGGTCGTCGAAAGCAAAATGCAGCGTTTGGTCCAGTTCGGTATCCAGCTCATCGGCGGTGCGATAGGCTTCGTCGAGGTCCAGCCCCGGCCGCATGACCTGCAGTCGTAGGTGATCCTCTTCATTCACCATAAGGCTGACGCTCTCGTCCTTTTTCAGCAAGAGGGCGCTCCCCGCCTCACAGCGGGCGAATTCCGGGGAGATCAGGTGGCGCTCCGCCATAGACAGCGCGTCCCGAGCGGTCATATTCCCCATTTCGAGATAGTCGTATTCCTTCGCGTTGGGAGTCTCTTTAAGCGCATCCCGCACCCGCTCGGCGACCTCCCGCTTCCGCTCGGCCGTCAGGCCGGCCGGGAAGGGGGTCCCGCTCAGGTTGCGGGCCAGACGCACCCGGGTGCTGATGACCACGTCGCCTTCCGCCCCGGTCTGCTGATACCATTTATTCGTGCTGCTCATGGCCGTCGCCCTCCTTTTCCAGTTCCTGAATCCGGTCCCTCAGCGCAGCGCATTTCTCATACTGCTGGCTGGCGATGCACTCGGACAGCTCCCGGCGCAGCCGTTCGATCTCGCTTTCCTTTTTGACGGCTTCGCTTCCGCCGACCGGCACCTTGCCGGTGTGGCGGGTCTTGCCGTGGATGCGCTGGATGGACGGCAGCAGCCGGTCGTAGAAGGTGGTGTAGCATTCCGGACAGCCGGCCTTTCCGCTCTCCGCAATTTCCCGGAAGCTGTGGCCGCAGCCCTCGCAGCGAACGGTATCCGCCGTTACACGGGCGGAGGGCTCGGCAAACAGGCTTCCCCAGAAATCTCCAAGATCAAAGCCACCGAACATCGAGCCGATGCCCTGCTTGGCGGCGCATTCCGCACACAGGTGCCATTCGGAGGTTTCGCCGTTAATCGTCTTCTTTAAAAAGGTAGTTGCCGGATGTTTTCCGCAGTTTTGACAAAGCATATTCGTCATCCTTTCTGTAAAAGGCCGCCTCTTTTGGGGAACAGCCTTCCGGTTTTTGCATATTGACCGCTTTCAGGCGATCAGCGCGGTCAGCATCTGTTTCATCAGAGAGGCGCGCAGCCGGTCGCGCTGTTCGGTCGGTACGCCCCGGTAAGCCTGATCCGCCAGGGCCGCCGCCATCAGGCGGGCCGCCTCGGTGGAAATCGCCTGCTGATAGGCCAGGTTTTCGACCAGCACCCGGGCCGTAGCGGCGTCCAGAGAGCTCCCAATCGAATTCACCATGTGCATCAGGAGGGCGCTTCCCCTCCCCAGCTTGACCCGGCGAATACGGATATATCCGCCGCCGCCCCGTCGGCTTTCCACCACATACCCCTGCTCCGGGGTGAAGCGGGAGGTCAGCACATAATTGATTTGACTGGGAACGCACCCCAGTTCCTCCGCCAGCTCGTTCCGTCGAAGCTCCGCTTCGCCGTCGTCCGCATTCTCCAGCATATGAAGAATATAGGCGGTTATTTCATCGCTTATTCTCACGGAATAGCGCTCCTCTCTGTTAAAAATCTCCGGAGGATCGGGCGGCCCGCCGCCCGACTCTGTCCCGTGTGGAAAAGCCCGTTTGTCCGGCAGAATACGCTCCTCCAGCGGAATCCTTCTCCGCCGTCCATTTGACTTTTCCTGACCTTTGATTGCTATTATACGCAATTGGTCAGTAAAAGTCAAAGTCAGTAAAAGTCAAAATCTATATTCCATTGCAGAATTTGGGCAATTATCGCCGTTTATCTCCCGATTCCGAAGAAAATCTTCGATTTTCAAGTTTTCTGATCTACGTCGGTTTATCGGAACGGAAATTCACCCTCGCTCAACGTCCCCGCAACGCCCATCTCCCGATGGCCGCCAAATCGGTTTTCATGCGCGACGGTATGCGGCGCATCCGCCGGAGGAACGTCCGGGGCTACGATGCGCCCTTCCCAACGGTTATGGGGAACCGTATGCGGCTCCTCCCCCTTCCGGACCACTCCCTTGCCGGTATCTGGAAAACGCATAACCAACTCCTCCCTTCCCGCATATCATGGACTGTTGGGACCCCGGATATACCCCGGACGGCCGGGCGACCCGCTTATTCCGTCCGGCGCCGCCCTTCCCCGCTCCTCACAAAAGCCTGTAACCGCTTCGGCGGGAACCACATAGACTGGAATGAGAGCGGGACACGGCGGCCGGCAGCGGCCCCGGGGTCCCGAGGAAAGGAGGTCAACGACTATGTGTATCAGCAATCTGTTCGGCGGTGGCTGCGGCAACGGCGGCTGCACCTGGATCCTGTTCCTGATCGTCCTGCTTCTGCTTTGTGACGACGATCGCAGATGCGGCTGTGATCGCGATTGTGATCGCGGCTGCGACCGTGGCTGTGGCTGCGGCTGCTAACTCTTTTCCCCGGCCGGCCCGGAGGACCGGGCCGGCCATCCTTTCATCGCCCATGCCCGTCCCGGCGGGCGGACCAGGGCGGTAATGCGATCCTCCTTGCGACCTTTCCGCCGGTTTTTCATCCGATAGCCAAACGCGTGAAAGGGGGTCAATACACATGTGCATCAGCAGATTGTTCGGCGAAGGCAACTGCACCTGGATTCTGTTCATCATCGTCCTTCTCCTGCTCTGTGACGACGACCGCAGCTGCGGCCGGAGCGGCGGCTGTGACTGTGGCTGTGACTGCGGCTGCTAATCCGATTCTTCCCCCTGAGTTAAGCAAGGGAGCCGTTCCTTAGAACGGCTCCCTTTCGATTTTCGACCTTTTTCATGGCGCCGCCGGCGGTTTCTGTGGGTTTTCCACGGAAAAACCGCCGGCTTTTTTTCGCTCTTTCCGCAAAAACCACGAAATTACCAGTTGTCTAAGTCCAAGGAATATGGTATGATTTAGGGAAGGTGGGCGGCGTCCGCTATGCGGAACCGCCGGAAAGGCAAGTACTTCTGGTATGGATAGGGATATGGGCAGGATATCGGTCGTTACATCGGGAAAAGGCGGCGCGGGAAAATCCACGGTAACCGCGGGCCTTGGCTGCGCGTTGGCGCGGCTGGGCCACAAGGTGCTGCTGCTGGATGGGGACGCCGGCCTGCGCAGCCTGGATCTGATGCTGGGCATTGGCGGCGGCGCCGTTTACGACATGGCCGATATTTTTGCAGGAAACTGCGAGCCCATCCGTGCCATCTATCCCTCGCCGATCTGTCCGAACGTCTTTGTCCTTCCCGCCCCGGTCAGCTTGGACCGGCTCGGCTCGCCCGAGAATCTGCGCCGCCTGTGCGCCGGTCTCGCGCGGTATTACGAATACGTTCTGGTGGATTGTCCCGCCGGTATTGGCCGGGGATTCCGCGGCGCCATTGCCGGGGCGGACCGGGCGCTGGTGGTCACGACCCCCGACATGGTCTGCGCCCGGGACGCGCAGATCGTCAGCCGCCTGCTGGAGGATGCGGGTATTCCCGCCCGGCTGATCATCAACCGTCTCCGCCCCGCTCCGGTTCTGGCCGGGAAAATGCCGGATGTGGACGAAATCATCGACACAGCCGGGCTTCAGCTGCTCGGTATCCTGCCGGAAGACGAGGCCGTAGCCGTAGCCAACGCAAACGGCCGTCCCCTCCCTTCCGACTGCAACGCCGCCGCCTGCTTTGAAAACATCGCCCGCCGGGTCCTCGGCGAAGAGGTTCCGCTGGCGCGTCTGGAAAGAATGTAGCGGCGGCTCTCCGAACCATCGGCACAGTTTTTCTGTCAATTCTTGTTTAAGGAGTGAAACGGTATGAATATTGCGCTCATCGCACACGATGCCAAAAAGGAACTGATGGTGCAGTTCTGTATTGCCTACTGCGGCGTTCTCAGCCGCCATAATCTCTGCGCCACCGGCACAACCGGGAAAATGGTGGCGGAAGCCACCGGGCTGCAGATTACCCGGTATCTCAGCGGCTCCCAGGGCGGCGATCAGCAGATTTCCTCCCGCATTTCCTGCAATGAAATCGACCTGCTGCTCTTCTTCCGCGACCCGATGACGGTCAAGCCCCACGAGCCGAACGAGAGCGATATGTTCCGTCTGTGCGACATGCGCAACATTCCCGTGGCGACCAATATCGCGACGGCGGAGGTTCTCATCCACGGTCTGGAGCGGGGCGACCTCGACTGGCGCGATATCGTCAATCCCGCCATCCGCTGACCGGCCGGAAGATACGGACGAGTTTTTTCGGAAGGCGCGCGTAAGCGCGCCTTTTTGAGACTTTGCGCGCCAAAACGCAAAGGACACGGGTGGCTATAGATTTGGCTATAGATTAATAACGAATAGGATGAACATCGTATGGCATTGATTACCAAAGCGATCCGCGGTACGCAGGACGTGCTGCCAGCCGACAGCTACAAATGGCAGCACATCGAACAGACCGCTCTCGCCATTGCACGGGACTACGGCTTCCGCGAAATGCGCGCGCCGGTATTTGAGCATACCGAGCTGTTCCAGCGTTCGGTCGGGGAGACCACCGACGTAGTGCAGAAGGAAATGTACACCTTTGATGACAAGGGCGGGCGCTCCATCACCCTTCGGCCGGAAGGAACGGCCGGCATGGCCCGCGTCCTGCTGGAGCACGGGCTGCAGAACGAGCCGCTCCCGGTCAAGGTGTCGTATATCACCTCCTGCTACCGGTATGAAAAGCCGCAGGCCGGACGGCTGCGCGAATTCCACCAGTTCGGGGTGGAATGCTTCGGCGCGGCGGCTCCGCAGGCTGACGCCGAGGCGATTGCTCTGGCCAGGACCATTCTGAACGAGCTGGGCGTGACTGGAGTTTCCCTCCACCTGAACTCGATCGGCTGTCCGGAATGCCGTGCAAAATACCATGCGGCGCTGAAAGCGTATTTCGACGCGCGGAAGGACGAGCTCTGCGAAACCTGCCGCGGGCGGCTGGACCGTAACCCCATGCGGATTCTGGACTGCAAGTCTCCCGTCTGCTCCGCCGTCGCCAAGGACGCGCCGGTCATGCTGGACTATCTCTGTGACGACTGCCGCAGCCACTTTGACGGGGTGAAGGGCTGTCTGGAGGCCGCTGGGATCAGCTATGCCATCGACACCCGCATCGTACGCGGGCTGGATTACTATACCCGCACGGTATTTGAATTTGTCTCGGATGCGCTGGGCTCCCAGTCCACCGTCTGCGGCGGCGGGCGGTACGACGGCCTGATTGACGAGCTGGGTGGGCCGCACCTCCCCTCCCTCGGCTTCGGCATGGGACTGGAGCGGCTGATGCTGATCATGGAAGCGAAGAACGCTAAATTTCCCACCCCGCCCCGGTGCGAGCTGTACCTCGCCTCCATGGGCGAACGGGCGGCGCAGCGCTGCTTCGCCATCGCCACCCAACTGCGGGACGGCGGCGTGTCGGTGGAATGCGACACCGTGGGCCGCAGCCTGAAAGCGCAGATGAAGTACGCGGATAAAATCGGCGCGCGGTATGTCATCGTGGTCGGAGACAACGAGCTGGAAAGCGGCCTTGCCCGATTAAAGGACATGGAAAGCGGGGAATCCAGCGAGATCGCGCTGGACGACAGCCTCTATACCACCCTATACACCAAATCGCTGGATCGGCAGCTGGCCGACATGACCGATTTGTTTGGAGAGGTACAAGAATAGCGCGGCGGCTGAGCGCCGCCGCGTGGAAAAATCCTTTGCGGGCCATCCGCGAGGCCCGCATTTTGCGGCGCTGCCGCAAAACCTGGCTTTTTCTCCG
>CAUGOD010000064.1 GCA_959601025.1 uncultured Oscillospiraceae bacterium
AAAGCGTTTTACCGCTCCCCCGGTAGAACCGGGGGTTTATTTCGGCTACAAAAAGAAGAGGAACCGCCGTGTTAATCGGCAGTTCCTCTTCTCTTTTTTGCAGGCCGTTCCCGTATAAAGTCGTACGGTTTGCCGCTGTTTCGCCAAAACCTCCGCCGCGTTTACTCGAAATATGGCAGGACGCGTCCCTCCGTGCTGGGCGCTCCTCCCATGACCGTGGGCCAGCCATCCTCGTCCCATACCAGCGGATCGATGCAGAGCGGGCGGCGGGTGCCTCCGTTTTCCATCGTCGGCTTTTCCGAATCGATGGCGTGGTATACGATCCAGTCCACGCCGTTATCGTCCCGAACGATGCAGTTGTTGCCCGGTCCAAGGAGATACCGCGACCCGTCCGCCGGCTTTTTCCCTTCCAGCAAAATGGTTCCCTCATCCTTATTGGCTTCCGTCAGAACCTGCCCGTCCCGTCCGACATAGGGCCCGGTCAATGTTTCCGACCGCGCCACGCAGACATGGTAGGTGCTGTTCAATCCCTCGCAACAGCTGCCGAGCGACCCAAAGAGATAATAATACCCGTTTCGGCGGATAATATACGCCCCTTCGAAACCGGCAGCCAGCTTCTGCCGTGCGCCATTCCGCTTGAGCCCGTCGTCGGTCAGCGGGAAGATATAAGTCCCCTGCTCATAGTTCCCGCACACCAGATACAGCTTTCCGTTCTCGTCGTAAACCGGAAAGGGATCAATGGCGAAAATCCCGAAGGAACGGGCGTCGATAATCTTGCCATGATCGGTGAAGGGCCCGGCCGGACTGTCCGCCGAAGCCACCCCAATGGCGGGATTCTCATCCCGCTTATCGATTAGGGTATAGTAGAACAGGTATTTGTCCCCCACCTTGAGGATATCGGTCGCCCAGATGGCGGCGGAATCATTCCAGTCTGGCAGCTCCTCGAACACATCCCCCACATACTCCCAGTTCACCAGGTCCCGCGAACGGATAATGGCGTTGAGATGGGTCTTCCCATCCTCCCAGCCGTCCTGCGTGGCAAAAGCGTACAGCCAGCCGTCCTCCCCGCGAATGACGCTGGGGTCGGCAAAGGTTTCGTTGAATACCGGATTCTGATACACGATCTCTTCTCCTTTCTGCGGATTCACGGCTTCCGGCGACGGCGCCACGCTTGGGGCAGTAGCGCCGGCAGTGGATGCCGTCGGCAGCCCGCTGCTTTCGTTGGACGAGCCGGCGGAGCCCGATTCCGCCGGAGCGGCGCAGGCGGTCAGCAGCAATCCGGCCGCCACCGCCAGAATAGCCAGCGACGCGGGAAGAGTAATCGTTTTCTCGTTGCGCGCATATGAGCGCGCGCACTTATGGAATTGCATGGGGTTCCCTCCTTGTTTTTGATAACACCAGCCGTTTTTCTCTGCCGACATTATACCATAGCGCCGCCCGGCCGAATTCTCTGCCGGCGTTCTCCGGCGGCGCAATCGAGAAATGCTGTCGCATTTCTCCCAAACAACATTATACCATAGCGCCGCTGAGCCGGGTTCTCTGCCGGCGTTTGTTTGCGGCGCAATCGAGAAATGCCGTTGGCATTTCTCCCAAACGGCATCATACCATAGCTCCCGCCCGGCCGGGTTCTATGCCGACGCTTTCCGGCGGCTCATAACGGCATCATACCATAACTATTCGTGCTCGGCAAGCGAAATCCGGAGAAAACAGAGGACTACTCCGCATCGTCCCCTCTTTGCCTTTTCCCTCTTTAACAATGAATACCATAGGAAAAAGCGCGTCGTCTGCTCCTTTCCGGCAGCATCTCGGCGGCCTTCTTATACGGCCGCAGCTTTTCCATAACGTTCTTCCAGCTTTTTCAATTTCATGTAAAAAAACGGCCGTTGAGGCTTCTTACCGAAGCGTCCAACGGCCGGAAAACGATAGAAACATAGAAACGGCGCTGTTATTCCTCCATCTGCTTGCCGAGGAAGGCGGCCGCCACCTGGGCGAGCTTCACGTCGCCCTCTCCGGGAATTGCGCCGGTCTCCGGCAGAAGCAGGCAAACCGCGCCGATCACGTCTCCCGACGCCATGATGGGGGCGGTTACTGCGGCGTACCGCTCGATCCCCTCCACCGGCTGGGTACGCTTCTGGTCGCCAGCTACCGCGATCTGGGTGCGGCGCTGCTCAATAATCTCTTCCAGCTGCGCAGAGATGCGGCGTTCCAGAAATTCCTTGCGGGAAACCCCCGCGGCCGCCACCACATGATCCCGATCACAGATCAGCACCGGCATGCCGCAGGCGCGGGACATCACGTCGGCATAGGGCGCGGCAAAGGGCGACATCTCGCCCACCGGGGAGTATTTTTTGAACACGACCTCCCCGTCGTTATCGGTAAAAATCTCCAGCGGGTCTCCCTCCCGAATCCGCATAGTGCGGCGGATTTCCTTCGGGATGACGACCCGACCGAGGTCGTCAATGCGTCGTACGATTCCTGTTGCTTTCAATCCAATTCCTCCAATATCGTTCGCAGGAAACAGGCAGCCCGCGGCAGGCCGTCCACTCCCCTGCATTCTTATTTTGTGCCCTGTTATTGTTTGCAAGCAAAGGAAATATATACGCGGATTTTCCACTCGTTTTTTATTGTCAGAGAACAAAAAAGTCATCGAAAGCTTCCGCTCCCGCCGTATTTATCAGAGGATTTTTTTGTTTTCCACTTTTTTCTTTCCAGTGTTGCCGTGCATTCGTCGGGGAGCCGCCGACGGAAGAGGCATATAAACACATAAGGGCCGGGAGGCGGTCGCCTCCCAGCTGCGATCGCCTCCCGGCCTCTCTATTCCTCCGCCCCAGCCCACTCCAGCAGAGCGGGCGCGGCCTCCCGTTCACCCTGGAACAGCCATACCTCCGCTTTCCAGCCGGCGGGGGCGAGCGCCCATGCTCTGCCCGCCCATTCCTGTACCTCCTCCGAGAGGACGACAGCCTTCTCCCTTCCAAAGAGGCTGAGAAGTATCCGGTCCTCCTGCGTGGAAACGTCCAGCCGCAGACTGCCGCTGCCGAATCCGATCCGCCGCGTATTATAGTCGGCAATCAAAAATCCTGCGCCTAGCGCCATCAGGCAGAGCGTCAGGGTAAAGGCGGCGCAAAATGCCCGCAGCCGCCGATATTTTCCACTTTTTTTTTGGTTTTTCTGGTCCTTCCGGGTCTCTTGCATTTTCATCGTCCTTTACGCGGTGGGCGATCCCGCCCTGTTTTATACTCAGGCTTTCATTCCTTCAGGGAGTTCAGCACCTGCGCCAGCGTCTTTCCGAGAATCTGGCCGGAATAGGCCGCCTCGTCGATCGTGTTGCCGTCGGTTCCAATCTCGATCAACAGGGAGCCCTTGGTAAGATGCTGATTGTACCGGCTGTCCACCAGATAAAGTGGACGGACAATCCCCTCATACTGGGTGTTCAGCGCGCTTTGCAGCCGCAGGGCCAGCCGTACATTCTCCGGCCAATCCGGATGGGGCTGGGAGGACGAATCACAGGCGCTGGCAATAATCATCATCTGCGCGGCCTTCCGCCCGTTGATAACGGCAGTCGGCTTCAGCCGATTGGTGGAGGAGCGGTAGATCGCATCCCGATGGATATCCAGCACCACCCGGATGGTTGGATGCTCCTCCAGATTTTTCTGTATCGTCGCCGCCGACCGATCATAGGCGCCGGTGTATTTCGGGTTGTCGTGGATCGTTGCGTCGTGAACGACGCCGATTCCCGCGGCGCGAAGCTGCGCGGCGATCGCCTCCCCCACCGCCACCACATTATGGCTGTTGTCCTTGGTACGGGAAAGGTCGCTGGCATTATAATATCCCGCGTCGTAGGTCATATACGCTTCGGTCGTATGGGTATGCACGATCAACACCTGCGGTTCGGCGGTATCGGTCAGTCCCAACGCGGGCGCAATGGCGATCTGCTCCGCGATATTGATGGTAGCGCTGCTGGCGTTCTTGATCGCAACGCCCTGCACAAAGCTGCTTCCGATGGTCAACTGTTCCTCCGTAATCTTTCCGCCGTCCCCCGCCTCCGGCGGAATCACAGCATCACCGTTCGCCGGAATATCCAAGCCCTCCTGGTCGCCGCTCCCCGGGGTATAGGGAACGGTAGGGCCGGCGACCGATTCGGTCTGCTCGTTTCCGCTGTTCGCGGCCGGGACACGGTCCAGCCGTCCACTGAGCGCCTGAGCGCCTCCCTCCGGCTGCATCATGCCGACTGAAAGCAGCGCCATGCGGCGGCCGATGTCCAGCAT
Organism: uncultured Oscillospiraceae bacterium; assembly: GCA_959601025.1. Classification (GTDB taxonomy): domain Bacteria; phylum Bacillota; class Clostridia; order Oscillospirales; family Acutalibacteraceae; genus Avimonas. Next base: position 4,266 of record CAUGOD010000064.1, read on the forward strand.
CTGCTCCCCTGACAGCCCGCCGACGGCCAGCGCAACGCAAACCGCGACCGTGCCCAGCGACAGCAGGACACGGGCGACTCCGCCGTTTCGGCGGTCCGGATCTTTTTTTTGCTTTGGCCGGCCCGGGACAGAGCGTCTCCTCATCATCATCACCGTTATCAGCCTATGCGCCGATACAGCGAATTATGCCGGGACGGACGTCCCCTTTCCGGGACAGGCTCCCATGTTGGAACAGGCTTCCGGCACGACAACCGTTTTCTAATCCAGCAGCGCCATATCCCTTATGCAAGGAGGGGAAAAAGCGCGGTTTCGAGCCGGCAGAACGTGAAACGCGGGCTACCTTCTATGGCCCGCCAGCGGTTTTTCCCGGGACTGTTGCAGCAACAGCCCCTTAGCCCGCAGCGGCGATCAGGGAAAGCGGGGAATATTCCGGCTGCAGAGCGGCGTTGATGACCATCGCCACCAAACGGGACGCCCGGCTGATCAGCAGGTCGATCTCCCGCGGAGTGACCATCATCGCTTCCCCACGCGGGGTAACGGAATCGGCGGCTTCCTCCCGACCAGTCAGCTCCAGGGCGATGGTCTGCGCATCCACCACGGTCGGCACTCCCATTCCGATCACTGGGACGCCCAGCGTCTCGGCGTTCAGCAGCATCCGGTTGTTTCCCACCCCCGAGCCGGGAGCGATACCGGTATCGCAGAGCTGGAGCGTACAGCCCAGCCGCGCCACGCTGCGGGCGGCAAGCGCATCCACCACGATCACCGCGGCGGGGCGCACCACTTCGCAAACTCCCCGCACGATCTCCCCGCTTTCCATTCCCGTGCGGCCAAGCACGCCGGGCGCGAGAACGGCAGCGGGACGAAGATCGTCCAGCCCCATACTTCGGGCGAATTCCCCCTCGATATGGCGGGTCGCCATCACCATATGGACGGCATGGGGGCCCAGCGCATCCGGCGTAATCGCCTCGTTCCCCAGCCCGATTACCAGCACGACGCCTTCGGGCGGCAGCAGGGCGCGAAGCTCCTCTCCCAGCCGTTTCGCCTTTTCCTCCATTCCCTCTTCGTCGTCGGTCAAAGGCGGCAGCTCAGCGGTGATATAGGTACCCTGCGGGCGGCCGAGCGCGGCGGCGCCCTCCTCATTTTCAATCGTGATCCGGGTGAGCTTCATCTCCCCCTCCTGCTCGCTCTCCTGACGGACGCCGGGTAAGGCGGCCGTCCGGCCATCCTGCGCCAGAACTGCCGCCTCGATCGCCAGGTCGGTCCTCATCGGCATATGCTTTCATCCTTTCCTTATCGTTAGCGGTATGCTGTCGGTATGCGCCGCCGGAAAACGCCGTTATAGAACCCGGCCCGGTGACGCTATGGTATATCAACATATAAGAAAGGATTCCCCGTTTTTATATTTTTACCGCTGCTCCTCCGGTTTTTCCGAAGAAAAACCCCGCCGAATCCGCAAACTCCTGTAAAAAACAGTTGCATTTTTGCGGGATTCATGGTAGTATAACTTTTGCGTGATTTATGAAAAAGACTCAGCAAGGGAGGTGTGACCATGCCCAACATCAAATCCGCAAAGAAGCGCGTGAAGGTTATCGCCGTGAAGTCTGCGCAGAATCAGGCCAACCGTTCCGCTCTGAAGACGCAGATCAAGAAAGCGAACATCGCGATCGAAACCGGCGCTGCCGACAAGAACGAGGTAGTCCGCGAAGCGATCAAAAAGATCGATCAGGCTGCCGCCAAGGGTCTCCTGCACAAGAATACCGCTGCACGGAGAAAGTCCGCCCTTGCCAAGAAGGTCAACGCTTAACGCCGTCCGGCGCGCTTGTCTTGCAAGCCTCCGTTTTTACGGAGGCTTTTTGGCGTTCTTTTTTGCAAAAGACCAAAACCCTCCCCGCCTGTGAACCGGACCAGATAGTGCAGACAGTCAAAAAAGCCCCTGGTGCGAGAAATATT
>CAUGOD010000065.1 GCA_959601025.1 uncultured Oscillospiraceae bacterium
GGCGCAACCGAAAATGCCTGTCGGCATTTTCCCGACGTTGCCGCCGTACCATAACGCCGCCCAGCCGGATGCTATGCCAGCCCTAGCCGGCGGCGCAACCGAAAATGCTTGTCGGTATCCTCCGATAGGGATAGTATATCCTTTTTTTAAAAGAAAGTCAAACATTTGTTCTGATTTATTTTAAAGACTTTGAGAATATTTTTCTTAAATATTGTGAATTTTTTCGTCGATATTTGAAAAAAGGGCAGTCTTTATAAATATAATAGCGGCAAAAAGGAGGGACAGGCCTCATGAAATCACCCACCGCGGAAAAATTCGAACGGTCGACCGCCTCAAAACGCCTGGTTCCCTGCGATGAAGAATTGGTACTGAAAGCGATGGCGGGCGACAAGGAAGCCTTCTCCGCCCTGTTCCAGAAAACCTACCGTCCGATCCGTCGCGCCATCCGGGAAATCCTTCACCGGGAGGAAGACGTGAACGACGCTATGCAGAATACGTATATCAAGGCTTTTAAATACCTCCCCACCCTGCGGCACCCGGAGGCATTTTACAGTTGGCTGAAATGCACAGCGGAAAACTGCGCGCGGGACGTACGCAGCGCCGTCGACGCGGACAACCGGCGGCTGGTGTCGCTGGAGGAAGGGGGGTTCACGGAATCCTTCGCTTACGATGAATCGGATGGCAGCAATCTGCGCACCGACGTGAATGACGTACTCACCCGTCTGAATCCCCGCCACGCCGAAGTGCTGATTCTCTATTATTTTGTCGGGATGCGCCTTTCGGAAATTGCCCGCGCCCTGCACGAACCGCCCAGCACCGTCCGAAGCCGCTTCACCGCTGCCAAACGCAGCGTTCTCCAGATGCTGGAGGATAAGGAAATCGACCGTCCCCTCTACGGCGGTACGCCGGTCGGTGTTTTGGCAGCGGCGCTGAACGACGCGGTGGAGGCGGACGTGCTGGCCGCCCTTAACGCGCAGACCGCCATTGGTCGCCTGGCCGACGTCGCTCTTTCCGAGAAAGAGCGGCAGGCTGTTCGTCGTCTCCTGAAAAAGGAACGGGATCGGGTGGTTCGGCGGCTAGCGGGGCTGGTGGCCGCCATCGGCGCCCTTGCCGGAGCCTTAGCGACGCTGGTTCTGCGGCTATTCTGACAGACGTTGGCTATTCCGTCAGGTAAAGCGCCGGAGACAAAGATACCCTTGCTTCGGGGCCGCAGCAAACCGTTGGGGAGCACTCCGGGGAAACAGTTCGAGGAACGGCAAAAAGGTCGTTCCTTTTTTTATTTTGCCGGCCGACGGTTTGCATTTCTGGGTGTTTTCGTGTATGATAGGAAAGGTTGCCCGAAGTCTTTTCGGGAAAGCCGCCCTTTCGAAAGGATATGATCGTATGGCCATTGCCGAACTGTTTCAGGAAAAAACCACGGTGTTCTCTTTTGAGGTCTTCCCTCCAAAGCGTACCAGTTCCATCGACACGATTTACGATACGCTGGATCAGCTGAAAGACCTGCACCCGGACTTCATCAGTGTCACCTACGGCGCGGGCGGCAACGTCGCCGATCAATCCACCTGTGAAATCGCGTCGATTATCCAGGATGCCTATCATATCGAGCCTCTTGCCCATCTCACCTGTGTCAGCAGCACCAAAGAGGAGATTCTTCAGAACCTCGCGCGGCTGAAGGAACGGAATATCCGCAATATTCTCGCTCTTCGGGGGGACATTTCTCCTGATCATCCACCGAAAACCGATTTTCGGCATGCCAGCGACCTGATCGCCTTTATCCGGGAACAGGACCCTCAATTTCATTTGTCCGCCGCCTGCTATCCCGAAGGACACACCGAATGCGATTCCCTGGTGGAAGACGTGCTCAATCTGAAGAGAAAAGCGGACGCCGGGGCGGAGCATCTGGTCTCCCAGCTCTTTTTCGATAACGCCGCCTTTTATTCCTTTATAGAACGGGCGCGGATCGCAGGCATTACCCAGCCGATTGAGGCCGGTATTATGCCGGTTGTGAATAAAAAGCAGATTGAGCGGATGGTTTCGATGTGCGGCGCCAGTCTTCCAGCAAAATTTTCCAAGATCATGAGCCGGTACGAAAACAAACCGGAGGCGCTGCGGGATGCAGGAATCGCCTACGCGGTCGACCAGATCGTGGATCTGGTTTCCAACGGTGTGCAAGGTATTCACCTTTACACAATGAACAACCCAATGGTGGCGCGCCGAATCGTCGAAAACGTCGCCTCTTTATTTGAATGATCGTTTTGAACAAGTTTGAACAAGGAGGATTCCCTTGACGCCATATCTCTCACCGGTAGTTTTTCAGCCGCCCCGCGCTTCCCTCCCTACTGTTGATAAGCCCGAAGTACTGCGGTATCTTGGGTATGGCGGAGCCGCGCCCGATCCGACCGTCGACGCGCTGGTAGACTGCTGTATCGACGAATTGATCGAAGAGGCCCACCCCCGTGCGGTATATGCCGCCTTTCCAATCATAAAGCCTCCTGACTTTACATGTGAAAGCGATCCTCTCATGCTGGAGGGATGCCGTCTCACCCTTCCGGGTGCGGACATCGCCGCCCATTTGGCGGGCTGCCACACCGCCGTCCTTCTCTGCGCCACCCTTTCCATGCAGGCAGATGCGCTCATCCGGCGGAGGCAGGTACAGGACATGACCGCCGGACTGATAATGGACTGCTGCGCGACCACGCTGGTTGAACAGCTCTGCGACGAGGTGGAACGTCAGGTCAAGCCTCTGTTTTTAGAGGGAGGCCGATCGGCGGGCTTTACCACCCGCTTTAGTCCCGGCTACGGCGATCTGCCGCTTTCCATTCAATCCGGTTTTCTCGCCGCGCTGGACGCACCTCGGAAAATCGGGCTCTGCGTCACCGACAGCGATATCCTGACCCCCCGAAAATCGGTGACCGCCGTTTTTGGGGTGACCGACGCGGCGCCGTCCGATCCGCGGACCGGATGCGACCACTGCCGCCTGCGCGGCAACTGCGCTTTCCGAAGAAAGGGTGAATTCTGTGGACTTTCCCACATTGCTGAATAAACCGTTCGTGCTGCTGGACGGCGCGATGGGCACCATGCTGCAAAAGGCGGGACTTCCCCTCGGCGCGACGCCCGAGCTGCTCAACCTCGACAATCCCGACCGGATCACCGCCATTCACCGCGCCTACATCGAAGCGGGGGCGAACGTGGTCTACGCCAATACCTTTGGCGCCAACCGTCACAAGCTGGCCGGCTCCGGGCGTACGGCGGCCGAGGTGGTCGCCGCCGGGATTGCCGCCGCACGAAAGGCGGTCGAGGGAACCGACTGCCTGGTCGCGCTGGATATCGGCCCGATCGGCCAGCTGCTGGAACCGACCGGCAGCCTTTCCTTCGACGAAGCGGTGGATATTTTCCGCGAGCAGGTAGAGGCCGGCGTGACCGCCGGTGCCGACCTGATTGTGCTGGAGACCCTGACTGACCTCGGAGAAGCGCGGGCCGCCGTCCTCGCGGCAAAGGAGCACAGCAGCCTGCCGGTGCTCTGCACCATGACCTTTGAGAAAAACCGCCGCACCTTCACCGGCTGCGGCATTCCTTCCATGGCGCTGACGCTGGAGGGGCTGGGGGTGGACGCGCTCGGCGTCAACTGCTCCCTCGGGCCGGACGAGCTTGCTCCTCTGGTGGACGAGCTGTTGGAGTGGACTTCCCTGCCCCTGATCGTCAAGCCGAACGCCGGGCTGCCCGATCCGGCGACGGGGGATTACGACGTCTCTCCCGCGCAGTTCGCCGCTTCCGCCGCCGCTCTCGCTGAGAAGGGCGTAAAGATTCTGGGGGGCTGCTGCGGCACCACCCCCACATACATCGCCGCCATCCGGAAGGCGATCGACGGCCTGCCGGCCCCGGCGGCGCGTCCGGCGCTCAACAGGGCGGCGGTTTGCAGCGCCACCCGGGTGGTTCCGATCGACCGGGCGCGGATCATCGGGGAACGGATCAATCCGACCGGAAAAAAGCTGTTTCAGGCCGCCCTGCGGCGGGAGGACGTGGATTATATCCTGACCCAGGCCCTTCAGCAGACCGGGGCCGGAGCGGACATTCTGGACGTGAATGTCGGGCTGCCCGAGATCGACGAACCGGCGATGATGGCCCGCTGCGTCAAGGCGCTGCAAAGCGTGACCGACGCGCCGCTCCAGCTCGATTCCTCCGATCCCGCAGCGCTGGAGCGCGGGCTTCGGCTGTACCACGGGCGAGCGATCGTCAATTCGGTGAACGGGGACGACGAATCTCTCTCCGCCGTACTGCCGCTGGTAAAGAAATACGGGGCTGCCGTGGTGGGGCTGACGCTGGATAAAAACGGTATTCCTCCCTTAGCGGAGCAGCGCTTCGCCATCGCGCAGAAAATTCTCCGCCGGGCCATATCCTGCGGCATTCCCCGGGAAAACGTCTTTATTGACTGTCTGACTCTGACCGCTTCGGCGGAACAGGAGGCGGTCAGGGAAACGCTGACGGCTTTACAGATGGTGAAGGAGCGGCTGGGACTGAAAACCGTGCTGGGAGTATCCAACATCTCCTTCGGCCTGCCCAACCGGGAGCTGGTCAACCAGACCTTCCTCACGCTCGCCCTCGCCCACGGACTGGATCTGCCGATCATCAATCCCAACATCGCGGCGATGACCGGCGCGGTGCGGGCCTACCACCTACTGTATAACATCGACCGGAACGCGGAGGAATTTGTCGCCGCCTACGCCGGGATGACTTCCGCTTCCGCCTCTCCTCCCCCTTCTATGGCTCCCGCGGCGCCTGCGGCGGCTCCGCTTCCCTCTTCCACCTCCTGCGCCCCCGACCCGACGCCGGCGGGCTGGTCGGACGACCTCGCCTACGCAGTGGAAAAGGGCCTGAAAGCCGATGCGGCGCGGATCACCGCCTCCCTGCTGGAAACCACCGACCCGATGGAGGTGGTGGACACCCTTTTGATTCCCGCACTGGACCGGACCGGCGCGGCGTTTGAAAAAGGAACCCTGTTCCTTCCCCAGCTCATCCAGGCGGCGGGCGCGGCGCAGGCGGCGTTCGACGTGATCAAGGCGAAAATTTCGGCGGGCAACGCCACGCCGGTGAGTAAGGGAACCATTGTTTTGGCCACGGTGAAGGGGGATATCCACGACATCGGCAAGAACATCGTGAAGGTGCTGCTGGAGAATTACGGGTATACCGTAATTGACCTCGGGCGGGACGTGGACCATCAGGCGGTGGTGGACGCGGCGCTCCGCCATAAGGCGGATATCGTGGGGCTCAGCGCCCTAATGACCACCACCCTCAAAAGCATGGAAAAGACCATTGCCCTGCTGCATGAAAACCATGTCCCGGTCAAGATCATGGTGGGCGGCGCGGTCCTCACCCCGGAATACGCCGAAAAGATCGGCGCGGATTATTATTCCAGGGACGCCAAGGAATCGGTAGACATCGCCCGCCGGATTCTGGGGCAATAAGAATCGTAAAATAATCAAAACCACTAGTAAACTAGTGGTATGCACAGGCCCTGAAAGGGCCAAATACGGACTTAGTCCCTAAAGGGACATCGAAGGCTTGACGCCGCATTACAATCTCGGGCAGCCGCTAAAGCGGCTGTCTTTTTTTGCCTACTTGTTCTTGCTACCCGTAAACGGGTCCACGTACTCCTTCATTGTCATTTGGTCTTTGGTGTAATCCTCCTCCAATGGATTCTTTATGGATTCTTTGATAGCGCGTTCATTTCGGCCAACCGTATCCACAAAGTAACCTCTGGCCCAGAAGTGTCTGCTTCCATACTTGTATTTGAGATTTGCGTGCCGGTCGAAAATCATCAACGCACTTTTGC
>CAUGOD010000066.1 GCA_959601025.1 uncultured Oscillospiraceae bacterium
TACTACCATGGCGTAATGCAATCAACACAAATATTACATTATTGCATAAATATAATTACAATTATTCTTTTTGAAAAGACATATATCCTAAACGCATGGCAAAATTCAAAGTCCTCCCTTGACAAACTGATAGAAGGAGGAAAAAACGGGAAAGGTGTCGGAAAAGGAAAGAGAAGCCGTTCTGTCCGGAAACAGCGCAAAAGAGCCAACCGTAACATACGGTTGGCTCTTCGGCTATGGAACGTCAAATGGCGGAGAAAAAGGGGGATGCGCCGGCGATCTTCCGGATGCCGCCATTCCTATAAACGATGCTCGCGTTCACTCGTCTCCGCCGTCCGCCTGTTCCGGCGGGACGTCCGTTCCTTCGGAAGGCTCCGAGGGCGGTGCGTCCACCAGCGGCAGGCTGAGCACGACCTTGAACAGGTCGCCGTCGATCAGGATATTCATGGAGCCATGCTGCAGCTCCATCAGGCTGCGGGCGATGGAGAGACCCAGCCCGCTGCCCTCGGTGTTGCGGGATTCATCCCCCCGGACAAACCGTTCCATCAGTTCTTCCGGCCGGATGTTGAGCGGATCCCGGGAGATGTTTTTGACCGAGAGAAGCACGTCTCGGCCGATTACCGACAGATCAACATATACCCGGGTGCCGTCCAGCGCATATTTGGCGGCGTTGCCGAACAGATTGTCCAGCACCCGCCACATGTGCCGTCCGTCTGCGTATACGAAGACCGATTTTTCGGGAAGAGTACTGACCAGGTGGATGTTTCGTTCCTCAAGCCGGGATTCGAATTCTCCGCCGGCTTGCTTGAGCAGCTCCCCGAGGTTGATGACCTCCATCGTCACCGAGATATTTCCGCTGGTTACCTTGGAGGCTTCCACCAGATCGACCATCAGCTGGCCGAGACGGCGGGATTTTCGGTCCAGCACGTCGATATATTCCAACGCCTTGGGGTCGCGGATGTCGGTGGTGCGCAGCAGCCCTACATAGCTGATGATCGATGTGAGCGGAGTCTTGATGTCATGGGAAACGTTGGTGATCAGTTCGGTTTTCATCCGTTCGCTCTGGGTGGCTTTTTCCACCGCGTGAGTCATGGCCTCGCCGGTACGGTTCAGGTTGTGGGCAATGTGGTGAAAAAAGGGGACGGTGTTTTCGTTGATCAGGTTTCCTAGCTCCCCGGCGGCCATTTTTTCGGTCGCCTTGCAGATCTGGTGATATTGGATGAAGCCGAGACAGACCATAATAACCACCGCGAGATTGGTGGAGAAGAACAGAAACCAGGCGATGGGATTCCCGCCCGACATGCCGAGAATCAGCAGCAGCTCCAGCAGGACATAGGCGGCCAGCAGCCCGATAATCCGGGCGGTGATCCGGATATGCCGGAAAATCGTCCGGCACACATACACCAGCAGACGGAGCAGGGAGGTCTTGTACAGCTTTCCGGCCTTGGCGCGGCGGACCAGGGAAAAGAACAGGATGAGCAGCCCCAGCGCGCACAGCAGGATCAGGACGACCGCTTCGTAGACATACAGGCTGCTGCCCATCAGGCTGAAGATCAGCGCCACCAGCAAGACGATGCCGAGCAGGACGGCTTCCGTCCAGATTCGATCGAAGGGATTGAGGACGATCTCGTCCGTCCCCTTTTTGTGTCCGGCGGCGGCAATCAGGTAGCCGAAGCACAGCGCCGACAGCAGCAGGCAGCAGACGGTGGCAAAAAGGACGAACCGCCCCCATTGCTTTGCCAGAGAAAAATCGTCCAGCATGCTGCTGTAAGCGTCGTCCACCGTTCCGCTTTTTCTCAGCCCGATCACGACATAGCGGTTCTCCGCCTGAATCTGCCGGAACCCCCCGCCGGTCAGTTCCTTGACCTGTTCCACTACGCCGGAGGTGCTGGAAAGGTTGGTGGCTAGGCAGTTTTTGTCCGTATCCACCAGCGCCCAGGCGACGCTGGAGCCGGCGGGCGGGAATAGCCGCCCCTCCAGATATTCAAGATAGGTACGGTCGGTATAGCTCAGGTCGCCGTCCTGTTCCAGCGCCGTCAGCTGATAATAGGCATCAATCTCTGAGGCGGTAGAGTGAAGGCTTTCGGTATAACGTTCGGTGTCGGTGTAGCTGTCCCGGTACGCTTCAACCTCCAGGTACAGATAGGCGGAAGCCGCGACGCCGACGACGCTCCCCGCCATAAAAATAATCAGAAGGCAGCAGGCAAAGACCTTGGCGAAGAGATTGCATTTCAGGTTCAAAAGGAACTCCTCCTTTCCGGGAAAACGGTCAGTCCAGCTTCTCCATTTTGTATCCGTGGCCCCAGATCACCTTGATATACCGTGGCTCCTTGGGATTGATTTCAATTTTTTCGCGAATATGACGGATGTGTACGGCGACGATATTGTCCGCGCCGTAGGAGGGCTCGTTCCACACGTTTTCATAAATCTGGGCGCTGGAAAAGACAAGTCCCGGGTTCTCCATGAAAAACTTCACGATTTTATACTCGACCGGGGTAAGGGAAACCTCCTGTCCGTCTACCGTGACCCGTTTGGCGCCGTCGTCCAGCTCCAGCCCGCCGTTTACCATGACCGCCAGTTCCTCGTTCCCCGCTTCCGGTCGGCTGCCGAAGTTATTGTAACGGCGGAGCTGGGAACGGACCCGGGCGATCAGTTCCATCGGATTGAAGGGCTTGGTGATATAGTCGTCGGCCCCGATGTTCAGCCCAAGGATTTTGTCGTTGTCCTCGCTCTTGGCCGAAAGCATGATGATCGGGATGTTCCGGGTCTCCCGGATTTTCATGGTGGCCCGCACCCCGTCCAGCCGGGGCATCATGATATCCATCAGGATCAGCTGGATGTCCTCGTTTTTCTGAATGGCGTCCAGCGCCTGAAAGCCGTCGTACGCCTGGATAACATGGTATCCCTCCGCGGTCAGGTAGATGTCCACGGCGGCGGCAATTTCCTTATCGTCGTCGCAGACCAGAATCGTCTGTGCCATCGTTCTCATCCTTTCGAACGCCGTTGCTGCGGCGCGTATTCGCTGAAAAAATTGCTGTCTTTGAAAAGCATAGCATATTTTTTCCGGAAATGCATCCGGTATCGGAAAAACCGGGAAACTTTGTCCGCCCGGCCGGATTCTTTGGCGTCTTTCCCGGCGGCGGAACCTTCCATGACAGCATTGTAGCACAGGGAAACGAAAAATAGGGAGAATGAAAAATTAAGGACCGATTAATGGTGCAGCGGCCTGTCTGAAAAGGAAGAAAACGCACGGCCGCCTTTTCATAAAAGGCCAGTGTGGATTCATCGATATTTCCAGCAAATCCATGCGGTTTCGGGCCAAATATACATTGACAGAAAAATAACAGAAAGATATACTATAGGTAACTGCGAACCGGCCGCCGGAAGGCGAAGAATGGAATGGAAGGTGTAGAGAATGGATTTGATGGTGTGCGTCGGAAGCTCCTGCCATCTGCAGAATTCCCGGGAGATTATCAAGCGCTTCAAAGAGCTGATCGAGGAGTATCAGCTCGGGGATCGGGTGGAGCTGAAGGGCTCGTTCTGCATGGGCCATTGCGCGGACGCGGGCGTGTGTGTGAAATACGACGACGAAATCTACAGCGTCACCACCGCTTCGGTGGACGATTTCTTCCGAAAGACCGTGGCCAGGCAGGGCTGACGGGAAGCTAAGAGGAAAGGCGGAAGCGGTATGGGCTACATACGCGTTAAGGAAGCAAACTGCAAAAACTGCTATAAATGTCTGAAGCACTGCGACGTGAAATCCATCAGCTATATCAACGACCGGGTGGAAGTGATCGACGACCAGTGCATTCTCTGCGGGCACTGCGTCAACATCTGCCCCCAGAAGGCCAAAACGGTGGTGAACGACCCGACCGATATCCTGCGCTGGCTGGCCGACCCGGAGACCCGGGTGGTGGCGAGCCTCGCGCCGTCCTACGCGGGGCTGTACGGCCGGAAAGAGAAGGGGGAGAGTCCGGCGCACCTCCGCGCGGCGCTGAGAGCTCTCGGCTTCGACGGTATCGAGGAAACCGCGGCGGGCGCGAACGAGGTGACGGCGGAATACAAGCGCCTGCTCGACGAGGGGACGATGGATTCCATCCTGACCACCTGCTGCCCAACGGTGAACACCCTGATTACCAAATATTATCCCGAGCTCATCCCCTATATGGCGCCGGTGGTTTCCCCGGCCCTCGCTCACGGACGGATGATCAAGGAGCGGGACGGCGCCTCCACCCGGGTGGTGTTCGTCGGGCCCTGCCTGTCCAAAATCCGGGAAATCCGGGAGCATCCCGAATCCGCGGACGGCGTACTGACCTTCCGCCAGCTGGATGCGCTGCTGGAGGAGCGGGGGATTGACCTCGCCGCCATCAATGGGACGGGGGCGGAAGAGGAAGAGACCGCCCCGCCCGCGCCCTATTCGCGAATCTATCCGGTGCCGGAGGGCATTATCAAGGATGTGAAGCTGAATTCCCACAAGGGCTTTGCGAGCGGCTCCTATAACGGTTACAGCTTCATGAGCGTCTGCGGGCTGGAAAACGTCATCGCCTTTCTGAAAGAAATGTCGGCCGGCCACTGCGGCCGCCTTTTCGTGGAGCTGAACTCCTGCGAGGGGGGCTGTGTAAACGGCCCGCTGATCCCGGAGGAACGGCGGGCCGCTTTCCAGGCCCGGATTTCGGTAGAGCAATACGCCGCCGACCAATTTGAAGAGGTGGAGCCTGTCCGTCCCGCGCTGGAGCTGGATTTCAAGGCGGAGACTCCTTCAAAAGACATTCCGGACGAAAAAACCATTCGGAAGATTCTGGCCGAGATCGGCAAGCCTACCCCGGACAAGGAGCTGAACTGCGGCTCCTGCGGCTACAACACCTGCCGGGAAAAGGCCATCGCCGTCTATCAGGGGAAGGCCGAGCTTTACATGTGCCTGCCGTACATGAGCGATCTCGCCCAGTCCCTGAGCAACGTGACCATCAACGTCACCCCGAACTACATCGTTGCGGTGGATCGAGACCTGCGGATCGTGGAGTTCAACCAGGCCGCACAGAAGAAATTTGGCGTCTCCCGTAAGGAGGCTCTGAAGACCGAGCTGTTCGAACTGATGGACCCCGCCGATTTTGAGGAGGTTCTCGCCACCCACCGCAATATCGTGAATAAGAAGACCCACCTGGAGTCCCGGGAGACCATCATCGAGGAAACGCTGGTCTATGTCCCCGAGCAGGATATTGTGATCGGCTTCTTCTCGGATATCACCGAGGAGGAGCGGCGGAAGGAAGAGACCCGCCGCGCCCGGCTGGAGGCGGCGGAAATGGCCCAGAAGGTCATCGACAAGCAGATGACGGTGGCGCAGGAGATCGCCAGCCTCCTCGGCGAAACCACGGCCGAGACCAAGGTGACCCTGGTAAACCTGAAAAATCAGATTCTGAGCGAGGGCGAGCAGAAATGAGCGTGTATTACGACGTCACTTCCAAAAGCCTGAACAAGAAGAACGAAGAGCTCTGCGGCGACAAGGTGGAAACCGTCAATGTGGAGGACGGCGTGATCGTCGTCCTTTCAGACGGGCTGGGGAGCGGGGTGAAGGCCAATATCCTGGCCACCCTGACATCCAAGATCATCGCTACGATGATGAAATCCGGCGCGACGCTGGAGGACACAGTGGACACCATTATCCATACCCTGCCGGTGTGCAAGGTGCGCCGTGTTGCCTATTCCACCTTTTCCATCCTCAAGCTGACCACCGACGGCAAGGCCTATCTGACCGAATTCGACTGCCCCGGCTGCATCCACGTCCACGACGGGGTAGCCTACCC
>CAUGOD010000067.1 GCA_959601025.1 uncultured Oscillospiraceae bacterium
CTGCTTGAACAAATTTTATTTCAATTTCTTGTCTAACTTTTTGGGGTCACTTCATGGTTGCGCGGCGGTTTTTTGAGGATTTGCCGAGGTCTGCCGCCTTGAAAATTCCCGCATATCACGATATAATGAGCCCAGGAAATGGGGGACTTACCGGGTTCAACGATCCACAATTCACCAATTTGTCTCACCATTGCCGAAAGGAAGATGTTGATGCAGAAAACGCACGGAATGCAGGAGATCGGCGCTTTCCTTCGGGCAAAACGGGCGAATGCCAGCCTGACACAGGCGGAATTGGCGAAAAAGCTCCATGTCACCAGACAGGCAGTCAGCAAATGGGAGCAGGGGCACTCCGAACCGGATGTGGATACCTTCCTACGACTGGCGGAAGCACTTGGCTTCACGATGGATGAACTGCTGGGGACAGCGGATACAGTCCGTACGGAAACGGCTCCCAAAGAGGCCCCCGGAGCGGCCGCCGGAACTGCCTCTGCCCTTCCATCGGATGCGGCTCTTTCCAGTGGGACGCCGTGGTACGCCGTTCCCCATCCGAAAGCGCCTCCTCTTCCTCCCGTTCTTTCCGCCAGGGAAACCTCCGCCGGCGCCGGGCTGCTGATGCCTCTCGGCATCGCCGCGCTGCTTTGCTTGTGTGCAAGCGCTCTGGGCGGCGGGCGGCGGGGAAAGCGTCGCCGTACCCGGTTCCGTGTTCGGCCATACGGCGCTGCTGCTTGTCCTGTCGACGGCTTCCTCCCTCCTGCTGGGCGGGCTATTCGCCTGGGCGGCCGCCCGTCTCCCCCGCGGCTTCGGCTTTCTGCTGTGCGCCCTGCTGACCGCCGGATCAGCCTGCGCCCTGACGCAGAGCCTGTTCCCCTCCTTCATATTTTCTTCGGACTCCTATGGCTATCTAAACTCCTGGCTGTTGGAGAGCGCCAGAAATCCTCTGCATCCGTTCGAGCCTATCGACTGGTTTGAAAAAACGCCCCTTTTCTATGAATGGGCGCAGTCAACGGCCGTGGGGATCGGCCCGGTTTCCCTTCTGCTGTATATCGGCTGGTACCGCCGCCAGAGGGGGGACGGAGGAGACAGCGTTTTTTCATCTTTTTTATATGGGGCGGCGGCGGTCGCCCCGCTCGGCCCCCTCTTTGCTTGCCATGTTCTTTTGCCTCTGCACGATGCGTTCAGCGGCACATTGTTCGGCCTTATGTCCCGCGCTATGCGGGGCGGACAGCGTCCGGCCCGGCCCATTAACGCCGGTGCTCTGGCTATGACCGGCCTGCTGATCGCCGCCGGAATCCTGGCTGTCCGCTTCGGAACGCCCGCCCTTTCCGCGCATTTTTCCCGGCTGCGGGAACGGCGGCCGGGGAACCATCCCACCGAACCGAATCGGGCCGTTCACTGGGCGGTTATGCTGATCGGCGTCCTGCTGGGGCTCGCTATGCTTTCTTCGGTTTTTCTTACCTTCGTCTTCTCTCTCAAGCCAAGGGCGGAGATTTTTCTTTATCCGCCTCGCCTGTTTGCCATGGAGCCGTCGTTCGGGAATTACATGGAAATTTTTCCCAACTTCTCCTCCCTCATCTGGCTGCTGCCGGCGGCGACGTCGGTTCCGCTGACCCTGCTGTTCGTCCTGCCGGCTGGCGAAGGATTGGGCTTCACCCGTTTTTCCGGCAAGCCGCTGTTTATTGGCCTGCTGTTTCTGGCCGGATGCCTGTCTCCCTTCGCCCTCTTCGCGTTCCCCACCCTGGCGGAGCCCGGCACACTGGGACGCGCGCTCAGTAGTTTCTTTTTGTGTCCGACGGCTTACGTCTCCGTCTTCCTGACGGCGGCCTGTCTGCGGGCAAACGCGCAGAAGCCCCTCCTTTCGGCGGCGGTCAAAGGCCGCGGAGTATGGAGCGGGTGGACGGCGGCCTTCCTTCTGAACGCCGCCGGCGCCGCCGTTTCCCTGTCTTACGGAACCTCGCTGTATCCCGCCGCGTTTTGCCTTCCCATGGGGCAATACGCCGCCGTACAAACCCGCCTGACCGCCTTCACGCTGCTTTTCGTCCTCTCCTCCGCGCTGCTTCTGCTGTGCAGCCTCTGTCCCCCGGCGGAACGGGTTTCGGCGTAAGGTCGGGAAAAATACACAATCGGAAAAAGGCTGTCCGCGGCATACGCCGCGAACAGCCTTTTTCTAACCGGGCAGCCGTCCTCAACAACATTCGGTTGCAAACGGTACGCACCGATTACCGGCAATCCAAGGTTTGTTCTTTCCCCCCAGGGAAAATATCCGCGTCTCTGTCCGGCGCGGCGCTTTCACGGCATATTGTCCACCTTTGGCGAATAGAGTATGGTAACGGGTCCTGTCCGCGCCCGACCACTATCCAAAGGAGTGACGTCCATGCCGCCATCCGTCCCGGCCGGCGCGGGGCTGACCGCCGCGCAGGCGGAGCAGTCCCGCCGGGAACACGGCTCTAACCAGCTCACCCAGAAGAAGCGCCGCGGCTTTTTCCGCCAGTTTCTCGAAAGCTTCGGCGATCCGATCATCAAGGTTCTGCTCGCCGCCCTTGCCGTCAATGTGATTTTCCTGTTCCGCCATTTCGACTGGTTTGAAACGGCGGGCATTGCCATTGCCATTTTTCTCGCCACCTTTGTCTCCACCCTGTCGGAATATGGAAGCGAATCCGCCTTCGTCAAGCTGCAGGAGGACGCGCAGCGCGTCCTCTGCCGGGTCCGGCGGGATGGACGGGTGATCGAGCTGCCGGTATCGGAGATCGTGGTGGGGGACGTGGTGCTGCTCCAGGCAGGGGAACGCATCCCCGCCGACGGGGTGATGCTTACCGGGGCCCTCCATGTGGATCAGTCCGCCCTGAACGGCGAAAGTAAGGAGGCGGCGAAGGCGCCCGGTCCGGAACGGGGCGACGCGGCGGATTTTCTCTCCCCTGTCCGGCTGTTCCGGGGGAGCGTCGTCTGCTCCGGCGAAGGGGAGATGCTCGTCCGTACCGTCGGCGACGCAACCTTTTACGGACGGCTCGCCCGGGAGGTACAGGAGGAGACCCGGGAAAGCCCGCTCAAGGTGCGGCTGGGCAGTCTGGCCCATACCATCAGCAAAATCGGATATGTGGCGGCCGGGCTGGTGGCGGTAGCCGATCTGTTTCATTCCCTGATGATTGACAACGGGATGAATATCGCCCGGATGGGGCAGTGGATTGCCGCCAATCCCGCCGGGCTGCTTGAGCACGCCCTTCACGCCCTCACCCTTGCCATCACGGTGGTGGTGGTCGCGGTGCCGGAGGGGCTGCCGATGATGATTACCGTAGTACTTTCCTCCAATATGCGGCGGATGCTGAAGGATCATGTGCTGGTACGCAAGCTGGTGGGAATCGAAACCTCCGGCAGCCTGAACATCCTGTTCACCGACAAAACCGGAACCCTCACCCGGGGCAAGCTGGAGGTGGTCCGCTTCCTCACCGGGAACGGGGACGAATACAAAAAGGCCGCCGATCTCCGCCGGAAAAAGCCCCTGTGGGAGCTGGTGGAGCTCTCCTGTGTCCAGAACTCGGGGAGCGTCTGGTCCGACGGAAAGGCGCTGGGCGGAAACGCCACCGACCGCGCCCTGCTGGAATACGCCGTTGCCGGCGCCGGAAAGCTCTCCCCGACGGGCGAGCTTCGCAAGGGGGAAAGCGTCCCCTTTGATTCCAAAAACAAGTTTTCGGCCGTGACCCTCCGCGGCGGGCGGGAGCTTACCCTTGTCAAGGGCGCGCCGGAAAAGCTGCTGCCCCACTGCACCCGGTATTACGATGAAAAGGGACGGATCTGTCCCCTGCCCAGCCGCCTTTTCCTGGAGGAAAAGCTTAAGGAGATGACCGGACACGCGATGCGGATGCTCTGCCTGGCCGTTTCCGAAACTCCCGTGACGGAAAGCGGAAACTTCTCCGGCTTGATTCTGCTCGGACTGGCCGGTATCCGGGACGAGGTGCGTCCGGAGGCCCGCGCCGCCGTGCGGCAGGTGCGGGAGGCGGGGGTGCAGGTGGTGATGATCACCGGTGACAACCGGGAAACCGCCGCCGCCATTGCCCGGGAGGCCGGACTGCTCGATTCCGCGCCGGGTAAACAGACGCCGCCTCGGGCGGTGCTGACCAGCGCGGAGCTGAACGCCATGGGGGACGAGGAGGTCAAGCGGCTTCTCCCTTCCCTGCGGGTGGTGGCCCGCGCCCTGCCGAACGACAAGAGCCGGCTGGTCCGGCTGGCGCAGGAGCTGAACCTCGTCGCCGGCATGACGGGGGACGGCATCAACGACGCGCCCGCCCTGAAAAAAGCGGACGTCGGCTTCGCCATGGGAAGCGGCACCGAAGTGGCGAAGGAGGCGGGGGACATCGTTATCCTGGACGACAACATCGCCTCCATCGCCAAAGCCATTCTGTACGGCCGCACCATCTTCAAGAGCATCCGAAAGTTTATCATCTTCCAGCTTACCATGAACCTCTGCGCCGTAGGGGTTTCCATTATCGGGCCGTTCATCGGCATCGACACCCCGGTCACGGTCATCCAGATGCTGTGGATCAACATTATCATGGATACCCTGGCGGGGCTGGCCTTTGCGGGGGAGCCTCCCCTCGAGGAATATATGCACGAGCCTCCCAAGCGGCGGGACGAACCGGTGCTCAACCGGTATATGCTCCATCAGATTCTCTGTATGGGCGTGTTCACCATTGTGCTGTGCGTGCTGTTCCTGAAGCTTCCCGCCGTCAAGCTGCTGTTCCGGTATGCCAACGACGAAATCTACCTGATGACGGCGTTCTTCGCCCTCTTCATTTTCGCGGGCATCTTCAACTCCTTTAATGCCCGCACCCACCGGGTGAACCTCTTCGCCCATCTGAACCGTAATCCCTCCTTCCTCCTTATCATGCTGTTGGTGGCGGTGGTGCAGATCGGGCTGATATACTACGGGGGAAGCCTGTTCCGCACAGCGGGGCTGACCTTCTGGGAACTGCGCCGGGTATTGATGATCGCCTTTCTCGTGGTGCCGGTGGACTGCGCCCGGAAACTGTTGATGCGGCTGCTCGGAAGAAAGGGTTCGCTGTGATCGCCGCGCCGTAACGGCCGCGCTGTAGCGGCGCCGTTTTCCTCCGGTTTGACAAATGTTCCAACGCCGTGTACACTAAAACAAA
Source organism: uncultured Oscillospiraceae bacterium (assembly GCA_959601025.1). Classification (GTDB taxonomy): domain Bacteria; phylum Bacillota; class Clostridia; order Oscillospirales; family Acutalibacteraceae; genus Avimonas. The sequence goes on from CAUGOD010000067.1 coordinate 5,142, forward strand.
AAACGGCGTCGGGAACGAAGGAGGAGACGATATGAAAAGCGTAAAGCCCGGGCGGGGTCCCTCGATGATGAATGGCGTCATCGGCGTTTTCGTTGCCCTGTTCGGCGTGGTCTGGACCTTTTCCGCCGCGGCGATGGGCGGTGGATTCATTGCTCTGTTCGGCGTGTTTTTTATCGCTCTGGCTATCGCGGTCACGGTATACAATTTCCGGAATGCGACGGGGAAAAACCGTTATTCTTCCTTTGATATCACGGAGGACGGGGAGGAGCCTGATCCGCTGAACGAGCGCTTCCATGGCAGTCGGGAAACCGCCTTCCCCTCGGCTTCGAATGGGAAAAGCCGCTTTTGTCCTTACTGCGGGGCAGCGGTAACGGGCAAATTCCGCTTCTGCAACCAATGCGGGAAGGAACTCCCGTAGGAATACAAATTACGGAACCAGAGAAAGCGGGACGGCGGTTAATTCGCCGTCCCGCTCTTTCGTCCGGCACGCGTGGGACGCAAACGGAAACGCCAAGTTCAAAATCCGGAAAGTTACCGGCGATGTAAGTTTGTCAAACATATTGGACAGCGAAGTCAAGAGGAGGAAGCCAACGGAG
>CAUGOD010000068.1 GCA_959601025.1 uncultured Oscillospiraceae bacterium
TTTATTGCCCCCCAGTTGAACTGGGGGTTCTATTTTGCCTGCTCGGCGACAAAAGGGCAGAGAGAAAAGCATAACTTTTCTCTCTGCCTTTTTATACGATCAATTCCCTCCGCATTCGCCCCGGACATCCCCGGCTTCTGGCCGCTTTACTTGTTTTTCGGGTCCTTGCGGCGGCGAAGGAATCGCGGCTCATGGGTGTAAACGGAGATATATTTTCGGATGGAGAACAGGCCGACCAGGCCGAACGCTACGCCCAGGCCGAGGCTTCCAAAGAACTGCGCCGGTCCTGCCTCGATGATATATTCGCCCATTGCCCGGACCGCCTCTCCCACGGTCGCATATTCACCGCTGAACCAGAAGCTGGTAAAAAGCGGCACGAATTCTGCGCCAAACAGGGAAACAAGTGAAAAGAACAGCACGCATACCGTGGCGAAGGTAGTATGATGCGCGCCTTTGAAAAGACGGTATCCAAAAAAGGACGCTGCGCTGATCAGGCCGCCCAACCAGACCGAAAACCATCCGCCGTTCACGAGGAGCCAGGGGATGGCGCCGACCAGCGCGCCCAGGAACGCGCCCGCCGCACCGCGGAGATACACGTAAAAGGGCTCCCCATAGCGTTCAAACTTTTCGTCATGCGTCGCCCCAACGTCCTTCAGCGCCTCAGCAGCGGCCGCCTCCAGAAAAGCTGTAAAGCGCTCGCCTGTCATTGTTTCTGCTTCCGGGAGAATCAACAGGATACCGAAGCGATAAGGCTCCACAGAGACCCCTGGATATTTCGTAGTCAACCGTTTTTCCATTTGAGGAAGCTGCTTTTCCGGAATGCTCACCGACATTTCCAGACGAAATCCTTCCCTAAACTCCGCCCGAAAGGCAATTCCATTCACCACGCCGGAAATTGTTCCGTTTTCATCGCTGCAGCGGTATCCTTTGGCCGCACCGGCCGCCCTGAGCTCTTCCGTCAGCATTTCCGTTTCCTCCGGTTTCATTTTTCCGTATTTTCTTCCTGCGGAGGTTCGATCTCCACAGCCTCCTTTAATTCGCGGCGGTGAGCGGCGACCCATTGCTGGCCGGCGGTCACCAGACGGCGCATTTTCAAAACATCGCCGTTATGTTCTTCCGTAAACATCACGACGCCTTCTATCCGTGCGCTCAGACGGCCGCCAAAATCCCGGCCAATCTCCCACCGGAGCTTCCGGTCGTCTCCGGCATAAGCGTCCAGTCCCTCCCGAATATCCCGCAAAATTTCCTGACTGCGCTCCTCTTCAGCGCTTTCTGCTTCCCCGTCCTCAAAAAATTCGCCGCCCCTCGCGCTGCCGCCGATGCCAAGCCATGTCCAGCAAACAAAAACGATATCTTCCCAGCGGTAACCCGGGTCGCAGGAATCCCACGCGGTAATCGCGCAGGGCAGACTGCCCAGATATCCGCACGGCGGATTAAACAGGACGCTCTCCGGAGACAGATTGTGATGGCAGATTACCCGGTCATCCCCGGAAATCGACCGGGACGCGTCGTGCATACGGCGAAGCATTTTCATGAAATGCAGATACTGTTTCTTCGTTACCCGGTCGTTTTCCTTCGCCGGCTTTCCCAGAGGAATAGCGTAGCAGGCCTGCCCTTCTTCATCCAGGCCCAAAAATTCGGGACAGTCGGTAAAGCCGTTTTTCCACAGTCCGGTCAACACCTTCCATTCCAAGGAACGGTCGGGCTTGCGAATCACGGAACGCCCGTCCGGCGTATGATCGGGAATGTGTAACCTGTTCATAAGCATCATGGATCATGCTCCCCTTCCTTGTCAGGGAAAATTCTCACAGGTAAAAGCCGTCGTTCGGCCATGGCCCCACGACGGCTTTTGTCATACAAGGCGTTGGGCCGTCGAAGCGGACCATTCCGATTCACTTTTTTTACTGATCCTCTTCGCTGTCGCCATGGCAGCCGCATTCGCAGTCGCCGCAGTCCTCGATATCGAATTCCAGCTTTTCGCCGCAATTTGGGCATTCAATCGAACCTTCGAGGAGGGTCTCCTCATCCACGCTGAACTCTTCCTCGCAATTCGGACAGGTGATGTCGTAGAAGTCTTCGTCGTCGCAGCAGCAGTCACAGTCGTCCTCGTCGTATTCCTCGTAGAAATCCGACTCCAGCGCATCGAGATCCTCGTCAATCGCATCGACCTGCTCGGTCAGCTCCTCGGTGTAATCCTCCAGGCTTTCCAGATCGGACGCCATATCGTCGAGCACATCGACAATCGCCTTCAGCAGTTTGCCTTCCTTGGTGGAATCATCCACGCCCAGGCCTTCGGCCAGCCCCTTCAGGTACGACACTTTTTCCATAACGGTCATGGTATAGTCCTCCTTTACAATACGGCTCCGCCGGGACGGAGCCTGCGTTTGTCGGCCGGCCCGGCCGGTCAATGAAAGTATGCGCCGGTTGCACCTACGCTATACAGTTCCCCGAGCGCACGCAAAGGTCCTTTCACGAAAAGGCCCGCGGCTTACGCGCGTTCCATGTATTCGCCGGTACGGGTATCGATGCGGATCATTTCGCCTTCCTCGATAAAGAGCGGTACACGGATTTCCGCACCGGTCTCCAGCGTTGCGGGCTTGGTGGCGTTGGTTGCGGTATCGCCCTTGAAGCCGGGATCGGTGGCGGTTACCTGTAACTCCACGAAATTGGGGGGCTCCACGCCGAACACCTTGCCCTTATAGGAAGCGATCTTGCAGACCATGTTCTCTTTCACGAATTTGAAATTGTCGGAGAGAACGTCCTTGTTGATCGGTACCAGCTCGTACGTCTCCGGGTCCATGAAATAGTACAGGTCCCCATCGTTGTAGGAATATTCCATTTCCTTGCGCTCCACATACGCGGTCGGGAATTTATCGGTCGGGTTGAAAGTCTTTTCCACCACCGAGCCGGCGATCACGTTGCGAATCTTGGTGCGGACGAACGCCGCGCCCTTGCCGGGCTTCACATGCTGGAATTCGATGATCTGATACACGTTCCCGTCCATTTCGAAGGTAACGCCGTTCCGGAAATCACCCGCAGAAACCATTTATACTACCTCCATTGAATAAAACTGTCCTGAGAGTCGCTTTTGCTGATTTTTCAGCGCTTTCGTGGCCATAGAGTTGTTTTCTATTTTACCGTATAACGGCGCTTTTTTCAAGACAAATTTTGCCGGCGTCAGAGAATATACAGCTCTTTCGGCGATTTAGTCAGATTTTCACAGCCTTCTCCGGTAATGCTTGCCATATCCTCTATGCGCACCCCGAAACGCCCCGGCAAATAGATTCCCGGTTCCACTGTAACCACCGTCCCCGCCTGCAGAATCTCGTCGCCGGCCCGCGGGGAAAGACGCGGTTCCTCGTGTATCTCGACCCCCACGCCGTGCCCCGTCGCATGGCCGAAGAAATCGCCGTAACCAGCCGCCTCGATGACCTCCCGGGCGGCGGCGTCCCCCGCCTTGCAGGGCAGGCCCGCCCTCAAAACGGACAGCGCGGCAAGCTGCGCTTTTAACACCGTATCGTATACCCGCCGCTGCTCCTCCGAACAGGAGCCGACCGCCACGGTGCGGGTCATATCCGAATGCCAGCCGTCTACCCTCGCGCCAAAATCCATGGTGACGAAATCGCCCGATTCGATTACCTTATCCCCCGGCACGCCGTGAGGCAGAGAGGAATTCGCCCCCGACACCACGATAAAGTCGAAGGCAACTCCCTCCGCCCCCTGCTTCCGGATCAGGAATTCCAGCTCCAGCGCGACCTCCCGTTCGGTACGGCCCGGGCGGATGAAGGGCAGGATATGCTCAAACCCGTAATCGGTCAGAGCCTGCGCCGCTTTGATTTTCGCCAGCTCCTCCGGCGTTTTGATCAGACGCCGTTCCCGCAGGAGGCCGTCCAGCACGCCGCCTCTCAGCTCTACATCCGGCAGCATAGCGGATAGACGGCGGAATTCCGCCATGCTCAGACCCTCGTCCTCCACAATCACCGTACGCAGACAAAGGCGCGCCGCCATCGCCGGCAGCGTCTCGGCCAGAGAGGAATACTCCACGCATTCCATTCCGCGCACGGTCCGCCGGGCCGCTTCGATATACCGGAAGTCCGTCAGGAACCAGGCCGCTTCCCGGGTAAACAGCACTACTCCGGCGCTGGAGGGGAAGCCGGTCAAATACCGGCGATTGTGTCCGCTGATCACCAGCGCGGCGTCCACGCCGGAGGGCAGCATCGCCGCCAGTTTTTCTATGGATTGCATATCGCTCTGTCCTTTCACAACGATTCGTCCCCGGCATCGCTCAGCGGACGATGAAGCATCCGCATCCGGCCGCAGCGATAAAAACCCGCTCTTTCATAAAAACGGTGCGCGTTTTCCGTTTCCAGCGTGCCGGTGCGGCCCCGCAGCCCCGGCGTTTCCGTTACCGCCTGTACCAGCCGCGTACCCAGTCCCCGGCCGCGCCACTCCTCCGCGATCACCACGTCGCAGAGATGGTAGGTTCCCGCGCTGTCGACCAGTGCGCGGGCAAAGCCTACCTGCATCCCTCCGCCCTGCCGGAAGTCTCCACCCGGTCGGATGGGAAGGAACACGCCGAAGCACAGCGACTCCGCCAGCTCCCGCCGGATTTGTTCCAGCGGTCTTCCCCTGCCCCAGGGAACGGAATGCAGCAGGGCGGCGACCCGGTCCTCCTGCATCGCGTCCCGTCCGGCGCGGATGACCGCGCGAAGCGTCGGTGTTTCCATGGTTCAGTCCCGCTCCGCTTCGGCAAACGCTTCCAGCGCCAGCAGATAGCTGACCGGTCCAAAGCCGGAAATCTGCCCGCGGCAGACCGGAGCGATCACCGATGTATGGCGGAATTCCTCCCGCGCATGGATATTGGAAAGATGCACCTCGATCACCGGCAGACGGATCGCGGCGATCGCGTCCCGGATCGCATAGCTGTAGTGGGTATACGCCCCTGCGTTCAGGATCACGCCGTCGTACACGCCGATGCAGGCATGCAGGCGGTCGATCAGCCCTCCCTCGCTGTTGGACTGATCAAAGTCCACCGCGATCCCGTATTTCTCCGCCCGGCGGCGGATACGCGCGCAGATTTCCTCATAGCTGTCCGAACCGTAAACACCCGGTTCCCGCATCCCCAACAGGTTGAGGTTGGGACCGTTCAGCACCAGTATCTTTTTTTTGCTCATCGCCATGACCACTCCTTGCGTCGGAAATCATTCTGTTGGCATTATACACCGGACGCGAAGAAAAAGCCACCCCATAATAATGATCCCCCGGCAAAGCCGGGGGTATTTCATGTGCGGGCAAAGCCCTACG
>CAUGOD010000069.1 GCA_959601025.1 uncultured Oscillospiraceae bacterium
TCCCGGGAACGGCTGTTTGATCTGCTCACGGAGCTGAACGAGGAGGACGTCCTCCTTACAAAGCAGCTGCGGGAACAGCTGACGAGCCATGGCGGAACGACGGCTGAAAGCGATGAAAAGGAGAGAGGAAAAGAAATGGTATCGGTAAAGCAAACGGTCAACGATGTAGTGGCTTCCCTGACCATGCTGGAGGGGCGGTCGGAGGGAACGATTGCCGAAGAGACCCTCCTGCGGGAGGAGCTTGGCTTCGACAGCCTGAAAATGGTGGAGCTGGTGGTGTCGTTGGAGGAGGCCTTCGCTATCCAGATCGATGAAGCGGACCTGGACCCGCAGGCATTCGACACGGTGGGAGACCTGTACCGGCTGGTAGACCAGTATCTTGCCTGCTGACAAAGGCGGCCGATCAAACCAGTAAAAAAGGGGAGGAACGCGCATTGATTTGGGACTTTCTGACCGACCGGATGCTGGAGCATCCGTCGGCTACGATAAGCGGCGGCGGGGAGACGCTGTGCTTTGCCGAGCTGGCCGACCAGGCTGCCTGGCTTTCGCACAGCCTGCCGAAGGAAACGATTGGGCTGGACTGCTCGTCGGAGCTGAACACCGCCCGGAGTCTGCTCGCCTGCTTCGCCGCCGGCGCGACGGCGGTTCCTCTTTCCCCCCGCTACGGGGAGGAGCACTGCCGGAAAATTGTCGAGAGCGTGGGACTGACCTGGTTCCTGACCGACCGGGACGGGGAGCTCCGGCTGGAGCGGCGGAAAGGCGGCGCGACGGATCGGGAGACGGCGGACAGGGACGCGTTGTCTGATGTGGAGCTGATTATGTGTACCTCCGGTACCACCGGCCGTCCCAAGGGGGCGATGATTACCGGCCGGGGACTGGAAGCCAATCTGCGGGATATCGAAAGCTATTTCCGGATCGGGCCACCGGACCGTATCCTGATTTCCCGTCCGCTGTACCACTGCGCGGTGCTGACCGGAGAATTCCTGATTTCGCTGATACGGGGTGTGGACGTCGTGTTCTACGACGGCGCGTTCAATCCCGCCCGGGTGCTGGAGTCCGTCCGGTCGGAGAAAATTACCGTACTGTGCGGCACGCCGACCCTCTTTTATCATCTCAGCCTGCTGGCGTCGCGCCATCCCCGCCCGCTCGGCCTGCGAACCGCGGCGATCAGCGGGGAGTGCCTGACCCCCGCCGTGGCGGCGGGGATACGGGCGATGCTGCCGGACGCGGCGGTCTATAACGTGTACGGGCTGACCGAGGCCAGCCCGCGGGTATGCTGGCTTCCGCCTGAACGCTTCGACGAAAAGCCGGACTGCGTGGGACTTCCTCTCCCGTCCCTCCGGCTGCGGGTCGTGGACGAAAAAGGAAACGAGCTTCCGGCCGGAGAAGCGGGGGAGCTGCTGGTAAGCGGACCCAGCCTGATGAAGGGATATTACCGCCAGCCGGAGCAGACCGCGCGGGTTCTCCGGGATGGCTGGCTCCATACCGGCGACGTCGCCGTGATGGACGGGGAGGGGATGGTATCCATCCGCGCCCGCCGGGACGGCCTGATCATCCGGGCGGGGATGAACATCTATCCGCAGGAAATCGAAAACGCGCTGACGCTGGACGATCAGGTGAAGGAAGCGCTGGCCTACGGCGTTCCCGACGGCCGGGGAAGCCAGCGGATCGCCGTGAAGGCGGTGATGGCCGATCCGGCCGCCACCCGGTCGGATTTCCTGGCCGTATGCCGGCGGCGGCTTTCACCCTATCAAATCCCGGATACCGTGGAATTTGTGGAACGGCTGGAGCGCAACGCCTCCGGTAAGCTCCTGCGGCCCCGGACGGCGCCTGATGCGGCCAAATCAGAAGAAGGAAGAACGTCATGACGGATTACAGGGATATCTCGGAAAACGAATACAAAATTTTGCTGGACGGCCCTTCGTTTTATGCGTTTATAAAACGGGTGGAGGAGCTGTTTCCCACGGTACCGCGGAAGGACGCCGTCCAGGTGAATTACTATTACGATACGGACGACGGCTTGCTTCGCTCGCAGGATATCACCCTGCGGGTACGGCTGACCGAGGCGGGATTGTGGCTGCAGAGCAAGGTGCACTGCCCTGAACGGACCGCCTACCGACACAGCGAAGAGCGCTGCTGTGTGCTGAGCTCCCTGCCCAGGCAGCTGCGGCTGGCCGGTTTTCCGGGACGGTGCTTTGAGTTGCAGGGGAGCCTGACCACCCGCCGCACCCGGTTCCGTCTGCCGGACGGACTGCGGCTGGACTTCGACGTGAATTTCTACGAAGGACGCACCGATTACGAGCTGGAGCTGGAATTTTTCCCCGAAGCGCACGAACGTGCCCGGCTCCTCCTGCAGGAGCTTGGGATACCGGAAAAAGCAGCGGGAGATGTGGGGGACGGGAAAGCGACCCGCTTCTTCACCGCACGGGAGGGAAGGCCGGAAAGCAGTGTAACGGCGGATTTGGGCTTTTCCGGTCGTATAGATGGGAAAGCCAAAAAGGGCATAGAAGACAAAATAGGCAGGAAAGAGGCGGTGGGCCATGGCTGAGCCGAAAAACCGTCCGGAAATTACGCTGGATTCCGTCCGCACGGCGGTGAATCGCGCGGCGCCGCTGGAAATCCTCCCCGGACAGGAGGATGAGGACCTTTCCGTTTTAGGGATGGATTCCCTGGGCTATGTCGCGGCGGTGGTGGAACTGGAAAAGACCTTCGACCTGCTTATCCCGGAGGAGGGACTGCTGTTCTCCGCTATGAATACGATCCGAAAAATTACCGAAATGGCGCGGTCCGCGGCGGAATGATCGTAATTTGCAGAATTTTGCATCATCAATCAGGGATAGGGCTGATCCTGGCCGTGTGGATGTTATCACGACTGTTTGACAGGATAAGCGTTTGTTATATTTCTCCTCTCCATCGTTGTCTGACCGAATAGGGAACCATGTTGCCCCGCCGGCGCCTTTTTCCATCCATTGTATCCCGGTCGAACCCCTTCACATAGGATAAACAAGAGGCCTTTCAGCCGGGGAAACCGGTTTTCGATGAAACGGAAGGGGTACATAACGCATGAATGGATCGGCAATTTACGAGGCGCTGACCGGCGGCGTCCTGATTTCCGCCGGCTCCCTTGCGGAGATTCTTCTCCTTGTCACCGCGGTATCGGCGGACGCTTTTGCCGCGAGCTTCGCTTACGGCGTTGGCCGCATTCGAATCCCGTTTTCCTCCGTCGCGGTGATTGCGGCGGTCAGCACCGGGATTCTGCTGATTTCCCTTTTATTCGGCGGCGTGATCCGGCCCTTTTTGCCGGAAGGGCTGGCGGAAGGGATTTCCTTCGGCGTCCTGTGTCTGCTGGGGGTTGTTAAGCTGTTTGACAGCACCTTGAAAGCCTTTCTCCGCCGGCACACGACCCTTCGGCGGGAATGGAAGGTAGCGGGCTTTGAACTGCGCTTTATCCTGAACATCTACGCCAACCCGGAGGAAGCCGACAGCGACCGCTCTCACAGCCTTTCACCCCGGGAAGCGGCCCCGCTGGCGGCGGCGCTTTCCCTGGACGGGCTGGCGGCCGGCTTCGGCGCGGGATTGAGGGAGATCAGCTATCCGCTGACGGCGATCCTTTCCCTGCTGGTCAGCGGCGGCGCAGTGCTGCTTGGCGCGGCCGGAGGCCGCCGCACGGCGGAAAAGCTGCCGTTTGACCTTTCCTGGATGGGCGGGGCGCTGCTCCTCGCGCTGGCCGTGATCCGGCTGTTCTAAAGGCGGATTCCGCCTTTTTTGAAAAAATCCGGATGGCCAGGCCCAGTAGGAGAACCCAACCGCATATACTGTTCTGGATGCGTCCGGCCGGGTTCGTGGGAGAAAGGCTGGAAAATACCGGAGCATGCCGGAAGTCCGGCAACTCCGAAAGGAAGGGTGCTGTCAGTGGACATTCATGTGGTACAGCCGGGGGAAAGCCTTTATTCCATCGCTCAGGCTTATGGAACGACCGCAGCGCGGCTCGCGCAGGATAACGAATTGACCGATCCGGCCGCGCTGGCGGTCGGACAGACGATCGTGGTGCTGTATCCGCGGCAGGTGGTTACCGTGACGCCGGGAGACACGCTGGAAGGTATCGCGGACCGATACGGCGTGTCGGTCAATCAGCTTCTGCGGAATAATCCGCAGCTCGGCGGGCTTTCGGCGCTGACGCCGGGGCAGGTGCTGGTAATCGATTACGAAGGGGAAAAAGAGGGAACGCTCTCCGTTAACGGCTATGCCTATCCGTATATCGATCGGGCGGTATTACGCAAAACGCTGCCATACCTGACTTATCTGACGCTCTTTACCTATGGCTTCACACCAGAGGGGGAGCTGATCGGGATGGACGACGAGGAAGTAATCGCCATTGCGAAGGAATACGGGGTCGCGCCGCTGATGCTGATCTCCACCCTGACCGAGGAGGGGACCTTCAGCAACGAGCTGGCCAATATCGTGCTGAACGACCCGGCTGTGCAGGAGCGTCTGATCAATGAAATCCTTGCCAATCTGAGGGCAAAGGGATACTATGGGCTGGATGTGGATTTTGAATACATCGGCGCGGAAAACCGGGACGCCTACACCGCCTTTATTCAGAATATTACGCAAAGGCTGAACGCCGAAGGCTATCCCGTTGTCGTGGCACTCGCTCCCAAAACCTCCTCCGACCAGCCCGGACAGCTCTATGAAGGACATGATTACGCGGGCCTTGGCGCGGCGGCGAATTACGTGCTGCTGATGACCTATGAATGGGGGTATACCTATGGTCCCCCCATGGCTGTAGCGCCGCTCAACAAGGTGCGGGAGGTACTGGATTACGCCGTCAGCCAGATTGACCCGGGAAAAATCTTTATGGGGATGCCGAACTACGGATACGACTGGACGCTGCCCTTTGTTCGGGGAGAGTCCCAAGCCGAGTCTCTCTCCAATGTGGAGGCGGTAAACCGGGCGGTCCGGCAGAACGCCGCCATCGAATTTGATCCGACAGCGCAGGCTCCTTTTTATCGGTATTACGACGCGCAGGGACGGCAGCACGAGGTCTGGTTTGAGGATGCGCGCAGCGTACAGGCCAAGCTGCGGCTTTCGCAGGAGTATGGAACACGGGGCGTTAGCTA
>CAUGOD010000070.1 GCA_959601025.1 uncultured Oscillospiraceae bacterium
ATTAGGCCCTTATAGGGCCTGTTCAAACCACCCGTTCAACGGGTGGTTTTGATTTTTCGCGTTATATCCTATTTCTTCATAAATCGCTCATAGGCCGCCCGCAGCTCTTTGGCCGTTTCCTCCGGACAGGTGGGGTTGCAGTGGGCCCACGCGCCGGTTTCGCTGGATGCATTGAACTTCACCTTATCCGCGCTTCGCATCGGCGGATAAAACGCGATATGCCAGTGAAAATAGGCGGACGCGTCCTCCCCGTTCACCGGCGCGTTATACATGCACATCATATAAGGGAATTTATAATCAAACAGGCTGTCCAGCATCCCGGTCGTCCGGCGGAGCGTTTCCGCCAGGGAAAGCCGTTCCTCCTCGGTGAATTCCGCGATGTTTGAACGATGGGCGTTGCTCATGATATAGACGCCGTACGGATACTCTGTGAAGAAGGGCAGAAACACCGTGAAATGCTCGTTCCGGAAAATAACCCGCTTCTCGAAGGCAACCTCCTGCCGGAGCATTTCGCAAAACAGACAGGTATCCTTTTCCCGAAGATAACGGCGGGCGTTATCCACCTCCAGCTCCAGCTTTTTGGGAAGGAAGGAATAGCCGTAAATCTGCCCGTGGGGATGGGGCATGGTGACGCCGACCAGCTCGCCGCGGTTCTCGAAGATGAAAACATATTTGATTTTTTCATCCTCGCGGATGGCGTTGAAGCGTTCCACCCACAGATCGACCAGCTTTTTAATGTGAGCGGCCGGCAACTCGGGCAGCGTGATAGTATGCTCCGGCGAATACAGGATAACCTCGCACTTGCCATAAGCCGGGGCGGTTTCAAAGAATTCGTTAGCAACCGGGTCCGGCTCGGGCGGATTCTGCGACAAGGCCGGGAAATCGTTGTCGTATTTATAAACATCATAATGCTCTGGAACCTTGCCCGATCCCGGGCAGAAAGGGCAATAATCCTTCGGCATCTGCGGCCGGCCCTGCCGGTGGGAGGCGATCATAATCCAGTCGTTTGTCAGGGGATGCTTTCTCAGTTCAGCCATTTCCTCCAGATCCTTTCTGTTTTGCTTTATGGAGCAGAGTTCAGCGCAGCATATCCAGACGAACGCCGCCGCAGGGACGCACGTTCAGCACATGACAGCTCCCTTTGCCGAAGACCGCTTCAATCTCCCGGCGGAAAGCTTCCAGCATCGCATCCGGGACAAAATTCTGGGTCGTCCCCGCAAAGCCGCCTCCATGCACCCGCCAGGCCCCCTTCCCTTCCAGCAGCGACTGCGCCAGGCAGAGGGCGAGGGACAAGCCCTGCTCATCCGGCAGGGAACAGGGATACACATTCTGGAGATATTCGAAGGAGGAATGCCCGGAAGCCAGAATCAATGCCAGGAATCGGGCGAATTCCCCACTTTCCAACGCAGCCACCTGCGCGGCGACCCGTTCGTTTTCCTTCAGGAAATGCATGGCGCGCAGGACGGCGCGGTCCCCATGCTGTTTTCTCAGGGACGGAATCGCCTTCAGCAGCGTCGGCCAGTCGGTCTCCCGCAGGAATTCGACGCCAAGGGACGCCGCCACAGCCCTCATTTCCGCCGGAACAGCGGCATATTCCGGCGTCAGGTCGGCATGATTGCCGCCGGTGTCCACAATACAGAGACGATAGCCGGAACGGCGGAAATCAAAGTCCACCTGATGGATGATCGGTTCCGCCGGATCGGCAAAGTCGATCGTAATGATTCCGCCCACCGAGGAGGCCGTCTGATCCATCAGGCCGCAGGGCTTCCCAAAGTGGACGTTTTCCGCATACTGCGCCATCTGAGCAATGGCCACCGCGCTTACCCGGCCCTCGTTGAAGAGATGGTTCAGGATCGTGCCGATCAGCACCTCAAACGCCGCGGAGGAGGACAGGCCGGAGCCTTTCAGGACATTGGAGGTAGTATAAGCGTCAAAACCGCCCGCCGCAAAGCCCTGGCTAAGAAACCTCTCGGCCATCCCGCGGATCAGCGCGGAGGAACGATCGAACTCCTCCTCTCTGACGGAAAGCGCTTCCAGCGAGACCGTATCCATCGGATAGCCCTCGGATTGCACCCGGATGCGGCCTTCCGACGATGGAGATACCACCGCGATTACATCCAGATCCACGCTGGCCGCCAACACGCGGCCGTGATTGTGGTCGGTATGGTTGCCGCCGATCTCCGTCCGCCCTGGAGCGGAGAACAGCAGGACCTCCCGCTCTTCGCCGAACAGCTTCCCGAATTCCTCCGCCGCATGGCAATACCGTTCCCGCTGTGCGAAAACAGCCTCTTCTCCGTACAGCGTGCGGAACGCCTCGTCATATTCCCCGTTTTGTATTTGCCGAACCAGCGCCGCTATTCCCGTCGCCATTCCCGGCTCCCCTTTCCTGTTCTGTCTGTTTTGTCGGTTTTCCGGACGCCCCGGCCCTGGCCGTTCCCGTCCGCCGTTTCTTTCTACTCATTATTGTAACGATTTCGTCCGATTCCGTCATTCTTTTATTTCTCCTTTATATGGACATTTGTTGCATATCTGGCTATAATGGAAACAGGAACTGCGTCAAAAGGAGGTAAGGGGCATGAGCGGCGGCGACATCCGGAACGAAGGAAAAGCCGGCAAGACCGGCGGAGATTTCAAGTATTCCTTTACCGATACGTTAAGGGAAAACCTCGGTCTTGCCGTTTATAATACAGGATATCAGAAATGCGGCCCTCGCCATGCCTGGGGGCCCGCCACACGGGACCGCTACCTGATCCATTATGTGACCTCCGGCGCGGGCGCCTATACCTGCGGAGGAAAGACGCATTCTATCACGGCCGGGGATATGTTTCTCATTTTCCCCTCGCAGGTCGTCTCTTATGCGGCGGATGAAAAGGAGCCGTGGGAATATTACTGGGTCGGCTTTCATGGGACGGAGGCTAAGCGAATGATCCAGCTGTCCGGTTTTCAGAAGGAGTCTCCTGTTCTCCGGCTGCCGGAGGGAAACGATATCCGTTCGCTGCTGCTGCGAATCTATGAATCCCGCGGCAACACGCCCGCGGCCGACGCCGCTATGATCGGCTATCTGTATCTGTTTCTGGGCCGTCTGATCCAGGAAAACGAAGCGGAAAAGCGGGATTACGGGACACGGGATTATCTTGCCCAGGCGCTTCGGTTTATACAATACAATTATTCCAATGACATCGGCGTGTCGGACATTGCCGACTACGCGGGAATCAGCCGCAGCCAGCTGTACCGGGCGTTCATCTCCTTTTACAATATCTCCCCTAATGAGTTTTTGCAGAAATACCGAATCAATGAAGCCTGCAGCCTGCTGCAAAACGGCAAATTTACGGTTACGGAGGTCGCCGGTTCGGTGGGATATGCCGATCCCCTGTATTTTTCACGGGTATTTAAAAAGGTAAAGGGTGTTACGCCCACCGAATATCAGCTGCGGGCCGCACGTCTCCGTACGGAAAATCAAGAAAACGTCGATTAACTCTTGACAAGCGACATATTTATGGTAAAATAACTCTCGTGCTTCGGCGCGACCGTCTCTGCACGGTCGTCCTATTGGTATTATGAATGCCATGGACAGTATGAACGGATAGTTCCAGCAGACATGGGCCTTTAGCTCAGTTGGTTAGAGCAACCGGCTCATAACCGGTCGGTCCCGGGTTCGAGTCCCTGAAGGCCCACCAAATTTTTATTTGAGGGGCAGACCTTGGAGCTCGGATGAAAACGCCCGGCTCCGGTTTGTTTCTTCAATATAGGGGCATAGCTCAGTTGGTAGAGCAGCGGTCTCCAAAACCGCGTGCCGAGGG
>CAUGOD010000071.1 GCA_959601025.1 uncultured Oscillospiraceae bacterium
CTCCGTTGGCTTTCTCCTCTTGACTTCGCTGTCCAATATGTTTGACAAACTTACAAATAAATTGGCCTGTCCGGCAGGTTTTCCTTGACAAGCGATGAATCATTGGATATAATATTCTGGCGCGGTCAGAGGAAACCCGATCCATTAGCTCAGCTGGCAGAGCACCTGACTTTTAATCAGGGTGTCCGGAGTTCGAATCTCCGATGGATCACCAAAAAAGAAGGACATCCCGTCAGGGACGTCCTTCTTTTTCATGTTCCGGCGGGGATTCATGGGAGAGACAGCCCGAAATGCCCAATAAGAGGCCGATTAAGACGCCGGGGCCGGAACTCAAAAATTTTTTCCTATATAGCAATATAGCAATGGGAAAATGTTTTCCACCCGGTTCGGTATAGGCACATACGAGTATTTGATAAAAAGAATGCATTGTTTTATACCAAGCGGTAAAAAGCAAACACAGATTTTATCCGCTGACGGGCACGTATAGGAACTGGGTATAGACAGCCGAAAGGGATACGGGCTATAATGCTGTAAAAAGGAGGGACGGCATATGAACTCCGGCATTGTGGGACGGTTCGCACCGACGCCCAGCGGACGGCTGCACCTAGGAAACCTGTTCTGCGCCCTGCTGGCCTGGCTTTCAGCGCGGTCCGTCGGTGGTCGAATGGTGCTGCGGGTTGAGAATCTCGATCCCGCCCGGAGCAGGAAGGCCTATGCCGACCAGCTGGAGCGGGATCTGCTCTTCCTCGGCCTGGACTGGGATGAGGGAGGAAGCCGGGGCGGTCCCCATCCGCCTTATTATCAGCAGGAATGCACGCAGCGGTACGCCGCTTTGTTGGACCGTCTGCAGGCGCGGGGGCTGGTGTATCCCTGCTTCTGCACCCGTGCTGAGCTTCATGCCGCCGACGCTCCCCACGCCGCCGACGGCGAACCGGTTTATGATGGGCGGTGCCGTCGTCTTTCCGCGGCCGCTGCCGAAGAACGCGCTCTCTTGCGAGCTCCCGCGCTCCGACTCCGGGTACCGGAGGAAACGATCGCCTTCACCGACGGTCATTACGGCGCTGTAGAGCAATATCTGCCCTCGGAATGCGGGGACTTCATTCTCCGCCGGTCGGACGGCGTGTACGCTTACCAGCTTGCGGTGGTCGCTGACGACGCGGCGATGGGGATATCCCAGGTCGTGCGGGGACGAGACCTGTTGTCCTCCACTCCCCGCCAGCTTCTCCTGTACCGGCTGCTCGGCTTCAAACCTCCCCGCTTTTATCACACCCCGCTGCTGCTCGCACCGGACGGCCGCCGCCTTTCCAAACGAGATCGGGATTTCGGCCTGGACGCACTCAGGGAACGGGGGCTCAGCGCACCGGACATCGTGGGCCGGCTTGCTTTTGCCGCCGGCCTGCTCGACCGACCGGAGCCGGCAACGCCCCGGGAGCTGGTCCCCTGTTTCTCATGGGACAACATCCCGCGCGAGGACGTGCGTCTTCCGAAAGAACTCTTCTGATGAAGCACACTGTTTTTCACTTTTTTCTGGTTCGCCCAAAATCCGCAAAACTGCGTATATCTTCAACCGTCCACGCCGTTGAAAAGAAAAATACTGGAAAGCAAAAAAAGAGCTTGCATTTTCCAACGGGATGCTATATAATAGAAAAGCACCTCCAAAAGAGGACAATATCGCGGGATGGAGCAGTCCGGTAGCTCGTCGGGCTCATAACCCGAAGGTCGGTGGTTCAAATCCGCCTCCCGCAACCACGCCGCGTCTCATCCTGTTCGCAGGATGAGACGCGCTTTATTTCAAAAATCAATATTTCGCGGGGTGGAGCAGTCCGGTAGCTCGTTGGGCTCATAACCCAAAGGTCGTCGGTTCAAATCCGGCCCCCGCAACCATGAAACCCGCATAGCTGTTGGCTTTGCGGGTTTTTCTGTTTCCGCCAGATTCAGTAATGCACTTAAAAATGGCTTTGTTGAGGGGGGCTGCTTCTTTGCAAGTCTTCTCAATGGATTATGCAAGTTTGTGTGGGCACCTCCTTTTGAGCTTAGGGGTCTTTTCTGCGGTTTGACCGCTATTCTGACCGCTATTGCCGATTTACGCCCCCATACGGCTCCTGTCTACTATCTTTAGTACGAGGGATATTCCCTACACAGCCCTATCCATACGGCGGTTAAACTTTGCCATATTCCGCTTCTTTGAATCATCCAGGGAATGCCCGTACATATTCTCCGTTGTAGACTTTTGGGCGTGGCCCAGGATTTCCGCCAGGGTGGGAATATCGAAGTCCAGTTCAAAGGCCCTGGTGGCAAAGGTATGCCGCAGCGTATGGAATTTTTGATAGTCTACGTTTGCCCGCTGCAATACGTCTTCATAGAGTTTGCGGTACTTCCTGGGCTCATAGGGATTTCCGTTCGTCTGGAGGAAAACAAAGCCATCCGGTTTATAGAGGCCCTGTTCCCTCTGCTGCGTCTCAATGTCATCAAATGCAGCAATAGCCTGATCGGACATATGTATCCGCCGCTTGCCGCTTTCGGTTTTAGGAGGCTCCAGACAAAGAGCGGTAGCAGCATTAGGATTCGACCCGGCAATCGGAACTTGCCGATATTCAGGGCGACCCTTCACCCATTTTTTGGACAGACACTCAAGAATAACCGAAATGTCAAAATATTCTCTGCTTGGGCCAAAATCATTCCATGAGAGTCCACGCAACTCGCCGATCCGTAGCCCTGTATACAGGTCGATTAAGACCAGCAGGGCGTTTTTGTTTTCATGCTGTAAGGCCGCCAGTTCAATGCTGTCTTGGTTTGTCTGTGTGTATACCTGAATTTTGGGAAGGGTGACCTTCGGCGTTTTCAAGCCGGCCATCGGATTCCATTCCAGCCAACGCAGATTATTGATGGCGAATTCCAGTGCCTCGGACAGCATATTCCGTATATTCCGGAGGGCCTTTGGAGACAGGCCGCCCGGTCTGTTGTCCAGTCTTCCGGAAACTTCTTTTGCCTTGAAAAAGGTAACAAAGTCATCCAGACACAGCTTTTTCAAGGGAATACTACCAAGGCGGGAATTAAAGATGTGCCCTTCAATATAGGTATCATAGTTGACATGTGTGGAGGGCCTGACATCCAGATAATCCATATGCCATTTGTGAAGATAGGCATATAACGGCATTCGGCTTCCTTCGACGTAAGCCGATAAATAGATTTTACCGAGTATGACGTTGAGCCGTCCCTGACAATCTTCTTCCGTTTTGTCGTAGCAGCTTTTCCTCTTCCCTTCAAAATAATACTGGCCTTCCCACCGTCCATCGTTGCGCAGACGAACGTGGCCGGTACCGTTTCTGAACTGCACCCCATTAGTTAGACAAGTATGATATACTTGTACTAAGGAATGGG
>CAUGOD010000072.1 GCA_959601025.1 uncultured Oscillospiraceae bacterium
GACCGGTTGGGGCGGTCTGGGCTAACGCCCCCCCCCCCCCCCCACTTCTCTCTATCGTCTGTTATCTATTTCTTTTCCAGCGTTGGAATCGCCGGGGAAAAGTCAATCCGGCCGGAGGAAACGTCGATCGCGTCCACCCGCACTGTCATCGCGTCCCCCACCGTGTACAGCGGCCTGCCCCTGCCGTTTACAAGGGACGCCACATCGTCGTACCGCAGCCCGGCTTCGGGAAGCTCCTCCAGCCGGACCAACCCCTCCACGGAATTCAGTAGTTCCACAAACAGGCCGAAGGAGGAGACCGACGCAATCACGCCCTCGAAGGTTTCTCCGAGGAAGCGTTCCATATACTCGGCCTTATAACAGGCTTCGCATTCCCGCTCCGCCGTCATGGCCCGCACCTCGTACTGGGAGGACAGGTCCGCTGATTCCCGCACAAATGCGGCGTACCGGCGGAGCAGCTCGTCCTTGGGAACGCCGGCGATCGCGTCCGAAAGAATGCGGTGTATGCTTAGATCGGGATACCGCCGGATCGGCGAGGTAAAGTGGCAGTAATCCTTCAGCGCGAGACCATAATGCCCCAGCGGATTTTCGCTGTACTGCGCCTTGGCCATCGACCGAAGCAGTCGGTCGGAGATCAGCCGGGCGTAGGGCGTTTCCCGCGCCTCCTCCATCAGATCCCTCAGGTCGAGCTGGGCGGACAGCCGCACGGTTTTCAGCCCCAGCCGTCCGGCGGTTTCACTGAGGATTCCCAGCTTATCCGGATCGGGCCGGTCGTGCACGCGGTAAACAAAAGGGATGCCCCGCCGCCGGGCATAGGCGGCGGTCGCCACGTTGGCGGCGATCATGAACTGCTCAATCATCCCCTCGCTCTCCCCGGTCGTACGGGCGGCGATATCCACCGGGCGCCCCTGCTCGTCCAGGGTGAATACGGATTCGGTGCTGATCAGGTCCATTGTTCCCCGGGCGGAGGCGGCCTCCCGCATCCGGGCAGCGAGGACGCGCATATGGGAAAGGGTCTCCCGCACCGGGGCGTACTTGGTCCGGATCGTCTCATCCGCCGTCCCGTCAAAGAGGGCGTTGATCTCGCCGTACACCCCTCGAATACAGGAGCGGATCACCGTCTTTTTAATTTTCGCGTCGGTGCATACGCCGTGTTTATCCAACGTCAGGATAGCGGAAAGGGTCAGCTTGTCCGTCCCCGCGTTCAGGGAACAGGCGCCGTTGGAAAGCGCCTCCGGCAGCATAGGAATCACCCGGTCGGCAAAATAGACCGAGGTGCCCCGGCGGCGGGCCTCCTTATCCAGCGCGGAACCCTCCCGCACATAATGGGATACGTCCGCGATGTGCACGCCAAGCCGCCATCCTTCTCCCGCCGGGTCAAGAGATATCGCGTCGTCCAGGTCTTTCGCGTCCTTCCCATCGATAGTGAAGATGGTCCAGTCCCTCAAATCCTCCCGGCCCTCCATATCCTGCTCCGTAATCCCCGCGTCCCGCAGCCGCTTAGCTTCGGTCCGCACTACATCCGGAAACGCCGAGGGGATGCCTGCCGCGTCCACAATCGCATCAGCGCAAACCCTCGCACTGTCCGCGCTGCCGTAGGAGGTCACCACCCGGGCGACCGGGTCGCCGTCCTTGTTGAAGGTCACGCGAAAGCGCACCTTATCTCCCACCGCCGCGTCGCCGTCTCCCTTTTTTACGGGAAGGGGAAACCGGATCAGAGAATCCGGGAGCACCTCCCGCTTCTTTTCCCCGGCGGAGACTAGTCTGCCGGTGTATAAACGGCCGCCTTCCTCCAGCACCTCGACTACCTCGCCCTGCGGCCCCCGCTCATCCGGCGGGCCGAGCCGGATGAGCACGATATCCCCCGGCAGCGCGCCGTTCAGGTACCGGCCGGGGATAAAGCAGTCGGCGCCTCCGTCCTCCGGCCGGGCAAAGCCGAAGCCGCGGTTGAGGGAAAGCAGCCTTGCGCGGGTATCGTTCGTCCCGGCAAGAGTATATTTTCCCTTTTTGTTCCGAAGGATTTCACCGTTCTGCTCCAGCCGCCCAAGCGCCAGAAGGAAGCCGGGACGGTCTCCCTTCCGTATCCGAAGCGCGGACGCCAGCGCGTCCATCGACATTCCCTTTTTCTCACCGCCAAGCCGACGGAGGATTTTTCGTTTCAGTTCACCGCCCGTTAATTTTGCCATCGTTATCCCTTCATCCTTTCCCTGCCGCACAGGATATTCCCTGCCAAGCACAGCGCCGTACGAAAAGCGCGCTTACTCCAAAAAAATTGCCCTGCTCGAAATAGCGAGCAGGGCGCGTTTATGCCATGCACAATAGGCAGGACATGATTATTTACCGAGGAACTTGGTGATCAGCATGCCGGCGAACACCAGCACGAAAAACGTGATTGCCACCACCTTGGTCCATTTGGCAAGCCGCATATCCCAGGTGCGGGCCTTTCCTTTTTCGAGGAAAGTATCCGCCCCGCCCTGAATCGCGCCAAGATTGGCCTGGCGGCCTTCCTGCATCAAGACAATAAAAATAATCAGCAGTGAAAAAATAATCAATACCACGCCAATCGCAATTTCAAAACCAGTCATTTCCGGCCCTCCGCTTATTCTTCCAAACTTTTACCCGTCTATACTATCATAAGAGGAATAGAAATGCAAGGCATAATTTTCATTGGAGCAGATAGGACGTGTAGGTGTTACAATGATGTGAGACAAAAGATAAGCAAAAGAATAGCGAATAG